>NZ_JANQCE010000030.1:0-442 GCF_042055345.1 Klebsiella sp. C349492
GTCATCGGCGGCGATGTTAAGACTGTCAGCGCGTTGTTGAGCTACGGTATCAAGAGCGGATGGATTGAAACGTCATGGCGTGGGAATAAACGCACGTACCGTTATATCGGCAAAGATTCAGCCATTAGTGTGCCTATTGCCAATATTGATATTTATGAATTGGGTGTCAAACCCACTGATGATTTTAAATCGCTCAGTGAGCGTGCATGCCAATTAGAACGAAGTAATGAATTAGTTAATGCTGGCCAGGTATGGCTTGTTGCTGCCGAACTCGCCAAAAACCCAATTAATAGTGACTGGTGCCGTGCTCGTGCCGCTTTTTGCTCTATCAGCAGGAAAGTACCGGAGGTGGCGGAATGAAACGCTATACACCGGATTGCTCAATTCATATGTCGCATGAAATTGCGTTTATGCGAGAAATCCCGCTGGGCTCATATGTGGA
>NZ_JANQCE010000031.1:0-432 GCF_042055345.1 Klebsiella sp. C349492
GGTGCGAACTCTATTCTGGCGGAATTAAGTAATGAAGCCGTGGCGTTATCGATGGATGACGCCGTGCGCCTGAACAGTTGCGCGGTGGCGGCGCAGGTTTATATCGGCAGCGAATATGAACATCAGTCGATCAAAAATATTATTCAGCTGGTTGATGCCGGAATGAAAGTGGGAATGCCGACCATGGCCGTGACTGGCGTGGGCAAAGATATGGTGCGCGATCAGCGTTATTTCTCGCTCGCGACTCGAATCGCCGCTGAAATGGGGGCGCAAATTATCAAAACCTATTATGTCGAAAAAGGTTTTGAACGGATTGTTGCCGGATGTCCGGTACCCATTGTTATTGCTGGCGGTAAAAAATTACCGGAGCGCGAGGCGCTGGAAATGTGCTGGCAGGCTATCGATCAGGGCGCTTCTGGTGTGGATATGGGG
>NZ_JANQCE010000032.1:0-427 GCF_042055345.1 Klebsiella sp. C349492
TAGCTTAACCTTCGGGAGGGCGCTTACCACTTTGTGATTCATGACTGGGGTGAAGTCGTAACAAGGTAACCGTAGGGGAACCTGCGGTTGGATCACCTCCTTACCTGAAGAACCTGCCTTTGTAGTGTCCACACAGATTGTCTGATGAATGATAAATTTCAAAATGTACTGTTAAGTGCATTGTGAAATTTTGCTCTTTAAAAATCTGGATCAAGCTGAAAATTGAAACGACACACTGTTTCCTTTCTCCGTAATAAGAAAGGAAAAACGGTGTGTTCGAGTCTCTCAAATTTTCGCAATGCGGACTGTTTTACGAAACAGCTTCGGGTTGTGAGGTTAAGCGACTAAGCGTACACGGTGGATGCCCTGGCAGTCAGAGGCGATGAAGGACGTGCTAATCTGCGATAAGCGTCGGTAAGGTGATATG
>NZ_JANQCE010000033.1:0-420 GCF_042055345.1 Klebsiella sp. C349492
CGCGATAGCGGTTGGCATATTCCTTGAGCATCATCGTTTTGCCCAGGCCAGCGGCGCCATAAATAACGTTGATGTCATTTTCAAGATGCGCCATGCGAATGACCTCAAGCCCACTTTTCGCGGTGACGGTCGGCACAAAATCAATTTTCAAATGATGCAGACGGTCTTTATCAGACTCACGCTGAATAAAGCCCTGCAACAATGATTGCAGCGTTTTTATATCGCCGTTATATTTACCGCTCAGGAAAGTGCTAATGGCCGCAGGGCTTTTACCGATGGCGCGGGCAACGTGACTTTGTGTATAGCCCTTGCGGTTCATTAACTCTTCAAGTTGCACAGTAATATCAGACATTCTTCATTCTCCAGTTAACGGGAATTCGTTTTCTTAAAATATTCTTCTCGGTCAGTCTCCAGCAGAAA
>NZ_JANQCE010000034.1:0-409 GCF_042055345.1 Klebsiella sp. C349492
TGGGATGGCAGAACAAAATTTGCTCGGGCGATCCCGCTAATATTCATATGTCGCGTACCTTTCTCGCTCGCATGCGGTTATACGTCAAAATACGAGAAATGCCGCCGCATGATTATCAAAGTACGCTTAGCGACTATATCGTCGTGCAATTTGACGGTGCCGGTAGCGTTAACGAAGACCCTACTGCCCAAAACCTGAAATATCATATTACTGGTCTGGAAAACATTCGCGTGCTGGATTGCAGCGTCAATTTTTCCATTTCACCGGAAACACAGGTGATTGATTTTGGTAAATTTAATTTGCTGGATATACGTCGCCACACAATGTCGAAAACGTTCAGTATTAAAACGACCAAGAGCCAAAACGATCAATGCACCGACGGATTTAAAGTCAGTTCCTCCTTTTATAC
>NZ_JANQCE010000035.1:0-373 GCF_042055345.1 Klebsiella sp. C349492
TCACGCTGCTCGTCGATACGCTGCAGGCGGCGCTGACGGCGTTTCTCCTGCAGGGTCTCCATTTTGCTAACCGGCATAGCGGCGCGTTTATTGCCGCCAAATATCGCGGTGCAGACATAGGAGCCATCCATCCGGCGAATAATGACCTGTGATGCGTCGTGAATATCGAACGCCACACGCACCTTTTCCCCGTCCACATTTATCAGGTCTTGCGAGAAATAATCATTATTCAGCAGGCTGACATAACCACGGCTGGCGGAGCGTATTTCTTCCGGCATGAACATTTCATGCAGCTCAACATCCGTTAGGTATTCAATTTCATCCCCCTCAGTCTCTAACACCGCGCGGCGGTATTCGGCTGGGGTCATATGGC
>NZ_JANQCE010000036.1:0-360 GCF_042055345.1 Klebsiella sp. C349492
CCATGCTGGCACCTGGCCACCTTAAGGCCAAAAAGCCGGAGCAGATTAAATGGTTGCCGATGTTTCTGGCTCACTGGCGCAGCCTGAATGGGCCATCGTTGCGGGAAGCCTACGCGAGTTTCTGCCAGGAATGGCAACTGACATACAGCGATCAGCCTGCTATCGCCGACGCTTGCCCGTCTTACGATGCCGTTCGGCGGGCTATGGTGAAATTGCCGCGCCGGGAGCGTGCCAACGGGCGCGTCAGTGGCTCCGCCAAGCTGGCCTATGAAACTTACGTCACGCGCGACTGGTCGCAAATGCCGGTAAATGGCGTATGGATCGCCGATGGTAAGTCTTTGGATATGAAAGTCGCCCACC
>NZ_JANQCE010000037.1:0-318 GCF_042055345.1 Klebsiella sp. C349492
TGAAAAAGGATGCCGAGGGGAAAATGACCAGTATCCCAATTGATATTGCGGCGGTGTGATATGGGTTCTAAAGCCAGGCTGTTTAATCAGCAGCATAAAATCGGCAGTACGTTTATCTATCAGCCGTGCCGTGCATTACGTGGCGGACAACCGGTTAGAACGGTTGATATCGCCAGGGATTTTAAATCGGACACGGTGGTAGAAATCAATGTTGCGCCGTATTTTGTTAACGTTGATTCATTAACACCCAGCAACTGATTTAAACCGAAATTAAACCGTAGTTAAAAATGGCGTAATCCTGCCAGGGGCGCGCTTACG
>NZ_JANQCE010000038.1:0-295 GCF_042055345.1 Klebsiella sp. C349492
CGATATTTGGCGGCAATAAACGCGCCGCTATGCCGGTTAGCAAAATGGAGACCCTGCAGGAGAAACGCCGTCAGCGCCGCCTGCAGCGTATCGACGAGCAGCGTGATGAAATCGAGGCCGAAGCCAGAGGAACTCTGCCCGGCGAGTCACGCCCTGATTTTGGTAGCCTGTTTATTGATGCCGAACCAGTAGAAAGCAAACCGATATTTCTGCTGGAGACTGACCGAGAAGAATATTTTAAGAAAACGAATTCCCGTTAACTGGAGAATGAAGAATGTCTGATATTACTGTGCAA
>NZ_JANQCE010000004.1:0-503110 GCF_042055345.1 Klebsiella sp. C349492
CATCTGATGGCATGAGGCCCGAAGGTCCCCCACTTTGGTCTTGCGACGTTATGCGGTATTAGCTACCGTTTCCAGTAGTTATCCCCCTCCATCAGGCAGTTTCCCAGACATTACTCACCCGTCCGCCGCTCGTCACCCGAGAGCAAGCTCTCTGTGCTACCGCTCGACTTGCATGTGTTAGGCCTGCCGCCAGCGTTCAATCTGAGCCATGATCAAACTCTTCAATTTAAGTTTGATGCTCGTGCTTCTTTATTTCTAAAGAAAAGAACTTCGTAATGAATTACGTATGTTCACTCACTGAGACTTGGTATTCATTTTTCGTCCGAGGACGTTAAGAATCCATGTCACTTTGAGTGCCCACACAGATTGTCTGATAAATTGTTAAAGAGCAGCTGCGACGCGCTTTAGCGCTCTGTCGCGAGGTCCCGTATATTACGTTTTCCTCATTCAGAGTCAAGCGTTTATTTTGCTTTTCTCCGTCGGCTTTCGCGGCTGATATTCAGCGCTGAAGCCTGCTGACCCGGCGGCGTGCTGGCCGTTGTTCCGTGTCAGTGGAGGCGCATTATAGGGAGTTCTCTGACGTTGACAAGTCCTGTTTTCAAAAAACTTTTCAACCGTCTCTTTTTTCACCAAAACGGGCCAGGGAGTGGCAAAAAACCGGCGATTTGCCGTTTTAAACAACGAAACGCCCCACCAGGTGGCATACTGATAGAGTAAAAAAGAGAAAGGAACGGCATTTATGTCTTTAAGCGCACAGCAACTGGCGGCACAAAAAAACATCTCCTGGGTATTGGCGGAGAAACTGGCCCAAAAAATTCTGACCGGCGAATATCAGCCGGAAAGCATTCTCCCCGGTGAAATGGAGCTGGGCGAGCAATTCGGCGTGAGCCGAACGGCGGTACGAGAGGCGGTCAAGACGCTGACAGCGAAAGGTATGCTGTTGCCGCGCCCGCGCATCGGTACCCGGGTTATGCCACGCAGTAGCTGGAACTTTCTCGATAAAGAGCTGCTCTCCTGGTGGTTAACGGAAGATAACTTCGAAGAGGTGGTGACCCATTTCCTCGTCATGCGCAGCAGCCTCGAGCCGCAGGCCTGCTTCCTGGCCGCCACCCTGGGCAGCGCGGAGCAGAAAGCGCAGCTCAATAGCTTAATGGAAGAGATGGGCGAGCTGAAAAGGCGCTTCCAGCGTGAACGCTGGATTGAAGTCGATATGGCCTGGCATGAACACATCTATGAAATGAGCGGTAATCCCTTCCTTATCTCTTTCGCCTCGCTATTCCATTCGGTCTATCACACGTACTTCACTTCTATTACCCAGAATGAAGTGGTGAAGCTGGATCTCCATCAGGCAATTGTCGACGCGATTCTGAACAGCGACGGCCCGCAAGCGCTCAGCGCCTGCCAGGCTCTGCTGAGCGCACCAAACCATTCAGGTAAATAAAGGGCTCCGCATGACCGAGAAGAAAGGGCGTAGTATGGCCGGACTGCCGTGGATTGCGGCAATGGCCTTTTTTATGCAGGCGCTGGACGCCACCATTCTGAATACCGCCCTTCCGGCAATAGCCCATAGCCTCAACCGTTCGCCACTGGCAATGCAATCCGCGATCATCAGCTATACGCTAACGGTGGCGATGCTCATTCCGGTCAGCGGGTGGCTAGCCGACCGCTTCGGCACGCGTAAAGTGTTTATTATTGCCGTTGGCCTGTTTACGCTCGGCTCCCTCGCCTGCGCGCTTTCCAGCTCCCTGATGGAGCTGGTCATCTTTCGCGTCATTCAGGGGATTGGCGGCGCGATGATGATGCCGGTCGCGCGGCTGGCATTATTGCGAGCCTATCCGCGCAGCGAGCTGCTGCCGGTGCTGAACTTCGTGACGATGCCGGGGCTGGTCGGCCCTATTCTTGGGCCCGTTCTCGGCGGCGTGCTGGTTACCTGGGCCAGCTGGCACTGGATTTTCCTGATCAATATTCCCATTGGCATTATTGGCATCCTTTACGCGCGTAAATGCATGCCGGACTTCACTACCCCACGCCGTCGCTTCGATACCAGCGGATTTTTGCTCTTTGGGTTGAGCCTGGTACTGTTTTCCAGCGGCATCGAATTGTTTGGCGAGAAAATCGTCGCCACCTGGATCGCGCTGACGATTATCGCCCTTAGCGTCCTTTTGCTGCTGGCCTATATCCGCCATGCCCGCCGCCATCCAACCCCGCTGATCTCGCTTTCTTTATTTAAGACCCGAACCTTTTCAGTGGGTATCGCCGGCAATCTGGCAACGCGTCTGGGTACGGGGTGCGTGCCGTTCCTGATGCCGCTGATGCTGCAGGTCGGTTTTGGCTATCCGGCGATTATCGCCGGCTGCATGATTGCGCCGACCGCCGTCGGTTCTATTATCGCAAAATCCACCGTCACGCAGATTCTACGCTGGCTCGGCTACCGGAAAACGCTGGTAGGGATAACGATATTTATCGGCCTGATGATCGCCCAGTTCTCGTTCCAGTCGCCCGCGATGCCCGTCTGGATGCTGCTGCTGCCGCTGTTTGTTCTGGGGATGGCGATGTCCACTCAGTTCACCTCAATGAACACCATTACGCTTGCCGATCTGACCGATGATAATGCCAGCAGCGGCAACAGCCTGCTGGCGGTCACTCAGCAGCTATCGATCAGCCTCGGGGTGGCGATTAGCGCTGCGGTACTGCGCTTTTATGAAGGGTTTGACAGCGCCAATACCGTGGAGCAGTTTCACTACACCTTTATTACGATGGGCGCGATCACCGTCGTGTCCGCGCTGGTGTTTATGCTGTTAAAGGCGAAGGATGGCCGTAACCTGATAAAGGAACGGCACAAACGTTAAGCTGAACCGCGAACGATAAGCTCGGGCGTGAGCTGCACGCGCTGCTGCTGCTGTCCGGGATCGGCCATCCGGTGGATCAGCACATCAATCGCCAGCTCACCCAGCTCATCCTTCGGCTGATGGATAGTCGTCAGCGGTGGCGTCATATAGCGGGCCAGCTCAATATCGTCATAGCCCACCAGCGCCATATCCTGCGGAATTCGCAGCCCGGCCTGATAGAGCGACTGATACGCCCCAAAGGCCATAGCGTCGTTGCCGACAAATACCGCCTGCGGGCGTTCCGATAAGGTCAGCAGCTCCTGCATCGCACTGAATCCACCGCCAAATTCAAAGTCGCTGGTAATCACGTATCCCTCAGCCACTTCCAGCCCGGCGCGGGACATCGCGGCGTGATAGCCCTCCAGGCGCAGCCGCGACGGCGTTTTATCCAGCGGGCCGGCGATACAGGCAATCCGGGTATACCCCTGGTCTATCAGGTACTGGGTCGCCATATCGCCCCCCAGCAGCGAGTTATCCTGAATCAGATCGCTGTCGCCATCAAACGGCGCCCAGTCCATCATCACCGTTGGAACCGAAGGATAGCGCTGCATAATTTCTGGCGAAGGCTGATGCGTCTCGGTACAGAGCAGCAGTAAACCATCGACGCGCTTTTGCATTAGCGTTTCCAGATTACTGTTCATGCGCTGCTCATCACCTTCCGTATTGCACAGCACCAGGCTATAGCCGCGTTCAAAACAGCTACGCTCCACGCCGCGCACCAGCTCAGAATAAAACGGGTTGGTACTGGCAGTGATGAGCATACCGATGGTACGGGTTTGGTTTAACTTGAGGCTACGCGCCAGAGCGGACGGCGCGTAGTTAAGATTTTTGATCGCCGCGTCCACTTTGGCGGTAATCGCCTCGCTGACGAAACGATCTTTATTAATGACGTGGGAAACCGTCGAGGTGGAAACGCCCGCCTCGCGGGCCACATCCTTCATGGTAGCCAAGCGTTACCCCTGTTGACGTAAAAATTCGTCGATTTCTTTTCGCCACGGCACTGAAGGCTGAGCGCCTTTGCGGGTAACGGCAATGGCGGCGGCGGCATGGGCAAAGCGGATAGCTTCTGCCAGCCCGGTGCCCTCCAGTAAGGCGGTCACTAGGGCGCCGTTAAAGGTATCGCCCGCGGCAATGGTATCGATGGCCTGAACCTTAAAGCCCGGGACCCGGCGGCCTTCGCCATCGTGGCTCACCCAGACGCCGCGGCTACCCAGCGTAATAATAACGGTACCGATGCCTTTCTTATGGAGCGCGTTAGCCGCTTTGGCCGCATCGTCATCGTTTTCTACGCGAATACCGGTCAGCTTCTCCGCTTCCGTTTCGTTAGGCGTGATGATATCCACCAGCGCCAGCAGCTCATCCGACAACTCGCGCGCCGGCGCCGGATTCAGCACCACGGTTGTTTGATGCTGATGGGCGATTTTAGCCGCAGCCAGCACGCTCTCCAGCGGCGACTCCAGCTGCATCAGCAGCGCCTGGGCGTCGGCAATCCGCGCCTTCTCAGCCTCAACCTGGGCGACAGAAAGAGCGGCATTGGCGCCGGCATGAATGCCGATCACATTCTCACCTTCACCGTTAACAAAGATTAGCGCTACGCCGGTCGATTCATCTTTTACCGCGCGAACCGGCGCGATGTCGATGTTATCGCTCGCCAGCTGGCGGCGAACGCGCTCGCCGGTATCGTCATCGCCGGTACAGGCGATAAACGCAATATTTGCCCCGCTGCGCCCGGCGGCAACGGCCTGGTTGGCGCCTTTACCGCCGAAAGCCACCTGATAGTGGTTGCCGGTGACGGTTTCGCCCGGCGTCGGGAAAGATTTAAGGTTAAGAATGTGATCGGCATTGATGCTGCCAAGGACGACAAGTTTGCCTGCGGTTTTCATCATTTGAGTTCCCGGTAAAGCGCGCCACCGGACTCCGGTGGCGCATGCCCTGCTTTTCTTTTTTATGTTGTCCCTCGGACCGTTGCCGGTCCGAATCGCATATTACTACTGCTTAATGACCAGTTTCAGCTCAACCGGATAGCTGGCATCCACTTTTTCACCCTTCAGCACTTTATCGGCAGTCTCGACGCCTTTCACGCCGATCTGCTCAGGCAGCTGGGCGATTGTCGCAGCTAGTTTGCCACTATTTACCGCTTTTTCGCCATCCGGAGTGCCGTCAAATCCAACCACCATCACATCGGATTTCCCCGCTGTTTGTAAAGCACGCAGCGCGCCCAGCGCCATTTCGTCGTTCTGAGCAAATACCGCCTGCACGTCCGGATGCGCCGTCAGCAGGTTCTGCATGACGTTCAGGCCTTTGGTACGGTCAAAATCTGCCGGCTGGCTCGCCAGCACGTTAAATTTGTGAGCCGCTACGGCCTGCTTAAATCCTTCGCCACGCTCGCGCGCCGCGGATGTCCCTGCGATACCCTGCAGCTCAATAACCTTAGCGTTCTCACCCGCTTTCTTCGCAATATAGTCGCCGGCCATTTTACCGCCGAGCACGTTATCAGACGCAATATGGCTAATCACGTCGCCTTTCGCCGCCTGACGGTCAAGGGTAATAACCGGTATCTTCGCCTGATTAGCCATCTTCACGGCGTTACCTACCGCATCAGAGTCGGTCGGGTTGATCAGCAGCAGCTTAGCGCCGCGCACCGTCAAATCCTGCACGTTGGCCAGCTCTTTCGCCGGGTTATTTTGTGAATCCAGCACCACCAGGTTGTAGCCCAGCTTGTCGGCTTCTTTCTGGGCGCCATCTTTCAGGGAGACAAAGAACGGGTTGTTAAGGGTCGAGATAACCAGGGCAATGGTATCTTTCGCCATCGCGTTTGCGCTCACGGTCGCGCTTAAAGCAACAGCAGATACCAGGGTCGCCAGTTTTTTCATATTCATAGTTAAGATGTCCTGTAGAGTTCTTAGTTACTGCTTTTTGTTATCTACCAGCACCGCCAGCAAAATTACCACCGCTTTTACGATCATCTGGTAATAGGAAGAAACGCCTAATAGGTTCAAACCGTTATTCAGGAAGCCGAGGATCAGCGCGCCGATTAGGGTACCGACGATACGGCCCTTGCCGCCGGCCAGGCTGGTACCGCCCAGCACCACCGCCGCAATGGCATCCAGTTCATAGCCGGTCCCCGCCGTCGGCTGCGCGGAAGAGAGGCGCGCCACCTCGATAATTCCCGCCAGCGAAGCCAGCAGGCCGCACAGAGAATAGACGATGATTTTGACTTTATTCACGCTGATACCGGACAGACGCGTGGCCGCTTCGTTGCCGCCCAGCGCGTAGATATAGCGGCCCAGGCGCGTGTGGTGCAGCATGTACCAGGCAGCAAGGAAGACGATAGCCATAATCCACACCGGCGTTGGGATCCCCAGCGGGCGGCCGATACCAAACCAGCCAAACAGATCGGCATTATCCGTAAACCCGGTATTTACCGGGCTGCCGTTGGTGTAGACCATCGTCACGCCGCGCAGCAGCAGCATCATCACCAGAGTGGCGATAAAGGCCTGCACGCGCCCCTTAGCCACAATAACTCCGGTCACCGCACCGATGGCCGCACCCAGCGCCAGCGCTCCGGCAATCGCCACCAGCGCATTAACCTCAAGGCCGACAATCGACGCCGCTACCGCACCGGTCAGCGCCAGCAGGGAACCCACGGACAGGTCGATCCCCGAAGTGAGAATAACCAGCGTCATTCCCACCGCCATAATGGCGTTAACCGACGTCTGCTGCAGGATATTGAACAGGTTATTGACGGTAAAAAAGTTGGGGCTCATGGTCGAGACAATCGCTATCAGCACCAGCAGGGCAATCAGCGATTTTTGCTCCATCAGCCATGCCTTTGTGAAATAGCGGCGACCAGCAGCAGCCTGGGTTGTCATCTTTTTTACTCCTGATTCACACGGTTAAGCTTGCCCACAGCGGCAGCCATCAATACTTCCTGGGTGGCCTGCTCGCGTGTAAATTCACCGCCGAGATGCCCTTCATGCATCACAATGATGCGATCGCTCATGCCTAACACTTCCGGCATCTCCGAAGAGACCAGAATGATGCTCAGACCATCGGCTTTAAACTGGTTAATCAGCTGGTAGATCTCTTTCTTCGCCCCAACGTCCACGCCGCGGGTAGGCTCATCAAGGATCAGAACCTTCGGGCGGGTCATCAGCCCGCGGGCAATGGCCACCTTCTGCTGGTTACCGCCGGAGAGCAGGCCGATCGCCTGCTCCATCGATGGCGTTTTGACATTGAACAAGCGGATGAAATCACTCACCGCCTGCTGTTCATCTTTATGCTTCAGCTGGCCGCCGGCGCGGCTGAAGTAGCGCAGCGCGGTCAACGACATGTTTTCCTTTACCGACATGCCGAGGACTAAGCCATCGCGCTTACGGTCTTCGGAGATATAAACGATGCCGTTTGCCAGGCCATCCTGCGGGGAGCGGGTGACTACCTCGTGTCCATCAAGGGTGACGGAACCGCTGCTGCGCGGCAGCGCGCCGTACAGGACCTTCATCAGCTCCGTGCGCCCGGCGCCCATCAGCCCGGCGACGCCCAGAATTTCCCCCTGACGCAGGGTGAAGGAGACATTTTCCACGCCCGGCCCGCACAGGTTATCGACCTTCAGGCGCACGGCGCCCGGCGCTTTATCCAGGCGCGGATACTGGTCTTCCAGCTTACGGCCGACCATCATCTCGATCAGCTGGTCTTCATCCAGGCTCGCCACCTCGCGCTCGGCGATAAACTGCCCGTCGCGAAAGACGGTAACATCGTCGCAAATCTCGAAGATCTCTTTCATACGGTGGGAGATATAGACAATCCCGCGACCCTGAGATTTCAGCTCGCGGATGACGCGGAACAGGGAGGCCGTTTCGGTGTCGGTCAGGGCGTCCGTCGGCTCATCCATGATGATGACCTTCGACTCAAAGCTCAGCACCTTGGCAATTTCAACCATCTGCTGGTCGCCAATCGACAGATCGCCCACCAGCTTTTGGCTGTTAAAACGTAAATTCAGCTTCGCCAGCAGCTTGTCCGCTTCGGCATACATCGTTTTCCAGTCGATTTTGCCAAACCGGTTCACGAACTCACGGCCGAGGAAAATATTCTCCGCGATCGTCAGCTGGGGGATCAGGTTAAGTTCCTGGTGGATAATACCGATCCCGGCTTCCTGAGAGGATTTCGGTCCGTTGAAGGTGGTCTCTTTTCCTAACCACGTTAAGGAGCCGGCGTCGCGGGCGTAGATCCCGGTCAGCACCTTCATCATGGTGGACTTACCGGCACCGTTTTCTCCTACCAGCGCCATCACCCGGCCGGCATAGACGTTGAGCGCGGCGCCGGAGAGCGCTTTGACGCCTGGGAACGCTTTATCGATCCCTTTTAATTGCAATAAGGCTTCCATATCGGCGACCTCAGAACGTCACGCCGGCACAGAGAATGACGTTCGCAAACGGGGAACACTCCCCGCTGCGAATCACCGCCTGACTATCCGCGGTTTGTTTTTTAAACTGCTCATGACTGGTGTAACGAATTTCAATGGTGTTTCCCTGGTATTGCTGCAGCAGCTCAAGGTGAGTGAGCAACGTCGCATGGAGCTGCGGATTATGAGTTTTAATCTCTTCCGCAAGGATCGCCGCCTCAACCTGCATTTCCGCCGTTACCACCTCCAGAACCTGCATAAAGGAGGGAACGCCTTGGGTTAACGCCATATCAATACGCGCGCTGCTGCGGGGAACCGGCAATCCGGCATCGCAGACCACCAGCGTATCGGTATGACCCAGGCGGGAGATAACCGAGGAAATATCAGCGTTAAGTACGGTGCCTTTTTTCATTTTTCTCTTCTGCTCCATTAGCGAAACGTTTCGCTGAAGAAATTATTGTCAAAATGCGCGCAGAAAACCATCTTCAGAAGAGAGAAATGTGATCGCCATCGAAACGTTTCGCAAGCGGGAGAAGAGAAAAGTGAGCGGAGCCAAATAACCGTGAAAAGCCCTTCGCAAGGAAGGGCTTCGGAATATCAAATTTCGACCTGAGTACCCAGTTCAATGACCCGGTTAGGCGGGATCTCAAACTGATCCGGCGCCCGCAGGGCGTTGCGCTGCAGCAGGAGATACAGCTTGCCGCGCAGCCGCAGATACCACGGCCGTTTGCCGATAATCAGCGATTCATGCGACATAAAGAACGAGGTTTCCATCATCCGACAGCTCAGCCCTTCCAGCCCGCAACGGTGGAAAACTTCTTCCACATTCGGCGTTTCGCGCCAGCCGTAGCTCGCCACCACGCGCCAGAACGACGGTGAGATTTGCTCGATCTGCACCCGGCGAACGTTATGCACATAAGGCGCATCTTCGGTACGCAGCGTCAGCAGGATCACCCGCTCATGCAGCACCTTGTTGTGCTTGAGGTTATGCAGCAGGGCAAACGGGATGACGTTCAGGGCGCGGGACATATAGACCGCAGTACCCGGAACGCGAACCGGCGGCGATTTTTCCAGCGAAGAGATCATCGCTTCCAGCGAATTGCCGTGTTCGTGCATCCGACGCAGCAGGCGGAAACGCTCGCTCTTCCAGGTGGTCATCACGGTGAACATCACCAGGCCGAGGGTCAGCGGCAGCCAGCCGCCGGAGACGATCTTATCCAGGTTGGCCGAGAACAGCGGCAGGTCGATGCACATAAAGGCAATAAACAGCAGCGCCACGAGAAATTTATTCCAGTGCCAGTTTTGACGCGCCACGGTGGTGAACAGGATAGTGGTCAGCACCATGGTTCCCGTCACCGCAATACCGTACGCCGCCGCCAGGTTGGAGGAGTGCTCGAAGCTGATAATCACAATGACCACCGAAACGTACAGCAGCCAGTTGATGAACGGGATATAAATCTGCCCGGATTCCATTTCGGAGGTATGGATGATGCGCATTGGCGACAGATACCCCAGGCGCACCGCCTGGCGGGTCAACGAGAAGACCCCGGAAATAACCGCCTGGGAGGCAATCACCGTCGCCAGAGCGGCGATAATCAGCATCGGGATCAGCGCCCATTCAGGAGCCAGCAGGAAGAACGGGTTTTTAATCGCCTCAGGATGTTTGAGCAGCAGAGCCCCCTGGCCGAAGTAGTTCAGCACCAGCGAAGGCAGCACCACGGAGAACCAGGCCAGGCGAATAGGTAATTTGCCGAAGTGTCCCATATCGGCATACAGCGCCTCAACGCCGGTAATGGACAGCACTACCGCCCCGAGAGCGACAAAAGAGACGGTTTTATATTCGAGGAAGAAGTGCACCGCCCAGTACGGGTTCAGCGCCTGCAACACTTCCGGATTCGCAATGATGCTGCGCGCGCCAAGCACCGCCAGCAGCAGGAACCAAATCAGCATAATCGGCGCAAACAGCTTACCCACCATACTGGTGCCGTGCTTCTGGATAGCAAACAGCAGCGTCAGCACAATGATGGATATAGGGACAACCCAGGTATCCAGATTGGGCGCGATAATTTCCAGCCCCTCAATCGCCGACATCACCGAAATCGCCGGGGTGATGACCACCTCGCCATAGAAGAAGCTACCGCCAATCAGCCCGAGGATAACCAGCACCGACGTCATTCGCGCGGACGTATTGCGCCCCGCCAGCGACATCAGCGTCAGGATCCCCCCCTCGCCGGCGTTATCCGCCCGCATAACGAAGGTAATATATTTGAGTGATACGGTAAAAATTAACAGCCAGAAAATTAGCGAAAGAAAGCCAAAAACAGCATCACGTTCAACGCCAAACCCAAACTGACCTGACAGACATTCACGCAGTGTATACAGCGGGCTGGTACCAATATCGCCGTACACCACGCCGATTGCCGCCAGCGTTACTGCCGGAAGCGATTGCTTATTATCAGAGCTCATAGACTAGTCTTTTCGTTTATACATATCATTTTTCAAGCTGCTTCTGCGCTGCTGGCGTCCAGAAATCCCGGTCACATAGCCGTGCGCCAGGGGATTTCATCCCTTGCTGCCTTGCCGCATCTTGAATGTTTTTGTGTATATAAAACAAATGTGTTCCCGGTCCTCAGGCTCACAAAAAGCGCACAGTATGCACGATTATTTGCTGAATCGTACCCCTAACAGACACCATATTAACCTGGCTCAAAGAAAATAAATCGAATCTTCAGGCTATTACCACACCTAATCAAACATCTATACTCGACTCAATAACGACACATGAAAAAGCACGCAACTCAATTATGGCTCAATCACATTTACTGGCAGAAAGAATTTCCCGGCTAAGCGCGGCGCTGGAAAAAGGTTTGTTTGAACGCAGTCACGCGATACGACTCTGTCTGCTGGCCGCGCTCAGCGGCGAGAGCGTTTTTTTGCTGGGTCCGCCGGGCATCGCCAAGAGTCTGATCGCCCGCCGTCTCAAATTCGCCTTCCAGCAGGCTCGCGCCTTTGAATACCTGATGACCCGCTTCTCTACCCCGGAAGAGGTTTTTGGTCCGCTGTCGATCCAGGCTCTGAAGGATGAAGGCCGTTACGAGCGCTTAACCGCAGGCTACCTGCCGGAAGCGGAGATCGTCTTCCTCGATGAGATCTGGAAAGCTGGCCCGGCAATCCTTAATACCCTGCTGACCGCCATCAACGAACGCCATTTCCGCAACGGCGCCAGGGAAGTGAAAATCCCGATGCGCCTGCTGGTGGCGGCGTCCAACGAGCTCCCGGAAGCGGATAGCAGCCTGGAAGCACTGTATGACCGAATGCTGATCCGCCTGTGGCTCGACAAGGTACAGGATAAAACCAACTTCCGCTCCATGCTGCTCAGCCAGCAGGATGAAAACAGCAATCCCGTCCCGACATCCCTGCAGATTAGTAGCGAAGAGTTTACGCAATGGCAGCAGGATATCAGCGGCGTGAAGCTGACGGATAGCGTATTCGAACTGATCTATCAGCTGCGCCAGCAGCTGGAGACGCAGCCCAAAGCGCCCTATGTTTCGGACCGCCGCTGGAAAAAGGCCATTCGCCTGCTGCAGGCCAGCGCCTTCTTCAGCGGCCGCGATACCATCGCGCCCATCGACCTGATCCTGCTGAAAGACTGCCTGTGGCACGACATCGAAAGCATGAACCTGATGGCGCAGCTGCTGGAAACCCTGATGACCAACCACGCCTGGCAGCAGCAGACGATGCTGACGCGCCTCGGGGCGATTACCCAAAGGCGTATTCAGATCCAGCAGCAGCACAGCGACAAAACCGCGCTGAAGGTCACGCGTCTCGGCGGTATGTTCAGCCGAAAAGCGCATTATGAACTTCCCGCCGACGTAGAAGGAACGACGCTCCTTCTGCTGCTGCAGCAGCCGCTCAAGCTGCACGATATGGAGGTTATCCATATTACGTTTACCCGTGAGGAGCTCTCCCACTGGCTGGAGAAGGGCGGCGAGATCCGCGGCAAACTCAACGGCATTGGTTTTGCCCAGCCGTTAAATATGGATGTCGATACCAGCCAGCATCTGGTGGTTCGCGACGTCAGCCTGCAGGGCTCGCGCCTGGCCCTTCCCGGCAGCGAATCGCAGGAAAATATGCCAGCGGAAATCAGGCAGCAGCTGGAAGCCCTCGATGACGAGTGGCATCAGCAGCACAACCGTTTCAGCGAACAGCAAAAATGTCTGTTTATTCCCGGTGACTGGCTGGGACGTATTGAAGCCAGCCTGCAGGACGTCGGGGCGCAGATCAAACAGGCCCGTCAGCCATGACGCTGGATATGCTGAATGTCATGCTGGCAGTCAGCGAAGAGGGGATGATCGAAGAGATGCTGCTGGCGCTGCTGGCCTCCCCGCAGCTTGCCGTTTTCTTTGAAAAATTCCCGCGGCTGAAGAACATTATCGCCGCCGATATCCCGCGCTGGCGCGAAGCCGTCAGAGCCAGGCTAAAAGAGACGCATATCCCGCCCGAGCTCGATGCTGAAGTGCAGAATTATCAGCAGTCTCAGCTTCTTTCGACTTCGCAGTTTATCGTTCAGCTGCCGCAAATTCTTACGCAGCTGCACAAGCTCGAGTCCCCTTTTGCCACCCAGGCCCAGCAGCTGGCGGATGATAACCCGCACTTTACGCCCGCTTTGCACACCCTGTTCCTGCAGCGCTGGCGCCTGAGCCTGGTGGTGCAGGCCACCACCCTCAACCAGCAGCTGCTGGATGAAGAACGCGATCGGCTGCTCAGCACGATGCAGGAGCGGATGACCCTCAGCGGCCAGCTCGATCCGGTGCTGGTGGAAAACGATAACTCCGCAGGACGCCTGTGGGATATGAGCGCAGGCGAGCTGAAGCGCGGCGATTATCAGCTGATCGTTCGCTATGGCGATTTTTTTACGCAGCAGCCGGAGCTGATACAGCTGGCTGAACAGCTAGGGCGATCGCGGGAAGCAAAATCGGTTCCGAAAAAGGATGCGCCGATGGAGGCCTTTCGCAGCCTCGTTCGTGAACCGGCAACGGTACCGGAACAGGTTGATGGCCTGCAGCAAAGCGATGATATTCTGCGCCTTCTTCCGCCGGAGCTGGCCACCCTCGGGATCACCGAACTGGAGTTCGAGTTCTACCGCAAGCTGGTGGAAAAACAGCTGCTGACCTACCGGCTGCACGGCGACGCATGGCGGGAAAAAATTACCGAACGACCGGTTACCCGGCAGGATTTTGACGAGCAGCCGCGCGGGCCATTTATTGTCTGCGTCGATACTTCAGGCTCAATGGGCGGTTTTAACGAACAGTGCGCCAAGGCGTTTTGCCTGGCGTTAATGCGGATCGCCCTGGCGGACAACCGGCGCTGCTTTATTATGCTGTTTTCCAGCGAAGTGGTGCATTACGAGCTCACCGGCCCACAGGGGCTGGAGCAGGCAATTCGTTTCCTCAGCCAGCGCTTTCGCGGCGGTACCGATCTGGCCAGCTGTTTTCGGGCCATTATTGAGCGCATGCAAAACCCGCAGTGGGTGGATGCCGATGCGGTGGTCATTTCTGATTTTATCGCCCAGCGCCTGCCGGATGAGGTGATCAATAAGGTGGGAGAACTTCAGCGCAGTCACCAGCATCGCTTTCACGCGGTGGCGATGTCGGTGCATGGCAAACCCGGGATCATGCGCATCTTCGATCATATCTGGCGCTTTGATACCGGGCTGCGCAGCCGCCTGCTGAGACGCTGGCGGCGTTAAAGAGCGGATTAAAGAAGGGAAGCGACGCTTTCACGGACCTGGGCAGGCCATACGCCACACTGGACCTGTCCGATGTGATCGAGCTGCAGCAGCAGCATCGTCAAACGCGACTGACCAATACCGCCGCCGATGGTCTGCGGCATTTCGCCGCGCAGCAGCGCCTGGTGCCACTCCAGCTTCAGGCGATCCTCATCACCGGTGATCGCCAGCTGACGCTTCAGGGCGTCGGCATCAACGCGGATCCCCATAGAAGAAAGCTCGAAAGCATCTTGCAGAACCGGGTTCCACACCAGAATATCGCCGTTCAGGCCGGCAAAGCCTTCGGCAACCTCGGTGCTCCAGTCATCATAATCCGGCGCACGAACGTCGTGGCGTTGACCATCGGTGAGCTTGCCGCCAATCCCGATGAGGAATACGGCGCCCAGCTCTTTGGCGATCGCCCGCTCGCGTCCTTTAGCGTCGAGATCCGGGTAACGACTGAGCAGCTCCTGGCTATGAACAAACTGGATCTGCTCCGGCAGGAACGGCGTCAGGCCAAACTCTTTGCTGACGGCCGCTTCGGTCGCTTTGATCCCGGCATAGATGGCTTCTACGGTGGATTTCAGCGTCCCGTCGTGGCGTTCATCGTCGCCCATCACGCGCTCCCAGTCCCACTGGTCAACGTAAACAGAATGAATGGCGGTCAGCCGGTCTTCATCGGGGCGAAGAGCCTTCATGTGCGTGTACAGCCCTTCTCCCGCGCTGAAGTCGTGTTGCCCCAGCGTTTGACGCTTCCATTTAGCCAGGGAATGAACGACTTCAAACTGGGCATCCGGCAGCGTTTTCACTTTTACCTGAACCGCCTTCTCGCAACCAGACAGGTTGTCCTGAGTCCCGTCCCCTACGCGGCTTAAAATGGGAGCCTGGACTTCGATCAGGCCCAGTTTATCTTCCAGCTGGCGGGAAAAGTGAGACTTAACGAAGCTGATCTGGCGTTGTTTTGCGATATATGCGGTTTTCATTTTTATGACTCCTGCGTCCTGTTGCTATTGATTAAGCAACAAAACAGGCCGTCAATTCAATAATCAAACAACAAAAAGGCTCATACACTTTTGATTCATTAAAATATAAAGCTAATATAGAAAGAATCTTCAAACATCATAAGAAAAACCTATGGAAAATTATCAGATCGACAATCTGGACCGCGGCATCCTCGAAGCGTTAATGGCCAATGCGCGCACCGCCTACGCCGAACTGGCCAAACAGTTTGGCGTCAGCCCGGGGACTATCCACGTGCGCGTGGAGAAGATGAAGCAGGCAGGCATCATTACCGGCGCGCGAATCGACGTGAATCCGAAGCAGCTCGGCTATGACGTGTGCTGCTTTATCGGCATTATTCTGAAAAGCGCCAAAGACTACCCTTCCGCGCTGGCCAGGCTGGAGAGCCTGGATGAGGTCACCGAGGCCTACTACACCACCGGCCACTACAGCATCTTTATTAAGGTAATGTGCCGCTCGATCGACGCCCTTCAGCAGGTACTTATCAACAAGATCCAAACAATCGATGAAATTCAGTCCACCGAGACGCTGATCTCCCTGCAAAACCCGATTATGCGCACCATCCGCCCGTAATCGGGCTTTTTTAATCCCACATTTTCCACAGGTAGATCCCAGCTCACACACAGCGTACAATGTGCCACACTGAATAAATGAGCGGACGATCATGGCAGACATTACTCTTATCAGCGGCAGCACCTTAGGCAGTGCGGAATATGTAGCAGAGCATCTGGCGGAAAAGCTGGAAGAAGCGGGCTACAGCAGCGAAATCCAGCACGGCCCACTGATTGAAGATCTGCCGACGGACGGGATCTGGCTGGTTATCTCCTCAACTCACGGTGCCGGCGATATTCCTGACAACCTGGTGCCTTTCTATGAGGCTCTGCAGGAGAAGGAAGCGGACCTTTCGGGCATACGCTTTGGCTTAATCGGGATCGGCAGCCGTGAATATGACACTTTCTGTGGCGCAATCGACAAGATTGACGATGCATTAAGGGCATGCGGGGCAAAACAGATCGGCGAAACGCTGAAGATTAACGTCCTCGATCATGAGATTCCGGAAGATCCGGCGGAAATTTGGCTGGGATCCTGGAAAAATTTGCTCTGATTTTTGTAAAGATCGTTCGATCATCTGTGGATAACTATGCTTAAAACCATTGATCAACCGGTAGTTATCCAAAGCATAACCGTTGACTGCTTTTTGAGCTGTGCATAACCCTTCATTTTGATCCCAGCTTATACGGAACAGGATCACCGATCATTCACAGAAAGTGATCCTCCTTAACCGATTGATCTTAAAACGCGGATCCGGCTTATCCACAGAAAGGTCCGATCCTAATAAGAGATCACAATAAAACAGATCTCTAAATAAAAGATCTTCTTTTAATTACTCAAGATCCCGGAGCTTTCTCGGAAGTCGAAAGTTGAGTAGAATCCACGGCCCGGGCTTCAATCCATTTTCAAACCGCTTTATGCGAGGCATACCACCATGTTTTATCAGGATCCTTTTGACGTCATCATCATTGGCGGGGGTCATGCAGGCACTGAGGCCGCAATGGCCGCAGCGCGAATGGGTCAGCAGACCCTGCTTTTGACACACAATATCGACACGTTGGGGCAGATGAGCTGCAACCCGGCGATTGGCGGCATTGGGAAAGGACACCTGGTAAAAGAAGTGGATGCTCTTGGCGGCCTGATGGCGAAAGCGATCGACCATGCGGGCATTCAGTTTAGGATACTAAACGCAAGCAAAGGCCCGGCGGTACGCGCCACTCGTGCTCAGGCAGACCGCGTGCTCTACCGCCAGGCGGTACGTACGGCGCTGGAAAATCAGCCCAACCTGATGATCTTCCAGCAGGCGGTTGAGGATCTGATTGTCGAAAACGATCGCGTTGTCGGCGCAGTGACCCAGATGGGGCTGAAGTTTCGCGCCAAAGCGGTTGTCCTGACCGTCGGAACCTTCCTCGACGGCAAGATCCACATCGGGCTGGATAACTACAGCGGCGGTCGTGCAGGCGATCCGCCGGCTATCTCGCTTTCCCGCCGCTTACGTGAACTGCCGCTGCGCGTCAGCCGTTTGAAAACCGGTACTCCGCCGCGTATTGACGCGCGTACCATCGATTTCAGCGTACTGGCACAGCAGCACGGCGATGACCCGATGCCGGTGTTCTCGTTCATGGGATCTGCGGATCAGCATCCGCGCCAGGTTCCGTGCTACATCTCCCACACCAACGAGAAAACGCACGACGTCATCCGCAATAACCTCGATCGCAGCCCGATGTACGCCGGGGTGATTGAGGGGATCGGTCCGCGCTACTGCCCGTCGATCGAAGATAAAGTGATGCGCTTTGCCGATCGCAACCAGCACCAGATCTTCCTCGAGCCGGAAGGGCTGACCTCTAACGAAATTTATCCGAACGGTATCTCCACCAGCCTGCCGTTCGATGTGCAGATGCAGATTGTTCGCTCAATGCAGGGTATGGAGAACGCCAAAATCGTTCGCCCGGGCTACGCTATTGAGTATGATTTCTTCGATCCGCGCGACCTGAAACCGACGCTGGAAAGCAAATATATTCAGGGTCTGTTTTTTGCCGGCCAGATTAACGGCACCACCGGCTACGAAGAAGCCGCTGCCCAGGGCCTGCTTGCCGGTCTGAACGCCGGTCGCTTCTCCGCAGAAAAAGAGGGCTGGGCGCCGGGTCGTTCTCAGGCCTACCTTGGCGTGCTGGTGGACGATCTGTGCACGCTCGGTACCAAAGAACCGTACCGCATGTTCACGTCCCGCGCGGAGTACCGCCTGATGCTGCGCGAAGATAACGCCGATCTGCGCCTGACCGAACAGGGCCGCGAGCTGGGTCTGGTCGATGATGAACGCTGGGCGCGCTTCAATCAGAAGCTGGAAAGCATTGAACTTGAACGTCAGCGGCTGAAATCGAGCTGGGTGAACCCGCAGGCCGAAAGCGCTGAAGAAGTGAACGCTCACCTCACCGCGCCGCTCTCACGCGAAGCCAGCGGCGAGGATCTGCTTCGTCGTCCGGAAATGACCTATCAACAGCTGGTGCAGCTGTCGCCTTTCGCTCCGGGTCTGCAGGATGCGCAGGCGGCTGAACAGGTTGAGATCCAGGTGAAGTATGAAGGCTATATCGCTCGCCAGCAGGATGAGATCGAAAGACAGCAGCGCAATGAGAATACCCTGCTGCCTGCTACGCTTGATTACCGCCAGGTCATTGGGCTCTCCAATGAGGTGATTGCCAAGCTGAACGATCACAAGCCGTCTTCAATCGGCCAGGCATCGCGCATTTCGGGGATCACCCCGGCGGCGATCTCCATTCTGCTGGTCTGGTTGAAAAAGCAGGGGATGCTGCGCCGCAGCGCCTGATCCTCAGGCAGGTTTTTTGGCGGATAGCTTCCCGTTCTCCGCCTTGTTGTTCATCAGCCCGGTAAGCGTTTTCGCCTCCGGGCTCATTATTTTTAGACAGGTACCGACCGTGCTCAACAAACTTTCTCGTCTCCTGGATGAAGCGGCTATTACGCTCACCGATCATCAGAAAAATCAGCTGGTGGCGTATGTTGGACTGCTGGATAAGTGGAACAAAGCCTATAACCTGACCTCCGTTCGCGACCCGAATGAGATGCTGGTGCGGCATATTCTCGACAGCATTGTCGTTGCCCCCTATCTTCAAGGAAGCCGTTTTATTGATGTCGGCACCGGTCCCGGGCTGCCCGGTATTCCGCTGGCCATCGTGCGCCCTGAATCACATTTCACCCTGCTGGATAGCCTGGGCAAGCGCGTGCGCTTTCTTCGCCAGGTTCAGCATGAGCTGAAGCTTGAGAACGTGACGCCGGTACAGAGCCGGGTAGAAGCGTTCCCGGCCGAGCCGCCGTTTGATGGCGTGATCAGCCGCGCGTTCGCTTCGCTGAGTGATATGGTGAGCTGGTGTCACCATTTGCCGGCGGAAGAAGGGCGTTTTTACGCGCTCAAGGGCGTTGCTCAGGAAGAGGAAATCACCGATTTGCCAGTCGGATACGCGGTGAGCGAGGTGATTAAACTGCATGTTCCTCAGCTGGAAGGGGAGCGTCACCTGGTGGTGATTAAATCAAAAATGATTTAATTTTTACCAAAAAATGTGGAAAAAATGTCACCTGCGCATGTTACAAAAATGAATGTAACGTCGGGGTATTATCGGGGGACATTTAACCATATGTTCACTATGCCTTTTCTGATGATTAACTTTTGTCGATTCATTTACCAGCACAATAGTCAACTTTGAAAATATCAGTCCGCTACAAATCAAGGCGCTGAACAGGCATATAGTTGTTAAATATTTATTATAAATGTCAATAAAAGGTTTTTAATGTATGTTGGGTTGTTTTGTAAAAAGTCCCTACTTTTTATCTTGAATATCAAAAGGATGAAAAGTCATGATTTATGAACAGAATTAATTCACTAAAACCTTAAATGTTTATAATGTGATCTAATGCACGCTTTATAGGCCGTATTTTCTCGGTATTTGCAGTTTTGCATGATCGCTCACAGATTGGCAAAATGCAGGAAAAGTTGCCTGTCGGAAAATAATTAAACATTTATTCACTATTTTGCTACTTATTGTTTGAATTCACGGGGCGTCACCGTATAATTTGTCCGCTTTTTGATGCTTGACTCTTCGCCTCAAAGGACGTTTTATACGACACGCGACATACCTCGAAGGGAGCAGGAGTAAAAACGTGATGTCTGTGTCGCTCTTGAGTCGAAACGTTGCTCGTAAGCTTCTGTTTATTCAGTTACTGGCAGTAATAGCAAGTGGACTGCTGTTCAGCCTCAAAGACCCCTTCTGGGGCGTATCCGCAATATGCGGTGGTTTGGCGGTCGTTGTGCCAAACATAATGTTTATGATTTTTGCCTGGCGTCATCAGGCGCATACACCAGCCAGAGGCCGAATGGCCTGGACCTTCGCTATCGGCGAAGCCTCCAAGGTGTTGCTGACCTTCGCCCTCCTCGTGATGGCGCTGGCCGTTTTCAAAGCGGTATTTTTACCGCTGATAGTGACGTGGGTTTTGGTGCTGGTGGTACAAATTCTGGCACCAGCTGTAATTAACAACAAAGGGTAAAAGGCATCATGGCTGCAGAAAATATGACGCCGCAGGAATACATAGGACACCATCTGAATAACCTTCAGCTGGACCTGCGTACTTTCTCGCTGGTGGATCCGCACAACCCCCCGGCCACCTTCTGGACGCTCAACATTGACTCCATGTTCTTCTCAGTGGTGCTCGGTCTGTTGTTCCTTACCATTTTCCGTAGCGTTGCGAAGAAAGCGACCAGCGGAGTACCGGGTAAACTCCAGACGGCTATCGAGATGACCATCGGCTTCGTCCATGGCAGCGTTAAAGATATGTATCATGGCAAGAGCAAGCTGATTGCTCCGCTGGCCCTCACCGTGTTCGTCTGGGTATTCCTGATGAACCTGATGGATCTGCTGCCAATCGACCTGATTCCTTATATCGGTGAACACATTTTCGGCCTGCCTGCACTGCGCGTGGTTCCGTCTGCGGACGTAAACATCACCCTGTCGATGGCGCTTGGCGTGTTTATCCTGATTCTTTTCTACAGCATCAAAATGAAAGGCGTGGGTGGGTTCGTTAAAGAACTGACGCTGCAGCCGTTCAATCACTGGGCGTTCATTCCTGTCAACTTAATCCTTGAAGGGGTAAGCCTGCTGTCCAAACCTGTTTCACTGGGTCTGCGACTGTTCGGCAACATGTATGCCGGTGAGCTGATTTTCATTCTGATTGCTGGTCTGTTGCCGTGGTGGTCACAGTGGATTCTGAATGTGCCGTGGGCCATTTTCCACATCCTGATTATTACGCTGCAAGCCTTCATCTTCATGGTTCTGACGATCGTCTATCTGTCGATGGCATCCGAAGAGCATTGATTTTTACCAACATACTACGTTTTTACTGAAATAAACTGGAGACTGTCATGGAAAACCTGAATATGGATCTGCTGTACATGGCTGCCGCTGTGATGATGGGTCTGGCGGCGATCGGTGCTGCGATCGGTATCGGCATCCTCGGGGGCAAATTCCTGGAAGGCGCAGCGCGTCAACCGGATCTGATTCCTCTGCTGCGTACTCAGTTCTTTATCGTTATGGGTCTGGTGGATGCAATCCCGATGATCGCTGTAGGTCTGGGTCTGTACGTGATGTTTGCTGTCGCGTAGTAAGTTGTACGTAAGAAACCTAAGCCACAGAGTTAATTTAAGAGGTATTGTGCTGTGAACATGAACGCAACAATCCTCGGCCAGGCCATCGCGTTTGTTCTTTTCGTATGGTTCTGCATGAAGTACGTATGGCCGCCTTTAATGGCTGCCATCGAAAAGCGGCAGAAAGAGATTTCTGACGGCTTAGCTTCTGCAGAACGCGCTAAGAAGGATTTGGACCTTGCACAGGCCAACGCGACCGACCAGCTGAAAAAAGCGAAAGCGGAAGCCCAGGTAATCATCGAGCAGGCGAACAAGCGTCGCGCTCAGATTCTGGATGAAACTAAAGCTGAAGCAGAACAGGAACGCACCAAAATCGTCGCACAGGCGCAGGCTGAAATTGATGCCGAACGTAAACGTGCTCGTGAGGAGCTGCGTAAGCAGGTCGCAATCCTGGCTGTTGCTGGCGCCGAGAAGATCATCGAACGTTCCGTGGATGAAGCTGCTAACAGCGACATCGTGGATAAACTTGTCGCTGAACTGTAAGGAGGGAGGGGCTGATGTCTGAATTTGTAACGGTAGCTCGCCCCTACGCCAAAGCAGCTTTTGACTTTGCCGTCGAACACAAAGGTGTTGAGCGCTGGCAGGATATGCTGGCGTTTGCCGCTGAAGTGACTAAAAACGAACAAATGGCAGAGCTTCTGTCCGGTGCCCTGGCGCCGGAAACGCTCTCTGAAGCGTTCATCGCGGTCTGCGGCGAGCAGCTGGACGACAGCGGCCAGAACCTGATTCGGGTTATGGCTGAAAACGGTCGTCTGAAGGTGCTCCCGGATGTTCTTGAGCAGTTCATTCACCTGCGCGCTGCCAGTGAGGCAACCGCAGAGGTAGAGGTTATTTCTGCCACCCAACTGAGTGAAGAACAGCTCGCGAAGATTGCCGACGCGATGGAAAAACGTTTGTCACGCAAAGTTAAGCTGAATTGCAAAATCGATAAGTCTGTACTGGCAGGTGTTATCATCCGTGCGGGTGATATGGTCATTGATGGCAGCGTACGCGGCCGTCTTGATCGCCTTGCAGACGTCTTGCAGTCTTAAGGGGACTGGAGCATGCAACTGAATTCCACCGAAATCAGCGAACTGATCAAGCAGCGCATTGCTCAGTTCAATGTTGTGAGCGAGGCTCACAACGAAGGTACTATCGTTTCCGTCAGTGACGGTGTTATCCGCATCCACGGCCTGGCCGATTGTATGCAGGGCGAGATGATCTCCCTGCCGGGTAACCGTTTCGCTATCGCACTGAACCTGGAGCGCGACTCCGTAGGTGCGGTGGTGATGGGTCCGTACGCTGACCTGGCCGAAGGCATGAAGGTTAAATGTACTGGCCGTATCCTGGAAGTTCCTGTCGGTCGTGGCCTGCTGGGCCGCGTGGTGAACACCCTGGGTGCACCCATTGACGGTAAAGGTCCGGTTGAACACGATGGCTTCTCGCCAATCGAAGTTATCGCACCGGGCGTAATCGAACGTCAGTCCGTCGACCAGCCGGTACAGACCGGTTATAAATCCGTCGATGCCATGATCCCAATCGGCCGTGGCCAGCGTGAGCTGATCATCGGTGACCGTCAGACCGGTAAAACCGCGATGGCAATCGATGCGATCATCAACCAGCGTGATTCCGGTATTAAGTGCGTCTACGTGGCTATCGGCCAGAAAGCGTCCACCATCTCTAACGTGGTACGTAAACTGGAAGAACACGGCGCGCTGTCCAACACCATCGTTGTTGTGGCGACCGCTTCTGAATCCGCAGCGCTGCAGTACCTGGCTCCGTATGCCGGTTGCGCAATGGGCGAATACTTCCGCGACCGCGGCGAAGATGCGCTGATCGTATACGATGACCTGTCTAAACAGGCCGTTGCTTACCGTCAGGTGTCCCTGCTGCTCCGCCGTCCGCCAGGACGTGAAGCATTCCCGGGCGACGTGTTCTACCTCCACTCCCGTCTGCTGGAGCGCGCATCCCGCGTTAACGCTGAATACGTTGAGAACTTCACCAAAGGTGAAGTGAAAGGTAAAACGGGTTCCCTGACCGCGCTGCCGATTATCGAAACGCAGGCTGGTGACGTTTCCGCATTCGTTCCGACTAACGTAATTTCCATTACCGATGGTCAGATCTTCCTGGAAACCAACCTGTTTAACTCCGGTATTCGTCCGGCGGTCAACCCGGGTATCTCCGTATCCCGTGTTGGTGGTGCTGCTCAGACCAAGATCATCAAGAAACTGTCCGGTGGTATTCGTACCGCTCTGGCACAGTATCGTGAACTGGCTGCGTTCTCTCAGTTCGCATCCGATCTGGATGAAGCAACCCGTAAACAGCTGAGCCATGGTCAGAAAGTAACCGAGCTGCTGAAACAGAAACAGTATGCGCCGATGTCTGTAGCACAGCAGGGCTTAGTCCTGTTTGCTGCTGAACGCGGTTACCTCGAAGATGTGGAACTGGCGAAAATCGGTAGCTTCGAAGCCGCTCTGCTGGCTTACGTTGACCGTGACCACGCTCCGCTGATGCAAGAGATTAACCAGACCGGTGGCTATAACGACGAGATCGAAGGCAAGCTGAAAGGCATCCTCGACTCCTTCAAAGCAACCCAGTCCTGGTAAAGTCTGGCGGCTTGTCTTAGGGCAAGCCGCACGGCATTGAGGAGAAGTTCATGGCCGGCGCAAAAGAGATACGTAGTAAGATCGCAAGCGTCCAGAACACGCAGAAGATCACTAAAGCGATGGAAATGGTCGCCGCTTCCAAAATGCGTAAATCGCAGGATCGCATGGCGGCCAGCCGTCCTTATGCAGAAACCATGCGCAAAGTGATTGGTCACCTTGCGAACGGTAATCTGGAATATAAGCACCCTTACCTGGAAGAACGCGACGTTAAGCGCGTAGGCTACCTGGTGGTGTCGACCGACCGTGGTCTGTGCGGTGGCTTGAACATTAACCTGTTCAAAAAGCTGCTGGCGGATATGAAAGTCTGGTCCGATAAAGGCGTTCAGTGCGATATCGCAATGATCGGCTCTAAAGGCGTTTCTTTCTTTAATTCCGTAGGCGGCAATATTGTCGCTCAGGTGACCGGCATGGGTGATAACCCGTCCCTGTCCGAACTGATCGGTCCGGTAAAAGTGATGTTGCAGGCCTATGATGAAGGCCGTCTGGACAAGCTGTACGTTGTCAGCAACAAA
Source organism: Klebsiella sp. C349492 (assembly GCF_042055345.1). Lineage (NCBI taxonomy): Bacteria > Pseudomonadati > Pseudomonadota > Gammaproteobacteria > Enterobacterales > Enterobacteriaceae > Klebsiella > Klebsiella sp. C349492. Next base: position 24,493 of record NZ_JANQCE010000004.1, read on the forward strand.
TTTATTAATACCATGTCTCAGGCTCCGACCATTACTCAGCTGCTGCCGCTACCGGCGTCAGACGATGCTGATCTGAAGCGTAAATCCTGGGATTACCTGTATGAGCCAGATCCAAAAGCGCTGCTGGATACCCTCCTGCGTCGCTACGTTGAGTCTCAGGTTTATCAGGGCGTGGTAGAAAACCTGGCCAGCGAGCAGGCCGCACGTATGGTGGCGATGAAAGCCGCTACCGATAATGGCGGCAGCCTGATTAAAGAGCTGCAGTTGGTATACAACAAAGCTCGTCAGGCCAGCATTACTCAGGAACTCACCGAAATCGTCGGTGGTGCATCCGCGGTATAACCAGGTTAATTCGTAGAGGATTCAAGATGGCTACTGGAAAAATTGTCCAGGTAATCGGCGCCGTGGTTGACGTCGAATTCCCTCAGGATGCCGTACCGCGCGTGTACGATGCTCTTGAGGTACAAAATGGTAACGAGAGTCTGGTGCTGGAAGTTCAGCAGCAGCTCGGCGGTGGTATCGTACGTGCTATCGCCATGGGTTCTTCCGACGGTCTGCGTCGTGGTCTGGAAGTTAAAGATCTCGAGCACCCGATCGAAGTCCCGGTTGGTAAAGCAACGCTGGGTCGTATCATGAACGTGCTGGGTCAGCCGATCGATATGAAAGGCGACATCGGTGAAGAAGACCGTTGGGCTATCCACCGCGCGGCACCTTCCTACGAAGAGCTCTCCAGCTCTCAGGAACTGCTGGAAACCGGCATCAAAGTAATCGACCTGATGTGTCCGTTCGCTAAGGGCGGTAAAGTCGGTCTGTTCGGCGGTGCGGGCGTGGGTAAAACCGTAAACATGATGGAGCTGATCCGTAATATCGCGATCGAGCACTCCGGTTACTCCGTGTTTGCGGGCGTAGGTGAACGTACTCGTGAGGGGAACGACTTCTACCACGAGATGACTGACTCCAACGTTCTGGATAAAGTATCCCTGGTTTACGGCCAGATGAACGAGCCGCCGGGAAACCGTCTGCGCGTTGCGCTGACCGGTCTGACCATGGCTGAGAAATTCCGTGACGAAGGTCGTGACGTACTGCTGTTCGTCGATAACATCTATCGTTATACCCTGGCCGGTACGGAAGTATCCGCACTGCTGGGCCGTATGCCTTCAGCGGTAGGTTATCAGCCGACTCTGGCGGAAGAGATGGGCGTTCTGCAGGAACGTATCACCTCCACCAAAACCGGTTCTATCACTTCCGTACAGGCAGTATACGTACCTGCGGATGACTTAACTGACCCATCCCCAGCCACCACCTTTGCTCACTTAGATGCAACCGTGGTACTGAGCCGTCAGATCGCGTCTCTGGGTATCTACCCGGCCGTTGACCCGCTGGACTCCACCAGCCGTCAGCTGGATCCGCTGGTTGTTGGTCAGGAACACTACGACACCGCGCGTGGCGTACAGTCTCTGCTGCAACGTTATCAGGAACTGAAAGACATCATCGCCATCCTCGGTATGGATGAGCTGTCTGAAGAAGATAAACTGGTGGTAGCTCGCGCGCGTAAGATCCAGCGCTTCCTGTCCCAGCCGTTCTTCGTGGCAGAAGTATTTACCGGTTCTCCGGGCAAATATGTCTCCCTGAAAGACACCATCCGTGGCTTTAAAGGCATCATGGAAGGCGAATACGATCACCTGCCGGAGCAGGCGTTCTACATGGTTGGTTCCATCGACGAAGCCGTGGAAAAAGCCAAAAAACTTTAACGCCTTAATCGGAGGGTGATATGGCAATGACTTACCACCTGGACGTCGTCAGCGCAGAGAAGCAAATGTTCTCTGGTCTGGTCGAGAAAATCCAGGTAACGGGTAGTGAAGGTGAACTGGGTATTTTCCCGGGTCACGCCCCGCTGCTCACCGCCATTAAGCCTGGTATGATTCGCATCGTTAAACAGCACGGTCATGAAGAGTTTATCTATCTGTCCGGCGGCATTCTTGAAGTGCAGCCTGGCAGCGTGACCGTACTGGCTGATACGGCAATTCGTGGCCAGGATCTCGACGAAGCACGAGCCCTGGAATCGAAGCGTAAAGCGGAAGAGCACATTAACAGCTCTCACGGCGACGTAGATTACGCTCAGGCGTCTGCGGAACTGGCCAAAGCGATCGCCAAACTGCGCGTTATCGAATTGACCAAAAAAGCGATGTAACACCGGCTTGAAAGTTAAAGGCCAGTCTGGTTTCCAGGCTGGCTTTTTTTATGCTCTCGTTTCAGTAATTTCAAAACTAAAAAGACATTTTAAAAATTTTGTGATGAAAGTCTCATTTTTATTGATCGCTTAAAAAATGAGGCGTAGACTTCTTTTTGTGATGTATATCACAAAAAATAACTTATCAAAACGCATCTCTATCCAGGAAGTCATCATGAAACTGCTCAATAAAATCATCGCCTTCTTCAGTGCTATGAACGTTACCTTCGGTACATTCAACCACTAAAAAGTACGCTCTCCGGCCTGCTTTTACGCTGTACCGCTAACTAAAACGACAACACATGCGGTGTGAAGCAGGAAAGAAAGTAAAAGGTCGCCCGCGGGCGACCTTTGTATTTTTGGGCTCGCTTCAGGAACGAGGTTGGCTACGGCTGAGGAAATGACCGGTATTAAAACGGCCGTCTGCATTACGCAGCATCGGGTCCGGTAGCGCCAGCGTTTGGTAATCGTCGCTATTAATACTCTTTCCCTGGGCGTTGATGCTCTTACCGTCGTGGATAAAATAGTTGCTGTCGTCAATATTCCCGACCACGGCATCATCGTATTTTCCTGGCTGGCTGCGCAGGGAGATATTGTCGCTAAACGTCCCTTGAGTCTCGGGTTTACCGTACGGGCTGGCGCGGAAGATGTAGTTAAAGCGCTGATTATCCACCGCCACGTTATTGACCACCACCAGCCTGCCGGGGTTGAAGTTATCCGTAAAACCGTCCAGATGATTGCCAATCGCAATGCTGTTGCGCACTTCATGCGCCACCGGCTGCCCTTCCCCACCCAGCTTAAAACCATTGCTGGTGTTATTACGGGCAATTGAATTCTCGATCACCACAACGCCATTGGCGCCATCTTCAATCTTGTTGAACAGGTCAAATCCGTCGTCGATATTATCGTAGGAGTAGCAGCCTTCGAGCCGGTTTCCCTCACCCACCCGCATTTTTACCGCAAAACCATCGGCGTTAATCTTGCCCGGATCTTCATTACTGAACGATTCGGAATTGACCACCCGATTATAGCTGGCCCACAGCGGGCGCCCCACGTCTGGCGGAGAGGAAATTTGAATCCCGGTATCATCGTTGCGATAAGCGGTGACGTTCTCAATCAGATTATAGCTACCCTGCACGCGCAGGCTTTTATCGGTGATGGTAATTCCCTTGATATGCCAGTAGCTGGCGTCAAGCTGCAGGCCGTGGATAACCGCCTTTCCGTCGGCCTGCAGCGTCTTGTTTTGCCCTTTGAGCCCGCTGGCGCTGAGCGGGATCTGCGTTTGCGGATAGTCTCCGGCGGCTAAGATAAGCGTACCGCCAGCGGGCAGTAACTCCACGGCGCGGGAGAGAGTGAGCGGAGCGTCTGCCGTTCCGTTAGCATTCGCCTGCCCTTGCGCAGAGACGTACAGGGTACGGCCTTCTACGCCGGCGCTGCGTTCAACCGTTAGCGTTTGCGCTACCGGCTTGCCGCTGGTGGCCGGAGTAAACTGAACCTCGAAGGTGTTCCTGTCTTTGAGCGTGGCGGGTTGAGTAAACATCTCCCCGGCTTTGACGGCTATGTCCTTGCCGATGATGACTTCGTCCTGGCGGACGGTAAAGCGCCCGTCATAGTTAGCCCGCGCCTGCAGAATGTACTCCGCGCTTTGGCTTGTGGCGCCAGAGGCTATCTGCATTACGACCGGCCAGGTTTTCGCAATATAGGGCGGGGAGGCCTGCGTATTGGCTGCAGAAGTGGTAAGCGAGGCGTTGCTGACGGTGATTTTGGCATTACGCGAGGCGAAAAAGCCGACGTAGTAATGGTCTTTATCCTGCTGCGCGATCGTGTCGCTATGGGCAACCTTCTCGCTTACCCATGCGCTGCTGCCCGTCGGCGCCCATGAGGTGATAAAACCGTCGTTGGTGCGTTCCAGCTTAAGCTGAAAGGTTGGCGTTTGCCGGAGATCGATATTTTCTTTATAGCTCTGCCTGGTGATAGAAGAGCCGGCATTTCCCCAGGGCTGGACGATCCCTTCACGACTGATGGCCTGCAGTTTTATATGCGCATGATCTTTTTTATCCTGCGTCATGATCGCGTTCATTAGCATATTCGATGCTGCCGGAAACTCTTCATAGCCCACCTTTAAAGGCTGCTGGCGTGGCAGACCGATAACATCACGAACCAGCAGTCCCGCGCCTTCCTGCGCTGCCGGACGGGCGCCGTTCTCCGGGCCGAACTGATCCACCGTTACCGTTGCCTGCAGGATAAAATTTTGGCTAACCGGCAGCGTGGTATAAAAGAAGGTCAGGCCATCATGTGAATTCGCGATCTTGCCTCCCCGACTCTCGATGGTTACGGGGGCGCTGAGATCGGCGGTATCCTGGGGAGTCAGCTTTTTGCCTGCGATGGTGACGTCATTAACCCCGATTTTTTCCGGCAGTACGTTGGAGGAGAAATTCACATCGGTTGATTGACCAAAAGCGATACCTCGCCAGACATGAGCCTCGCCAGCGTGCAGCGGCAATGCGATAATTGAGCTACAAAGGGCTAATGCCAAAGGGATTTTTTTATTCATTTCTTTCTCCAGAGTAAATAATGAGCAGCATTATCATCGGAATGAAACGGTGTTTCTATTTACCGCGTCACAATAAATGAATATTAAAATCGTGTTTCATTTTGTGTTTTCGCTTTATTCAGGCGTCGAAAAAACAGGAAAAGCAGTGGGATAGCAGATATTCATCTCTCTTATCAGGTTTTTTCGGAGATAAACTGATTTGCAGTGACTAAAAATAGCGCCATAAAATGGTGTATAGCGTTGAGCCTGAGCGTTTTATCCTCGTCTCGTTTCATGATGAAAAATATGTAGTAATTTCAACGTGAAAGGCTTTTACTTTTCGTTCTAACAGCTGTCAGGATGCGTATGTCAAACAGTGCGATGAGCGTGGTTGTCCTTGCCGCAGGCAAAGGGACCCGCATGTATTCCGATCTTCCCAAGGTGCTGCACTCCTTGGCTGGGAAGCCAATGGTGCAACATGTTATTGATGCGACTAAAGATTTAGGCGCTTCTTCCGTACACCTTGTGTACGGGCACGGCGGCGATCTGCTGCGTCAGGCGCTGCATGAAGACAATCTTAATTGGGTTCTGCAGGCGGAACAGCTGGGTACCGGCCATGCGATGCAGCAGGCGGCGCCATTCTTCGCCGATGATGAAGATATCATGATGCTGTACGGCGACGTCCCGCTGATCTCCGTCGATACCCTGCAGCGCCTGCGCGCCGCCAAACCGCAGGGCGGCATTGGCCTGCTGACGGTGAAGCTGGACGATCCGAGCGGCTATGGGCGCATTACGCGTGATAACGGCCGGGTTAGCGGCATTGTTGAGCATAAAGATGCCAGCGAAGCGCAGCGTCAAATTCAGGAAATCAACACCGGGATCCTGATCGCCGGCGGCGCGGATTTAAAACGCTGGCTGGCGAAGCTGACGAATAACAACGTCCAGGGCGAATACTACATTACCGATATTATCGCGATGGCGTATCAGGAAGGCCGGGAAATCGTCGCCGTCCACCCTCAGCGTTTAAGCGAAGTTGAAGGCGTCAACAACCGCCTGCAGCTATCCCGCCTCGAGCGCGTCTATCAGTCTGAACAGGCGGAAAAACTGCTGCTGGCGGGCGTTATGCTGCGCGATCCGGCGCGTTTTGATCTCCGCGGCACGCTGGCGCATGGGCGCGATGTTGAGATTGATACTAACGTTATCCTTGAAGGGAACGTGGTACTGGGCGAACGGGTGAAAATTGGCGCCGGCTGCGTGATTAAAAACAGCACCATCGGTGATGACTGTGAAATCAGCCCGTACTCCGTGGTGGAGGATGCCCATCTGCAGGCAGCCTGCACCATCGGACCTTTCGCTCGTCTGCGCCCAGGGGCGGAGCTGCTGGAAGGCGCGCACGTCGGCAACTTTGTCGAAATGAAAAAAGCGCGTCTGGGCAAAGGCTCGAAGGCGGGGCATCTCTCCTATCTGGGTGATGCGGAAATCGGCGATAACGTGAATATCGGTGCAGGTACCATCACCTGTAACTATGACGGCGCCAATAAATTTAAAACCGTTATCGGCAACGACGTGTTTGTCGGGTCGGATAGCCAGCTGGTGGCGCCCGTAACCGTTGGCAACGGCGTGACGATCGCCGCCGGCACCACGGTTACCCGCGATATTGCTGATAATGAATTAGTATTAAGCCGCGTGCCGCAGGTCCATAAGCAGGGCTGGCAGCGTCCGGTGAAGAAAAAGTAGGTCATTTACCCTCATCCTTCCGGGATGAGGGCCGGGGTGAGAGGATAAAATAATCCTCCCCCCATAGCAGTAACCATAAAAATAACCCCACTCTCTACAAGGCTCGGGGCGCCCGGAAAGGGCATTATCCAACGTAAATGCGTTGGGTAAACACAGGTCAGCGACAACGCATGGCATAACGCCATTATCAGGAAATTTAACTATGTGTGGAATTGTTGGCGCAGTCGCGCAGCGTGATATTGCTGAAATCCTTCTCGAAGGTTTACGTCGTCTGGAATACCGTGGCTATGACTCTGCCGGTCTGGCAGTGGTTGATAACGAAGGACACATGTCCCGCGTTCGTCGGCTCGGTAAAGTACAGATGCTGGCTCAGGCGGTAGAAGAACAGCCGTTGCACGGCGGTACGGGGATTGCCCATACCCGCTGGGCGACCCACGGCGAACCGTCAGAGAGCAATGCGCATCCGCATGTTTCTGAACATATTGTGGTGGTCCACAACGGCATCATCGAAAACCATGAACCGCTGCGCGAGCTGCTGCAGTCGCGTGGCTATATTTTTGTATCAGAGACTGATACGGAAGTGATTGCTCACCTGGTGCACTGGGAGCTGGAGCAGGGCGGAACCCTGCGGGAAGCCGTTCTGCGCGCCATCCCACAGCTGCGCGGCGCCTACGGTACCGTCATCATGGATACCCGCGATCCGGGCACCCTGCTGGCCGCTCGTTCAGGCAGCCCGCTGGTTATTGGTCTGGGGATGGGGGAGAACTTCATCGCCTCCGATCAGCTGGCGCTGCTGCCGGTGACCCGCCGCTTTATCTTCCTCGAAGAGGGCGATATTGCGGAAGTCTCCCGCCGCTCGGTGGTGGTATTTGATAAGTCAGGCGCGGAGGTTAAACGCCCGGACATCGAATCCAACCTGCAATACGACGCGGGCGATAAGGGCATCTACCGCCACTACATGCAAAAAGAGATCTACGAGCAGCCGAACGCTATCAAGAACACCCTGACCGGGCGGATTAGCCACGGAGAAGTCGATCTGAGCGAACTGGGCGCCAACGCCAACGAGATGCTGTCTCAGGTTGAGCATATTCAGATTGTCGCCTGCGGCACTTCGTATAACTCCGGGATGGTTTCTCGCTACTGGTTTGAAGCGCTGGCCGGCGTGCCGTGCGATGTCGAAATCGCCTCTGAATTCCGCTATCGCAAATCGGCAGTACGCCGCAACAGCCTGATGATCACTCTTTCCCAGTCCGGCGAAACGGCGGATACGCTGGCCGCCCTGCGCCTGTCGAAAGAGCTGGGATATCTTGGATCTCTGGCTATTTGCAACGTGCCAGGCTCATCGCTGGTTCGCGAGTCCGATCTTTCGCTGATGACCAAAGCGGGCACCGAAATCGGCGTGGCTTCCACCAAAGCCTTCACCACTCAGCTGACCGTGCTGCTGATGCTGGTGGCGAAACTGGCGCGCCTGAAGGGCCAGGATGCGGCGATTGAGCACGATATCGTGCATGGTCTGCAGGCGTTACCGAGCCGAATCGAGCAGATGCTGTCGCAGGACAAGCGTATTGAAGCGCTGGCGGAAAGTTTCTCTGATAAGCACCACGCGCTGTTCCTCGGCCGTGGCGATCAGTATCCTATTGCTCTTGAAGGGGCGCTGAAGCTGAAAGAGATCTCTTATATCCACGCGGAAGCCTACGCTGCAGGCGAGCTGAAGCATGGTCCTCTGGCCCTGATTGACGCCGAGATGCCGGTTATTGTTGTCGCACCGAACAACGAACTGCTGGAGAAGCTCAAATCCAACATCGAAGAAGTTCGCGCCCGCGGCGGCCAGCTGTACGTCTTTGCCGATGGGGATGCTGGCTTTAACAGCAGCGATAATATGCACATCATCCAGATGCCGCATGTTGAAGAGGTGATTGCGCCAATCTTCTACACCGTCCCGCTGCAGCTGCTGGCCTATCACGTCGCGCTGATTAAAGGCACCGACGTTGACCAGCCGCGTAACCTCGCAAAATCGGTTACCGTAGAGTAAGGCGAATTTGCTGAAGCGATGCGCTTTCGCAACTCGCGAGTCAGTTAAAACATCCGGTGGGGCTGATGAAGCTCCCCGGATTTTTTTTCCCCTGCCGTCTGCGGACGGAAAAGCGCGGACCCGCTTTGAATGGCGGTTAAATAAGCATGAATGGCTGCCGGATGGCGGCCTTTTTTGTCGGTTCGCTGGTCGCTTTTTCCGCATGAAGTAAAAAGGCGCGTCCCCTGGCTTTTATGACAACTGACCCGCTTTAGCGCTAAATTTGCCTGTCATAAAAAGAAAATTTTTCCGTAAACTCATTGTCATTATTGTGATTAACTAAATGATTAAAATGGATTTTATTTACCATTATTCTGCGCATAATTCATTGTCATAAAACTGTAATAATTCGTACATTTTACTGTCACCTCTTTGTCCTATTTTGCTCACCATAGCCTCGAAACAACGATTTACGAATCCAGCAGGAGACATTATGAACGTTATGCGTACCACCGTCGCAACAGTTGTCGCCGCGACCTTATCTATGAGCGCTTTTTCTGCATTTGCAGCAGCAAGTCTGACAGGCGCAGGCGCAACTTTCCCTGCGCCGGTGTATGCCAAATGGGCTGATACTTATCAGAAAGAGACCGGCAATAAAGTGAACTACCAGGGCATCGGCTCTTCCGGTGGTGTAAAACAGATTATTGCCAACACCGTTGATTTCGGTGCTTCTGATGCTCCTCTGGCTGATGACAAGCTGGCTCAGGAAGGTCTGTTCCAGTTCCCAACCGTTATCGGCGGCGTGGTGCTGGCCGTTAACCTGCCAGGCCTGAAGTCCGGCGAGCTGGTGCTGGATGGTAAAACGCTGGGTGATATCTACCTGGGCAAAATTAAGAAATGGGATGACGAAGCGATTGCCAAACTCAACCCAGGCAAGAAGCTGCCGGCACAGAATATTGCCGTAGTTCGTCGCGCTGATGGCTCCGGTACTTCCTTCGTCTTCACCAGCTACCTGGCGAAAGTGAACGAAGAGTGGAAATCCAAAATCGGCGCAGGCTCTACCGTTAACTGGCCGACCGGTCTGGGCGGTAAAGGTAACGACGGTATCGCCGCTTTCGTTCAGCGTCTGCCGGGTTCAATTGGCTACGTTGAATACGCCTATGCGAAACAAAACAACCTCGCCTACACCAAACTGCTGTCTGCTGACGGCAAGCCGGTTAGCCCAACGGAAGATAACTTCGCTAACGCCGCGAAAGGTATCGACTGGAGCAAGTCCTTTGCACAGGACCTGACTAACCAGAAAGGTGAAAATGCATGGCCGATCACCTCAACCACCTTCATCCTGGTACACAAAGCTTCCAGCAAGCCTGAGCAGACGGCTGAAGTGCTGAAGTTCTTCGACTGGGCATATAAAAACGGCGGTAAAGAAGCTAACGCACTGGATTACGCAACGCTGCCGGAAAGCGTGGTTGAGCAGGTTCGCGCTGCATGGAAAACCAACGTGAAAGACAGCAGCGGTAAAGCGCTGTACTAATACTTGTTATACTTCGCGCTGCAGGCCATCTTGCTGCGGCGCGAATTATTTTGGGTATAGCATTACCTTTGTCTAACAGGTCAGTAATATAGCGGCCTTTCGGACCCGAACTTAAAGAGTAACCTATGGCTGCAACCAAGCCGGCATTCAACCCTCCGGGGAAAAAGGGTGACATATTTTTCGGCGTGCTGGTCAAACTGGCGGCGCTGATTGTGCTATTGATGCTGGGCGGCATCATCGTTTCCCTGATTATCTCTTCGTGGCCAAGCATTCAAAAGTTTGGTTTTTCCTTTTTGTGGACTAAAGAGTGGGATGCGCCGAACGAAGTCTTCGGGGCGCTGGTTCCGATCTACGGTACGCTGGTTACCTCATTTATTGCGCTGCTGATCGCCGTTCCTGTGAGCTTCGGTATTGCGCTGTTCCTGACCGAACTCTCCCCTGCCTGGCTTAAGCGTCCTCTCGGTATTGCGATCGAACTTCTGGCGGCTATCCCGAGTATCGTTTACGGCATGTGGGGTCTGTTTATCTTTGCGCCGCTGTTCGCGACCTACTTCCAGGAGCCGGTCGGCAACATCATGTCGACAATTCCTTTCGTTGGCGCCCTGTTTGCGGGACCGGCGTTTGGTATCGGTATTCTGGCGGCCGGCGTCATTCTGGCCATCATGATCATCCCTTATATCGCAGCGGTTATGCGCGATGTGTTTGAGCAGACGCCGGTGATGATGAAAGAGTCCGCCTACGGCATCGGCTGCACCACCTGGGAGGTTATCTGGCGCATTGTGCTGCCCTTTACCCGCAACGGGGTGATAGGCGGCGTGATGCTCGGCCTGGGGCGTGCGCTGGGGGAAACCATGGCGGTGACCTTTATTATCGGTAACACCTACCAGCTGGATAGCGCTTCGCTGTATATGCCAGGCAACAGTATCACCTCTGCGCTGGCGAATGAGTTTGCCGAAGCCGAGTCTGGCCTGCACGTCGCCGCGCTGATGGAGCTGGGGCTGATTCTGTTCGTTATTACCTTTATTGTTCTGGCTGCATCTAAGTTCATGGTGATGCGCCTGGCGAAGAATGAGGGAGCACGCTAATGGCGACGATTGAACTACAAACCACCGCTGAGCTGGCGGAATCCCGCCGTAAAATGCAGGCTAAGCGGCGCCTGAAAAACCGGATCGCGCTGGGCCTCTCTATGGGGACAATGGTATTCGGTCTGTTCTGGCTTATCTGGATCCTGATGGCCACCGTGACCCGAGGCATTGACGGCATGAGCCTGGCGCTGTTTACCGAAATGACTCCGCCGCCGAACACCGCTGGCGGCGGCCTGGCTAACGCCCTCGCGGGCAGCGGCCTGCTGATCCTGTGGTCAACGATCTTCGGCACGCCGCTGGGCATTTTGGCGGGGATTTATCTGGCGGAATATGGCCGTAAATCCGCGCTAGCGGAAGTGATTCGTTTTATTAACGATATCCTGCTCTCCGCTCCTTCTATCGTGGTTGGCCTGTTCGTTTACACCATCGTGGTTGCGCAGATGCAGCACTTTTCCGGCTGGGCAGGAGTTATTGCCCTGGCGCTGCTGCAGGTGCCTATCGTGATTCGTACCACGGAGAATATGCTGAAGCTGGTGCCGGACAGCCTGCGTGAAGCGGCCTACGCGCTGGGTACGCCGAAATGGAGAATGATTTCCGCGATCACCCTGAAAGCCTCGGTTTCCGGCATTATGACGGGCATCCTGCTGGCTATCGCGCGTATCGCCGGGGAGACGGCACCGCTGCTGTTTACCGCGCTCTCCAACCAGTTCTGGAGTACCGACATGATGCAGCCGATCGCCAACCTGCCGGTAACGATTTTCAAATTTGCCATGAGTCCGTTTGCGGAGTGGCAGCAACTGGCATGGGCCGGGGTATTGATTATCACCCTGTGCGTACTGCTGCTGAACGTTCTGGCGCGCGTGGTTTTCGCGAAGAATAAACACGGTTAATTTTTTGCGGCGCGGCGAAACGCGGCGCCGAATGAGGAAGAGATTGATGAGTATGGTGAATGCTATCCCGGGTAAACTTTCAGTTCGTAACCTGAACTTCTACTACGGAAAATTCCATGCCCTGAAAAACATCAACCTGGATATTACTAAAAACCAGGTTACGGCGTTTATCGGCCCGTCAGGCTGCGGTAAGTCGACCCTGCTGCGTACGTTCAACAAAATGTTTGAGCTGTATCCGGAGCAGCGTGCGGAAGGCGAAATTTTGCTGGATGGCGATAATATTCTGACCAACACCCAGGACATCGCCCTGCTGCGTGCCAAGGTCGGAATGGTCTTCCAGAAGCCGACGCCGTTCCCGATGTCGATTTATGACAATATCGCCTTTGGCGTTCGTCTGTTTGAAAAGCTGTCGCGCACCGATATGGATGAACGCGTGCAGTGGGCGCTGACCAAGGCCGCATTATGGAACGAAACCAAAGATAAGCTGCATCAGAGCGGCTACTCTCTCTCCGGCGGTCAGCAGCAGCGTTTGTGCATTGCGCGCGGTATCGCGATTCGCCCGGAAGTGCTGTTGCTTGATGAACCGTGCTCCGCGCTGGACCCGATTTCGACCGGGCGCATTGAAGAGCTGATCACCGAGCTGAAGCAGGACTACACCGTCGTTATCGTTACTCACAACATGCAGCAGGCTGCGCGTTGTTCTGACCATACGGCATTTATGTATCTTGGCGAGCTGATTGAATTCAGCAACACGGACGATCTGTTTACGAAGCCCGCTAAGAAGCAAACTGAAGATTACATTACCGGCCGCTACGGTTGATATGCTCCTCAGCTTTCAGGCTGTACCCGCGCTGGCTGCCTTTGCTCACCCCGGTTACGTAGCTGTATATCTACGCACCCGGGGATTTGCGCTGTTGCCGCCTCGCTATGGCCAGAAATCTTTTGGGCATCTGGAGGAACGATGGATAACCTAAATCTTAATAAACATATTTCCGGCCAGTTCAACGCTGAACTGGAGTATATCCGCACCCAGGTGATGACGATGGGTGGGCTGGTGGAGCAGCAGCTTTCTGATGCGATCACCGCGATGCACAACCAGGACAGCGAGCTGGCAAAGCGCGTTATCGATGGTGATAAGCAGGTCAATATGATGGAAGTGGCCATTGATGAAGCCTGCGTGCGCATCATCGCCAAACGTCAGCCTACCGCCAGCGACCTGCGCCTGGTGATGGCGATTATCAAAACCATCGCCGAGCTGGAACGTATCGGTGATGTCGCGGATAAAATTTGCCGCACGGCGCTGGAGAAGTTTTCCCAGCAGCATCAGCCGCTGCTGGTGAGCCTGGAGTCTCTCGGCCGTCACACCGTGCAGATGCTGCATGATGTGCTGGACGCCTTTGCGCGAATGGATCTGGACGAAGCCGTGCGTATCTATCGTGAAGATAAGAAAGTGGATCAGGAGTATGAGGGCATCGTGCGTCAGCTGATGACTTATATGATGGAAGATTCACGTACGATTCCTAGCGTGCTGACCGCCCTGTTCTGCGCCCGCTCTATTGAGCGCATCGGCGACCGCTGCCAGAACATCTGCGAATATATTTTCTACTTCGTTAAAGGCCAGGACTTCCGCCACGTTGGCGGCGACGAGCTGGACAAGCTGCTGGCGGGTAAAGATCCGAAAGAGTAAACGACCGTTCCCCGGCCGCGCGACGCTGGCCGGGGTGACAGGATTGCGCAACCCAGGCCCGGCCGAGCGCAGCGATGCCGGAGCTTAGCGGGTAATTTCCCAGCCCCGCGCTTTCCACAGCGCCGGAAGCTGCGCCAAATCGGTAAACATCGTCACTTTCGGATGCACGATCGGCAGGTTATGCGGATCGGCGCAGAAGTAGAACACCTCCATTCCGGCATCAATTCCCGACCGGGCGCCGGCGCTGGAGTCATCAATCAGAATGCAGTTTTCGACGTTAACGTTCATGGCCTTCGCCGCGTGGAACATCAGCGCCGGATCGGGCTTCCAGCGTTGAATATCGTAGCCGCTGTACAGCCTGTCGGGGAAATGGTGCAACATGCCGGTTCTGCCGAGCGAGTGCTGCATTTTGCTGACCGGGCCGTTCGAGACCACGCACAGGGGAACCGTCACCGCATCCAGCAGGGCTTCAGCGCCGGCGATAGCCTCCAGCTCTGAATCAAACAGGCGCGCCACCTCGTCGCGATAGACCGGTTCAAGCGTCGCCTTTTGCAGGCTGACGCCGTACTCCTCATTTATGGTATCGATGATCTCGTAGAGTTTTACGCCTTTGAAGCGCTTAAAGATCTCTTCTAAATCCAGCGTAATGCCGAACTCTTTGAACATGTGAACATAGGCGCGGGAACAGATCACTTCACTGTCGACCAGCGTGCCGTCACAGTCGAAAAACAGGGCTTCTATTTGGGACATGCTGTTTCCATTTTAACAAGTTTAACGTTTTCGTAATGCCGATTTGCGGGACGCAATCGTTGCCGTATAAGCAAAAGCAATGAAAAAAAATTAACACACAACTGCACCAGGTGTCGCATTTTGGTATAGGATAGCCTCGAATTTTCCCTCCTTTGTTCGGAAACCGATAATGAGTCAACAACAAACCAGCCAGTCTTCTGGCCAGGGTCTGCTGGAGCGCGTGTTCAAGCTGCGTGAACATGGCACGACGGCACGCACCGAAGCGATCGCAGGTTTCACCACCTTCCTGACGATGGTCTACATTGTTTTCGTTAACCCACAAATTCTCGGCGTGGCGGGTATGGATACCAGCGCTGTGTTTGTGACGACCTGTCTGATCGCGGCATTCGGCAGTATTATGATGGGGCTGTTTGCTAACCTGCCAGTCGCCCTGGCACCGGCAATGGGCCTCAACGCCTTCTTTGCTTTTGTGGTGGTTCAGGCAATGGGCCTGCCGTGGCAGGTGGGGATGGGGGCTATTTTCTGGGGGGCCGTTGGCCTGCTGCTGCTGACGATTTTCCGCGTACGCTACTGGATGATTGCCAATATTCCGGTAAGCCTGCGCGTGGGGATCACCAGCGGGATTGGCCTGTTCATCGGTATGATGGGGCTGAAAAATGCGGGCGTAATTGTTGCCAACCAGGACACGCTGGTCAGCATCGGTAACCTGACGTCCCACAGCGTGCTGCTGGGGATCCTTGGCTTCTTTATCATCGCCATTCTGGCGTCGCGTAACATCCATGCGGCGGTACTGGTTTCTATCGTGGTGACAACGCTGCTGGGCTGGATGCTGGGTGATGTTCACTACACCGGCATTGTTTCTGCGCCGCCGAGCGTGATGACGGTTGTGGGTCATGTCGATTTAGCCGGTTCGTTTAATCTTGGCCTGGCCGGCGTTATCTTCTCCTTTATGCTGGTAAACCTGTTTGACTCCTCCGGCACCTTGATTGGGGTGACGGATAAAGCCGGCCTTGCTGATGAGAAAGGTAAATTCCCGCGCATGAAGCAGGCGCTGTTTGTGGACAGTATCTCCTCCGTAGCGGGTTCCTTTATCGGCACCTCGTCGGTCACGGCCTATATCGAATCCTCCTCCGGCGTCTCCGTCGGCGGACGTACCGGCCTGACGGCGGTCGTTGTCGGCATTCTGTTCCTGCTGGTTATTTTCCTGTCGCCGCTGGCGGGAATGGTGCCAGCCTACGCTGCCGCTGGCGCGTTAATCTACGTCGGCGTGCTGATGACATCCAGCCTGTCGCGCGTGAAGTGGGACGATCTGACGGAAGCGGTACCGGCGTTCATTACCGCGGTCATGATGCCGTTTAGCTTCTCTATCACCGAAGGTATCGCCCTCGGCTTTATCTCCTACTGCGTGATGAAGATTGGTACCGGCCGCCTGCGCGACCTCAGCCCGTGCGTAATCATCGTATCACTGCTGTTCGTGCTGAAAATTGTGTTTATCGACGCCCACTGATTTGCCCGCACGAAGCCCTCTCCCAAAAGGGAGAGGGCTGTCACTTAGGCTTTAACGCGCTGAATATAATCGCCAAAGGCGCTCAGCTGTCCGCTGAGATGATCGAGCGTGCTTTGATCGACCACCACTCCCGACTGCGGGTCCACCTTGTTCTGAATAACCCCACCCATAAACTCAGGCTTGTTCATCACCATCGCGTCGAGGAACACCAGAATCTGCCGCAGGTGATACTGGCAGCGCGCGCCGCCGATAGCGCCCATCGAGCTGGTTTGGATCAATACGGGTTTACCTGAGAGCGGCTGTTCAGGCAGGCGAGATAGCCAGTCAATCGCATTTTTCAGGCCGCCGGGAACCGAGTAGTTATATTCCGGCGTCACGATGACCACGCCATCCGCTTCGCGAATCTGCCGCGCGATATCCTGCACGCTTTGTGGGAATCCCTCTTCCTGCTGGAGATCCGCATCGTATAGCGGAATGTCGCCAATCGACGGCAGCGCCGAGATTGCCATGCCCGCAGGGGCGATAGCTGGCAGGGTGCGTGCGACCATGCCATTAAACGACTCTTTGCGCAGACTTCCGAGTAACGTAACAACTTTCAACGTATCAGACATGATTGCTCCTTTGCATCATGATGGCCGGACGGACCGGTCAGTTGAGGGAGAATGCTTTTTCCACCGGCAGGCTGGTAAAGCGCATCAGGCGGGCTGAGGGCTCTTTCGCGCGTACCTGTGCGTTCGGCAGGCTACGCCAGCCGTCGCTGCTCGTGTACTCCCAGACTTTAAGCTGGCCGAGACCCGGAGTGGCGGCGATGGACCAGACCAGCACAGTCTCGGCGTCGCAGAGCGCCTCTATGGGCTGCATGTTGGCGGTACGCAGCCGACCTGAGCCTGGAAGCAGCTGCAGGCGCACGGGCGCTTCGCCGGTGAGCTTGAGGACGCTGCGGCGCAGCGCGACCAGCTGGGCGCGTGCTTCATCAGGATCGTGCTGGTTGTTAATCCATAGATTTTCGTTGCTGTTGAAAACATACCGATTGGCGTCGTGCAGCGGATGCACGCCGCGCGAAGCGTGCTGCAGCTCCATGTCCAGGCCGCAGTCGCCTTCCGTTGTCAGCGTGACGCCAACGATATTTCCGGCATACGAAATGGAAAAGCGGGGAAGATGGCGGTCGCGAAAGACGGGCCTGCCGTCGGCTTCTCTGATGATTTCGGGGAGCTCGCTAATGCCGTACAGCATAAACAGCAGCTCTGCGAGCAGCGACCGCGATGCGCGGTAGCGGGTCTGTCGGTACTCCGGCAAACTTTGGGCGGTTTGATGACAGGCCGCCGACAGGCGTGTCGATAGCGGCTCCCTTGCGCTCAGTATCCCTCTTGCAAAATGCGTTGCCATTCGTCGCTCCGTGATTAATGGTCAGAGATAAAAATTGAGAATTACATTATCGCCTGGAATTGATAGGTTTTAATGCGGAAATCATCCCTTGAAAAGGGGATTATGTGAATTTTACAAATTCTTGCGTAACAAAGAGAGGGGGATACGGATAACAGCGCTACAGCGGGTCCGTATAGAGTCGTTTCAGGGCTTCCCTGAGCCAGACGATTTTTGGGTTGTAGCTGTTGCGCTTATGCCACAGCAGGACGAAAGGCACCCTGACTTTTTCCAGCAGCTGGGGCTCCAGAGGGAGAGGGCGGGACACCAGCGGCAGCTGGTGCTGGCGGTTATAGTGGTGGCAGTAGCGCGGTGCCGTCGCCAGCATGTGGTGATCCGGCTGAGCGGCCATAAACAGCGATTGCTCAAAGCCAGGCAGGGTCAGGGCGACGGTGCGCTTGTGTCCCAAATCGTGCAGAACCTCATCCAGCGCCCAGGTATCGATCTGCTCCCAGCTGATATTGATATGCGGGTAGCGTAAAAAGGTCTCCAGATTCCACTCTTCGCTGAGGGCCGGATGATCCGCGCGCAGCCACACCTGCGGCAGATCGGTAAACAGCACCTCAAAATCGATATACCACGGCAGCTGGCTCAGCTGTTCGCGTGAACGCGGGTGCGTTTCCCGCCCGCAAAATCCAATATCAACCTCGCCGCGAATAATGGCATCCAGCGAATCATAGTCCCAGCTGCGCAGGCGGATCAGCGCCTGGGGATAGCGCTGGTAGATCTGCCGGGCAAGGGTATCAAACAGGATCATCATGAGCGGCATTTCCGCCGCCAGTTCGAACTTCAGACCGCTGGGCATGGCGTGATGCGGCTTATCCAGGATCTGGTTGCCCATCTGCATCCAGTCCGCCAGATCCTGCTCCATGCTGGTCATCAGCGGGGTGGGCGTCAGGCCGAGGGGCGTTTTAACGAATAGCGGATCGTCGAACCAGGCGCGGAGTTTGGCCAGCGACTTGCTCACCGCCGACGGCGAAACGTTCATTCGTTTCGCCGTGCGGGTGACGCTGAGCTCCTGGGTTAAGAGCTGCAGGCAGAGTAATAAATTAAGATCGAGACTCGACAGGGGTTTCTTCATAAGTTTGCGCGGCCCGTGCGGGGGCAGCGGCCACAATCAGCACAATGCTGACTATGCTACAGCCAATGAGGATCCCGATCAGCATATTCATTGCGCTTAAGCCAACGATAGCGGCCAGCCAAATCCATAGCGAAGAGCCGCAGACCTGAGCGATACCCAGCGCGGAGCTGGCGACGCCGGCGCGCAGGGTAAACGGCCCCAGCGCCTGGCTCATTGCCACGCCGAAGCCGACGGAGAAGCCCGCGCAGATCAGCGCCAGGCCCAGCATGGTCACCGTTTGGCTGGTGGCGAGGCTGAGCAGCGCCCCGGCGATAAAGAATATCACCTGCGAGGTTAGCATCAGGGTGCGCGGCTTAAACAGGGTGAGCGCAAAGGGCGTGGAGAACGACACGGCCATGCTAATCAGCGCCATGAGGGCCATCGCCATCGAATATTTGCCGCGGTCGAAGCCCATCTCCTCCATCATCAGAACCGGCGAGACGTTCACGTAGGTCAGGATGGCGGTTACGCTGAGGGTGGTAATGACTACCCGGCTGAGGAAAAAGCGGTTCAGCAGCGACTCGGAGCCGGCAGGTTGCTGAGCCGACTCGCCTGGCAGCGCGGTCGGCCGCGTCTCCCGCAGCACGAAGATCGAAAGCAGACCGACCATCACGCCCATGCCGGTCATGGTGTAGAACAGGCTTTGCCACGGGTACCTAAGCATAATCAGATGGCCCAGTACCGGAGCCAGCACCGGGATAATGCAGGTAATGCCGTTGAGGAGCGATAGTACCTTGGCGCGCCGCCGGTCATCGAGGGTGTCGCGCAGCACCGCAAAGGCCACCACGTAGCAGCTCCCGGCGCCGATACCCTGAATAAAGCGTCCGATCAGGAAAAGGGTGCTGGTATGCGCCAGCGAGCAAAGAAGGGAGGCCAGAATAAAGATAAAGGCACCAAATACGGCGACCGGTTTGCGTCCGGACTTATCGGCAATGCGCCCGGCAAACAGCATTGCGGTGGCCATACCCGCCAGGTAGACCGAGAACGCGATATGCAGCTGCGCCTCGCTGGCCCCCAGATCCTGCGCGATTCTCGGCAGACCGACCAGGTACATATCAATGCCGGATGGATAGAGCAAAACCAGCGCAAAACCACAGATCAGAAAGCGTGCCATAGAACCCCTCGCGATAATAGTGCCGTACAGAGTAATGGTGAATGCGTGCCAGTACGAGTTGCCATTTGGACAACAATGATTTCCTGGGAGGAAAAACGGGGGGTTAATAAGTAAAAACCCGCATTAACAGCCGGTTAATGCGGGTTAGTGAACGTTTACGCACGACTACGGACTAAACGTTATTTACCAATACAGAAGCTGGAGAAAATGCGCCCCAGCAGATCGTCAGAGGTAAATTCGCCGGTAATTTCGCTTAAGGCCTGCTGCGAGAGCCGCAGCTCTTCTGCCAGAAGCTCGCCGGCCCATGCGCCAAGCAGCTGGGCCTTACCCTGCTGCAGATGGTTGGCTGCCGCTTCCAGCGCCTGCAGGTGGCGGCGGCGGGCGAGGAAGCCGCCCTCCATATTGGTCTCGAAGCCCATGCTCTGCTTAAGATGATTGCGCAGCGCCTCAACGCCCTCTCCGGTACGCGCCGACAGGCGAATAAGCGAGTGACCATTTACTTCACTCAGACCCAGCGTTTCGCCGGTAACGTCGGCTTTATTGCGCACCACGGTAATCGGCAGTTTTGCCGGCAGGCGTTCGATAAAGTCCGGCCAGATCTCCGCAGGGTCGACGGCGTCGGTGGTGGTGCCATCCACCATAAACAGCACCCGGTCGGCCTGGGCGATTTCCTGCCAGGCGCGCTCGATACCGATGCGTTCAACCTCATCGTTGGCGTCGCGCAGACCGGCGGTATCGATGATGTGCAGCGGCATGCCGTCGATGTGGATATGCTCGCGGAGCACGTCGCGGGTGGTTCCGGCGATATCCGTCACAATCGCGGCTTCACGCCCGGCCAGCGCGTTCAGCAGGCTCGATTTCCCGGCGTTGGGGCGCCCGGCAATCACCACCTTCATCCCTTCCCGCAGCAGGCTGCCCTGACGGGCCTCAGCGCGAACCGCGTCGAGATCGGCGATCACGTCGTTAAGCTGGGCCTCTATTTTGCCGTCGGACAGGAAGTCGATTTCTTCGTCCGGGAAGTCGATTGCCGCTTCGACGTAGATACGCAGGTGGGTCAGCGCTTCCACAAGGTGGTTTACGCGCGCGGAGAAGGCGCCCTGCAGCGAGTTTAGCGCCGAACGCGCCGCCTGCTCGGAGCTGGCGTCAATCAGATCGGCAATCGCCTCGGCCTGAGCCAGGTCGAGCTTATCGTTGAGAAACGCGCGTTCGGAGAACTCTCCCGGGTTAGCAATGCGCAGGCCCGGAAGGGTCAGGATGCGTTTGAGCAGCAGATCGAGAATGACCGGGCCGCCGTGGCCCTGCAGCTCGAGGACGTCTTCGCCGGTAAAGGAGTTTGGCCCAGGGAACCACAGCGCGATGCCCTGATCCAGCGCCGTTCCGTTAACGTCCTTGAACGGCAGATAGTCGGCATAGCGCGGCTTTGGCAGCTTGCCGAGCACCGCCTGCGCGACCTCGCGCGCCTTCAGGCCGGAGATGCGCAGGATGCCCACACCACCGCGTCCCGGTGGGGTTGCCTGGGCGACGATAGTGTCGTTATGGCTCATGATGACTCTCTATGTAAATGTAAAAAAGGCGGTCTATTGACCGCCTTCTCTGGCATTAACTTTACCGTATATTCTCGAAATAGTTCAAGTTGCAGGAAGGCGGCAAGTTAGAGAGGCCCCAGGAGCTTACTCAAGTAAGTGACTGGGGCGAACTAACGAAGCCAACGCATCTGCGGCTTGAAGAATGAAGAGAATCAGGTTTTTTTCTTCTCGCGGCTATGCAGGCCACGCTTCTCCAGACCACGATAAATCAGCTGCTGCTGAATAATGGTGACCAGGTTGCTGACGATATAGTAAACCACCAGGCCAGACGGGAACCACAGGAAGAACACCGTGAAGATGACCGGCATAAAGGTCATGATCTTCTGCTGCATCGGGTCGGTCACGGTCGTCGGCGACATCTTCTGAATGAAGAACATCGTTGCGCCCATGATGATCGGCAGGATGTAGTACGGGTCTTGTGCAGACAGGTCGTGGATCCACAGGATAAACGGCGCATGACGCAGTTCAACCGAGGCGCTCAGCATGTAGTACAGCGCAAGGAAGATAGGCATCTGGATAATCAGCGGGAAGCAGCCGCCCAGCGGGTTAACCTTCTCCGCTTTATACAGGGCCATCATTTCCTGGCTTTGACGCTGTTTATCATCGCCCAGACGCTCACGCATTGCCTGAATCTTCGGCTGCAGCATACGCATCTTCGCCATGGAGGTGTACTGCGCTTTGGTCAGCGGGTACATGATGCCACGAACGATAAAGGTAATAACGATGATGGAGAAGCCCCAGTTGCCGAGGAAGCTATGGATCCATTTCAGCAGCTTGAACAGCGGCTGAGAAATAAACCACAGCCAGCCGTAGTCAACGGTCAGATCGAGGTGCGGCGCAACGGCAGCCATTTTGTCCTGAATTGCCGGGCCGACCCACAGCACGCTTTCCAGCTTATCGGTTTGACCCGGCTGTACCAGAACCGGCTGAGATTTGTAACCAATAGCGACAATACCGTTACCGAGGTTCGCGGTGTAGAAGCTGTTGGTGCCGCTGTTATGCGGAACCCATGCGGTAGTGAAGTACTGCTGCAGCATGGCGACCCAACCGTCTTTGGTGCTGACGTTCAGGTTTTCGTTATCGACGATAGTATCGAATTTGTATTTTTCGTACTTGGCATCTGCAGTTGAATACGCGGCACCGCGGAAGGTGTGCATCGTAGACAGGCCACCGGTTTGCGTATCGCGGGCGGTTGGCAGGTTAGCAGACTGTTTCAGCTGACCGAAGGTGGAGATCTCCAACGGTTTTTCGCCGACGTTCTGTACGTTATAGCCTACGTTCACCGCATACTCACCACGTTTCAGGGTGAACGTTTTGGTGAATACGTTGCCGGCCTGGTCGGTGTACGTCAGCGGAATGACGATTTCGTTCTGGCCGTCGGCCAGCACAAACGCATCTTTATCGACGTTATACAGCGGACGAGAGCCATTCGCCGGGTTATCCGGGCCATCACGACCGGTTAAACCGCTCTGTGCCTGATAGATAAACTGCGGAGTGGTCTCCAGTAGCTGGAACGGTTCGGTAGACTTCAGCGCTTTCGGGTAAGCCGGAAGCAACGCTTGCTCAACATCACCACCGCGGGTGTTGATGGTCAGATCAAGCACGTCTGTTTTAACCGTAATCAGTTTCCCTTGGCCACTGGCCGGTACGCCCTGGTCGGCGGCGCTACCCGCTGCTGTGGTCGTTGTCTGCGTGGTCTGCTGTTGCTGGGCTTGCGGATTGTTATCCTGCTCCCAGGCTTGCCAGATCATGAAAGACACGAACAACAAAGCGATGATAAGAAGATTGCGTTGCGAATCCATCGTTAGTGTTCTCTGGTATCAAATGGTCCAGGCGGGACGGGATCGTCACCACCAGGGTGTAAAGGGTGGCATTTTAATACGCGTTTCACTGTCAACCAACTGCCTTTTACCACCCCAAACCTGCGCAATGCCTCAATTCCGTAGCTTGAGCAGGTTGGAGTGAAACGACAATGCGGCCCGAGTAGCGGACTAATCAGGCGCTGATAGACCCGTATAAGGCCTATCAGGACCCGGGAGCCAGGCGACAATGGCGGCGCCATAATTTTTCCAACGCTTCCGAGAGAGCACGGTTATCGAGTTCGGCAACCCCTTTCTTTGCCACCACCACGAAATCCATTGGCGGGAGTTCATGCTGACGTAAACGGAAGCTTTCACGCGTCAGACGTTTAATCCGATTGCGTTCATGCGCGCGTTTGACGTTTTTCTTGGCGACAGTAAGACCGATGCGGGGATGCCCCAGCGAATTCAGGCGGCCGAGGATGGTGATTTGCGGCGTGCCAGCCCGTTGTGGCTGCTGGAAGACGAAAGTGAAATGACTGGGAGTTAACAAACGTAACTCCCTGGGAAATGCTAGCTTAACCACGCAGGGTTAGCTTTATTACTTGGAAACGGTCAGACGAGCACGGCTTTTAGCACGACGACGTGCCAGAACCTGACGACCATTTTTAGTAGCCATACGTGCACGGAAGCCGTGAGAACGGTTGCGCTTCAGTACAGACGGTTGAAAAGTGCGTTTCATGGCGGTTTCTACCTAAACTTGAATAATTTCACTGACTTTTGCGTATACCCGAACGAACTTCGAACGGCTAACGCCTCAGCGATGGTGATTAAAGAGGCCGGATTGTAATAATTGTACACTCCGGAGTCAATTCTCTTTCCTTATTTCTCACACCTTGTCGCACAAAAAATGAGCTGAGACAGGCTGCGGAAAACGGGCATTACGCACCGGGTGGAGGATTATACGGCCTGACGGGTAAAGCGCAAGGATCGCAGGGGATCTTTGTTAGATCGTTTAGGCCCAAAACCGGCATAGCTCATTAATTTTTCCAATATGTGGGCGAAATCGTGCCCCTCCTTTCCCTGGATCGATTACACTTACCCGGCTTCGATCCTTCCTGTGGATAAAACGGGAAGAATCTGTTGAGAAACACAAGATATCTTTTTCAGTTTAGGCTATGATCCCCGGTCCCGATCGCGATCCCCGGATCCGCATCGGACAAAAACCGCAGATAGCGGTTCGCACGTCACCCCTTTTGTGCAGGGGCTTTCGGCTTATGCAGGGCCTTGTCGACGTGTGCCAACAATCACGATTGTTTCTTTTTTTCTTTATATCGATTTTACGTTCGAGTGGAGTCCGCCGTGTCACTTTCGCTTTGGCAGCAGTGTCTTGCCCGATTGCAGGATGAGTTACCAGCCACAGAATTCAGTATGTGGATACGCCCGTTGCAGGCGGAACTGAGCGATAACACGCTGGCACTGTATGCGCCAAACCGTTTTGTGCTCGATTGGGTAAGGGATAAATACCTCAATAATATCAATGGACTCCTCAATGATTTTTGCGGTGCTGATGCCCCACAGCTGCGGTTTGAAGTCGGCACTAAACCGGCAGTACAGCCGCAGCGCGGCGCGGTAAATAACGTCGCGGCAACCGTCCCGGCCGCGCAGGTTCAGATGACGCGCGTAGCGCCGACGATCGTGCGCCCGGGCTGGGATAACGTCCCGGCGCCGGCGGAACCGACCTACCGCTCCAACGTCAACGTCAAGCATACCTTTGATAACTTTGTCGAAGGTAAGTCTAACCAGCTGGCCCGCGCTGCGGCGCGTCAGGTTGCGGATAACCCGGGTGGCGCCTACAACCCGTTATTCCTTTATGGCGGTACCGGTTTGGGTAAAACCCACCTTTTGCACGCGGTCGGTAACGGCATTGTTGCGCGCAAACCGAACGCCAAAGTGGTCTATATGCACTCCGAGCGCTTCGTTCAGGACATGGTGAAAGCCTTGCAGAACAACGCGATCGAAGAATTTAAGCGCTACTACCGCTCCGTAGACGCCCTGCTGATCGATGATATTCAGTTCTTTGCGAATAAAGAGCGCTCGCAGGAAGAGTTTTTCCACACCTTCAACGCCCTGCTGGAAGGTAATCAGCAGATCATTCTCACCTCGGATCGCTATCCGAAAGAGATCAACGGCGTTGAGGATCGTCTGAAATCACGCTTCGGCTGGGGGCTGACGGTGGCGATCGAGCCGCCGGAGCTGGAAACCCGCGTGGCGATCCTGATGAAAAAAGCGGACGAAAACGACATTCGTCTGCCGGGTGAAGTGGCCTTCTTTATTGCCAAGCGTTTACGTTCCAACGTACGTGAGCTGGAAGGGGCGCTGAACCGCGTTATCGCTAACGCCAACTTTACCGGCCGGGCGATTACCATCGATTTCGTCCGCGAAGCGCTGCGCGATCTGCTGGCGCTTCAGGAAAAGCTGGTCACCATCGACAATATTCAGAAGACGGTGGCGGAGTATTATAAGATTAAGGTAGCGGATCTGCTCTCCAAGCGCCGCTCCCGCTCGGTGGCGCGTCCTCGTCAGATGGCGATGGCGCTGGCCAAAGAGCTGACCAACCATAGTTTGCCGGAAATTGGCGATGCGTTTGGCGGCCGTGACCATACCACCGTGCTGCACGCCTGCCGTAAGATTGAGCAGCTGCGTGAAGAAAGCCACGATATCAAAGAAGATTTTTCCAATTTAATCAGAACATTATCCTCGTGACGCTATGAAATTTACCGTAGAACGTGAACATTTATTAAAACCGCTGCAACAGGTAAGCGGCCCGTTAGGTGGTCGTCCGACGCTGCCCATTCTCGGTAACCTGCTGCTTCAGGTCTCGGAAGGCGCGCTGTCGCTCACCGGCACGGACCTGGAAATGGAAATGGTGGCGCGCGTTGCGCTGATGCAACCGCATGAAACGGGCGCAACGACGGTTCCGGCACGTAAATTCTTTGATATCTGCCGTGGCCTACCTGAAGGGGCGGAGATCGCGGTTCAGCTGGAAGGCGATCGGATGCTGGTGCGCTCCGGGCGCAGCCGCTTCTCGCTATCGACGCTCCCTGCCGCAGATTTCCCTAATCTCGACGACTGGCAGAGCGAAGTTGAATTCACGCTGCCGCAGGCGACGATGAAGCGCCTGATTGAAGCCACCCAGTTTTCGATGGCCCATCAGGACGTCCGCTATTACTTAAACGGTATGCTGTTTGAAACCGAAGGCGACGAACTGCGCACCGTCGCCACCGACGGGCACCGCCTGGCGGTCTGCTCTATGCCGTTGGGGGAATCGCTGCCTGACCATTCGGTGATCGTACCGCGTAAAGGGGTGATTGAGCTGATGCGCATGCTCGACGGCGGCGATACGCCGCTGCGCGTGCAGATTGGCAGCAACAATATCCGCGCCCACGTCGGTGACTTCATCTTTACCTCGAAGCTGGTTGACGGTCGCTTCCCTGACTACCGCCGCGTGCTGCCGAAGAATCCGGATAAACATCTGGATGCAGGCTGCGATATTCTCAAGCAGGCGTTTGCCCGGGCGGCGATTTTGTCGAACGAGAAGTTCCGCGGCGTGCGTCTGTACGTGAGCGAAAATCAGCTGAAAATCACCGCCAATAACCCGGAGCAGGAAGAAGCGGAGGAGATCCTCGACGTTTCCTACTCCGGCAGCGAAATGGAAATCGGCTTTAACGTCAGCTACGTGCTGGACGTGCTGAATGCGCTGAAGTGCGAAAACGTGCGTATTTTGCTGACCGATTCGGTTTCGAGCGTGCAGATTGAGGATGCGGCGTCGCAATCCGCAGCCTACGTTGTCATGCCTATGCGCTTGTAAAGAATATCGGGCTATCTTACTTGCCATTTTCAACCTGGGCTGTGCTCGCCCCTGTCACGTACTTCGTGTACGCTCCAGGGCCTGTGCGCAGTCCGCGTTGAAACTGGCTGCGACGATAACGCCCTGGCTATGAGTTGATATGTCGCTGACCCGATTACTCATCAAAGACTTCCGCAATATTGAAGATGCGGATCTCGCTTTATCTCCTGGCTTTAACTTCCTGGTTGGCGCCAACGGCAGCGGCAAGACCAGCGTGCTCGAGGCCATCTATACGCTCGGTCACGGCCGGGCGTTTCGCAGCCTGCAAATTGGCCGCGTTATCCGCCATGAGCAGGAGTCGTTTATCCTGCACGGACGCTTACAGGATAACGAGCGCGAGGTCGCCATCGGCCTGACTAAAGATAAGCTCGGTGACAGCAAGGTCCGTATTGACGGTACCGATGGGCACAAAGTCGCTGAGCTGGCGCATTTAATGCCGATGCAGCTGATTACGCCGGAAGGGTTCACTTTACTCAACGGCGGCCCCAAATACAGAAGAGCCTTTCTTGACTGGGGATGCTTTCACAATGAGAGCGGGTTTTTTACCGCCTGGAGCAACCTGAAGCGCCTGCTGAAGCAGCGCAACGCCGCGCTGCGTCAGGTCGGCCGCTATGCTCAAATTCGGCCCTGGGACCTGGAGCTTATCCCGCTGGCGGAGCAAATTAGCCGCTGGCGTGCCGATTACAGCGCCGCTATCGTCGAAGACATGGCGGATACCTGTAAGCAGTTTTTACCTGAATTCTCTCTGACCTTTTCCTTCCAGCGCGGCTGGGAAAAAGACACGGATTACGCCGAGGTACTGGAGAGAAACTTCGAGCGTGACCGCATGCTGACCTACACCGCCCACGGCCCGCACAAAGCGGATTTCCGCATACGTGCCGATGGTGCGCCGGTCGAAGATACTTTGTCACGTGGGCAGCTCAAACTCCTGATGTGCGCGCTACGGCTGGCACAGGGAGAGTTTTTAACCCGCGAAAGCGGGAGACGCTGTCTGTATCTGATAGATGATTTTGCCTCGGAACTTGATGACGCGCGGCGCGGGCTGCTTGCCAGCCGCTTAAAAGCCACGCAGTCGCAGGTTTTCGTCAGCGCAATAAGCGCTGAGCACGTAATGGACATGTCGGACAAAAATTCGAAGATGTTCACCGTGGAAAAGGGTAAAATAACGGATTAACCCAAGATTAAATGAGCGAGAAACGTTGATGTCGAATTCTTATGACTCCTCCAGTATCAAAGTCCTGAAAGGGCTGGATGCGGTGCGTAAGCGCCCGGGTATGTATATCGGCGACACGGATGACGGCACCGGTCTGCACCACATGGTATTCGAGGTTGTGGATAACGCTATCGACGAGGCGCTCGCAGGGTACTGTAAAGACATCGTTGTCACCATCCATAGCGATAACTCCGTCTCCGTACAGGATGATGGCCGCGGCATTCCGACCGGTATTCACCCGGAAGAGGGCGTATCGGCGGCAGAGGTCATCATGACCGTACTGCACGCAGGCGGCAAGTTTGATGATAACTCCTATAAAGTTTCCGGCGGCCTGCACGGCGTAGGCGTTTCCGTGGTTAACGCCCTGTCGCAGAAGCTGGAGCTGGTGATTCAGCGCGATAATAAAGTTCACCGTCAGATGTACGCCCACGGCGTGCCGCAGGCGCCGCTGGCCGTAACCGGCGATACCGAAAAAACCGGCACCATGGTACGTTTCTGGCCGAGCTATGAAACCTTCACCAACGTGATCGAGTTCGAATATGAGATTCTGGCAAAACGCCTGCGCGAGCTGTCGTTCCTGAACTCCGGCGTCTCCATCCGCCTGCGCGATAAGCGTGATGGCAAAGAAGACCATTTCCACTACGAAGGCGGCATCAAGGCGTTCGTTGAGTATCTCAACAAGAACAAAACGCCAATTCACCCGAATATCTTCTATTTCTCCACCGAAAAAGACGGTATCGGCGTCGAAGTTGCGCTGCAGTGGAACGACGGCTTCCAGGAAAATATCTACTGCTTTACCAACAACATTCCGCAGCGCGACGGCGGGACTCACCTTGCGGGCTTCCGCGCGGCGATGACCCGTACCCTGAACGCCTACATGGATAAAGAAGGCTACAGCAAAAAGGCCAAAGTCAGCGCGACCGGCGACGATGCCCGCGAAGGCCTGATTGCCGTAGTCTCCGTGAAAGTACCGGATCCTAAGTTCTCCTCGCAGACCAAAGACAAGCTGGTCTCCTCCGAGGTGAAAACCGCGGTAGAGCAGCAGATGAACGAGCTGCTGAACGAATACCTGCTGGAAAACCCGTCAGACGCCAAAATCGTGGTGGGTAAAATTATCGATGCTGCGCGCGCGCGCGAAGCGGCACGCCGTGCCCGTGAGATGACCCGTCGTAAAGGCGCGCTGGACCTGGCTGGCCTGCCGGGCAAGCTGGCTGACTGTCAGGAACGCGACCCGGCGCTGTCCGAACTG
Source organism: Klebsiella sp. C349492 (assembly GCF_042055345.1). Taxonomy (NCBI): domain Bacteria; kingdom Pseudomonadati; phylum Pseudomonadota; class Gammaproteobacteria; order Enterobacterales; family Enterobacteriaceae; genus Klebsiella; species Klebsiella sp. C349492. The sequence goes on from NZ_JANQCE010000004.1 coordinate 53,870, forward strand.
TACCTCGTGGAAGGGGACTCCGCGGGCGGTTCTGCCAAGCAGGGCCGTAACCGTAAAAACCAGGCTATCCTGCCGCTGAAGGGTAAAATCCTCAACGTTGAGAAAGCCCGTTTTGACAAGATGCTCTCCTCCCAGGAAGTCGCTACGCTTATCACCGCCCTGGGCTGCGGCATTGGCCGCGACGAGTACAACCCGGATAAGCTGCGCTACCACAGCATCATCATCATGACCGATGCGGACGTCGATGGTTCGCACATTCGTACCCTGCTGCTGACCTTCTTCTACCGTCAGATGCCGGAAATCGTCGAACGTGGTCACGTCTACATTGCGCAGCCGCCGCTGTACAAAGTGAAGAAAGGCAAGCAGGAACAGTACATTAAAGACGATGAAGCGATGGATCAGTACCAGATCTCCATCGCCCTCGATGGCGCCACCTTGCACACCAACGCCAGTGCCCCTGCCCTGGCTGGCGAAGCGTTAGAGAAGCTGGTTGCCGAGTTCAACGCAACGCAGAAAATGATTGGCCGCATGGAGCGTCGCTTCCCGAAAACGATGCTGAAAGAGCTTATTTACCAGCCAACGCTGAGCGAAGCTGAACTGGCGGACGAACAGGCCGTAACCCGCTGGGTGAATAAGCTGGTAACCGACCTGAACGAAAATGAGCAGCACGGCAGCCAGTGGAAGTTTGATATTCATGAAAACACGGAACAGCAGCTGTTCGAGCCGATTGTTCGCGTCCGTACTCATGGTGTAGATACCGACTATCCGCTGGATCATGAGTTTGTGACCGGCGGCGAATATCGTCGTATCTGCGCCCTGGGCGAGAAGCTGCGCGGCCTGATTGAAGACGACGCGTTTATCGAACGCGGCGAACGCCGTCAGCCGGTTGCCAGCTTTGAGCAGGCGCTGGAGTGGCTGGTGAAAGAGTCCCGCCGCGGGCTCTCTATCCAGCGCTATAAAGGCCTGGGTGAAATGAACCCGGATCAGCTGTGGGAAACCACAATGGACCCGGATAGCCGCCGTATGCTGCGCGTCACCGTTAAGGATGCGATTGCCGCTGACCAGCTGTTCACCACCCTGATGGGCGACGCCGTTGAACCGCGCCGCGCATTTATCGAAGAAAACGCCCTGAAAGCGGCGAATATCGATATCTAAGCCGCGAATTCCCCGGTATAGCGCTTCGCTGACCGGGGTAACCGTTTGATAAACCCGGATCGCACGCTCAACGGCGTCATCCGGTTTTTTTTCAGCCGGAAAAGGGGAATGCCCCTGCCGAACCTATCCTCGTTTTCCCTGGCTTCTGTTGCTGTTTTTTGAGCGGAATCGCGTTAGCATGAGTCAGGACTCATCTTACCTGGGGATCTCATGGCCATTAAACTGATTGCAATTGATATGGACGGCACGCTTCTGCTGCCAGACCATACCATCTCTCCTGCCGTTAAAACCGCGATTGCCGCGGCGCGCGCGCGCGGCGTCAACGTGGTGCTGACCACCGGTCGGCCGTATGCCGGCGTGCACAGCTACCTGAAAGAACTGCACATGGAGCAGCCGGGAGACTACTGCATCACCTACAACGGTGCGTTAGTGCAGAAGGCAAGCGACGGCAGCACCGTCGCGCAAACTGCGCTGAGCTATGATGACTACCGCTATCTGGAACAGCTTTCCCGCGACGTCGGCTCCCATTTTCACGCGCTTGACCGCAATACCCTGTATACCGCCAACCGCGATGTGAGCTACTACACGGTGCATGAATCCTACGTTGCAACCATCCCGCTGGTCTTCTGTGAAGCAGAAAATATGGATCCCAACATCCAGCTGCTGAAGGTCATGATGATTGATGAGCCGGTGATTCTGGACCAGGCGATCGCCCGCATCCCGGCAGAAGTGAAAGAGAAGTATACCGTGCTGAAAAGCGCGCCATACTTCCTCGAGATCCTCGATAAGCGGGTCAATAAAGGTACCGGCGTGAAGTCGCTGGCCGATGCGCTGAATATCAAGCAGGAAGAGATCATGGCGATTGGCGATCAGGAAAACGATATTGCGATGATTGAGTTCGCCGGCGTTGGCGTCGCGATGGATAACGCGATACCGACCGTTAAAGAAGCGGCAAACTTTATTACTAAATCTAACCTTGAAGATGGCGTGGCGTATGCCATTGAAAAGTATGTTCTGAATTAATCCCTCTTCCCCTGGAACCAACCCGCGACCCTCGCGGGTTTTTTTATGCCTGCCGTTTCCCCGCCATCAATATTCTTATCATCAATTGTCGTTTTTGTGATCTAAATTGTAGTACAACACGATATGGTTGTACTACATTAAGGCCACGGTAATGATGAGTGCTATCACGTTAGTACTACAAAGTTGAGGCGAAATCCGGCGGTCACGGTAAAGTAGAGCAGGACATACAGAGCACAAGGACTCTCCATGACTCTCAATAAAACCGATCGCATCGTTATCACGCTGGGCAACCAGATCGTCAGCGGCAAATACGTTCCCGGCTCGGCGCTGCCGGCTGAGGCGGAGCTGTGTGAAGAGTTTGAAACCTCGCGCAATATTATTCGCGAAGTGTTCCGCTCCCTGATGGCCAAGCGGCTGATAGAAATGAAGCGTTATCGCGGCGCCTTCGTCGCACCGCGTAACCACTGGAACTACCTTGATACCGAGGTGCTGCAGTGGGTGCTGGAGAATGATTACGACCCGCGCCTGATTGGCGCGATGAGCGAAGTACGAAACCTGGTGGAACCGGCCATCGCCCGCTGGGCGGCTGAACGCGCAACCTCGAGCGATTTAGCGCAAATCGAAGAAGCGCTCAACGACATGATTGCCAATAACCAGGACCGGGATGCCTTTAACGAAGCCGACATTCGCTATCACGAAGCGGTGCTGCAGTCGGTACATAACCCGGTGTTACAGCAGCTGAGCGTGGCAATCAGCTCGCTGCAGAGAGCGGTATTTGAACGAACCTGGATGGGTGATGAAGGCAACATGCCGAAAACCCTCCAGGAACATAAGGCGCTGTTTGATGCCATCCGGCATCAGGATAGCGAAGCGGCGGAGCAGGCGGCGCTCACCATGATCGCCAGCTCAACACGAAGGCTGAAGGAAATCACATGACATCTCGCTACATCGCAATTGACTGGGGATCGACCAATCTGCGCGCCTGGCTTTTCCAGGGCGACAGGTGCCTGGAGAGCAGGCAGTCGGAAGCTGGCGTAACCCGCCTCAACGGCAGGTCCCCGGCTGCGGTGTTTAGCGAGATAACCGAAAGCTGGCGCGATGACGCCACGCCAACGGTGATGGCGGGGATGGTCGGCAGCAACGTGGGCTGGAAAATCGCCCCTTACCTACCGGTTCCCGCCCATTTTTCGGCTATTTGCCAACAGTTAACCGCCGTTGGCGACAATATCTGGATCGTTCCCGGCCTTAGCGTCTCCCGGGACGATAACCGCAACGTGATGCGCGGCGAAGAGACGCAGCTGCTCGGCGCGCGCGCGATTGCTCCCTCCTCTGTCTATGTGATGCCCGGCACCCACTGCAAATGGGTGCAGGCCGATCGCGAGCAAATTCTTGATTTTCGCACCGTGATGACCGGTGAACTGCACCATTTATTACTGCACCATTCGCTGGTGGGCGCCGGCCTGCCGCAGCAGGAAACCTCAGCGGAGGCATTTTCCGCCGGCCTCGAGCGCGGGCTGACATCGCCCGCCGTTTTAGCGCAGCTCTTTCAGGTTCGCGCTTCGCACGTGCTGGGCACGCTACCGCGCGAGCACGTCAGCGAATTTTTATCCGGCCTGCTGATTGGCGCCGAGGTTGCCACCATGAGCGAAAGCGTGATTGACCAGCAGATTACTATCGTTGCCGGAGAGGCGTTGGCGAACCGCTATCAGCAGGCGCTGGTTGCATTTGGCCGTCAGGCGACGGTTATTTCCGGCGATACGGCTTTCCAGGCGGGTATACGGTTCATCATTCAATCGGCCTCCTTACTGGCCGCGCCTGCTCGCTGAATTTAGCCAGCGACCGGGCTCGTTGTCCCGACGCATTCTGAATGATTTTGTCTAAATAAGGAGCATCGCATATGCAGTGGCAAACCAGGCTTCCGCTGGTCGCAATTCTGCGCGGCATAACGCCGGAAGAGGCGCTGGCGCACGTGGGCGCCGTTATCGATGCGGGATTTGATGCCGTCGAAATCCCGCTGAACTCGCCCCGCTGGCAGCAAAGCATTCCGGCCATCGTCGAGGCGTTTGGCGATCGGGCGCTGATTGGCGCAGGTACCGTGCTGCAGCCGGAGCAGGTTGACGAGCTGGCGAAGATGGGCTGTCGGCTTATCGTTACGCCAAACGTTCAAAGTGAAGTGATTCGCCGTGCGGTGGGCTACGGGATGACCGTCTGTCCCGGATGCGCTACGGCTACTGAGGCTTTCACCGCGCTCGATGCGGGTGCCGGCGCGCTGAAAGTGTTCCCGTCCTCCGCTTTTGGCCCGGATTATATCAAGGCGCTGAAAGCCGTTTTACCGCCAGAGGTCCCCGTCTTCGCCGTCGGTGGCGTAACGCCGGAGAACCTGGCGCAATGGATTGATGCCGGCTGTATCGGTGCCGGGCTGGGGAGCGATCTTTATCGTGCCGGACAGTCCGTTGAACGCACCGCCCGGCAGGCTGCCGCATTTGTTAAAGCATATCGAGAGGCTGTGCAATGAAAATAACCAAACTGACTACTTACCGTTTACCTCCGCGGTGGATGTTTTTGAAAATTGAAACCGATGAAGGCGTTGTTGGCTGGGGCGAGCCGGTGATTGAAGGGCGCGCGCGCACCGTCGAAGCGGCGGTGCATGAGCTGGGGGAATATCTGATTGGCCAGGACCCGGCGCGTATTAACGACCTGTGGCAGGTGATGTACCGCGCCGGTTTTTATCGCGGCGGCCCTATTTTGATGAGCGCCATTGCCGGTATCGATCAGGCGCTGTGGGATATCAAAGGCAAAGTGCTGAATGCTCCGGTATGGCAGCTGATGGGCGGCCTGGTGCGGGACAAAATTAAAGCCTACAGCTGGGTTGGCGGCGATCGCCCGGCGGAAGTTATCGATGGTATTAAAAAGCTGCGCGGGATTGGCTTTGATACCTTCAAATTAAACGGCTGCGAAGAGATGGGGGTTATTGATAATTCCCGTGCGGTAGACGCAGCGGTCAATACCGTGGCGCAAATCCGCGAAGCCTTCGGCAATGAAATTGAGTTTGGTCTTGATTTCCACGGCCGCGTCAGCGCGCCGATGGCTAAAGTGCTGATTAAAGAGCTGGAACCGTATCGCCCGCTATTTATTGAGGAGCCGGTGCTGGCGGAGCAGGCGGAATATTATCCAAAACTGGCGGCGCAGACCCATATTCCGCTAGCGGCGGGTGAACGTATGTTCTCGCGCTTCGAATTCAAGCGAGTATTGGAAGCGGGCGGCCTGGCCATTTTGCAGCCGGATCTGTCGCACGCCGGAGGGATCACCGAATGCTATAAAATCGCCGGAATGGCTGAGGCTTATGACGTGGCGCTGGCGCCGCACTGCCCGCTGGGCCCGATCGCCCTGGCCGCCTGCCTGCACGTCGATTTCGTCGCGCGCAATGCGGTCCTCCAGGAACAAAGCATGGGCATTCACTACAACAAGGGCGCGGAGCTGCTCGACTTTGTGAAAAATAAAGAAGACTTCAGTATGGAAGGCGGCTTCTTTAAACCGTTAATGAAGCCTGGGCTGGGAGTGGAAATTGATGAAGCCAGAGTGATTGAACTCAGTAAAAATGCGCCGGACTGGCGTAATCCATTGTGGCGTCATGAGGATGGTTCCGTCGCCGAATGGTAATGTGCGTCATACTTTGCACTGGTGATGCGTTGGCTGCATTTTCTTACCCCAGTCACATACTAATGTATGCTCCTGGGAATGCGAAAATATGCCACCTTTCCCCGGCACAAATTATTTAGCGCATTACGGTTAAGTTATTAATAAAAAATTCAAATAAACCCTCTGTAATTTACCGGGCATGGTGAGCGGCTTCGCTATGCCCAAAATCTGGAGACAGATTGCTATGGATATTTCAGTGACAGCTGCAAAACCCGGGCGTCGTCGTTATCTGACGCTGGTTATGATCTTTATTACCGTTGTTATTTGCTACGTTGATCGGGCTAATCTTGCCGTCGCGTCAGCGCATATTCAGGAAGAGTTTGGTATTAGCAAAACGGAAATGGGCTATATTTTTTCTGCTTTTGCCTGGCTTTATACGCTGTGTCAAATCCCCGGCGGTTGGTTCCTCGACCGCGTAGGTTCGCGAATGACCTACTTTATTGCCATTTTTGGCTGGTCGGTGGCGACGCTGTTTCAGGGCTTTGCCACGGGGCTGATGTCGCTCATTGGTCTGCGAGCGATTACGGGCATTTTTGAAGCCCCGGCTTTCCCGACCAATAATCGCATGGTGACCAGCTGGTTCCCGGAGCATGAACGCGCATCGGCGGTCGGCTTCTACACCTCCGGTCAGTTTGTGGGGCTGGCATTCCTTACGCCGCTGCTGATCTGGATTCAGGAGCTGCTGAGCTGGCATTGGGTATTCATCGTCACCGGCGCTATCGGTATTGTCTGGTCGTTAGTTTGGTTCAAGGTCTACCAGCCTCCGCGCCTGACTAAAAGCATCAGCAAAGCCGAGCTGGACTATATTCGCGACGGCGGCGGTCTGGTGGATGGCGATGCGCCGGTCAAAAAAGAGGCGCGGCAGCCGATGACCAAAGCCGACTGGAAGCTGGTATTCCATCGTAAGCTGGTCGGCGTCTACCTCGGGCAGTTTGCCGTCACCTCCACGCTGTGGTTTTTCCTGACCTGGTTCCCCAACTACCTGACTCAGGAAAAGGGGATTACCGCGCTAAAAGCGGGCTTTATGACCACGGTTCCGTTCCTTGCCGCGTTTGTTGGCGTGCTGCTCTCGGGCTGGCTGGCGGACAAGCTGGTGCGAAAAGGCGTGTCGCTGGGCGCCGCGCGTAAAACGCCTATTATCTGCGGGCTGCTGATATCGACCTGTATTATCGGCGCGAATTACACCAACGATCCGGTATGGATTATGACCCTGATGGCCATCGCGTTCTTCGGCAACGGCTTTGCTTCTATCACCTGGTCACTGGTGTCATCGCTTGCGCCGATGCGCCTGATTGGGCTGACCGGCGGGGTGTTTAACTTTGTCGGCGGTCTGGGCGGGATCACCGTTCCGCTGGTCATTGGCTACCTGGCGCAGGGATATGGTTTTGCTCCTGCTCTGGTTTATATTGCCGTCGTGGCTCTGATTGGCGCGCTTTCCTACATTGTGCTGGTGGGCGATATTAAACGTGTAGGCTAATTCTTGCCGATACTATACCCTGATGCGAACGCCGTGCATCAGGGTAGTCCTATGAAACAAATCACTTTTGCCCCTCGTCATCATCAGTTGACCAATACTCGCGTCTGGACTGCGGATAGCCAGTGGCTGGTTTTTGACGTCCGCCCGTCCGGGGCCTCCTTCACCGGGGAGACGATTGAGCGGGTCAACGTCCACACCGGGGCGGTAGAGACTATCTATCGCGCGCAGCAGGGCGCTCACGTTGGCGTGGTGACCGTTCATCCAACGAAAGATGCCTACGTTTTTATTCACGGCCCCGAGCACCCGGATGAAAGATGGCATTATGATTTCCACCACCGTCGCGGCGTGGTGTCGTTTCAGGGCGAGTGCCGTAACCTTGATGCGATGGATATCACCGCTCCTTATACCGCCGGCGCGCTGCGCGGCGGTAGCCACGTCCATGTTTATAGCCCTGATGGTCAGCTGGTCAGCTTTACCTATAACGATCACGTGCTGCATGAGCGCTCGCCCGCGCTGGATCTGCGCAACGTTGGGGTGGCCGCGCCCTATGGCCCGGTAGTACCGCGCGGGCAGCATCCGCGTGAATATGGCGGTAGCCACTGGTGCGTGCTGGTCAGCCGGACGACGCCTGAGCCGACGCCGGGCAGCGATGAAATCAACCGCGCTTATGAAGAGGGCTGGGTCGGTAACCATGCTTTGGCTTTTATTGGCGACACGCTATCGGCAGAAGGTGAAAAGGTTCCCGAGCTGTTTATCGTCGCCTTGCCGGATAGCGAACAAGGCTGGAAGCAGCAGGGCGACGCGCCGCTGGCGGGGACCGATACTACGCTCCCCGCGCCGCCGGCCGGGGTGATGCAGCGGCGCCTGACCTTTACTCACGACCGCCGCTATCCCGGATTAACCACCGCGCCGCGCCACTGGGTACGGGCTAACCCGCAGGCGACGGAGATTGCGTTTCTGATGCGCGATGATGCCGGCGTGGTTCAGCTGTGGCTGATTTCGCCGCAGGGTAGCCGCCTGCGGCAGCTAACCGCTAATCGCTCGGATATTCAGTCGGCGTTTAACTGGCACCCGTCGGGCGAATGGCTGGGATTTGTGCTGGAGAATCGGATTGCGCTTTGCCACGCTCGATCTGGTGCGGTGACGTTTTTGACTGCCGAGGGGGAAAGCTCGCCTTCAGCGGACGCGATCGTCTTTTCGCCGGATGGCAAATATCTGGCATGGATGGCGGAGGTGGGCGGCTATCGTCAGCTGTGGACCACCGAGGTTACGCGTTAAATCAAGGGGTTGTCATTGACGCTGGCGGGATAACCGAATTGGTCGCCAGCGACTCTTTTTCGCTTTTTTCAACGCGCGATTTTATCGAGCTATCGGTACGGAACATATCCCACGGCAGCAGCAGCGTATCCATCACCGCGGTGAGAGGCATATCTATCGCCACCAGGGATTTTGTTCCCCAGTTGGCATCGCTATCGCCCAGCATCTGCGCGCTGGCACGCGTTCCCGGGTAGGTTCCTTCCTTGCCACCGGTATGAGACATCACGCTGGAGCAACCGCTCAAGCCTACCATTCCGCCGAACAGGACCAGCTTTAACAAACCGCTTTTCATCATTCTTCCATTATTGTTTCGGGCATTGAGATAACCATTTATCGGTTATATCGAGCCATCCTCTGAATGCATAGCGTTATTACGCTGCACTGTGGCAGGCATCGCATTTTGCCTTTTGTGCTACCCCCAGTCTAAGCAATCGTCGGCAAACTGCAAAAAAAATTGCTGCATTCGTCTTGAAAAACGCGGTGGGAAACCCATTTTAGAAACGTGGCCCAATGAGAATACGCCTGCGGGGTATTCCGGGTAATAACGACCTGTCCATGATGGAAGGTCATAAAATTCTCGCTGATTTCAGGAGCTATTTATTATGCGTAATTTCGATCTCTCTCCGCTGTATCGTTCTGCTATTGGTTTTGACCGCCTTTTTAATCTGTTAGAAAACAATCAGAGCCAAAGTAATGGCGGCTACCCTCCGTACAACGTCGAGCTGGTAGACGAAAACCATTATCGCATTGCGATCGCCGTTGCCGGCTTTGCCGAAAGCGAACTGGAGATCACCGCCCAGGATAATCTGCTGATCGTCAAAGGTGCCCATGCCGGTGAGCCGAAAGAGCGTACTTACCTCTATCAGGGCATTGCCGAGCGCAACTTTGAGCGCAAATTCCAGATTGCGGAGAACATCCACATCCGCGGGGCTAACCTGGTGAACGGTCTGCTGTATATCGAACTGGAACGCGTGATCCCGGAAGCGGATAAACCGCGCCGTATCGAAATCAACTAATCCCGTTGGGTCGCCCGCGCGGCCCGATATTGAAACTTGCTCGCCGTCAGGGGGCAGATGCGGGTTATCAAACCTGCGGTATTCACTCGCTTCTTAGAAGGAGAAACACATTATGCGTAACTACGATTTATCCCCACTGCTGCGTCAATGGATCGGTTTTGACAAACTGGCCAATGCTCTGCAAACCGCCGGTGAAAGCCAGAGCTTCCCACCTTATAACATCGAAAAAAGCGACGATAACCACTATCGCATTACCCTTGCGCTGGCCGGTTTCCGTCAGGAAGATCTGGACATTCAGCTGGAGGGGACGCGCCTGAGCGTGAAAGGTACGCCGCAGCAGGCGGAAAAAGAGACGAAGTGGCTGCATCAGGGGCTGGTAAGCCAGGCCTTTAGCCTCAGCTTCACTCTTGCCGAAAATATGGAAGTCTCCGGAGCCACCTTCAACAACGGTTTGTTGCATATCGATCTCACCCGCAATGAACCGGAAGCGGTTATCCCGCAGCGGATCGCGATTAGCGAGCGTCCGGCGCTCGACAGCTAATCTGACAAGATCATCAAAGCCCCGACCTTTCGGGGCTTTTTTTTTGGCCTCGGGCGCTGAAATGACCGGCGGAAGCACCCTGTACGCGGTTCCGATGACCCGCTGATTATTGTGCGCCAGGCTGCATACAGGCCCCGAGGGTTGGGCCATAATCCCGGTTATTACTAATGTTATTCACAGGGAAAACACGATGAGTGATATAGCATTGACCGTCAGCGTTTTGGCGCTGGTTGCGGTTGTCGGATTGTGGATCGGCAATGTCAAAATTCGCGGTGTGGGTTTTGGCATTGGCGGCGTGCTGTTTGGCGGTATTATCGTCGGCCACTTTGTCGATCAGGCGGGCATTACCCTCAGCGGACCCATGCTGCACTTTATTCAGGAATTTGGCCTGATTCTCTTCGTTTATACCATCGGTATCCAGGTCGGGCCGGGGTTCTTCGCCTCTCTGCGCGTTTCAGGGCTGCGGCTTAACCTCTTTGCCATCCTCATCGTGATCCTCGGCGGTCTGGTGACCGCGGTGCTGCATAAGCTTTTTAATATCCCGCTGCCGATAGTCCTCGGTATTTTCTCCGGGGCGGTGACCAATACCCCGGCGCTGGGGGCCGGGCAGCAGATCCTTCGCGACATTGGCGTGCCGCTCGATGTCGTAGACCAGATGGGGATGAGCTATGCCATGGCCTATCCGTTTGGTATTTGCGGCATTTTGCTCACCATGTGGCTGGTGCGCCTGTTCTTTCGCGTCAACGTCGAAAAAGAGGCCCAGCAGTTTGATGAGAGCAGCGGTAATGGCCATGCGCTGCTGCAGACGATTAACGTCCGCGTTGAAAACCCTAACCTGAATAATATGGCGATTCAGGATGTACCGATGCTCAACAGCGACAGGCTGATCTGTTCGCGCCTTAAGCGGGATGAGCTGCTGATGGTCCCGGCTCCGGGCACGCTGATCCAGACCGGCGACCTTCTGCATCTGGTGGGGCGTCCGGAGGATTTACACAATGCGCAGCTGGTGATCGGCAAGGAGGTTTCCACCTCGCTTTCCACCCGCGGTACCGATCTGAAAGTTGAGCGGGTGGTGGTGACCAGCGAGAAGATCCTCGGCAAGAAAATCCGCGATCTCAATTTTAAGCAGCGCTATGACGTCGTGATCTCGCGGCTTAATCGCGCCGGCGTGGAGCTGGTGGCCAGCAGCCATGCCAGCCTGCAGTTTGGTGACATTCTTAACCTGGTCGGGCGCCCGGAGGCGATTGACGCGGTTGCCGCTGAGCTGGGTAACGCGCAGCAAAAATTGCAGCAGGTCCAGATGCTGCCGGTATTTATCGGCATTGGTTTAGGGGTGCTGCTGGGCTCTATTCCGCTGTTTATTCCCGGTTTTCCCGTCGCGCTTAAGCTGGGGCTGGCCGGCGGGCCGCTGATTATGGCGCTGATCCTCGGGCGAATCGGCAGCATCGGCAAGCTGTACTGGTTTATGCCGCCCAGCGCCAACCTTGCGCTGCGCGAGCTCGGGATCGTCCTGTTTTTGGCGGTTGTCGGCCTGAAGTCGGGCGGTGATTTTATCCTCACGCTGACCCACGGCGACGGCCTGAACTGGATAGTCTACGGTATTTTCATTACCGGCATTCCGCTGCTGACGGTCGGTATTCTGGCGAGAATGCTGCTGAAGATGAACTATCTGACCCTGTGCGGCATGCTGGCCGGTTCAATGACCGATCCCCCGGCGCTGGCCTTCGCCAACAACCTGCACGCCACCAGCGGGGCGGCGGCGCTGTCGTATGCCACGGTCTACCCGCTGGTGATGTTTTTACGCATCATCACGCCCCAGCTCCTCGCCGTGTTGTTCTGGGGGATGAGCTAACGGGCTATCGAGGTGGACGCGGCGTAAATGGTAGTCCACCTGATACTCGCTGGCGTTGCGAAACATAACGGAATAATTGAGAAATTCGCCGCTGTCGCTGTAGGAGAGCGAGGTGATACGCAGCAGCGGCGTCTGCTCCGGCACGTTCATCGACTTTGCCAGCTGCTTGTCCGCCAGCACCGGGGAGAGGCTCTCGTAGTTACCGCTAATCGTTAGCCCACACTCTTTCTCGATGTAGTCAAATTTTGACCCCTCCAGATGCACCAGCGACAGATTACGAAACAGTTTTACCGGCATATAGCTGTCTTCCAGCATCAGGGACTTTCCGTCCACGTAGCGCACGCGTCGTGAGAAATAGATCCGCTCGTTAATCTGAATCCGCAGCTGGCTGGCAATAGCGGGAGGCGCGGGCATCACCTCGAAAATCAGCACCTGGCTGACCACCTCTTTCCCCTGCTGGCGCAGCACTTCGGCCAGGCCGGTAAGATTGGTGGTTTCGTGGTGCACGTCTTTGCGTGCGACGTAGGTGCCGCTACCGTGCCGACGAACCACCAGCCCCCAGTTCACCAGCAGGTCGATGGCTTTGCGAATGGTCATCCGCGCGACGCCAAACTCCTGCGCCAGCTTTTTCTCTCCCGGCAGCGGGCTGCCGATGTTGAAATCCGATGAGTTGAGCCGCAGACGCAATCTTTCAGCAATAGATTTGTAGATCACCAGTAGACCTCTATTCCAGTGACAGAGGTGATTATCAAACCCCTGTTTCGTATTAAAAATCATTAAATTACATGCGTATACGCCGATGTTTTTGCAGGCTAAGGTCTGGGGATTTTGTTGTTGTCTATGTTTTATTAAAAAAGTAGACAACATTGCTGTAATTAAAACCATGAAAGCGATCACGAATCGCAACGACATTGCATGTTGGATGACGGGTAAATTCCTATTCTCGCTTTAGGCCGATACTCAAGACAAATAAGGCCACTAACCCTACTGGTTGTTAAATGAGGATTTTAAAATGCTCAGTCAAATACAACGTTTCGGCGGTGCCATGTTTACCCCGGTTTTGCTGTTTCCCTTTGCCGGGATCGTGGTCGGAATTGCCATTATGTTACGCAACCCGATGTTTGTCGGCGAAGCGCTTACGGCCCCCGATAATTTATTTGCACAAATCGTTCACATTATTGAAGAAGGCGGCTGGACGGTATTTCGTAATATGCCGCTGATTTTCGCCGTCGGCCTGCCGATTGGCCTCGCTAAACAGGCGCAGGGCCGGGCCTGCCTGGCGGTGCTGGTAAGCTTTCTGACCTGGAACTACTTCATCAACGCGATGGGGATGACCTGGGGCCACTTCTTCGGCGTCGACTTTTCCGCTGAACCTACGGCCGGCAGCGGCCTGGCGATGATCGCCGGGATTAAAACGCTGGATACCAGCATCATCGGCGCGATTGTTATTTCCGGTCTCGTGACCGCGCTGCATAACCGCTATTTTGACAAACCGCTGCCGGTTTTCCTCGGTATTTTCCAGGGGTCCTCATTTGTCGTTATCGTTGCATTCCTGGCAATGATCCCCTGCGCCTGGCTCACGCTACTCGGCTGGCCGAAAGTACAGATGGGTATTGAATCTCTGCAGGCGTTTTTACGCTCAGCCGGGGCGCTCGGGGTCTGGGTTTATATTTTCCTTGAGCGGATCCTGATCCCAACCGGTTTACACCATTTTGTCTACGGCCCGTTTATCTTTGGCCCGGCAGTGGTGGAAGGCGGCATTCAGGTGTACTGGGCGCAGCATCTGCAGGAGTTTAGTCAGAGCACCGAGCCGCTGAAGGCTCTGTTCCCGGAAGGCGGCTTCGCCCTGCACGGAAACTCGAAAGTCTTTGGCTCCGTGGGTATTGCGCTGGCGCTCTACTTCACCGCCGCCCCGGAAAACCGCGTCAAGGTCGCCGGCCTGCTGATACCGGCCACCCTGACCGCCATGCTGGTCGGCATCACCGAACCGCTGGAGTTCACCTTCTTGTTTATCTCTCCGCTGCTGTTCGCCGTGCACGCCGTGCTGGCGGCGACGATGGCGACGGTGATGTATATGTGCGGCGTGGTGGGCAATTTTGGCGGCGGTTTGCTGGATCAGTTCCTGCCGCAAAACTGGATCCCGATGTTCCATAACCACGCGTCGATGATGTTTATCCAGATCGGCATCGGGGCGTGCTTCACCGGCATCTACTTCGTTATCTTCCGCACCCTGATCCTGCGTCTCAACCTGAAAACGCCTGGACGCGAAGAGAGTGAAATCAAGCTCTACAGCAAGGCCGACTACCAGGCGGCGCGCGGCAAAACCAGCGCCGCCGGGGCGACGGACACCAGGCTCGGCCAGGCCGCAGGTTTCCTGCAGGCGCTCGGCGGGGCAAGCAATATCGAGAACATCAATAACTGCGCCACCCGCCTGCGTATCACGCTGGTGGATATGGCGAAAACGCAAAGTGACGACGTCTTTAAAGCGCTGGGCGCCCACGGGGTTGTGCGACGCGGCAACGGGATTCAGGTCATCGTCGGCCTGCACGTTCCTCAGGTTCGCGACCAGCTTGAAACCTTAATCAAAGATTCTCTACAGACCGAACAAAACACCATGACGGAGGCAGTATCATGAAAAAATTCTCAGTTGTTATCGCAGGCGGCGGCAGTACCTTTACCCCGGGCATCGTATTAATGCTGTTAGCTAACCAGGACCGTTTCCCGCTGCGGGCACTGAAATTTTATGACAACGACGGTGCGCGGCAGGAGACTATCGCCGAAGCGTGTAAAGTCATTCTCAAAGAGCAGGCGCCGGATATTGAGTTCAGCTACACCACCGACCCGCAGGCGGCGTTTACCGACGTTGATTTCGTGATGGCACATATTCGCGTCGGTAAATATCCGATGCGTGAAAAAGATGAAAAAATCCCCCTGCGCCACGGCGTGCTGGGCCAGGAAACCTGCGGACCTGGCGGTATTGCCTACGGTATGCGCTCGATCGGCGGCGTGCTGGAGCTGGTGGACTATATGCAAAAATATTCGCCGAACGCGTGGATGCTTAACTACTCCAACCCGGCGGCCATTGTGGCAGAAGCGACCCGCCGCCTGCGTCCGAACGCGAAAATCCTCAACATTTGCGATATGCCGATCGGTATCGAAGGGCGGATGGCGCAAATCGTCGGCCTGAAAGACCGCAAGCAGATGCGCGTGCGCTACTACGGCCTTAACCACTTCGGCTGGTGGACGTCGATTGAGGATCTGCAGGGTAACGACCTGATGCCAAAATTGCGTGAGTATGTCGCTAAATATGGCTATGTTCCGCCATCTAACGACCCGCATACCGAAGCGAGCTGGAACGATACCTTTGCGAAGGCAAAAGATGTGCAGGCGCTGGATCCGGATACCATGCCGAACACCTACCTGAAGTACTATCTGTTCCCGGATTATGTGGTTGCGCACTCCAACCCTGAGCGCACCCGCGCAAACGAGGTCATGGATCATCGCGAGAAAAACGTCTTCAGCGCCTGCCGGGCCATTATTGCCGCCGGCAAATCATCTGCAGGTGATTTGGAGATCGACGAGCACGCCTCGTACATCGTTGACCTCGCGGCGGCGATTGCCTTCAACACCCAGGAACGCATGCTGCTGATTGTGCCTAATAATGGCGCTATCCATAACTTTGACGCCGATGCGATGGTCGAAATTCCGTGCCTGGTTGGCCATAACGGGCCGGAGCCGCTAACGGTTGGCGATATCCCGAACTTCCAGAAAGGGATGATGGGCCAGCAGGTGGCGGTCGAAAAACTGGTGGTCGATGCCTGGGAACATCGCTCCTACCACAAGCTGTGGCAGGCGATTACGCTGTCGAAAACCGTGCCGAGCGCCTCTGTCGCCAGGGCGATCCTTGATGACCTGATCGCGGCCAATAAAGAGTACTGGCCAGAACTGCACTAATCTCTCCCTCTCACCGGCACCCAACGGGTGCCGGTTCTTCCCTCTTCCCCCGTTCGTGATGAATTAGGCTATGCTGGAGCCTGGCCGTGGCACGAACAAGGAACCCTGATGAAAATCTCCCGCGTCGGCGAAGCGCCGGATTACCGCTTTTCACTCGCCAATGAACGTACTTTTCTCGCCTGGATCCGCACGGCGCTGGGCTTTCTCGCCGCCGGCGTCGGCCTCGATCAGCTGGCGCCCGACTTTGCCACGCCGCTGATTCGCGAAGCGCTGGCGCTGCTGCTGTGCCTGTTTGCCGGCGGCCTGGCCATTTACGGCTATCTGCGCTGGCTGAGTAATGAAAAGGCGATGCGCCTGAAACAGGACTTGCCCTATACCCGAACGCTGCTGGCGATCAGTATTCTGCTGATGATTGTGGTCGTGGTGGTGACGGGACTGGTGCTCTACGGTGGATAGGCGTCGGATGCGGCGGGAGAGCGATCCGGGCCTGCAGCCGGAGCGCACGTCGCTGGCCTGGTTCCGAACGCTGCTGGGCTACGGGGCGCTGATGGCGCTGGCAGTCAAACACAACTGGCACAGCGCGGGCGCGATGTTCTGGCTGTCGATTGGCGTGCTGGCTGCCGTTGCCATTATTCTCTGGCGCTATACCCGCAGCCGCAACCTGATGGATATCAGCGAGAGCGATTTCGCACAATCCCGGGCGATACGTGACAAATTTTTGATCTCCCTCGCAGTGCTTTCGCTGGCGTTAATGTTTGCTGTAACTCATCTACGGCAGATTGTTTTATTCATTAAGGATGTGACATGACAGGACGTTGCCACAGCAGGAGTGCCGCAGAGAGAGAGCTGAAGGTACTGGACGTCAATATTTATCGCCATCACTGCCAGAGCCCGCGGCAATATTATCACCAGCTACGCCAGCAGGGCGTTTCAGCGATCCGCTTTGTTCCGCAGCTTCAGCCGGAAGATGCCGAGGCCTGGGGGGAGTTCCTGTGCGCGGTTTTTGCTATCTGGGTACGCGAGGATATCGGCCGGATCCTGGTGTTGCCCTTTGAGAGCGCTCTGCGCGGCTGGTGTGGTGAAGCGGTACGTCCCGCCGACGCGCCGGTTACGCCAGATTGTCGCGACTGCCCGTGGCTGAGGTTATGCGGCGGTGATTGCCCGCCAGCGGATGCGCAAAAGGGGCAAAACCCGCTGTGCGCGGGTTATCGCCAGTTTTACAGCATGAGCGCGCCCTATATGCGCGTCATGCGTGATCTACAAAACCAGCAGCGGTCGCCCGCCGAGCTGATGCCGCTGCTGCGCTAACGGCGGGCTAGCGGCCCTTCGCCAGATACTGCGCCATTTCTTCTTCCGGCACCATGCCGCCGCCGGTGGCCCACACCAGGTGCGTGGCATTCTGCATCTGCTCCGGGCTAAAGCCGTGCATTTGCCGGTAGGTCTCGCTTGCGCAAATATGCTGCGGTCCGGCCATGCCCGCCAGTGCCGAAGGCTCAAGGCGGATATTTTCAGCCTGCGCCAGCCAGCCCAGCATGTCGTACATCGTCTGGTCATCGAGGGTATACAGGCCATCCAGCAGACGCTCCATCGCCCGGCCGACAAATCCCGACGCCCGGCCAACGGCGAGCCCGTCGGCGGCCGTCAGGTTATCAATACCTAAATCCTGGACCGCAATCGCGTCGTGCAGTCCGGTATAAATCCCCAGCAGCATACAGGGCGAGTGGGTTGGTTCCGCGAAGAAGCAGCGCACGTGGTCGCCGAAGGCCAGCTTGAGGCCAAATGCCACTCCGCCAGGGCCCCCGCCAACGCCGCACGGCAGATAGACGAACAGCGGATGGTCGGCATCGACCGCGCGGCCCTGCTGAGCAAACTGGGCCTTCAGACGCTCGCCGGCAACGGCGTAGCCGAGGAACAGCGTGCGCGAGTTTTCGTCGTCGATAAAGAAGCAGTTAGGGTCTGATTCGGCGGCTTTACGCCCCTGCTCAACCGCCACGCCGTAATCCTGTTCGTACTCCACCACCGTCACGCCGTGGCTGCGCAGCTTCGCTTTTTTCCACGCCCGGGCGTCGGCGGACATATGCACGGTGACCTTAAAGCCGATGCGCGCGCTCATGATGCCAATCGACATTCCGAGGTTTCCGGTGGAGCCCACGGCGATGCTGTACTGGCTGAAGAACTGTTTAAATTCAGGCGTCAGCAGCCTGCTGTAGTCATCCGCGGTGGTGAGCAGTCCGGCTTCCAGCGCCAGTTTTTCCGCGTGGGTCAGCACCTCATAAATGCCGCCTCGCGCTTTAATTGAGCCGGAGATCGGCAGATGGCTGTCCTTTTTCAACAGCAGCTCACCCGCAACCGGCTGCGCAAATTCCTGTTCCAGCCGCGCTTTCATGGCCGGAATCGCCACCAGCTCGGATTCGATAATCCCGCCGGTGGCCGCGGTTTCCGGGAAGGCCTGCGCCAGATACGGGGCAAAGCGATCGAGGCGGGCGCGGGCGTCCTGGACGTCTTCGCTGGTCAAGCCGACGTAGGGCAAACCCTCGGCCAGAGAGGTGGTCGCCGGGTTAAACCAGGCGGTTTCTTTCAGGGCAATCAGCTCCTTCAGCAGCGGGAACTGTGCGATTAAAGTGGTCATGTCAGCGTTTTTCATATTACGTCTCTTGGCGCTCAGATGATGAAAGAAAGCAGGAACGTGCAGGCCAGCGCAAGTAAGGATGCGATAAATGTGGCCGTTGTATAGTATTTAAACGTCTCGCTCAGACTCGCTCCGCAGTATTGTTTTACCAGCCAGAACAGGGAGTCGGTAACGATCGTGCAGCCAATTGCGCCTGAACCGATAGCAATGGCGATGATCTCCGGACTCACGTCGGGATAAAGCGGCAGCATCGGGGCAACGATGGCGGTTGCGCCCATCATCGCGACGGTAGCGGAGCCGACCGCAGCGTGCAGAATCAGCGCCACCAGCCAGGCCAGCAGGATGGGGTGCATATGCATGTTCGACAGAATCACTGCCAGAGAATCGGCCAGCCCGCTGCTTTTCAGAATGGCGTTGAATGCCCCGCCGGCGCCGATAATCAGCAGGATATTGGCAATCGAGCCAAAGCCATTCTCAGTATGAGTCAGCAGCACGCTCATCCCAAGGTTCTGGCGGATGCCGAGAATGTAGTAAGCCACGAAGACGGCAATAAACATGGCGGTGATCGGGTTACCGATGAACTCCAGCAGCATGTACAGCGTGCCGCCCTTGGCCATATTCAGCTCGGCAACGGTTTTTACCAGCATCAGCGCGATAGGCAGCAGGATAGTAAAGAGCGTAGCGCCGAGCGACGGCAGCGTCTCTTCCTTACGGACTTCCAGGTTGGAAAACTCGGCGGGAACCGGTTTAAACGGCAGGCGGTCGCCGAGAAGTTTGAGGAACAACGGGCCGCCAACCAGCGAGGCTATCAGCCCGACCAGCAGGCCGTAGACGATGACCGTCCCGATATCGGCGCCGAGCTTATTGGCAACGAACAGCGCGGCCGGATGAGGCGGAACCACGCAGTGGACGGCCATCAATGCGGTGCACAGCGGAATCGCCAGCTTCAGAAGCGAGGTGTGGGTCTTTTTGGCGATGGAGAATGCCAGCGGGATCAGCAGCACGACGCCAACTTCCACAAACAGCGTAATCCCGCAAATCAGGCCGACCAGCACCATAATGACGTCAACCGATAGCCAGCGGCAGCGCTGGAGCGTCAGGCCGATACGCTCTGCGGCGCCGGAGACCTCCATCATTTTACCCAGAATGGTACCGAGGCCGATAACAGCCGCGAGGAAGCCCAGCGTTCCGCCAATCCCGCTTTCAATGGCGTTAACCATATCCAGCGGGCTCATCCCCATCATTGCGCCGACAAAAAAGCTGGCTAACAGCAGCGCCAGGAAGGGGTGAAACTTCAGTTTGACGATAGTTAACACGATCAGCACGATGCTTATCAGCAGCGTGCTCACAACCCAAATCTGCGATTCCATACCCCACCTCGCCTGTAAATAATCTGCGCCTATTGAACAGAAAAACGCCACCGGCTGACAAACGATATAATTGGCTCTTCAGGTGAATCAGATTGAATCAAAGTAGTGATTAACGTCTAAAACTGGCGGTATTTTGCGTTATGGGTCACTTTTATTCATCTTTAAGGCGACGGGCAGCGGCTCTTTTCTTTACAATCAGCGGACATGAAACGGGGGAGGCAAAAGATGGATGCGCTAAAAGAGGTCGGTAACCGGCTCCTCAACGGCTGGCAGTTGTCAAAGCTCTATACCTTTGAGGTGGCCGCGCGGCACGAGTCTTTTGCCCTGGCGGCGGAAGAGCTGTCGTTGACGCCCAGCGCGGTGAGCCACCGCATGAACCAGCTCGAAGAGGAGCTGGGTATTCAGCTGTTTGTCCGCTCGCACCGCAAGGTGGAACTCACCCATGAAGGCAGGCGGGTGTACTGGGCGCTGAAGTCATCCCTCGATAGCCTGAATCAGGAGATTCTGGATATCAAAAACCAGGAGCTGTCCGGGACCCTGACGGTCTACTCGCGGCCGTCGATCGCCCAGTGCTGGCTGGTTCCGGCGCTGGGCGACTTTACCCGCCGCTACCCGTCGATCTCGCTGACCGTGCTGACCGGCAACGATAACGTCAATATGCAGCGCGCCGGCATCGACCTGGCTATCTACTTTGACGATTTGCCCTCCTCGCAGCTCAGCCACCACTTCCTGATGGACGAGGAGATTGTGCCGGTATGCAGCCCGGATTATGCCCGCCGGCACCAGCTGCGGCAGAATCCCGATAACCTCCAGCACTGCACGCTACTGCACGATCGCCAGGCCTGGAGCAACGACTCCGGCACCGACGAGTGGTTTAGCTGGGCGCAGCAGTTTGGGATTAATATGCCGCAATCGTCGGGGATTGGCTTCGATCGTTCCGATTTAGCGGTGATAGCGGCGATGAATCACGTCGGCGTGGCGATGGGGCGAAAAAGGCTGGTGCAAAAGCGGCTGGAGAGCGGGGAGCTGATCGCTCCGTTTGGCGAGATGACGTTGAAATGCCATCAGCACTACTATGTGACCACGCTGCCGGGGCGCCAGTGGCCAAAAATCGACGCCTTTATCAACTGGCTGCAGAGCCGGGTGCAATCATAATGGCCACGAGCTGAATCGTGCGCCCGGGCAGGACGCTTCGCGTCGCGGCCCGGGGAGAACTACGGAAGCCCTAAACCGGCTGCTGATGGCGGCTAAAGCGCGAGGCCAGCGGCAGCCAGCACAGCATAATCAGCAGCCCCATCAGCATCATCAGCAGCCCGAGGCTGCCTTGACCGGTCTGCGGCATCATGGCCGATAGCCAGGCCAGGACGCCGGAACCGATATTCTGCAGGCCGCCAACCAGCGCGCCGGCGGTACCGGCGAGGAACGGGAACGGCTCCATTGCGCCGCTGGTTGCCAGCGGAAACAGCATTCCGGCGCCGAAGAAGAACAGCGCGGCGGGCACCAGCAGCGTCCAGACGGTCATGACGCCCATCAGCCCTGGAAGCCACATCATAATTCCCGCCAGCAGGCAGCAAATCACCGATTGCCACATCAGCGTCGGGAAACGCTTGTTCGGACGCCCGGCGAACCAGGCGCCGAAGAAGGCCGCCGGGATCGGTAAAATAAACAGGATACTGACCGCCATGCTGCTCAAGCCCAGCACGGCGCCCATCAGCACGCCGGAGCAGGCCTCAAAAACGGCAATTCCCGCGAGGCCGCCAACCAGCATCAGCAGGTAGCAGTTGAACGCGCCGTTGCCGAAAAGCGTTCTGTAGCTGGTGGTGAGGCGGGTTCGCGGCGCGGCGGCCGGGCGGGTTTCCGGCATCCAGCGCGCCATGCTAAAGGTCACCACGGCGCAAAGCACCAGCAGGAAAACGTAGCAGGCGCGCCAGCTCCACAGCGTATTGAGGACCCCGCCAAGCAGCGGCGCCAGCAGCGGGCTGACCAGAATACCCATATTCAACAGGCTGTTGGCATGTCTTAGCTGCGCGCCTTCATACAGATCGCGCGGCAGAGTACGCGCCATGACGCCGCCGACGCCGGTGCCCATTCCCTGAATCGCGCTGGCGATAATCAGCACCGTCAGGCTATGGGTGGTGATGGCAACCAGCGTCGCCAGCATAAAGATAGACATCCCGACCAGAATCACCGGGCGTCTCCCCACGCGATCGGACAGCGGCCCGTAAAAGAGCTGCGATACGCCGTAGGTCAGTAAATAGGCCGCCATCACGCTCTGCACGGCGCCCTCGCGGGCGTTGAGCGAGATAGCCATGTCGGCAATGGCCGGAATATATATGGTCTGCGCCATCTGGCCAACGGCCACCAGCACGACCAGCATCAACAACAAATTGAAGTTCTTATGCCGTTTCATGTCGATGAATACTTTGTGAGTAGAGGTAAATGAAGAACATGTGACTGGCACATCCCGTAAACGATGGAGGAATCTACCACATAAAAATGACAGAACAACCACCCGGCGGTGATTGTCAGGGAATTAAAGGCAGGTTTTGTAAACAATAATCGGCAACTAATGTTGCCATGATGCGCTAAGAGAGGCGCAGCAGGATCGCGCCGGCCGCGATGCCGCAGGCGGCAACAATTCGCAGGGCCATAACCCGCTCTTTAAGCAGGACGAAGGCGATGAGCGCGCCGAACAGAATTGAGGTTTCACGCAGCGCGGCAACGACCGCCAGCGGCGCCTGGGTCATGGCCCACAGCGCGAGGCCGTAGGAGCCCATCGTACTGATGCCCCCGAGCAGCCCCTTGTGCCAGTGCTGGCGCAGATAGCGGCTGACCTCCCGGCGACGGGTGACCATCGACCAGACCAGCAGGCAGCAACCGTTCATCAAAAAGGACCACAGCGTGTAGCCCAGCGCGGAGCCGGACAGCCTTACGCCGGTACCATCAACCAGCGTATAGCCGGCAATAAAGCAGGCGTTAATCAGCGCCAGTACGACGCCGCGCCGCGAGCTGGCCCGCCCGTTGTAGGCCATCGCCAGGATCGCCAGACAGATCACCCCAATGCCAGACCATGCCAGAGGGGAGAGGCGATCGCCGAGAAACACGACGCTAATTATCGCCACCAGCAGCGGCGCCGTACCGCGCATCAGCGGATAGGTCTGGCTCATGTCCGACACCTGGTAGGTTTTTGCTACCAGTACCGTGTAAACCACCTGCAGGGCGCTGGAAAGCAGCAGATACGGCGCGCTGGCGAGGGACGGCTGCGGCGCGAAAGGCAGCAGCAGCAGGGCGATGACCGCCGCCGAACCGCTGACGCTAATTGCCGCGTACATCTTATCGCCGCTCGCTTTGACGATCGCATTCCAGCTAGCGTGCAGCAGGGCGGCGAACAGCAGAATGCAGAAAACGTTTATCGTCATCAGGGTGGGGCACAGTGGGGACAAGGTAGTGAAACTGTAACATGCGCTTTTTCACCCAGCCAGAGGCGGTTACAGCGAGCAGAACAGGCGATGCGTCACCCGCGGCTCATCATAAACCGGACGAAATCCCAGACTTTCATAAAACGGCCAGGCCGACGACGGCGCATGGGTATTGAGGAAATCGAACCAGGTGCCGGAATGGGCGATCACCGCCACCAGCAGCTGCTGCCCGATGCCCTGGCGACGGTAGCGGTCGCCGATGTACAGATGGCGAATGCGCCCGGCCCGCGGCTGCTGGCTGTAGGCGTCAACGTTCAGCCCGCAAACGCCCACCAGCGCTCCTCCGCAGAAGGCCCCAAGCAGCTTTTCTCCCGGCGCGTTAAAGCGGTTTTCCCCGCTTTGCCAGTTCTCTGCCAGGCGGCGCAGCATATTAAAGTGCTGCGCGAGGCTTTCGCTACGCAGGGCGAGAAACCCGGCGTCATCCGGCGTGGTCGCAGCAATCAGCAGCGGTGGCATAAATTTCTCCATCAGTCGGCGCAGGTGAAGGGAGACCGCCTGTAGAGGGGCGGTTTCCCGCCCCTCCCAGGTGCGACCTGAACCTGAATCAGCGGAACTGTTTCAGGACAGCATCAAGCAGTTGCAACGCGGCAACCATGAGTTTCAGGATAAGAACGATAATATCCATCGTGCCCATACGCGTCTCCTCGGTAAAGGAGCACAGCCGGCTGGCGTACCTTTCCGCCGCCTGTTGCCAGCCAGGGTATACGCCGCCCGCCTGAACACGTTGCCGTGCCCGGAAGATAGCGTATTTGTTGACGTAACACAGTGTGCTCTTTCAGGGTTAAGGCGCTGACGGCACCACCCGTTTCAGCCAGGACTTGATTGCGCCGGTAAACATGCGGCCCCCGAATGGCACAGAGTGAACGCTTTCAGTATAAGCATTCACTGTATAAATAAACAGTATTTTCTCGACAAAAATTTGCCGCCGATCCATACTCTATTTTATGAAAATCCGTGGCTAAAATTGCGTGAACTTCCGCGAACGCGTATACTTTTGGCGTTGACGTAATACAGTGTGCTTGCGGTTACCAGCCGTAAAAATGCTGAAAAAACCTCGCTGCGGCGGGGTTTTTTGCTTTTTGTCGCCGGGTTAAAAAATTGTGATCCTCTGCGCAAATTTCCGTGGTTGAAAATAAATCCATTGTTTAATGGCCGCAGCTGTGTTTGTATAAATTCAGTTAATTTTTCGACATAAAGGCCCCTAATGAACGCTTCCATGCTGACTTCGACCCTACTAAAAACCGCGCCTGCCGCGGTGGTCGTCGTGCGTGTGGTGGTCGTCGTCGGCAATGCGCCGTAGGGTCCGGAACAACACGATTCCAAACCCCGCCGGCGCAAACCGAGCGGGGTTTTTTTTCGACCCTCGCCCGGTAGGTCGGCTCAGAATAAAAGGACTGGAGCATGGCAAGTTCGGGCACATCATCACAAAAAATGCGCTTCACCGGCGCGCAGTTAGTTGTTCATTTACTGGAACGTCAGGGGATCACCACGGTAACGGGTATCCCGGGCGGCTCAATTCTGCCGGTCTACGACGCATTAAGCCAAAGTAAGCAGATTCGCCATATTCTGGCGCGTCACGAGCAGGGGGCCGGGTTTATCGCCCAGGGCATGGCGCGAACCGAGGGCAAGCCGGCGGTTTGTATGGCCTGCAGCGGCCCGGGGGCGACAAACCTGATCACCGCCATCGCCGACGCGCGTCTGGACTCGATCCCGCTGGTCTGTATTACCGGCCAGGTGCCGGCCTCAATGATTGGCACCGATGCATTCCAGGAAGTCGATACCTACGGCATCTCTATCCCCATCACTAAACACAACTATCTGGTTCGCGACATTGCCGAGCTGCCGCAGGTGATGAGCGACGCTTTTCGCATTGCGCAGTCCGGGCGTCCGGGGCCGGTGTGGATAGATATTCCTAAGGACGTGCAGAGCGCGACCATCGAACTGGAGGCGTTACCAGAGCCCGGCGTTCGCGCGGCGGCGCCTGAGTTTGACGGCGCCAGCGTACGCGAAGCGGCGGCCATGATTAATGCCGCTAAGCGCCCGGTGCTCTATCTGGGCGGCGGCGTGATTAATGCTCCGGAGCAGGTTCGCCAGCTGGCGGAAAAAGCCAACCTGCCGACCACCATGACCCTGATGGCGCTGGGCATGCTGCCGAAGGCGCACCCGCTGTCGCTGGGAATGCTGGGCATGCACGGCGCGCGTAGCACCAACTTTACGCTGCAAGAAGCTGATTTACTGATTGTTTTAGGCGCGCGTTTTGATGACCGGGCGATTGGTAAAACCGAACAGTTCTGCCCGAATGCGCAGATCATTCACGTCGATATCGATCGCTCCGAGCTGGGTAAAATCAAGCAGCCGCACGTGGCTATCCAGGGCGATGTCGCCGAGGTTCTGACGCAGCTGATCCCGCAGGTTGCAGCACAGCCGCGGGATGAGTGGCGCCAGCTGGTCGCCGACCTGCAGCGCGAATTCCCGTGCACCATCCCTCAGCAGCAGGACCCGCTTTCTCATTATGGTTTGATCAATGCCGTAGCCGCCTGCGTGGATGATGAAGCGATTATTACCACCGACGTGGGCCAGCATCAGATGTGGACCGCGCAGGCCTATCCGCTGAATCGCCCTCGCCAGTGGCTGACCTCCGGTGGCCTGGGCACTATGGGCTTTGGCCTGCCGGCGGCCGTTGGCGCAGCCCTGGCGAACCCGCAGCGGAAGGTTATCTGCTTCTCCGGCGACGGCAGTCTGATGATGAACATTCAGGAAATGGCCACCGCCGCTGAAAATCAGCTGGATGTAAAAATTATTCTGATGAACAACGAAGCGCTGGGTCTGGTGTATCAACAGCAGAGCCTGTTCTATCCGCAAGGGGTGTTTGCCGCCACCTACCCGGGGATGATTAATTTTATGCAGATTGCCGCCGGCTTCGGCCTGCAAACCTGCGACTTAAATCATGAAGCCGATCCGCAGGCGGCGCTGCAGGCGATTATTGACCGCCCTGGCCCGGCGCTGATTCATGTGCGAATCGATGCCGAAGAAAAAGTCTATCCGATGGTACCGCCGGGTGCGGCAAATACAGAAATGGTGGGGGAATAAACCATGCAACAGCAGACTCATGACAACGTTATTCTGGAACTCACCGTACGCAACCACCCTGGGGTCATGACCCACGTTTGCGGCCTGTTCGCCCGTCGCGCCTTCAACGTGGAAGGCATCCTCTGCCTGCCGATTCAAAACAGCAATCAGAGCCGCATCTGGCTGCTGGTCAATAACGACCAGCGTCTCGAGCAGATGATCAGCCAAATCGATAAGCTGGAAGATGTCGAGAAGGTGACGCGCAATCAGTCCGATCCTTCCATGTTCAATAAAATCGCCGTCTTTTTCGAGTGAGCTAGTCGCTCGTCGAATCCGGCGTGATGACTTTTACCGACCCGTTCCGGCAGTGCAGCGCGTAGTCTGCCGGTAGGGGACGATCGCTGATCAGGACATCAAAGGCCGATAGCGGGGCGATGCTGGCGGGCGCGACGTCATCGAACAGCCCGGAGCGGGCGAGCAGGATTTTGCGTAACCCGCGATCCAGCGCCTTGCGTTTAGTGGTGAGATCGTCGGGGTTAAACCAGCTAACGCCAAAATGTTCGTGCACGCCGCTGGCGGAGATAAACACCTTCCGCGGATTCAGCGAATCAAGAGCCGAGGGGTTGCTGGCATCATAAAACGCATCGCTCTTGGCCCGGTAGGTGCCGCCGCAGAGGATGGCGGTGGCGTTAGGCTTTTCATTCAGCGCCATAAACACCCGGTGCGAGTAGCAAATTCCGGTAAAGGTAATGTCATCCGGGATCATGCCGATCACCAGCGGCATCTCGCTGCCGTTATCGAAAAAGACGAGGTCGTTTTCGCTTACCAGCCCGGCGGCGAGGATGGCGACGGACAAATCGTCCCGGTGGTGGGGGCTTTTGCCCGCCGGCGGAGCGCTGACCGAGGGCGATGAGGGTTTGTTCACCATCACCACGTACCCGCCCAGAAGAGTCAGCGGCAGCGGTTCGTCATTCTCGAGGCTGAGATCCCGACGAATGGTCATCACCGAAACTTCCAGCATCCGTGCGGCTTCTTTGAGATGGATGCGGTCGGTTTTCTTGAGCAGCTCCATCAGACGCCGGATACGTTCTTTTTGCTTTGTTTCCATTCACCTTCTCCGCAAGTTTGGGCGAAAATGTTCCTTTAGTAACATTTTTCGTTCGTCGAAACATTCTGCATTCACACTACTATACTGTGGGCTATCAAGAATTAAAAGCGGGTAAGATCGCGCCTGTTAAATTATAAGTATTTTATTTTCAGTATCTTATGTTTATTGCTCGTACTTGTTGTTTTACGGGCATGCCGAGAGGTTGAACAGAGGTGGCTGTTAAATAAACAGCCTGTGATTCTGCAATCGCGATCATGGTCACAAATGATACGGAAGTAACATGATAATGTTACTATCATATCATTGTTATGTGATTGTTTCTAAGAGGTAGTAAAATGGATATCGCGGTTATCGGCTCAAATATGGTGGATCTGATCACCTATACCAATCAGATGCCAAAAGAGGGGGAAACTCTCGAGGCGCCCTCTTTTAAAATTGGCTGCGGCGGTAAAGGCGCCAACCAGGCCGTCGCGGCAGCCAAGCTTAACTCCAAAGTTCTGATGCTGACCAAGGTCGGGGACGACATCTTTGCGGATAACACGATTCGCAATCTGGAATCCTGGGGCATTAATACGACCTATGTTGAAAAAGTCCCCTGCACCAGCAGCGGCGTGGCGCCGATTTTTGTTAACGCCAACTCCAGCAACAGTATTCTGATTATTAAAGGCGCCAATAAGTTTCTCTCCCCGGAGGATATCGATCGCGCTGCCGAAGATTTAAAAAAGTGTCAGCTGATTGTTTTACAGCTTGAAGTTCAGCTGGAAACGGTTTATCACGCCATTGAATTTGGTAAAAAACACGGAATTGAAGTGTTATTAAATCCGGCGCCGGCGCTGCGTGAATTAGATATGTCCTACGCCTGCAAATGTGACTTTTTCGTCCCTAATGAAACTGAGCTGGAAATATTAACCGGATTGCCCGTTGATACTTACGATAATATTCGTGCTGCCGCCCGTAGCCTCGTAGAAAAAGGGCTCAACAATATTATTGTCACTATGGGTGAGAAAGGTGCGCTATGGATGACGCGCGATCGGGACGTTCACGTCCCGGCGTTTAAAGTCAGCGCGGTTGATACCAGCGGCGCCGGCGACGCCTTTATCGGCTGTTTTGCGCATTACTACGTCCAGAGCGGAGATGTTGAAGCCGCGATGAAAAAAGCCTCGCTCTTTGCCGCCTTCAGCGTCACCGGCAAAGGTACCCAATCGTCTTATCCCAGCATTGAGCAATTCAATGAGTATCTGGCGTTAAACGAATAACCCTCTGCACTGTAAAAGGTAGCACTATGAACGATAAAAATATCGTTCAGATGGCCGATGGCTATCTGAATAAAACCCCTCTGTTCCAGTTTATTTTGTTATCCTGTTTATTCCCGTTATGGGGATGCGCTGCGGCATTAAATGATATTTTAATTACTCAGTTTAAAAGCGTATTTGCGCTGAGTAACTTTGCCTCGGCGCTGGTACAAAGCGCTTTTTATGGCGGTTATTTTTTAATTGCCATTCCGGCCTCGTTAGTGATTAAAAAAACCAGCTATAAAGTGGCGATTTTAACCGGCCTGACGCTTTATATCGTCGGCTGTACGCTCTTTTTCCCGGCCTCGCACATGGCAACCTACACCATGTTCCTGGCCGCGATTTTCGCCATCGCTATCGGCCTGAGCTTCCTTGAGACGGCGGCGAACACCTACAGCTCAATGATTGGTCCAAAAGCGCAGGCGACGCTACGCCTCAATATCAGCCAGACGTTCTATCCGATTGGCGCGGCGGCCGGCATCCTGCTGGGCAAATATCTGGTCTTTTCCGATGGTGAAAGTCTGGAAAAACAGATGGCGGGCATGAACGCCGAGCAGATCCATAACTTTAAAATCCTGATGCTGGAAAACACCCTTGAGCCCTACAAGTACATGATTATGGTACTGGTGGTGGTAATGGTGCTGTTCCTGCTGACCCGCTTCCCGACCTGCAAAGTTGCGCAGACGGCGAACCATAAGCGTCCGTCGGCGCTGGATACCCTGCGCTACCTGGCGAAAAACGCACGCTTTCGTCGCGGGATTATCGCCCAGTTCCTCTACGTCGGGATGCAGGTCACCGTCTGGTCGTTCACGATCCGCCTGGCGCTGGAGCTGGGGGATATCAACGAGCGCGATGCCTCAACCTTTATGGTCTACAGCTTCGCCTGCTTCTTCATCGGCAAGTTTATCGCCAACATCCTGATGACGCGCTTCACGCCGGAAAAAGTGCTGATTATCTACTCGGCGATCGGCGCGTTGTTCCTTGCCTACGTGGCGCTGGCGCCGAGCTTCAGCGCGGTATACGTGGCGGTGCTGGTGAGCGTCCTGTTTGGACCCTGCTGGGCGACCATCTATGCCGGGACCCTCGATACGGTTGATAACGAGCATACCGAAATGGCCGGAGCGGTGATTGTGATGGCGATTATCGGCGCGGCGGTGGTGCCGGCGATTCAGGGCTACGTTGCGGACATGTTCCACTCCCTGCAGGTGTCGTTCCTGGTGCCGATGCTGTGCTTCATCTACGTGGGCGTCTACTTCTGGCGTGAGTGCAAAGCGCGCCGTGCGCTGACCGAAGCGACGGCCTCCTGAGGAGAATCATCATGACGACACGATTAACCCTATGGCGTCAGCTGTTTACCGAGCATCCTCGGGTACTGCTGGCAAACGATGCCTTTACGGTGACCGCGTTCCGCTACGCCAGCGGCGTAGAGGGCCTGCGGGTAGAGAACTCGCGCGGCCACCTGGTCATTCTGCCCTGGCTGGGGCAAATGATCTGGGACGCGGAGTTCGATGGTCACGATCTGACGATGCGCAATATGTTCCGCGAGCCGAAGCCGGCGACGGAAGTGGTGGCCACCTACGGCTGCTTCGCCTTCCACTCCGGGCTGCTGGCGAACGGCTGCCCTTCGCCGGAGGACGTGCATCCGCTGCATGGCGAAATGGCCTGCGCCGCGATGGATGAAGCCTGGCTGGAGTTGGAGGGGGAGAGCCTGCGGGTGACGGGACGCTATGAATACGTGATGGGCTTCGGCCATCGCTATCAGGCGCAGCCCGCGGTGGTACTGCATAAAGAGAGCGCGCTCTTTGATATTCACATGGCGGTCACCAACCTCGCCTCCGTCGCGATGCCGCTCCAGTATATGTGCCATATGAACTATGCCTATGTGGCCGGGGCCAGCTTCAGCCAGAATGTCCCCGACGATGCGCTCGCGCTGCGTGAGTCGATACCGGGCCACGTGCATCCGACCGAGCAGTGGCTGGCGTTCAACCGGCGCATTCTGCAAGGGGAGGCTTCGCTGGACGTACTGAACGAGCCGCACTATTACGATCCGGAAATCGTCTTTTTTGCCGACAGGCTGGATCGCTACACCGACAGGCCTGAATTTCGCATGACGGCTCCGGATGGCACCACGTTCATCACCCGCTTCTCCAGCGCGGAGCTGAACTATGTGACCCGCTGGATCCTCTATAATGGCGATCAGCAGGTGGCGGCTTTTGCGCTACCGGCCACCTGTCGTCCCGAAGGATTCCTGGCGGCGCAGCGTAACGGCAGCCTGATCTCGCTGGCTCCGCAGGAGACCCGCACCTTCAGCGTAACCACCGGCATCGGCGGCTGATGGGTATAATAATGCTCAAGGCTTGAACAGCAGCGCGCTTATCGTTAAGGTAAGCGCGTTTTTTTTATCCGCCAGGAAACGCCATGACCTCCATTGCCCTTATTGACGATCATCTTATCGTCCGCTCCGGTTTTGCGCAGCTGCTGGGGCTGGAAACCGATTTCCAGGTGGTGGCGGAGTTTGGCTCCGGCCGCGAGGCGCTGGCAGGTCTGCCGGGCCGCGGCGTGCAGGTCTGTATTTGCGATATTTCGATGCCGGATATATCGGGCCTCGAGCTGCTGAGCCAGCTGCCCAAAGGCATCGCGACCATTATGCTCTCGGTCCACGACAGCCCGGCGCTGGTGGAGCAGGCGCTGAACGCTGGCGCCCGCGGCTTTCTTTCCAAACGCTGCAGTCCGGATGAGCTGATTGCTGCCGTCCGTACGGTGGCGACCGGCGGCTGTTACCTGACGCCGGATATCGCCATGAAGCTGGCGGCCGGTCGCCAGGACCCGCTCACCAAACGCGAACGGCAGGTGGCGGAAAAGCTGGCCCAGGGGATGGCGGTGAAAGAGATTGCCGCCGAGCTTGGGCTATCGCCAAAGACCGTCCACGTTCATCGCGCTAACCTGCTGGAAAAGCTGGGCGTCAGCAACGACGTTGAGCTGGCGCGGCGCATGTTCGATAGCTGGCAGTGAAAGCGCTGTTCTCGCGGCTGCTCTCGGTCGTCGGCTGCTTCTTTATCTTCTCCGCCGCGTGGTTCTGCCTGTGGAGCATCAGCCTGCATGTGGTTGCGCGCCCGGATCTCGCGGTACTGCTGTTTCCCTTCGGTCTACGCCTTGGCCTGATGCTGCAATGCCCGCGCGGCTACTGGCCGGTGCTGCTGGGAGCGGAATGGCTGCTGATCTTCTGGCTGGCGCAGGAAGTGGCGCTGGCCCATCCGATAATATTGATGATCGGCAGTCTGCTGACCCTGCTGCCGGTGGCGCTGATTTCGCGCTATCGCCAGCAGCGCGACTGGCTGACCCTGCTGCGCCAGGGCGGCGCGCTGATCGCCGCCGCGCTGCTGCAATCGCTGCCGTGGCTCGGTGAAGGCAGCGACGGCCTCAACGCCCTGCTGCTGACGTTGACCGGCGGCCTGACGCTGGCGCCGACCTGCCTGGTCATCTGGCACTACCTCACCAGCACCGTCTGGCGTCCGCTGGGGCCCGCGCTGGTTTCGCAGCCGGTGAACTGGCGCGGGCGGCATCTGATCTGGTATCTGCTGCTGTTTATGGTCAGCCTGTGGCTGCAGCTGGGGCTGCCCGCCGAGCTCTCCCGCTTTACGCCGTTTTGCCTGGCGCTGCCGATTATCGCCCTGGCCTGGCACTACGGCTGGCAGGGGGCGCTGATTGCCGCCCTGATGAACGCGATTGCCCTCATCGCCAGCCAGACCTGGCACGACCATCCGGTTGATTTGCTGCTCTCCCTGCTGGCGCAAAGCCTGACCGGGCTGCTGCTGGGGGCCGGAATTCAGCGCCTGCGTGAGCTGAACCAGTCGCTGCAAAGCGAGCTGGCGCGCAACCGGCGGCTGGCGGAACGCCTGCTGGAAACCGAAGAGAGCGTGCGCCGCGACGTGGCGCGCGAACTGCATGACGATATCGGTCAGACCATCACCGCCATCCGCACCCAGGCCGGGATCGTCCAGCGCCTGGCGCCGGAGAACGGCGGCGTCAGGCAGAGCAGCCAGCTGATTGAGCAGCTCTCCCTGGGCGTGTATGACTCGGTGCGCCGCCTGCTGGGGCGCCTGCGCCCGCGGCAGCTGGACGATCTGACCCTTGAACAGGCGGTACGTTCTCTGATGCGTGAAATGGAGCTCGAAGATCGCGGGATGGTCAGCCACCTCGACTGGCGCATCGATGAATCTATGCTGAGTGAAAACCAGCGCGTCACCCTGTTTCGCGTCTGTCAGGAAGGGCTGAATAATATCGTCAAGCACGCCAGCGCCAGCGCG
The DNA here is from genome assembly GCF_042055345.1 of Klebsiella sp. C349492. Lineage (NCBI taxonomy): Bacteria > Pseudomonadati > Pseudomonadota > Gammaproteobacteria > Enterobacterales > Enterobacteriaceae > Klebsiella > Klebsiella sp. C349492. The sequence continues at coordinate 87,158 of NZ_JANQCE010000004.1, forward strand.
GTCACGCTGCAGGGCTGGCAGCAGGATGAGCGGCTGATGCTGGTGCTTGAGGATGACGGCAGCGGGCTGCCGCCGGGCACCGGACGGCAGGGCTTTGGCCTGATCGGCATGCGCGAGCGCGTGACGGCGCTGGGCGGGACCTTAACCATTTCCTGCACCCACGGCACGCGCGTCTGCGTCAGCCTGCCGCTGCGCTACGCCTGAGGAGCGATGATGTTTACCTTTATGAAATCCCCCCCTGACGCCGCGCCGATAGCCGATAAGCAGGCCCTCGACGAACGCTATCGCTACTGGCGGCGCCATATTCTGCTGACCATCTGGCTGGGCTACGCGCTGTTCTACTTCACGCGCAAAAGCTTCAACGCCGCGGTGCCGGAGATTCTCGCCAGCAACGTGCTGACCCGCAGCGATATCGGCCTGCTGGCGACGCTGTTTTACATCACCTACGGGCTGTCTAAATTTTTATCCGGCATCGTCAGCGACCGCTCCAACGCCCGCTACTTTATGGGCCTCGGCCTGATTGCGACCGGCGTGGTCAATATCCTGTTCGGTTTTTCTACTTCACTCTGGGCCTTTGCGCTGCTGTGGGCGCTGAACGCCTTTTTCCAGGGCTGGGGCTCGCCGGTATGCGCCCGTCTGCTGACGGCCTGGTATTCCCGTACCGAGCGCGGTGGCTGGTGGGCGCTGTGGAACACCGCCCATAACGTGGGCGGCGCGCTGATCCCGATGGTCATCGGCGCCGCGGCGCTGCACTACGGCTGGCGCGCCGGGATGATGATTGCCGGGATGCTGGCGATCCTCGCCGGGCTGTTTCTCTGCTGGCGGCTGCGCGACCGGCCGCAGGCGGTGGGGCTGCCCGCGGTAGGCGACTGGCGTCACGATGAGCTGGAGATCGCCCAGCAGCAGGAGGGGCAGGGCCTGACGCGCAGGGAGATCCTCTACAAGTACGTATTAACGAACCCCTATATCTGGCTGCTGTCGCTCTGCTACGTGCTGGTTTACGTGGTGCGGGCGGCGATTAACGACTGGGGCAATCTCTACATGTCGGAGACCCTGGGGGTCAATCTGGTGACCGCCAACTCGGCGGTGACCATGTTTGAGCTGGGCGGGTTTATCGGCGCGCTGGTGGCCGGCTGGGGCTCGGATAAGCTGTTTAACGGCAACCGGGGGCCGATGAACCTGATTTTTGCCGCCGGGATCGTGCTGTCGGTGGGCGGCCTGTGGCTGATGCCGTTTGCCAGCTACGTGATGCAGGCGGCCTGCTTCTTTACCACCGGCTTCTTTGTCTTCGGCCCGCAGATGCTCATCGGCATGGCGGCGGCGGAGTGCTCGCATCGGGACGCGGCGGGCGCGGCAACCGGGTTTGTCGGGCTGTTTGCCTATCTGGGGGCGTCGCTCTCCGGCTGGCCGCTGGCGCAGGTGATGGACGTCTGGCACTGGAGCGGCTTTTTTGTGGTGATTACCATCGCCGCCGGCATTTCGGCGCTGCTGCTGCTGCCATTTTTAAACGCCCAGGCGCCGAGAACCGCCAGCGAAGCGTGATGCACCTCACCTTTTTTCATCAATACGGGAAAAACTAAGAAATTTTCCCGGTATCACCTGGACGCTGTCTCAGGCCAGCCGCATGACCAGTTTTTACAATAGCGGCCATTCAATATCATTTTCCCAAAATAGTTTAAGTTGCAGGAAGGCGGCAAACGAGAGCCGCCAATGCGCCTGGGGCTTGAAGTATGAAAGGAAAACCGGGAGTGTGTCCTATGCTGGCCTTTCTAAACCAGGTGCGCAAGCCGACCCTGGATCTGCCGCTCGACGTGCGGCGCAAGATGTGGTTTAAACCGTTCATGCAGTCCTATCTGGTGGTCTTTATCGGCTACCTGACTATGTACCTGATCCGCAAGAACTTTAACATTGCCCAGAACGACATGATCTCCACCTACGGGTTGAGCATGACCCAGCTGGGGATGATTGGCCTGGGCTTCTCGATCACCTACGGCGTGGGTAAAACGCTGGTTTCCTACTACGCGGATGGTAAGAACACCAAGCAGTTCCTGCCGTTTATGCTGATCCTCTCCGCCATCTGCATGCTCGGCTTCAGCGCCAGCATGGGCGCCGGGTCGACCAGCCTGTTCCTGATGATCGCCTTCTATGCGCTGAGCGGCTTCTTCCAGAGCACCGGCGGCTCGTGCAGCTACTCGACGATTACCAAATGGACGCCGCGACGCAAGCGCGGATCGTACCTCGGGATGTGGAATATCTCCCACAATCTCGGCGGCGCGGGCGCGGCAGGGGTAGCGCTGTTTGGCGCCAACTATCTGTTCGACGGCCACGTCATCGGGATGTTTATCTTCCCGTCGATTATCGCGCTGATCGTAGGTTTTATCGGCCTGCGTTTTGGCAGCGACTCCCCTGAATCCTACGGCCTCGGCAATGCGGAAGAGCTGTTCGGGGAAGAGATCAGCGAAGAAGATAAAGAAACCGAAGATAGCGCGATGACCAAATGGCAGATCTTCGTGGAGTACGTGCTGAAAAACAAAGTCATCTGGCTGCTGTGCTTCTCCAATATTTTCCTCTACGTGGTGCGCATCGGTATCGACCAGTGGTCGACCGTCTACGCTTTCCAGGAGCTTAAGCTGTCAAAAGAGGTGGCGATTCAGGGCTTTACCCTGTTTGAAGTCGGCGCGCTGGTCGGCACCCTGATGTGGGGCTGGCTGTCGGATCTGGCCAACGGTCGCCGGGCGCTGGTAGCCTGCGTCGCGCTGGCGCTGATCATTGCGACTCTCGGCGTTTATCAGCATGCCAGTAATCAGTATGTCTATCTGATGTCGCTGTTTGCCCTCGGCTTTTTAGTCTTTGGCCCGCAGCTGCTGATTGGCGTCGCGGCCGTTGGTTTTGTGCCGAAAAAAGCCATCGGCGCGGCTGACGGCATCAAAGGCACCTTCGCCTATCTGATTGGCGACAGCTTCGCCAAGCTGGGCCTGGGGATGATTGCCGACGGCACGCCGATCTTCGGCCTCACCGGCTGGGCGGGCACCTTTGCCGCGCTGGACGCGGCGGCAATCGGCTGTATCTGCCTGATGGCCATCGTGGCGGTATTTGAAGAACGTAAAATTCGCCGCGAGAAGAAGAAACAAAGTTTGCAGACCGCCTGAGGCATCAGGTATTGGTAACGTTGCCCGGCCTTCCCGCCGGGCTTTTTTATGCCGCAGGGCCAGGGCTTGTTTCAGGCTGGCTCACCTGCCAGAGCAGCTCCCGCAGCCACTGCTGAGCCGGATCGCGATGGTTGCGCTCGTGCCAGGCCATGCTTTTGGTAAACCCCGGGATCGTCAGCGGCGGCGGCACAATGAGCATTCCTGACGCGACCGTCGCCAGCCGGCGCGGCACCACCGCTATCATGTCGCTTACCGCCAGTATTTCCGGGAGCACCAAAAAGCTGCTCACCGATAATCCGACCCGCCGGCTACGGCCGATTGCCGCCAGCGCCTCGTCGGTCACCCCGCGAAAGCTGTCACCCTCCCAGGACACCAGCATATGTTCCAGCGCGCAGAATTGGTCGAGCGTTAGCGGCGCGCCGGCCTGGGGATGGTCGGCGCGCAGCAGACAGACGTACTCTTCGTGGTACAGCGCCCGGCCGTGGAGTTCGGGCGGCGTTGAAGGGGGCGTGAGGAGCGCAATATCAACCTCTCCGCGTTCGGCCTGAGCCAGCAGCGTGGACGGAGACTCCGGAATAATGCGCACGCGGATCCCCGGCGCCAGCGGCTTCAGGGCGGCAATAAACGGCACGATCACCGCTTTCAGCGCATAGTCGGTAGCGGCGATAGTCCAGGTGAAATCGGCGTTAAGCGGTTCGAAAACGGCGGGCTGCAGCAGGGCTTCGGCATCGGTCAGCAGCTGCTTTACCGGCGAAGCCAGCGCCTGCGCGCGCAGGGTCGGGATCATGCCATGCGGAGCGCGGATAAACAGCGGATCGTTAAACGCATCGCGCAGCCGCGTAAGCATGCCGCTCACCGCCGGCTGCGTCAGCGCCAGCCGCTGGGCTGCGCGGGTGACGCTGCGTTCATCGAGCAGCGCATCCAGCGTTTTCAGCAGATTAAGATCGAGGTTTCTGATATCAGATTTCATGATAGCTTTCCGCAGCCGCGATAAGTCACATTATGGTACGCCCGGGAGTCGACAGCGCGCAAATTCCCATTATGATAGTGGGGCTGCGATAGAGTGAGAGGAAGCATGATCTGGTTAGGACTGGCCACGCTGGTGGTAGTATTTGTTGTAGGATTTCGGGTACTTACCTCTGATTCTCGTCGTGCGATTCGTCGTCTGAGCGAACGGCTGGGTATTACTCCCGTCCCGCTGGAATCGATGATCGATCAGCTGGGAAAAACCGCCGGAAGCGAGTACCTGCGCTACCTTGAGCGGCCCAACGAAGCGCATCTGCAAAACGCGGCTCAGGTTCTGCTTATCTGGCAGGTCGGCGTCGTCGATAGCAGCGAGCAGAACCTGCACTACTGGTATCGTTTGATGCAAAAGTCTCGTCTGGCGGCGCCGATTACCGATGCGCAGATCCGCCTGGCGCAGGGGTTTCTCCGCGAGCTGGAGCCGGAGTTGAGCGAAATTATCGCCCTGCAGCAGCGCTATAACGCCCTGTTTTTACCGGAAGATGGCGTTCACTGGCTGCACTGATATCACTATCGGTGATGATGTTTATCCGAAATGGTGATTCGATTTATATCATCCCCCGACGCATCATTGACCTCGTAAAGTCTGTTCACTCACGAGGTTAATGATGCACCAGCCCACCCAACAAAGCGCCATCGTCTGGCCGGAAGCGTATCTGCCGGGAACTACCGACAATTTTGCCTCCAACGAAATCATCGTCAGCGGTTTGACGGCGGCGGAAATCTGGGCCCAGCTCGACGATACGACGCGCTGGCCGACCTACTACAGCAACGTTGCGGATATCCACGTTGATGCCGACAGCGGCCCGCTGCTGAGCGCGAATGCGCGCTTTCGTTTCTCAACCTTCGGCTTTCCGATTGAGGCGCAGATCGTTGAATACGTTCCGCCGGCCGTCGGACAGGCCGCGCGCGTTGCCTGGCACGGCTGGGCGGAGGGCGACGAAACCACGCGTCTTGACGTCATTCATGCCTGGCTGTTCGAGGATTTACCCGGCGGCCGCGTGCGTATCCTGACCCAGGAGTCGCAGAAGGGCGTTCCGGCGCAGACGCTGGCGGCGAGCGTGCCGAATCCGATGATTAACGGACATCAGGAGTGGATTTGCGGCCTGGTAACGGCGGCACGTAAGGCGCGATGACCGATAGCCGCCCGCCGCCGGCGCAGCGGGCGATGCTCCTTGACACCAGCCCCTCTTACCCGTGTTTTGCACGAGGTTGAGTCACTTCCGCGCCAGCCTACCGGGCGTGTTGCCCCGCTTTCCCGTTAGCACGATTTTCCGGTGATACGATCCGCTGCGCAGGTCTTGTAAAGCCTGAAAAGTCGTCAAAACGTTAAATTCGTCACATTTAAAATGGTACACTGCGCGGCTTCCCCGTGTTCAACCATGCAGGTAACTAATGACTCCTTCGAATGCATCCACGTCACACGCCAGCCAGCCAGCGCGGCCAAACTGGTCGGCGGTCTTTGCGGTGGCCTTTTGCGTGGCCTGCCTGATAACCGTTGAGTTCCTGCCGGTGAGCCTGCTGACGCCGATGGCGCAGGATTTAGGTATCTCCGAAGGGATGGCCGGACAGTCGGTCACCACGACCGCATTTGTGGCAATGTTTGCCAGCCTGTTTATTACGTCCATTATCCGCACCACCGATCGCCGCTACGTGGTGATACTGTTTTCTGTGCTGCTGACGCTCTCCTGCCTGCTGGTCTCCTTTGCCAACAGCTTTTGGCTGCTGCTGGTGGGGCGTGCCTGCCTGGGGATGGCGCTAGGGGGATTTTGGGCGATGTCCGCGTCGCTGACGATGCGCCTGGTTCCGACGCGGGTGGTGCCAAAGGCGCTGTCGGTGATCTTCGGGGCGGTGTCGATTGCGCTGGTGATTGCCGCGCCGCTGGGGAGTTTCCTTGGGGGCATTATCGGCTGGCGCAACGTTTTTAACGCGGCGGCGGTGATGGGCGTGCTGTGTACGATTTGGGTGCTGAAGGCGCTGCCTTCGCTGCCTGGCGAAGCGTCGCAGCAACAGCAAAACATGCTGGGCCTGCTGAGGCGTCCCGGCGTGATGGCCGGTATGTGCGCGATTTTCATGGCCTTTGCCGGACAGTTTGCCTTCTTTACCTACATTCGCCCGGTATATATGACCCTCGCGGGCTTTGACGTTGATGGCCTGACGCTGGTGCTGCTGAGCTTTGGTATTGCCAGCTTTGTCGGGACCTCGCTGTCGTCGATGCTCCTGAAACGCTCGGTGAAAACCGCCTTAGCGGTTGCGCCTCTGGCACTGGCGGTCTGCGCGGCGGTGCTGGTGCTGTGGGGGGAAAGCCAGGCCGTGGCCTCCGCGGTGGCGATTATCTGGGGCTTCGCCTTCGCCCTGATCCCGGTGGGCTGGTCAACGTGGATCACCCGTTCGCTGTCAGACCAGGCGGAAAAAGCCGGTTCGATCCAGGTCGCGGTGATTCAGCTGGCGAACACCTGCGGGGCCGCCGTTGGCGGCGTGGCGTTGGACCACCTGGGCCTGCTATCGCCGCTGGTGATCTCGGGCGCCCTGATGCTGCTGACCGGACTGCTGGTCACCACGAAGGTGCGGATATAATCGCTGTCGCCCCGAGGCGCTACGCCGAGCGAACCCGGGCCGGGCATTCACGCCGCGACCCGGGACCGTTTCTGCGCTTAGAACCAGGCCTCGAACATGCCGCCGACGTTCAACGAGTCAAGCTGCTCACTGCTGGTGCCCTTGACCCTGGCGGTATGCTGATTATCCACCTGGCCGCCGGTGACGTAGAAGCGCAGCATCGGCCGGAATTCCGGCCCCATCCCGATAGAGATGTTCTGCGACAGCGTCAGCTTCCAGCCCTTGTTGTCGCCGCTCCGATCGTAGTCAACGCGCTGATAGCCGGCCTCCAGCCAGGTTGAATGCACATCGTTCCAGAAATACATCGGACGGATAATCGCGCCGTAGTTTTTACGGTTATCGGTATTGTCCTTGCCGTTATCGTAATCATGGAAGGCCAGCAGATACTCCACCTGCGCCTGTTGGGTAAACTTGTGGCTGCCCTCAAAGCTGGCGTAAATCGCCGTCAGATCGTCGGTTTTGTTGTATACGCTGTTATCCGAGTTATCTGAATAGCGCAGGATTACTTTGTTGACCCCGCCGTCGTTGGTATGGCTCAGCACCAGGCCGCCCTGCCAGGCATCGAGCTGCGCGTCGTTATCCACCGCTTTTGAATCAAAGCCGTAGTTGGCGTACACCTCAACGTCGATTGGCCCAGCCTTGATATTGTGGATTTTTGACGTCAGCGCATAGTGGCCGTTATCGCCGGTGCCGGAGCCGCCGGTACAGGTGATGCGCGACGGGTTGGATTCATCGGCCATCACCTCCGGGCTGCAGGACTCAACCTGTGAGACCCCCGCCACGTCGAACTGCACGCCGCCGATATCAAAGTTTTTCACCCCGGCGCCCTGGCCGTCGTGGTTCATCCAGAAGTAATCGTTGATCCCCTGTTGCGGCCGCTGGTGGAAGTCGCGACCGGCCCAAATATAGGCGTTAGGGTTTGATTCCAGGACGTTAGTGACGCCGACGTAGGCTTTTTTCAGGTTAACTTCATCGCTCCAGTGGTCGAACATGACGTTAATATCCCAGATAGCGCCCTGGCTGCTCTTAAAGGCCTTGGTTATCTGGAATTCGCCGCCGTTGCCTTCGTTGCCCAGACGGCCGATAGCCGACGCGCCGTTATAGGAGCCGTCGACGCCGACGAACTTCTGATCGCCGGTCTGGAACTGGGCGCCGTAGCGGGCGTAGCCGCTAAACTTGAGGCCGAACGGGATAGCCATATCCGGCGAGGCCGCGGTGGTCTGAGGGTTGGTAATGACGTCCACCTTTTTATCGGCGGCGGCATCGATTTTGGCCTGACGGTCGGCCAGCGCTTTATCAACGGCTTTCGCCACAATGGCGTCTATTTGTTGCTGAGTAAAATCTTGCGCTAATACAGAAACTGGGCACAGCGCGGCAACGACCGCCATTGCTAATGGCAGCATTTTTACATTATTCATAATTATCTCGCGTGTAATAATTTATATATTAAGATAATAACCATCCCGCCCCGGTTAATAGACAGGGAAAGCGGCAGGATGACGGATATATATTAACGTTGGTATAAGTGAATAATTTCCTGTGAAAATTCGCGAGCCAGCAGCGAGCTCATCAGATGGTCCTGAGCGTGAACCATAATCAGCGTCATCGGCTGGCGCGCCTCGCCTGCATCCTGCTCGATCAGCCGGGTCTGCATCTGGTGCGCCCGGCGGGCGTAGCCATCGGCTTCATTAAGGAGCAGTTTGGCTTCATCAATATTACCGTGGCGGGCAGCGTGAAGCGCTTCGAAACATAATGAGCGTGACTGTCCCGCATTCACGATAATTTCCATTACCGCGTCTTCTAATTCGATCATAATATTTCCTGAGGGCATTAACTTTATTATTTAAAGCGTACGGCGAAAATCCCTTTTCCGCATAATTCCTGATGACGGTGTTATTTTTATCGGACGCTCCGGGAAATACCGCTGAGAGCGTATTTCCCGACTATTACTGGCTTACGGTTTCAGCAACCGGAACGGCGCCTTTGGCTTTTTCGACTTCGGTTTTCATTAATGAGCGTTCATAGGCGCGGAGGAATGGCAGGTAAATTACGGCAGACATCACCATGCAAATGACGCACATCACTACCGGGCTCAGGGTCCAGTTGGCGGCCCAGGAGGCGCCGATGGGGGCCGGCGTGGTCCACGGCGTCAGCGAGACCACCTGAGTCAGCCAGCCGAGACGCGTTGCGCCGTAGGCCAGCACCGCGTTGATCATCGGCACGAACACGAACGGGATAAACATCATCGGGTTCATGATAATCGGCGCCCCGAACAGGATCGGCTCATTAATGTTGAAGAAGCTTGGCACGATGCCCATTTTGCCGATAGTCCGCAGGTGCGCCACGCGGCTGCGCAACAGCAGGAAAGCCAGCGGTAGCGTCGAGCCCACGCCGCCAATCAGCAGATAGTGGTCCCAGAAGCCCTGCAGATAAACGTGCGGCAGCGCGGCGCCAGCGGCCAGCGCCGCCTGGTTTGCCGACAGGTTCGCCATCCAGAACGGGTTCATAATCCCGGTCACAATCAGCGAGCCGTGGATCCCGGCGAACCAGAAAATCTGGCACATCAGCACGGAGAGCAGAATCGCCGGCAGGGAATCGGAGGCCGACACCAGCGGTTCCAGCAGATGCATAATCGCCTGCGGCAGGATCATACCGGTCTGCGCTTCGATAAACAGGTTCAGCGGGTGCAGCGTACCGATCACCACCAGCACCGGGATCAGAATTTCGAACGAGCGCGCGACGCCGGTAGGCACCTCTTTGGGCAGGCGAATAGTAATATTATTCCGCTTCAGCCATGCGTAAATACGGGTGGAGTAGATGGCGGTAATTAAAGCGGTGAAGATCCCCTGGCCGGACAGATACTGGGTGGAAATTTTGCCGTCAGCGTAGGGCGCCGCGACCAGCAGGAAGGCCATAAAGGCCAGCAGGCCGGACATCACCGGGTCGAGCTGAAACTGGCGGCCGAGGCTGGCGCCAATGCCGACGGAAATAAAGAAGGTCATGACCCCCATGCTCAGGTTAAACGGCAGCATCAGCTGTTCACGATACTGCTGTGAGAAATCCAGCCAGCCGCGGGCAAAACCGTTGGTGGTGTCGGGTGAAAAAGGAGGAAAGATAAATACCAGCATGAAAGAGCCGATGATCATAAACGGCAATGCGGCAGTGAAGCCATCGCGGATGGCGATAACGTATTTCTGCTGCCCAAGGCGTCCTGCCAGCGGAGTAATAGATTGCTCGATCACGGCAATCATGGACTGATACAGAGAACTCATTTGCACACCTCTTAATGCGCCGCTGCTATCAGCGACAGAGCATAATCCAGGACGTTATCTCCCCGCTGCATTCCGTAGTCCATAGCGTTTATCGGCTGGACCGGAATATTCAGGGAAGCGGCTTTCTCAGATAATGTTTTCAGCATGTATTTTACCTGGGGCCCGAGCAGCACCACCTGGTATTGCGGAAACTGCATGTCAAATTCGGAAACGCCGTAGGCGTCTATCTGCACCGGCAGGTTACGTTCCTTCGCCTCATCGACCATCTTCCTGACCAGCAGACTGGTGGACATCCCCGCAGAGCAGCACAGCATAATCTTGTACATCGGCACTCATCCTCAAAATGTAAAAAGTTATTGCGTGGATGATTTGATATCAGACGGAAACCGGTTTCCATTTATAAAAAACAGAACTGTGATAACCGTCAAGAACTAACGGGGGAAGGGCTGATTAATTAGATTTTGCTCACATAATTCCGTGGTTTCTGCGATGATTTTCCATGAAACGGAAAATCGGTTTCCAAATAAAAAAGGAAACGGATATACTGCCGTTGGTTACTATTGAAGCGATTCAGGTTTTAAGATTTACAGGGATCGGCCCGACCCTGTCAGGGGAGAATGATGTCTACAATCAACGATGTATCACGGCTGGCTGGCGTCTCTAAGGCCACGGTTTCACGCGTATTGAGCGGTTCTCGCGGAGTCAAAGAGGCCAGTCGTCAGGCGGTACTGCAGGCGGCTGAAGAACTCAATTACCGGCCAAATATGATTGCCCAATCATTGTTCAGCCAGAGCACGGGCTGCATCGGGGTGATTTGCGCGCAGGATAATATCAACCAAACCACCAGCTATCTATATGCCCTGGAAAAACAGCTCAGCCAGCATCAAAAGCATCTCCTGCTGCGCTTTGCGAACACCCGCGACGGGGTGATGAACTCGCTCGAAGAGCTCAGCTGCGGCCTGTGCGACGATATCCTGATTATCGGCGCCCGCTTTCCATTGAATATCGACAGGCCGGACGTGGCGCTGATTGACTGCCTCGAGAGCGAAGGGGCAAACAGCATTCAGTTTGACCACGCCTTTGCCGCGGAAACCGCCTGTAACTATTTGATTAGCCAAGGTCGACGCCAGATTGCGCTTATCCATCCCGAGGGGAGCGGCTTTGCCGATCAGGTGCTGCTGGGCTACAAGCATGCGCTGGAGAAAAACTTCCTGCCGTTTAATCGTAACCTGGTGTTCCTCGACAGCACTTCGCCTTCGGTGGCGGTGCAGGAGCTGGTGAGCAACGCGACGACGTTGAATTTCAATGCGCTGCTGGTTGCGGATGAGCAGCAGGCGCAGCGGGTTGTCCCGCAGCTGCAGGCGTTCAGTCGCGCGGTGCCGGAAAAAGTGATGGTTTTTAGCCTGGCGGGATCGTTACAGCTGCCCGGTATTCCGACCATACCGGCGATTGAGTATTCGATGGATGTGATGGCGATGCGGATCGTCAACTGGCTGACGGAAAAGACGCAAATGCTCGGTGGCAGCATGCTGCGTGGGGATCTTATTATTCCGAAAATCTGAGGTGGCCTGCGCGCGGGCGCATAAAGCGGCGATTAACACCAAAAATACCTGCCAGCGGCGTAACTGACAGGTATCTTCCTTCGCGCGGCGGGCAGCCTGCTGGGCGCGTCGCGAGCGCGATCACTTCGCCGGGCAGGTAATTTTGTCGATCGCCGCCCGGTAGTTCTGCTGGTTATTACGCTCTTTCGCCAGGGTTGCCTCGCGGACGTAGGTTTGATTCTCTTTTGAGGCGAGCACCTGATTGGCAAAGTCGTTATCGCTTATGGTTGCCGCTGGGGCGCATTTTTCCTTCACCGCTTTTAATACCCGCTGTTTTTGCTGCTCGAACTGCAGGCTTTGTAGCGGCGATTCGGCCCGCGCGGCCGTGGCGCTGAGGGCGCTGACCAGGCACAACATCCAACACGCTTTCATGGCGCTTCTCCTTAAAGGGTGATACCAAACTATATGCATAGCGTGGAAAACACGCAAATCATCCAGACTTTAAATTGTTTAAAATCAGTAGATTGCTTTTCTATGCCGCCCGAACCCGCCGCCGTGAATCCACGGCTATCAGCACGACCGACGACAGGATCAGCAGCGTGCCGAGCCAGTCCGGCAGCGTAAAGGTGATGCCCAGCAGCAGCAGCGAGAGCAGGGCGCTGCTCAGCGGCTCGGCGCAGCTGAGAATGCCCGCTTTCGCGCCGCCAATCATCTGCGCGCCGTTCAGATAAAGGCTGAAGGTCAGCGAAGTGCCGATCACCACCAGATAGAAGAAGGCCAGCAGCAGGCGGCCGTTGACCACAAAGTTGCTGCCCTGACCGCCGTAGAACGGCAGCAGCATCGCCCCGCCGAGCAGCATGCTCCAGCCGACGATCGGCAGGGTGCCGTAGCGGGCGATAAGCGTTGACGGATAGGTGGTGTAGAAGGCGGCGGCAAAGGCCGAAGCCACCCCCCAGAATAGCGCCGCGGGTGAAATGGACAGCGTTGTCGGATTGCCGTGGGTCACCAGCAGAAATGTGCCGACCAGCGAAGTGCCGATTGCCGCCAGCACCAGCGGGCGAGGGCGCGTTTTGCGGGCCAGCGCGAACCAGGCGACGATAATCGTCGGCGACAGGAACTGCAGCACCGTCGCGGTAGCGGCGTTTGATTTTTCGATGGTCATCAGGAAGGTGTACTGTACGGTCAGCGCCCCAAACAGCGAGAAAATCAGCAGGCTGATGGCATCCTTGCGGTTCTGCAGGACGCGGAAAATTTTATCGCCGTGGACGAAAGAGAGCATCAGCAGAATCAGGCCGGCGAACAGCAGGCGCGTCATGGTCAGAAACGGCGATGACATCTGGCTTTGCTGCATAATGTACTGCGCGCAGACGCCGGAACTACCCCATAGCACGGCGGCTATGAGTACATTTAGCATCCCTTTTTTACTGGAGCCCATCTTTCCCTCAGGTGGTATATCGCGAAAAGGGAATCATAGCATGGGCGCGTTCGGACGGCGGGGAAGGAAATGGTAGTCGCCGTCCGGATAAGCGCTGCGCCTTAACTCAAATCGACGTTTTTACTGCCGAACAGCCAGGTTAGCGCAAAGCCGCACAGCCAGGACACGACCAGTCCCGCCGCGTAGACCGCCATCCCGGCGTAAATTCCGCTGCCGGAGGTCATCAGCGGCAGCGCCACCACGCCGGACGGACCGAAGACCGTATTCAGCCCTATCGGCAGGCCTAGCCACGCGATCAGGCCGAGGAAGAAGCCGCCGCAGGCGCCGCCCATGCAGGCGGTGATAAACGGCTTCATTCGCGGCAGGGTGACGCCATAAATCAGCGGTTCGCCGATGCCGAGAAAGCCGGGGATAATCGCCCCTTTGATCTGGGTGCGCAGCAGAGAGCCGTGCTTCGCCCGCCAGTACAGGGCCAGCGCCGCGCCCACCTGCCCGGCGCCGGCCATCGCCAGAATCGGGAACAGCGAGTTAAAGCCCTGCGCATCCACCAGCGCGAAATAGACCGGGACAAAGCCCTGATGGACGCCAAACATCACCGCCAGCAGGAACAGCCCCGCCAGCACCGCGGAGCCGAACGGGTTACCGTTGAGGTGCAGGAACAGCCACGACATTCCGGTAAACAGCCAGCCGCCAATCGGCATGATCACCGTAAAGGTGACCGCGCCCATAATCAGCAGCGTGACCGCCGAGGTAAGGATCATATCAAGGTTGGCCGGCATGATACGCCGCACCTGTTTTTCCACCCATGCGCCGATAATCGAGGCGATCAGGACGCCGATAATATTGCCGCGCGGGTCGATGCCGTGGCCGAAGAAGGTGGTGATCCCGGCGTAAAATCCGCTGGTCGCTTCGGGGTTGTAGCCGAGGACGAACAGCGAGGCGATAATCGCCCCGTTGACCCCGGATCCGCCAAACGCCTTCTGGGCGTTATAACCGATTAAGATGCTCAGGAAGGTAAACATCCCTTTGCTGAATATCTTCATATAGCCGATCAGCGCCACCAGGCTGGCGTTAGGGTGCGCACTCTCCAGGACGAAGATTTGCTCTGCCAGGGTGGCGAAGCCGAGCAGCAGGCCGACGGCGATAAAGCCGGGGATCAGCGGCGTAAAAATAGTGGCGAATTTGGCGAGAAACTTCTGCACCCCGCTGGTTTGCTTGCTCTTCAGCGCCTGTTTCTTCTCGGCGGCGGCATCGGCCAGCGACGGGGCGCCCTGCGGCGCATCCTCCAGCATGGCGTTCATCATTTCCGCCGCGGTTTGCGCTTTTCCCGGGCCAAGTACGACCTGGAACTGCTCATCGCTGACGATAACCCCCATCACGCCTTCAACCTGACGGATTGCGGCGCTATCGGCCAGCGCTTCGTCGCGCAGCGTCAGGCGCAGGCGGGTCATGCAGTTACCGGCCTGCGCCACGTTTCCGGCTCCGCCGACGTGGGCAAGGATCCGCGCTATCATCTCTTTATTTATTTTTGCCATTGCAGGTTACCTGTCTGTTGGCGCTCAGGCGTTGCCCAGCGCTTTGCGGATATAGCCGCTATTTTTGGCCAGCAGCGACTGCGCTTCTTCGGCGCTAAGATCGGCAAGCACCATCACAATTGCCGTTTTGCAGTGACGACCGCAGGCGTCCAGCGCGCGCTGGGCGGCGGGGCGATCGCAATCGGTCGCTTCCATAACGATGGAGACCTGACGCTCGATAAGCTTCGCGTTGGTGGCTTCAACGTCAACCATCAGGTTGCTGTAAACCTTCCCGACGCGGATCATTGCCCCGGTCGAAATCATATTCAGCACCAGCTTTTGCGCGGTGCCGGCTTTCAGGCGGGTCGAACCGGTCACTACTTCCGGGCCGACGACCGGAGTGATGGCGACGTCCGCCAGCCGGGCCATCTCGCCGTGCGGATTGCAGCTGACGATGGCGACAAACGCGTTCTGGCTATGGGCATACTCCATCGCGCCGATGACGTACGGCGTCCGCCCGCTGGCGGCGAGGCCAACCAGCACGTCGCGGTTGCTGAAATTGAGGTTCTGCAGGTCCATTGCGCCCTGCGCTTTATTGTCTTCGACGTTTTCCACCGCGCTAAGAATGGCTTTATGCCCGCCGGCGATAACCCCTACGACCTGCTCCGGACGCGTGCCGAAGGTTGGCGGACATTCGCTGGCGTCGAGGATCCCCAGACGACCGGAGGTGCCTGCACCGATGTAAATCAGGCGCCCGCCCGCCTGCAGCGCCGCGGCGACCTTGTCGACAACCTGAGCGATCTGCGGCAAATAGGGGGTAATTGCCTCGGCCACCAGCCGATCTTCCTGGTTAATCACCGTCAGCATCTCAACGGTAGACAGGGTGTCAATATTGGCGCTATTCGCGTTGCGCCGCTCGGTCAGCAGTTTGCTCAGGTCGATACTCATAACAAAACCTCATTATTCACAATGGCAGGTATTCTAAGGAATTAATTATTCCATTCATGTGAAGGTTATCACGATTAGCGTACGGCAGATAATAAGATATTTGTAGATATGGCGGGGGATTGTGCGGTAATAAAAATGGAATATTTTATTACCGCAGGGTGGGCTAGCGTACCGCTGCGGGCTTTTTCAGGCTCAACAGCAGGGCCAGAGAATAGCTTATCGCCATTGCCAGGCTCATTTTCAGCATAGTTTCACCGCCGAGTCCGGCGAGCGGAGCGGCGATGCCGCCAAAGACGAACATCAGCGTACCTAACAGCGCGGACGCGGTGCCCGACTGTCCGGCATCAACGGCATTCATCGCTTCGGCCCCGGCCACGGTGCTGATGCCGCTCATAAACGACACGGTGAAAAACAGGCCGATCAACGCCGGCAACGGCAGCCGCAGCCAGGCGAACAGCAGCATGCCGGCGGCGCACAGCACTGCCAGCATTAGCCCCGTGCGCAGCAGAGATTCTGCCGAAAAGCGGCGCGTCAGGCGGGAGAAGATAAGCGCGGCAATAATCAGCCCGATCCCGTTCAGGCCGAACAGCAGGCTGAACTGCATGGCGCTCATGGCAAATTCGCTCTGCATCACGAAGGACGACGAGCCGATATAGGAGAACAGGCCGGCCATCATAAAGGCCTGAATCAGGCAGTAGCGCATAAAGCGGCGATTTTTCAGCACCGGCGAGCCGCTCGCTTTATGCGAGGCTGCGGCGCCTTTTGGCGGCAGGGTTTCGTGGAGGATCGCCAGGCTTAACAGCAGCAGTACGCCGCCGATCGCCGCCATCGCCCAGAACAGCACGCGCCAGTCGAAGGCGGTGATAATGTAGCCGCCAAGCACCGGCGACAGAACCGGAGCAATGCCGTTGACGGTCATCAGCAGGGCAAAGAACTGGGTCAGCAGCGCGCCCTGATAGCGATCGCGGGCAATCGAGCGCGACAGCACCGAGCCGCCCGCACCGGCGAAGCCCTGCAAAAAGCGCCATACAATCAGCAGATGGATATCCTGCGTCAGGGCGCACATGACCGAGGAGACGATAAACAGCAGCAGCGAGAGAATCAGCGGCTTACGGCGGCCGATGCGGTCGCTTAGCGGGCCAAAAAACAGCTGGCCGAGACCCAACCCGAGCAGCGCGGCGGTCAGCGAGAGCTGGGTTTGCGTGCTGGTCGCATTCAGCTGGCGGGTGATATCCGGCAGCGCCGGTAGATAGAAGTCGGTACAGAGCGGGCCGATGCCCGAGAGCAGCCCGAGAATAATGACCCATGAAAGAGAAATACGCGGCATATCAGGTCCTTATGAAGATGCCGGGCGCGGCGGCCCGGCTTGAGCAGATCAGCTGGCACCGCCTCCCAGCGATTGCCAGAGCGTAATGCGGTTTTGCAGATCGGTTTGCTGGAGGGTAATCAGCGTGGCCTGCGCCGACCACAGCGTACGCTGAGCGGTAAGCACCGACAGATAGTTGCCGATCCCTGCCTGATAGCTGCGGGTGGCGATATCCAGCGATTTCTGCTCGGCGGCGACGTACTGCTGCTGGGCATCCAGCTGCTCGCCCAGCGTTTCCCGGCGCGCCAGCGCGTCGGCGACATCTTTGAAAGCGCTCTGAATACTTTTCTCGTAGGTGGCGATCAGCCCCTTTTTCTCCGCTTCGGCATAGCGAAGCTGCGCCAGGTTGCTGCCGCCGGTAAACAGCGGCAGGCTGATTGATGGCGCGAACGACCACACCTGCATCCCGTGACTGAACAGCGAAGAGAGAGAATCGCTGCCGACCCCGGCGCTGGCGGTTAGCGAAATGCTCGGGAAGAAGTTGGCGCGCGCGGCGCCGATATCGGCGTTGGCGCTCTTGAGGTTATGCTCCGCCTCCTGAATATCCGGGCGGCGCAGCAGGACCGACGAAGAGACGCCGGCGGGGATCAGGGCGATGCTGTTGTCGCTGAGGCTTTGCAGCGTGCCGGGCAGCAGGCTCTCAGGGACGGTTTCACCGGCCAGCAGGTTGAGCGCGTTTTTATCCTGCGCGACCTGGGTACGATAGCTGGCGACGCTGGCGCGCGCCTGCTGGTAGACGCCTTCTGCATCGCTCAGATCGCTGGCCGAAGCGGTACCGACCGCCATCTGGCGGGCGACGATTTTGCGCGAGTTTTCGGCGCTGGTCATCGTTTCTTCGGCCAGCGCCAGGCTGCTGTTATCCGCCGCGAGAGTGATCCAGGCGGTGGTCAGGTCGGCGATCATCGTCAGACGCGTATTCTGGGCGGTGAATTCGCTGGCGAGCCAGGTTTCCCGCGCCGCGCGCGTCAGGCTCTGGTTCTTGCCGAACAGGTCCAGCTCGAAGCTGGAGACCGTACCGTCGGCCTCCGATGATGAGGTGAGGCCGCTGGCCACCGTTTTGCTGCGGGTATGGCTCAGCTCGGCGTCAACGGTGGGGAACAACGCCGCGCGGGTTTCGCCAAACTGGGCGCGCGCGGCCTCGATATCGGCCAGCGCTTTTTGCACATCGCGGTTGCTGTTCAGCGCGATGGTCACCACTTTTTTGAGCCGCGCGTCGTTCACCACCTGCTGCCACTGGCTGACGACCGTCGTCGCTTCGCCGTGGGCGCCGGGCAGCGTGGAGGGGACCGGCGCCGCCGGGCGCTCATAGTGTGGGTCAAGCGAGACGCAGCCTGCGCTCAGGAGCGCGATAAAAACGAAAGTAAAACGAAACATAACCTACTCCTGAGAAGGACGCTGGCGGGTGAAGAACCGTTTCACCAGCACAAAGAACAGGGGAACGAAGAAGACAGCCAGCAGCGTGGCGGTCAGCGTGCCGCCGATGATCCCGCTGCCGATCGCCACGCGACTGTTGGCCCCCGCGCCGGTCGCCACCGCCAGCGGCAGCACCCCGGCGATAAACGCCAGTGAAGTCATCACGATAGGGCGCAAACGGGTTTGCGCGGCGCGTATGGCCGCCCGCGAAAGCGAATAGCCTTCATCCACCGCCGATTCGGCAAACTCAACGATCAGAATGGCGTTCTTCGACGACAGGCCGATGGTGGTCAACAGCGCAACCTGGAAGTAGACGTCGTTATTCAGATCGCGTAGCCAGGCCGCCAGCGCCGCGCCGATCAGGCCGAGCGGGATCACCATGATGACCGAGAACGGTACCGACCAGCTCTCATACAGCGCCGCGAGGCACAGGAACACCACCAGAATTGAGATGGCGTACAGGCTCATGGCCTGGCCGCTGGCCAGTTTTTCCTGCAGCGACATGCCGCTCCATGCCCAGGTGGTGCCCGCCGGCAGGCTGTTGGCCAGGGCTTCCATCTTGTCCATCGCCGCGCCGGAGCTGAAGCCGGCGGCGTTTTCGCCCTGGATTTCAAATGCGGCGGAACCGTTGTAGCGCACCAGGCTTTCCGGACCGTACTGCCAGCGCGTGGTGGCGAAGGCGGAGAATGGCGTCATGCCGTCATCGCTGCCGCGCACGAACCATTTCCCGAGATCGGCGGGGACGGCGCGAGAATCGCTATCGCCCTGGATATAGACCTTTTTCACCCGCCCGCGATCGATAAAGTCGTTGACGTAGGTGCCGCCCCAGGCGCTGGAGAGGGTGTCGGTGACGTCGCTCAACGATAGCCCCAGCGCCACCGCTTTGTTGTTGTCGATATCCACCTGCAGCTGCGGCATCTGCGGCAGGTCGTTGGCGCGCACCGACTGCAGCTGCGGGCTCTGATTGGCCGCCGCCAGCAGCTGGCTGCGCATTTTCATCAGGCTGTCGCGATCGGTGCCGCCGCTGGCCAGCAGCTCAAAGGTAAAGCCGTTGCTCTGCCCGAGGCCGTCCACCGAAGGGGGCGTCATCGCAAACAGCGAGGCGTCGCGGATGCTGCCGAGCTCTTTGGTGGCGCGCAGGGCAATGGCCTGCGCGGTGTTGGCTTCGCCCTTGCGCTGGGACCAGTTTTTCAACGACACAAAAGCCATCCCGGCGTTCTGTCCGCTGCCGCTGAAGCTGAAACCGTCGACGGTAAAGATAGCGCTGGTATTGGCCTTCTCTTTGGTCAGGAACCAGTCGGTTACCTGGCGGCGAACCTCGGCGGTGCGCACGGCGGTCGCGCCTGCCGGCAGGGTGTACTGAACCATGATTTCGCCCTGGTCCTCCGCCGGCAGGAAGCTGCCCGGCAGCTTCCACATCGCCAGCGCCATGACGGAGCAAATCAAGGCGAAGGCGCCCATCATCGTCGCCGAGCGGCGCAGGCCGCCCAGCACGCGGTGTTGATAGCCCTGTTCCGTGCGCCCCCACAGGCGGTTGAACGCCCCGAAGAAGCCGGTGGTATGGGGCTTCGAGTGGCTAAGCAGCGCGCCGCACAGCGCCGGGGTTAAGGTCAGCGCCACCACCACGGAGAGCATCATCGCCGAGATGATGGTGACCGAGAACTGGCGATAGATAACGCCGGTTGAGCCGCCGAAGAAGGCCATCGGCAGGAACACCGCCGACAGCACCAGGGCAATGGCGATCAGCGCCCCGGAAATTTCGCCCATCGACTTCTCGGTGGCTTCACGGGCGGACAGCCCCTCATCGCGCATAATTCGCTCGACGTTTTCCACCACCACGATGGCGTCATCCACCAGCAGGCCGATCGCCAGCACCATCGCAAACAGCGTCAGGGTATTGATAGAGTAGCCAAACAGCGCCAGCACGCCGAAGGTGCCAAGCAGCACCACCGGAACCGCCACCGCCGGGATCAGCGTAGCGCGGAAGTTCTGCAGGAACAGATACATCACGCAGACCACCAGCGCGATGGCTTCAAACAGCGTTTGAATCACATCCTCAACCGATATTTTAATAAACTCGGTGCTGTCCTTCGGATAGGCGATATCGTAGCCCTGCGGCATCTGGCGCTGATACTCGGCAATCTTATCCTTCACGCGCGTCGCGGTATCCAGCGCGTTGGCGCCCGGCGCCATCATGACGGCGATGCCGGCGGCAGGGTGGCCGTTGAGGTTCGCCGAAGCGGTGTAATCTTCGCTGCCCATTTCAACCCGGGCGACGTCGCTCAGGCGGACGACCGAGCCGTCGGTCTTGCTCTTCACAATGATGTTTTTGAACTGATCGACGGTTTGCAGGCGCGACTGAGCGCGCACGGTGGCGGTAAGCTGCTGGGCGTTAGAGGACGGCAGCGCGCCGATTTTACCCGCCGAGATCTGCACGTTCTGCGCTTCGATTGCCGTTTCGACATCGGAAGGCATCAGCGCATAGGAGGCCAGCTTTGTCGGGTCCATCCAGATGCGCATCGCATATTCAGCGCCAAATACCTGCAGGCTGCCGACGCCTTCGACGCGCGCCAGCGGGTCCTGCATGTTACTCACCAGCCAGTCGGCGATATCGGAGCTGGTGGCCTTGTCGGTTTTATCGTACACCGCGAGGATCAGCAGGAAGCTGCTCTGCGATTTCACCACCGTCACGCCGGACTGCTGCACTTCGCTGGGCAGCCGCGATTCGGCCTGCTGGACCTTGTTTTGCACCTGCACCTGCGCGGTGTCCGGATCGGTCCCCTGCTCGAAGGTCACGTTAATGCTGACCGAGCCGTCGGAGCTGCTGGTGGAGCTGAAGTAGAGCAGGTTATCCAGCCCGGTAAGCTGTTGTTCGATAACCTGGGTCACGCTGTTTTCCAGGGTTTCGGCAGAGGCGCCGGTGTAGGTGGCGGAAATTTTCACCGACGGCGGGGCGACGTCCGGGTACTGGGCGACCGGCAGCGTGCGGATGGCGAGGATCCCGGCGAGCATAATCAGGATGGCGATGACCCAGGCGAACACCGGGCGCCGGACGAAGAAGCGGGAGAACATCAGGCGTTGCCTCCGCTGTTTTTCATTTCAACGGCTTTAACTTGCTGCCCGGCGGCAACCTTGCTGGTTCCTTCAACGATCAGCCTGTCTCCGCTCTTCAGGCCGCTCTCTACCAGCCATTTATCGCCGTAGGCTTCGCCGGTTTCGACGTCACGCTGGGCGACTTTGCCGTTGGCGTCGACCACCAGCGCGGTGGCGTTACCTTTGGCGTCGCGGGTGATGCCCTGCTGCGGGGCGAGGATCGCATCGTCCATTACGCCTTCATCGACGCGGGCGCGTACGAACATTCCCGGCAGCAGGACGTGCTGTGGGTTGGGGAACACCGCGCGCAGCGTGACCGAGCCGGTTGATTCGTCCACCGCCACTTCGGTCAGCGCCAGGCGGCCCTTCTCGCTATAGGTGCTGCCGTCTTCGAGGCTCAGGGTGACGCTAAGGGTATCGGCGTTGGTTGCCAGCGTTTGCCGGCGTAAGCGCAGCAGATCAACGCTCGATCGCGTGAGATCGACGTAAATCGTCTCCAGCCCGCGGATCGTCGCCAGGGCCGTATCCTGATCGGCAGAGACCAGCGCTCCTGGGGTTACGGAGGAGATGCCAATCCGTCCGGCAATCGGCGCGCTGACGGTGGTCCAGTTCAGGTTGATGCGGGCGCTCTCCAGCGCGGCCTTTTTCGACTCGACGCTGGCCTTGTCCTGGTTACAGGTAGACTGCGCGTCATCGGCATCCTGCAGCGAAACGCCGTTGTCTTTTACCAGTTGCGTATAGCGCCGGGCTTTCTGGCAGTCGGCAACCGTCAGCGATTGCGCCTGTTTCAGGGCGGCCGCGGCTTCGTTATAGGCGGCGCGATAGCTGGCCGGGTCAATTTGATACAGCGCCTGTCCCGCTTTCACCATATCGCCTTCGGTAAACAGGCGCTTTTGAACGATCCCGCCCACCTGCGGGCGCACTTCGGCGCTGAGCGACGCGGTGGTGCGGCCGGTCAGTTCGCTGATAACGGAAACGGACTGACCTTTCAGGGTGACAACGCCGACTTCCGGCGTCATTTGCGGCGGGGCAGATGTTTGCGAATTATCGCATCCGGCCACCAGAAATAATGCTATTGCGATGGGTATGATGGTGTATTTCATTATATTTTCTCAGGATAAACGACGTCCGCCCCGCTAATTAAATAGTGAGGTGATGGGTTGGGCGCTGAGGCATCTTCGGGTAAACGAAAATGACAAAAAAGGAACTCAGGCGTTCCTGTATGTTGTTATTCGACGATGGCCGGCGGAGCGGTCATTCTTTGGCTTCTCTGCGGCAGAGATGGCTTCCCTCCTGGCCTTTCTGGTGAGAATGATCATTCTCGTTTTTGCTCATTATACGTCTCAACCGGGTAATGAAAAGGTTTTTTTGTCTAAATTTGAATCGTGAAAATTAAGGCAAAAAATAATGGAGGAAATAAGAATTTTTTGTGAAAGTAAGAACCAATAATACTCTTACATAATTTAATCTGGAGGCATTAATGGCTTTAATAATGACAACCAGCATTAATCCCGCGGATCGTGATGAGCTGCTGGCGGGTCTACGGGAATACAACCTGCGCTACCTGGACCCGACGCAGTTTGGTGAACTGGGGATCTATCTCCGCGATCGGGCGGGGGAGATGCAGGGCGGTCTGATCGCCAAAAGAAAGGCGAACTGGCTGTGTATTGAGTACCTGTGGGTCAGCGAAGCCTCGCGCGGTAGCGGGCTGGGCGGCGAGCTGATGCGTGCGGCGGAAAAGCAGGCGCGCGAAGAGGGGTGTAACCACGTGCTGGTGGACACCTTCAGCTTCCAGGCCCTGCCGTTTTATCAAAAACAGGGCTACCGGCTGCAGATGTCGCTGCCTGATTTCCCGCACCCTGGCATGGAACGTCATTATCTCTCGAAGGCGCTATAAGGCCGCCACCGACGCGGATATTAGCCGCCAATCCCCTGCTGGATCATCGCCAGCGCGTGGCTGACGATGGTTTCCCGGGATATCGCTTTTAGCCGCGCGTCGGTGCGAATGCGCGAATAGGGCACCAGCACCAGGCTAATCAGGCTGGTGAACAGCAGCTCCGGCGACAGGGCCGGGTTGAGTTTTCCCTCCTGCTGCCAGCGGCTTATGGTCTCCAGCATCCGGTGATACTTATCGTCGCCAAAGCGGGCGTGCATATGCTGGCGCAGCACCGGCATTTCGCCAATCATCTCCTGCATCCACAGCGGCGCAAACCAGTCGTTTTGTTCCGCCAGCACGGCGAGAGTTTCAATCAGCAGGGTAAACGCGGTCAGCGGATCTTGCGGATGGTCGATAAAAATCTTGCTGATATCGCTGCGCAGCGGCATAAAGCGCTCTTCCAGCAGCTGGTCGACTAATATCTCCCGCGAGTCGAAATAGTAATGCAGCATCGCCGGCGTGACCCCGGCCTCTTTAGCGATGGCGTTCAGCGACGTCCGGGCGATGCCCTGGCGGGCAAACAGCGCCAGCGCGATATCCATCAGCTGTTCACGGTTAGCGGTGCCCGGTTTTTTGCCGCGCGGACGACCCGGACGGCGAGGCGCATCATTGTCTTTTTGTGCCGTCATTTCTTCACTGTCTCTTGACCAGATTCATCATTTCCCTAAATATTAATTATGCATTTAATTAATTTCAAGCGAGTGTTGCTATGACATCTGAAATCGCCGCTCAGCCGGCGCCGTCGATCCGCCTGCTGTTCAGCGCGCTCCTGCTGGTTATGCTGCTGTCGGCGCTGGACCAGACCATCGTATCGACCGCGCTGCCGACCATCGTCGGCGAACTCGGCGGGCTGGATAAGCTCTCGTGGGTGGTCACGGCCTATATCCTGAGCTCAACCATTGTGGTGCCGCTGTACGGTAAATTCGGCGATCTGTTCGGGCGAAAAATTGTGCTCCAGGTGGCGATTGTTCTGTTCCTCGTCGGCTCCGCGCTGTGTGGCCTGGCGCAGAATATGACGCAGCTGGTGCTGATGCGCGCGCTGCAGGGGCTGGGCGGCGGCGGACTGATGGTGATCAGCATGGCGGCGGTCGCCGATGTGATCCCTCCGGCAAACCGCGGTCGCTACCAGGGGCTATTCGGCGGAGTGTTTGGCCTGGCGACGGTCATCGGGCCGCTTATCGGCGGTTTTCTGGTGCAGCACGCCTCCTGGCGCTGGATTTTTTATATCAACCTGCCTCTGGGGCTGTTTGCCCTGCTGGTTATTGGCGCGGTGTTCCACAGCAGCAATAAGCGCAGCGCGCACCAGATCGACTGGCTGGGGGCGTTTTATCTGAGCATGGCGCTGGTGTGCATTATCCTCTTTACCACCGAAGGCGGCAGCGTACGGGCGTGGAATGACCCGCAGCTGTGGTGCATTCTGGCCTTTGGCGTGGTGGGGATGATTGGCTTTATTTATGAGGAACGGGTGGCCGTTGAGCCGATTATTCCGCTCTCGCTGTTCCGTAACCGCAGCTTTCTGCTGTGCAGCATGATTGGTTTTGTTATCGGGATGGCGCTATTTGGCTCGGTGACTTTCCTGCCGCTCTATCTGCAGGTGGTGAAGGCGGCGACCCCGACCGAAGCCGGGCTGCAGCTGATCCCGCTGATGGGCGGCCTGCTGCTGACGTCGATCGTCAGCGGGCGCATTATCAGCCGCACCGGTAAATACCGCCTGTTCCCGATCCTCGGCACCCTGCTGGGCGTGGCGGGGATGGTGCTGCTGACCCGCATTACGATCCATTCGCCGATGTGGCAGCTGTATCTGTTTACCGGCGTGCTGGGGGCGGGCCTGGGGCTGGTGATGCAGGTGCTGGTGCTGGCGGTGCAGAACGCGATGCCGGCCCAGATGTACGGCGTGGCTACCTCGGGGGTGACGCTGTTTCGCTCGATTGGCGGATCGATCGGCGTGGCGCTGTTCGGCGCGGTATTTACCCACGTGCTGCAAAATAACCTGCAGCGCCTGCTGCCGGAAGGCGCCGAGCTGCCCAGGGCGCTAAACCCGGAGGCGGTACAGAACCTGCCGACGGCGATCCGCCTTGATTATCTCGACGCCTTCGGCGCGGCCATTCACGCCGCCTTCCTGATGGCCGCCTGCATTATGGCCGTTGCCTTTGTGCTCTCGTGGTTGCTGAAAGAGGTGCCGCTGAAAAAGGCGGCACGCTAGGCGGTTCCGGCGATGCGCAGCAGCGCCCGGCGCAGCGCCGGCGCGGCGAAGCTGAGGAACTTGCGCAGCTTGAGCGGGGCCAGCTCCCGGCTGGTATACAGCAGGTGCACCGGCGTCGGCTCGGGTTCGACCGATTCCAGAATGAGCTGCAGCTCGCCGCGGGTCAGGCCGTCGATGGCCTGATAGTGCAGCAGTCGCGCCACGCCGACCCCGAGCCGGGCGGCGTCAGCGGCGCTTTCCGGGGTGGTGACCGACAGCACGGCGCGCAGGGTTACCAGCCGATCAGCCGCTTCGGCGGCGCGAAACCGCCAGCCGCTGTAGGGCATCGGCGATTCAATAGCAATAATCGGCAACCCGGCCAGCTCGCGGGGGCGCTGCGGCACGCCGTGCTTTGCCAGCAGCAGCGGCTGGGCGCAGGTAACAATGCGCATCTCCCCGAGGCGGGTAGCCACCATACCGCTATCCGGCAGAGTGCCGATGCGCACCGCCAGATCGACGTGGTCGTCTATCAGGTCAACGTTACGGTCGCTGAGCAGCAAACGAACGTTAATTTGCGGGTAGCGGGCGAGAAAATCGCTCACCACCGGCAAAACGTGCACCCGACCGAACATCGTCGGCGCGGCGATCACCAGCTCGCCCTTGGGCTGCAGATACTCGCCCGCCGCCTGCCGCTCGGCGTTCTCCACCTCTTCCAGGATCCGCCGCGCGGCAGCGACATACTCCACGCCGGCATCGGTTAGCGTAAGCCGGCGGGTGGTGCGGGTCAGCAGGCGCGCGCCGAGCGCGCTTTCCAGCTCGGCAATGTTGCGGCTGACGGTGGTCAGCGGCGTGTTCAGCGCGCGTGCCGCCGCCGACATACTGCCCAGTTCGGTAACCTTCACCAGCAGCGCCATCGCGCTTAATCGGTCCATTATTATCCCGCTCTACGGAAAGATGATTGCCAGATCTCCAGTATTATCATTTGTCACAGTAGAGTCCATGCTGTGGGCAGTGATACGAGATGCGGAGGATCTATGGCCGGTGACTTTCTTGGTATTGCCATCACCCCGGATGTGATGGATGTCCAGCATGAAATGGGCAGCGACGGGCTGTGGCAATCGCCCCACGGCCACCGTCAGGCGAACCGCTTTACCGCCAGCGAGGAAGCGATGATTACCACCCGGGACAGCTTTTATCTGGCGACGGTTTCGCAAACCGGCTGGCCCTATATCCAGCATCGCGGCGGGCCGCCCGGCTTTCTGCATCTGCTGGATGAGACGACCCTGGCAATGGCTGATTTTAGCGGCAACCGGCAGTACATCAGCACCGGCAATCTGCGGGGGAGCGCCAGGGCGTGCCTGTTTTTGATGGATTACCCGCGCCGTGCCAGGCTGAAAATCTACGCCACCGTTGAGGTGCTGGCGGCGGATGACGACCCCGCGCTGCTGGCCCGGGTTAAGCCGGAAAATTACCGCGGCAGCGTTGAGCGTATTTTTCGCTTTCATCTGCAGGCGTTCGACTGGAACTGCCCGCAGCATATTACGCCGCGCTATAGCGCTCAGCAGGTGGCGGAATATAGCCAGACGCTGCAGCAGCGTATTCACGACCTTGAGCAGGAGAATCAGCGCCTGCAGCAGTTAACCCGCACAGGAGAAGATCATGACTGAACAACGCCCGCCTCTGCCGCCGTTTACCCGCGAAAGCGCGGCGCAAAAAGTACGTGCCGCCGAAGACGGCTGGAACAGCTGCGATGCGCAGAAGGTGGCGCTGGCCTATACCCCCGATAGCGAATGGCGCAACCGCAGCGAGTTTGTGCACGGGCGCGCGGAAATCGTCGGCTTCCTGCAGCGCAAGTGGCGCAAAGAGCAGGAGTATCGGCTGATTAAGGAGCTGTGGGCGTGGAGCGATAACCGCATTGCGGTGCGCTTTGCCTACGAGTGGCATGACGACAGCGGCAACTGGTTCCGCTCGTACGGCAATGAAAACTGGGAGTTTGATGAGCACGGCCTGATGCGCACGCGCTACGCCTGCATCAACGATCTGCCGATCGCCGAAAACGAACGCCTGTTTCACTGGCCCCAAGGCCGCCGCCCTGATGACCATCCGGGGCTTAGCTCTCTGGGGCTGTAAAGCAGGCGTTAACTTACGGGTTAATCGGCTTGCGGGAAATCGACAACCGTATCGTTAACCCGGTTCACCATGTTGGTGAACAGAATGGTGTCCGGCGAGTGGTGACGCCGGTTCAGGAGAAAATAGTCGTCCGGTTTTCGGTTGTCGTCTTTAGGGCAGAAGCCCCAGAATCCTGCGCATAACAACAAAACCGGAGGACATATGGATTTCGCACAACAACATCACCAGGCCACGCCGGTGCTGCTGGCTAACGTCTGGGATGTCCCCAGCGCCAGAGCAGCTGCTGCAGCGGGCTATTCGGCTCTGGGCACTTCCAGCACCGCGATTGCCAACACCTTTGGCTATAACGATGGTGAAGAGCTCTCGTTTGCTGAGCTGCTCTTGCTCGTCACGCGTATCCGCGAGCAGGTTGCGCTGCCGCTGAGCGTGGATATGGAGTTCGGGTATGGCGCCAGCGTCGCAGAGGTGGTAGATAATCTGCACGCGCTGGCGCAAACCGGCGTGGCAGGCGTTAATCTCGAGGACAGCCTGGTGGCCGACGGTGAGCGGCGCCTGGTGGATGCTGAAACCTATGCCCACCGCCTGCGGGCGGTCAAAACCGGACTGGAGCAGGCGGGCGTCGCGTTGTTTCTTAATATTCGTACCGATCCGTTTTTGCTTAACCGACCGCAGGCGCTGGCTGAGACGGTTGCCCGAGGTCAGCTGTATGCGCGAAATGGGGCTGACGGCCTGTTTGTCCCTTGTGTTACCGAGGCGGCGGATATTGCGGCGATAGCGGCGGCGGTTGCTCTGCCGCTGAACGTCATGGCGCTGCCCGCGCTGCCCGATATTGACCAGCTGACTCGTCTCGGAGTGAAGCGGATTTCTATGGGCAACGCGCTGCATAGCGCCCTGCAGGGGTATCTGCGCTCTCTGCTACATAACGTGCGGCAGCAGCAATCGTTTAAAGGGGTATTCCGCAATGCAGGTGACTGATAAAGGGTTATGCGATACCTGGTATGAGGCGCTGGTGGCCCGCTCATCCCAATACGCCGGGCTTTTTTACGTCGGCGTGAAAACCACCGGCGTGTTCTGCATCGCCACCTGCCGCGCCCGCAAGCCAAAGCGGGAAAACGTGGAGTTTTATAGCGATTTTAAAGCCGCGCTCAGCGCCGGCTTTCGCCCGTGTAAGATTTGTCGGCCGACGGAAAACGCCAGCTCCGCGCCGCCGATGGTGGAGCAGGTGATGCAGCAGCTGCGCGCCGCGCCGAAGGTGCGGATCACCGATGACCAGCTGCGCCAGCAGCACATCAGCCCGGAGCGCATGCGGCGCTGGTTTAGCCAGAACTACGGCATGACCTTTCAGGCCTTCCAGCGGATGCTGCGGGTCAATACCGCCCTGCAGGAGCTACAGGGCGGGCGCAGCGCGACTGACGTGGCGTTTGACAGCGGCTACGATTCGCTCAGCGGCTTCGGCTATACCTGCAAAAAGCTCACCGGCCGGGCGCCGAGCAAAGCGGGGCGGGTGATCCTGATCCACCGCTTTACCACCCCCATCGGGCCGATGTTTGTTTGCGCCACCGAGCGCGGAGTTTGCCTGCTGGAGTTTGTCGACCGGCGGATGCTGGAAAGCGAATTTCGCGACCTTCAGCGCCTGCTGGCGGCCAATATTATTGCCGGGGAAAACGCCCATACGCGCCAGGCTGTGGCGGAGATAGGGGAGTACTTTGCCGGCCAGCGGCAGCGCTTCTCCCTGACTCTTGACGCGCCGGGCAGCGATTTTCAGCAGGCGGTCTGGCAACAGCTGCGGGCGGTACCTTACGGCACGACCGAACATTATCAAGGGCTTGCCGCGCTGATGGGCAACGCGGGGGCGGTGCGGGCGGTGGCCAACGCCAACGGCGCCAACCGGCTGGCGATTATTATTCCCTGCCACCGAATTATCGGCAAAGATGGCTCACTCACCGGCTACGGCGGCGGCCTGGCGCGCAAAGAGTGGCTGCTGGCCCATGAGGC
Organism: Klebsiella sp. C349492; assembly: GCF_042055345.1. Taxonomy (NCBI): domain Bacteria; kingdom Pseudomonadati; phylum Pseudomonadota; class Gammaproteobacteria; order Enterobacterales; family Enterobacteriaceae; genus Klebsiella; species Klebsiella sp. C349492. Next base: position 116,771 of record NZ_JANQCE010000004.1, read on the forward strand.
TAAATTCAGCAGATGATTTTATTTCCTGTTGCTGCTTTTGATGTTTAAAAGCCGACCATAAAGCCGTTATAGTTTCGTACGAAAATAATAATGACTTTCTAATGGACTAACAGGGTGATGATAATGAAATTGCGTTTACGGACAGCCGCCGCGGTGGTGCTGGCGGGCCTGCTGCTGGCGGGTTGCGATCGGCAAGACGGCGATGCAAAACACATTAAAGTTGGCGTTATTAACGGCGCTGAACAGGATGTGGCGGAAGTGGCGAAGAAGGTGGCGAAAGAGAAGTATGGCCTCGACGTTGAGCTGGTTGGTTTTAGCGGCTCCCTGCTGCCGAACGAGTCGACTAACGCCGGGGATCTGGATGCCAACGTCTTCCAGCACCGGCCGTTCCTCGAACAGGATAATAAAGCCCACGGCTATCATCTGGTGGCGGTCGGTAACACCTTCGTGTTCCCGATGGCGGGCTACTCGCGCAAGATTAAATCGGTCGCTGACCTCAAGGACGGGGCGACCATCGCCATTCCTAACGATCCTACCAACCTCGGCCGCGCGCTGCTTCTGCTGCAGCAGCAGAAGCTGATTACCCTCAAAGAGGGCACCGGGCTGCTGCCGACAGCAATCGATATCACCGCCAACCCGCATAGCCTGAAAATTATGGAGCTCGAAGGCGCGCAGCTGCCGCGGGTGATCGACGATCCCAAGGTCGATGTGGCGATCATCAGCACCACCTATCTCCAGCAAACCGGGCTCTCTCCGGTGCGCGACGGCATTTTTATCGAGGATAAAAACTCGCCCTACGTGAACATCATCGTCACCCGCGAAGACAATAAAGATGCGCAGAACGTGAAGGAGTTCATGCAGTCCTACCAGTCGCCGGAAGTGGCGAAGGCGGCGGAGACGATCTTCAACGGCGGCGCGGTGCCGGGCTGGTAATGACTGACACTGGGAGAGGTGTATATGATTCGGCAACGTCAGGCGGATGTGCTGCTGGTCGCCGCCACGGTCATCGCCGCGTGCGGGTGGATATTTTCGCGTGAAGCCATCGCCGGGATGCCGGTTTTTGCCTTCCTCGGCCTGCGCTTCTTTTTCGCCGCGCTGCTGCTGCTGCCTTTCTGCCGCGGTTTTCGCGTCGAGAAACGGCAGTGGCCGCCGATACTCATCAGCGGCCTGTGGTTTGCGCTAAACCTGTGCCTGTGGATTTACGCGGTATCGACCACGCCGTCGCTGGGCGAGGGGGCGTTTATCATGAGCCTGTCGATGCTGTTTGTACCGCTGACCGCGTGGGCGATGATGAAAACGCGTCCGGCGCGCGCATACTGGGAGTGCCTGCCGCTGGCGATCGTTGGTCTTGGCCTGCTGAGCCTGCATATGCCGATTGCCTTCCACCCCAGCCAGGGCTGGTTTCTGCTTACCGCGCTGGTGCAGTCAATCTGGTTCTGCTACACCAGCCGCTGCGCCCGCGAGGTGCCGCTGATCCCGCTGACTGCCGTGCAGCTGGGGATCACCGGGCTGGTGGGGCTGGCGATCTCCGCGGCGGTTGAAAGCTGGGATCGGCCGTTTACCCTGCCCACTTTCGGCTGGCTGCTCGCCAGTATCGTTATCGCCACCAGCCTGCGCTTCGGCCTGCAGATGAAGGGGCAGAAGTACGCGGCGGTTGCCAGCGCGGCGATTATTATGGTGCTGGAACCGCTGCTGACGGTGATTGCCGCCGCCCTGTGGTATCACGAACAGCTGCCGCTGCAGAAGATTATCGGCGGCGTGCTGATCCTCGTTGCCCAGCTGTGGTTCCGCTGGCGCATGCTTAAGCCGCTACGCTAAACCACCGTGCTGCTGCGCCATCAGGTGCAGCAGCGGCACCAGCGATAGCCCGTCCGGCATCTCGCCGCGGGCGATCAGCTCCCGGATCTCTTCGAAGGTAAACCACCCCGTTTCCATCACCTCATCCTGATCGGCATCCATTCCGACGTACTCCAGATCGCGGGCAAGCCAGGTGATGAACAGCTGGTCGCTGCTGCCGTAGGAGGGGTTATAGCGGATTATCTCTTCGGCGTTTTTGGCCTGCCAGCCGGTCTCCTCGCGCAGCTCACGCAGGGCGGCCGCGCGCGGCTCTTCGCCTTCATCGACGCCGCCTGACGGGATGGCCCACACCACCTGGTCAATCAGATAGCGGTAGTGGCGGATCAGCAGCACTTTATTATGCTGCATTGCCACAATGCCTACCGCCGGGCGCGGGTAGTGGATGGCGTAAAAGTCGCGGCGTTCGCTGGCGGTGATGTCGATAGCCACCTTGCGCATACTGAACCACGGGGTATGGGCAATCACTTCGGCGTCGTGCATATCGGCGGCGGTCAGTCTCTTTTTCATCGGGGCCACTTCTTCAGAAAATTGAGCGTTCAGCACAGCATAGCCGGTGGCCGCTGGCAAGCGGGGAAAGTTGGCCCAATCTCATCGATCATTGCCCGAATGCCCATATTGCGCCAGGCTTGTGGGACGTACGATGTTCGCCAGATTACCCCGAAGAGGAACGAGCATCATGAACATCACCCACATCCGTAACGCGACCCAACTTATTGAATACGCAGGTAAGAAATTCCTCATCGACCCGATGCTGGCGGATAGGGCCGCCTGGCCGGGATTTGCCGGCACCGCCCGCAGCGAGCTGCGTAACCCGCTGGTGGCGCTGCCTTTACCGCTCTCTGTCATTATTGATGTCGACGCCGTGATTGTGACCCATACCCATGAGGATCACTGGGACGCGGCGGCGATCGCCGCGATCCCCAAGGCGCTGCCGGTTTTTGTCCAGCATGAGGCCGATGCCCGGCTGCTGCGGGGCCAGGGATTTAGCGATATTCGCCTGCTGTCTGAGAGCAGCGAATTTGAAGGCGTGAGCCTGCGGAAAACCACCTCCGGGCAGCACGGGAGCGATCGCACCTACGCCGTGCCGGCGATGGCGGAGCGCCTGGGCGAAGCCTGCGGCGTGGTGCTGCGTCATCCGCAGGAGAAAACGCTGTGGCTGGTGGGGGACACCATCTGGCGCGATGAAATCGAAGCCGACATGATCCGCCTGCGCCCCGATGTGGTGGTGCTGAATGCCGGATATGCCCACGTCATCGGCTTTGGGCCGATCATCATGGGCAAAGAGGACGTGCTGAAAACGCACTTTACTCTGCCGGAGGCGCAGATCGTCGTCGGCCATATGGAAGCGGTGAACCACTGCCTGCTGAGCCGCCGGGAGCTGAGTGAGTACGTGGCTGATAACCAGATTGCCGGGGTGGTCAGCATCCCGCAGGATGGGGAAAGCGTGGTATTTTAAGCTCCTGGCCGGGAGGGGAGGCAGCGATGAAATTAACCGAAGTGGCGATTGTCGCGGTGGAAGGGTTTAGCCCGTTTCACTACTCCGTTCCCTGCATGCTGTTTGGCGACAGCGTGTCAGAAACGAAGCGTTTTAATCTCCATCTGTGCGCCGAGCGGCCGGGGCTGCTGGCCGCCCGCGACGGCTTCGCGCTCCACGCCCGGGATGATTTTACCGCCCTTGAGCGGGCGGATATTGTGGTGGTGCCCTACTGGGGGGCGGTGAATCAGCGCCCGCCGCAGGCCCTGCTCGATAGCCTGGTGCGGGCGCGGGATAACGGCGCCGAAATTGTTGGTCTCTGTCTGGGGGCATTTGTGCTGGGCTACGCCGGGCTGCTGGACGGCAGGCGAGCGGCGACCCACTGGGAGTTTGAGCAGGATTTTCAGCGTCTTTTTCCGCAGGTGCAGCTGGATATCAACGCGCTGTACGTCGATGACCGGCGGATAATCACCTCGGCGGGCACCGCGGCGGCGCTCGACTGCTGCCTGTATATTATTCGCCAGCGTTTCGGCAGCCTGGCGGCCAACCAGATTGCCCGGCGGATGATCGTTCCGCCCCATCGCGAAGGCGGCCAGGCGCAGTTTATCGCCCAGCCGGTGCCGAAAAGCACCCGCGATGCGCGCATTAACTGCCTGCTTGAGTATCTCCAGCAGCATATTCACGAAGCGCACAACCTCGATTCGCTGGCGCAGGTGGTGGCGATGAGCCGCCGCACCCTGACCCGTCATTTTGCAAAGGCCACCGGGATGAGCATTGCCGACTGGCTCACCGCCGAGCGGCTGCGGCGCAGCCAGATCCTGCTCGAAGCGGGCGAGATGCCCGTTGAGCAGGTGGCGGAAATGGTTGGATTTCGCTCCGCCGTCACCTGGCGCCAGCAGTTTAAGTCCCGCTTTGGCGTCAGCCCGGCGGAGTGGCGGCGGACCTTTCGCCGCGGGGCTTAGCCGGCGAGGGTCGCGCTGTCGATCACGAAGCGATATTTGACGTCGCCTTTGACCATTCTTTCCCACGCTTCGTTGATCTGATCCCCGCGGATCAGCTCAATATCGGCGACGATGCCGTGTTCGGCGCAGAAATCGAGCATCTCCTGGGTTTCCGGGATCCCGCCAATCATCGACCCGGCAATCGACCGACGACGAAATATCAGGTTAAACACTTCCGGCGACGGGTGCGGAGTTGCCGGCGCGCCCACCAGGGTCAGGGTACCGTCGCGTTTAAGCAGCGTGGTGAAGGCATCGAGATTGTGTGGGGCCGCCACGGTGTTAAGAATAAAGTCGAAGCTTTTGACGTGCGCCGCCATCTCCGCCTCGTTGCGCGACACCACCACTTCGTCCGCCCCCAGCTCTCTGGCCGCTTCACGCTTGGATTCCGAGGTGGTAAAGGCCACCACGTGAGCGCCCATGGCATGGGCCAACTTGATCCCCATGTGCCCCAGTCCGCCGATGCCGACGATGCCCACTTTTTTGCCCGGCCCGACGTTCCAGTGGCGCAGCGGCGAGTACGTGGTGATACCGGCGCACAGCAGCGGCGCTACGGCGGCCAGTTGCTCCTGCGGGTGGCGCACGCGCAGCACGTAACGCTCGTGAACGACGATTTGCTGAGAGTAGCCGCCCAGCGTATGGCCGGGAGCATCCTGAGTGGGGCCGTTATAGGTGAGCACCATGTGGTCGCAGTAGTTTTCCAGTCCTTCCTCGCACTCTTCGCACTGCTTACAGCTGTCGACCATACAGCCGACGCCCACCAGGTCGCCTGCGGCATAGCCGGAGACGTGCTCGCCGACGGCGGTGACCCGGCCAACGATTTCATGCCCCGGCACGCAGGGGTAGATCGTCCCGGCCCATTCGGAGCGGGCCTGGTGCAGGTCGGAGTGACAGACGCCGCAGTAGTCGATGGCGATCTGCACATCGTGCGGCCCCGGCTCGCGGCGGGAGATGGCCATCGCGGCCAGCGGCTGGCTGGCGGAGTTAGTACCAATAGCGTTGATCTGCATAGCGAAACCTCTTCTGAATAAACGTGCTGAATAGGGCGGAGGGAGATGCGTGTTTTTTGCGCGGCAACGCTAAGCGTAGCCTGGCCAGCGCCGGGCGGGAGGGGATTAGCTCAAAGGGTTAAAAAAGGGCGGACGATCCCCCGGCAGGCGGGGGAGCTGGGGCCACATTAGGGCTCAACGGCCGTCAGATAATCCAGGCGTAGCGGCTCGGCCAGCAGGTCGTCCATCTGCGCGATAAACGCCTGGAAATGCGGCAGGGCGATATGCTCCTCCAGCGCCGCCTGGCCGCGCCAGGACTCGCGCATGTAGAAGGTGTCCGGCGTGTCGCGAAGCTGGAACAGGGAGTAATCGACGTTACCCGGCTCCTGGCGGGTAGGCAGCAGCAGCGCCCGCAGGGCCTGGCGCAGCGTCTCGGTTTTTCCTGGCTGCGCTTTCAGTACCGCAATGATAGAGATTGCTTCCGCCGTCATCTTAGAACCCTTCCAGCACGATTTTGCCCACCGCGCGTCCGGTTTCGAGCTGAACGTGGGCTTTCTGCAGATTCTCCGCGGTGATCGCGCCGTAGTGTGCGCCGAGCGTGGTTTTAATCGTTTTATCATCAATCAGCGCGGCGACGCGGGTCAGCAGCCGATGCTGGGCAATGATATCCGACGTTTCAAACATTGAGCGGGTAAACATAAACTCCCAGTGCAGCGAGATGCTTTTGGCCTTCAGCGGCCGGGCGTCGAGGGTTTGCGGATCGTCGATCAGCGCCAGTTTACCCTGCGGCGCGAGGGCATCAATCAGCTGTGAATAGTGCTGTTCGGTGTTGTTCAGGCTGGCGACGTGGGTCACTTCCTTCACTCCGATACGGGCCAGCTCTTCGCTCAGCCGCTTACTGTGGTCAATAACCTGATGCGCGCCGGCGTCCAGCACCCATTTCTGGCTCTCCGGGCGCGATGCCGTCCCGATCACCGTCATCCCGGTCAGTCTGCGAGCCAGCTGGGTAAGGATTGAGCCGACGCCGCCCGCCGCGCCGACGATCAGCAGCGTGTCGCCGGCGTTGCCGCCCTCCTGGACGCCCAGGCGATCGAATAACAATTCCCAGGCGGTAATAGCGGTGAGCGGCAGGGCGGCCGCGGAAGCGTTATCCAGCGAGCGAGGCTTCAGGGCGACGATCCGTTCGTCCACCAGCTGAAATTCCTGATTGCTTCCCGGGCGGCCCAGCGCGCCGGCGTACCAGACCTCATCGCCCGGTGCGAACAGGGTGACCGCCTCGCCAACGGCTTTTACCGTGCCAACCGCATCCCAGCCCAGCACCCGAGGCGTATCGGCAGAGAATCCGGCGCGCACCTTGGTGTCCACCGGGTTAACGGAAATGGCCTTTACCTCAACCAGCAGGTCATGGCCCTCGGCGGTAGGAACCGGCAGCTCGATGGCGCTTAAAAAGGGGATATTGCGGCCTTCTGCCGCTGCGTGGGTAATCGCGATTGCTTTCATATACTCTCCGGTTTGTGAATAGGTTCATCGGTTGAATGCGTCGAGGATAGACCTCCGTCGGCCGGGGAAAAACGGCCCGGCGGCGATAAGAGTTATATTCAAAAAGAGAAAATCGCTTACCCGACAAGGATCGGACAGTCCGGCCCCCGCAGTTTCATATTTGAGAATAATTTTGCGTAGACTTCAAAAATATTAATTCCTGAAGTAATGAATAATAATATTGCGTTATAGCGCAAAGTTTACGCCTTGACTCACGCCACGCTGCATGCGACTTTCTTTATATCAAATAATAAACAGAGTTTCATATTTGAGACAAAAATATCATTATCGCGATATTTAGCTGATTGTTTCACCGCTGAGACAAATTAATTAAAAACGCCGCTATTTAGCGGCGGCGGACTTCTGTTGCTTATTAAAATATAAAGTGAGGCATGTGCTATGCGTAAAATTATCATCACGCTGCTGCTGGGCGCGTGTACTGGAGGCTTCGCGCATGCGGAGCAAGGAAAGCCGTTTCCGCATCTCGGCTGGCGCAGCGCCGATAATCTTGCCGGCGTGGATTTCGGCGGCGCCCTGCGGGCAAACTACCGCTATGAAGACTGGCACGGCAGTAATTATCGCCACCCGCCGCATCTGCGTTTTGATACCTTTCGTATCGACAGCAGCGGGTTTTATAATAACTATTTCTTTGACGCCGGCTTCTGGTTTCAGGATCACCATAAATATGCCATCGACCGGGCCTATGTGGGCTATCGTTTAAACGATAATAACAATATTACGCTCGGTATTCCGGGTAAACCTTTTGGCCTTGAACCCTATCCGCAATTCGGCTGGTCCTACGGCATTCCCTTTTATTTAGGCTTTGGCGTCAATGCCGGCAGCGGGGTGAACTATCAATATCATGATAATAACTGGTCGCTGGATATGGCCTATTTTCCGTGGATGGAGCCGGAAAATCTGCGCTATGCGCCGGAGGTGGGCGACTACAGCCGCCTGAAGAACACCATTTACCCGAGCCAGCATCAGCAGCGTAACGAGAAGCGCGATCAGGTTAACGTCCGCATCGCCAGGGATTTTCACGGCGGAGGCTGGAGTAACGAGCTGGGCGGCTCCCTGGCGCTGGCGCGTCTGCACAATCGCGAAACGGACGATGACGGCACCTTCTGGGCGGCAGGCCTGCACGGAATGGTGCACAACGGGCCGTGGCAGCTCACGTCGCAGGTGATTCGCTATCAGTACGATCCTAAGAACCCGGCGGGCATCAGCGACGATACGATCCTGATGGGCGGAAACGGCCTGACGCCGGCCTATCTTATTCCGGCTAAGGGCACCACCGCGTCGCTAAACCTCGCTCGCGACGTCGATGTGAAGTGGGGAGCGGTATCAAAGCTGCGTTTCTATAACGACTACAGCGTGCTGTGGAAAGATAAAAGCGGCTGGCAGGATTCGCAGATGAATACCGTGGGGGTACAGGTATTCGCCCTGCCGGTGATGCTGTGGCTCGACCTCAGCTGGGCGAAGAATGCCAATCCCTGGGGCGGCGCGCTGAACGCCACGGGCTGGACCAGCACCGAATCCGAGGGCAGCGGCAAATGGTATTTCCGCACTAACGTCAATATTGGCTACTACTTCTGATGAGGTGGGGCAGGGAGGCTCCTGCTGTTTTTACCGGCCAGGGCAGGCTCTGGTTTTCCTCGCGCAACATCCGGAGCCATTTGCCAAACGGTCATGCATGGCGCTGAAAGCTAAAGGTTAAATTCTACGCCTGGATGGGAGAAAGCGAAAAGGTCGAAAATATGCTGAATGCAGAATCGATTTTAATGACGGACTGAAAGAGTGATTACCCGCGCCTGGCACAGAATTCACCATCAAATGGTGTAGAGGAGAGCAACTGGCGGAAGATCACAGGAGTTGAACCTGCCCGGGACCGCTGGCGGCCCCAACTGGATTTGAAGTCCAGCCACCTCACCGGAGATGACGATCTTCCGCGCCTCGATTGCTACATGGAGGCGGGGCGCATTATAGCTACTTTCAGTCATTTACCACATACCTAAACGCACTTTTTTACTGTTAAAACTGGACTTTACAGAACACTCCTGGTCAAACCCTTTCAAAATCCGTGGCTTACACTTTTTTACATTCTCGCGCGCTAGCGCAATATCGTCCGCGAAGGGGTCCCTGTGCCGGGTCGCCCGCTAAAAAAGCCCGAAAAGATGCTGTGCATGATGCCGCTGGCGTTCAGAAAAGCCTGAAGCGCCGCTCCGTTGGGTGGCCGACTTCGCCGTTTTTCCTTCTGACCGCCCCCGATATTGCAGCGATGAAAGGGTTTTTTTATTCTATTTATTAGCAAAAAGTAATATCTGTTTCATTGCGGTGACTCACCCCACAGACACTATCGCCGTTCGGTGATAGCGTAATCTGCCGCTGAGAGGAGCCAGGAATGGATTTAGAAAACATCTTTCGTGACGTTAAGCTGAGTAAAACGGAAATGACCGTCCTGCGCTCTATTCAGCACGATCCCGAACGCTGCGTGCGGGAGGGGATCCGCGCCGTCGCCGAGCGCTGTTACAGCAATCCTTCCTCACTGGTGCGTCTGGCAAAGAAGCTCAAGTTCAGCGGCTGGCTGGAGCTGGTCTATTTTATTAAATTCAATATCACCATGCCTAAGCTCGATGTCACCAACGACATCGACTATATGAGCATTCTGCCGGCGGAGCAGGTCACCCCGCTGCTGGAAAGCCTGCAGCAGCACCGCATCCTGGTCCACGGCAGCGGCTTCTCGCAGCTGATTGCGCAATATATTTATAATAAGTTTCTGGTGACCGGCGTAAACGCCAGCCTCGCGCTGTGGCCGGATTATGAAATTCTCGAACAGAAAAACGCCGCCAAATTTGACTCGATCTGGATAATTTCTAAATCCGGGCGCAGCAGCTCGGCGCTAAACTGGGTAAAGGCGCTGGAGGGGAAAGAGATTAACCTGGTCTGCTTTACCGGCGACTATCAAAGCCCGCTGGCTCAGGCGGCGGATACCGCGTTTATTATTCATGACCCGCAGAAGTTTGATGACGATATTTACTGGAGCAACCCGTTTTTCGGCTACTGCATATTGGGCTTTGAGCGCTTTCTGAAGATGTGGTTTATTCAGACCGCAAAAGGCAGGGCGGGCGACGCCCTCTAGACGCGGCGCCGCAGCGCTTCCGGGCTGCGGCGTTGAGGCTGCAGCCCAGAGGCTGGGGGTGATTACCGCCAGTCGGCAACCAGCTTATCATCGAGGTAGGCGTTAACCAGCTTCTGCGCCAGCGACCAGGAGCCGACCAGCGGATGAGCCATCAGCGCCCGTATCGCCAGCGACTTATCCCGCTGCAGGATCGCCGCCACCGCCAGGCGTTCATACTCTTTGACGCTGGCGATCATGTTCTTCTGCGCCGTCGGCACGTGCGCCGGGGTGACCGGCTTCAGGCCGTCCTTGCTCAGATCGCAGCTAATCTCAATCACATCATCCGGGCGCAGGAAATCGAGAGTGTCGTTATTGGATATCGACACCACGATACGCTTGGTGGTGGTGCTGTTGACCGCCTCCAGGATATCCAGCGCCACGCCCGCGTAGCCGCCGGTATCCGGCTCTTCGATAAACTGCTGCAGGGTGAGCGGCTCGCGGGTATGGAACTTCTCCTGCTGCGACTCATTCTGCATATAGCTGTTTTCCCGGCGCAGGTAGTGCTTCATCCAGATATTGAACGCCGCTTCCGGGTTGGCGTGTACATCAACTGTATCCAGCTCATCGCGCATATCGCGGTTGATGCGGGCGATCTGCTCCCCGCGGGTTTCCGGCGCTTCCTGAATCGCTTTTAACGCCACCTCGCGGTAGTAGTAATAGTAGAGATATTCGTTCAGCAGCTGCTTGTCGCACAGTTGAACCAGCTCGGGTGAGAAATACTGCATCGCCGTTTTACGATACAGATCCGGGCTGGCGATCAGGCGTTCGGTCACGTCTTCTCCGCGCACCGTGAAGTGGGTAAACCAGGAGAAGTGGTTCAGGCCGTAGCACTCGACGCCAAGGTCACGCTCGTCGCAGCCGAGGATCTCCGGCAGCTCGCGAATCAGCTCCGACGGCGCATCGCAGATACCGTACACCCGGCGCTTAAAGCCGGACTTGATAATCGCCTCGGTCACCAGCCCCGACGGATTGGTGAAGTTAAACAGGATCGCGTCCTCGGCGGCGTGCTCTTCGATGAGGCGGCAGTAGTCCAGAATCGCCGGTATTGAACGCATCGCCATAGCAAAACCACCGGCGCCGGTGGTCTCCTGGCCTAAAGTATTATGCTCAAGCGCAATGCGCTCGTCGCGAATACGACTCTCATCGCCGCCAACCCGCAGGGTGGTAATGACGTAGTTGGTCCGGGTCAGCGCCGCAACCGGATCGCGGGTAACGCTAAACTCAATATCCGGGCGGATAGCCTGAAAGACGTAGCGGGCGATCTCGCCAAAGATGGCCAGATTATCAGCGGAGCTGTCGAGAAATACCACTTCCGTTAAACCAATGCGGTGCGCGTTATAAGCCAGTGATTTTGCCAGGAACGCGGAGCGAACGCCGCCCCCGCCTAATACGGTTAATTTCATAAATAACTCCTGATTAATGTTCTGCTAGCCAGCTATCAACCCGGGAACGAACCTGTCCCACCTTGACGCCATAAATAACCTGTACTTCATTTCTGTTGCGCACCACGCCATTGGCGCCGGTGCTTTTCAATATATCATCGTCAACCAGTTGCATATTTTTAATAGCGACCCGCAGGCGGGTGAAGCAGTTATCAACGGAAATAATATTATCCTTACCGCCTAAGCCATTAATAATTTCATCGGTGACCGCCGACTTATCGCTCATCTTTTTGCGATAATCCGCTTTGCTATATAGCTTCACATTTTCATCGTCTTCGCGGCCCGGCGTTTTCAAATTCAGTTTTACCACCAGGGTGCGGAAAATAACGTAGTAGACGGCAAACTGACCGATACCGATAAGCACATAGCCGGGCCAGCGCGTAAGTGAAACCGGCAGCGGCAGGTTATAAATCAGGAATTCGATCAGCCCGGATGCGCCCCACGGACGAACGGTGAAGATGTCGCAAATGGCCTGCGAGGCGGCGGTTAACGTCGCGTGGATCACCCACAGCAGCGGCGAAACAAACAGGAAGGTGAACTCAATGGGCTCGGTAATACCGGTCAGCATCGAGGTGATAATGGCGGGCAGCAGAATCGCTTTGGCCAGCATTTTCTTCTCAGGCTTCGCGGTGTGGTAAAACGCCAGCGAGGCGCCGGCCAGGCCGAAAATCGTGGTCATTCCCTGCTGCGAGAAGCGTAGGGCTTCGTTCATCACCGGGGTGAGATCCGGATGGCGCATATAGGCGAGGAAAATGGCCTGGGTGCCGGAAACGACCTGACCGTCAACGTTCAGCGTGCCGCCGATCTGCGTCAGCTGGAACGGCGACCACACGAAATGATGCAGGCCGGTGGGGATAAGAAATTTTTCAAAGAAGCCGTAGACGAAGACGCCCGCGACGCCGGCGTTTTTCATAAACCCGGTTAACGCCGCGATGCCGTGGGTCATAAACGGCCAGATCCAGGTGAAGGCGATCGCATAGAAGATGATAACGGGCGTCATTGCCACCAGGGTCAGCTTCGCGCCGCCGTACATCGACAGCGCGCCGGGCAGCTCAATGGTCGAGACTTTATTATGTACCCAGGCGATGGTGCAGCCGAGAATAATGCCGAGGAATACCCCCATATCGACCACCACGAACCCTAAGATCTGCGTCTGGCCGGTACCGTAATATTCGCCGTTAATTTTTTCGGCAATCCCGTGAGTATGCTCCAGCCACGAGTGGTTGGCCCCCAGGAACATGATAAAACACATTACCGAAACCAGCGCCACTTCCGTTTTTTTATCTTTTGCCAGGCCGTAGCTAATACCAACGCAAAACAGTAATCCGAGATTGCCGAATAATGGCCAGAAGGTATCGCCGAGCAGTTGACCAAGCTGATGTAAAAAACTGGTTTCAGAAATTAATGTTGGGTTAGTTAAGACAGAACTGAGTGCCAGAATTAAACCGATGACCGGCAAGAACAATACAGCACCGATCATCGCTCTGGAGAATTTTTGCATATTCTCCAGCGCATGTTGACGTATTGCGGACATAGTTGTTCCTTTTATTTTTGTAGCTACAGGGACTTTAATTATTTTTTTGACTTCCAGTATTTTGGTTATAGCAATTCTGCTATTTGAAAGGAACAGGTTGCGGGAAATAGGCACAAACAGCCGCAAAATGGCAACAGGTTTCGGGGGCGGGAAATATCAGGAGGCCTTCTCCCGGCAGGGAGAAGGCTGGAGGACGAGGAAATTAAGGCGCGACGGGCGCGGGCTGGGCGCCGCTTACCTCGCCGCTGCGCATCACCTGCGCAACCTGCTGTTTTTCCATATTGGTCGCGCTGAGCTGGCCGTTCACCGTCGGCCTGAGCGGCGCATCGGCCAGCACGCTGCCGCTGGCGGTTAGCTGGAAATTGCCGTCACCGGAAACCGGCAGCGCGGGCCAGCCCCACGCCTGCAGAACGTTCAGCGGTACGCCGCGCCCGCTCAGGCTGAGGTTAACCTGGCGCTGGGGAAGCTGCGACACCGCGGCGGTGGCCTGTAAAATACCGCGCTCGGTAAAGGCGCTAAGCTCGTTGATATTGACCGTTGAGGCGTTGGCGCTCAGCTTAAGCGACGGGCGCCGGACGTCAACGCGGTTAAAGGTCGCGGCGGCGGCGTTGAGCGTCGCGCTGCCGTTCCATACGCCCCAGCGCCGATCCTTCACCAGCTGCAGCTCGCCGCCGTAGCCATCGAGGGCGGTGACCTGCCAGGGGAACTGCGGATCGATATCGATAACCAGGTTGCGGCTGGCGCCGAATTTCTTCAGCGTCAGGCTCTGTAACCAGGCCGGCAGCGGCTCCATCCACAGCTGTTTCCAGTTTTCCGGCAGAGTATATTCCAGCCCGGCAAAGGCGGTGTCATCCAGCACCAGCGCCTTGCCGTCGCGCAGCCAGCGGCCGGAGGTGCGCACCATCCCGCCTTCCCAGCGCGAGGTAAACTGACGCAGGGCGATACCCTGCGGCGAGAATTCGGCATTAAGGATTGGATCGAGGAAGTGCAGCGAGCCGTTAATGAATTCGCTGGCGTTCATCGACAGGGTACCGTCCTCGCTCTGCCAGTCGCCGTGGCTTAAGGTCAGATTGCGCAGGCTGAGGTCCAGGCCGGTGACCGCCCAGTCGGTTCCCTGCAGGCTGGCATCGGTCACATCGAGGCGGCCAATTTGCAGCGAAGGGACGGTGGTCAGCGGGGCGAAGAAGTCAGCCAGCGCTTTATCGCTCTGCAGGCGGGTTTCATTAAGCTGCAGATTATCAACCAGCCAGCTGCCGTCGGCGCCGCGTTTAGCGTTGCCGGTTAGCGTTCCGCGGGCAATATCGGCGCCGAGAGTGGACAGCGTGACTTCGCCATTATCAATACTTCCCTGAATCAGGACGTTGCTGGCCTCAACCCCGTTAAGAGTCAGCGAGCCCGCGCTCATCTGAATCTGCGTTTTTTTGCCCAGCACGTTGCCCGCTTCCGGCGCCCACGGGCTGACGCCGCCGGTCACCCGCTGCGCGCTCAGGTCCCAGCCGGTTTCCGGGCTGTTAAACGCCATATTGCGCAGCTGCAGGCGGTCGGCGGCAAAGGGCAAAGAGGCGGAGGAGGGGGAGAGGTTTAACGTCCCGTCGCTGAGCACAATCTCATCGGCATGCAGCGGATCGCTGAACTGGCGCGTGCTGAAACCGATATCCACCGTTTTGGCAACCAGCGTCGGGGGTTTGCCGTCGCGACCGAACGTCACGTTTTGCAGCTGCAGGTGGAGAGGCGCAGAGAAGTCGTGATCCATCGCATCGAAGGAGACCTGCCAGCCGGTGCCGTCGCTCAGCCAGGCGCTGGCCTGACGCGAGCCCCAGTGGGTCTGTAGCAGGAACCAGACGGCAACGATCGCGACCAGCAGAACGGCCAGCAGCCAGAGAATCAACTTTCCAGGAAATTTCATGGTCTTACATCCTGAGCGAGGCACATAAGGCTGTTATGCCCGAATTATGCGCAATCCTCAAGACAGGAATTGTGTAATCAGATGATGTGAGGGGGCTAAAAAGGGCAAACTGCGGGCTGCCCCGGCCGCCGTGCGCGGCCGGGGAGCAAGGCGGGATCAGTTTTTCTCTGGCGGGAAGACCAAATTCAGCACAATCGCCGTAATACCGCCGGCGGCGATACCGGAG
This sequence comes from Klebsiella sp. C349492, assembly GCF_042055345.1. Lineage (NCBI taxonomy): Bacteria > Pseudomonadati > Pseudomonadota > Gammaproteobacteria > Enterobacterales > Enterobacteriaceae > Klebsiella > Klebsiella sp. C349492. The sequence goes on from NZ_JANQCE010000004.1 coordinate 131,914, forward strand.
GAGAGCAGGTTCTTCAGCCAGTCAGGGGCGAACTGCAGGATCATCGGCTGCTGGGAAACGCCGAGACCGACCGCCAGCGACAGGGCGATAATCAGGATCGCCCGGCGGTTCAGCGGCTCGCGGGAGACAATGCGCACGCCGGATGCGGCGATGGTACCGAACATCACCAGCGTCGCGCCGCCGAGCACCGGCTCAGGGATATGCTGCACAAAGCCGCTTACCGCCGGGAACAGCCCGAGCACGATAAGCATCAGCGCCACCACAAAACCGACGTAGCGGCTGGCAACGCCGGTGAGCTGAATCACGCCGTTATTCTGACCGAAGCAGGAGTTTGGGAAGGTATTAAATACCGCGGAGACAAACGAGTTCAGGCCGTTGGCCAACACGCCGCCCTTCAGACGCTTCATATACAGCGGGCCGGAAACCGGCTGCTCGGAAACGTCGGAAGTGGCGGTGATATCGCCGATCGTTTCCAGGGAGGTGATCATAAACACCAGCATCAGCGGCAGCAGCAGGTTCCAGTCAATCCCCAGACCGTAATAGAGCGGGGTGGGCACCATAATCAGGCTGCTGTCGGTTGCCGCGGTATTGGCGGGGAGCATATCGAGCAGCCAGGCCGCCAGGTAGCCGGCCGCCATCGCGATAACCAGCGAAGCGATGCGCAGGTACGGGTTGCGCTGGCGGTTAAGAATAATGATCAGCCCCAGCACGATACCCGCCAGCAGCAGGTTTTTCGGCGCGCCGAAGGTGTGGTCGGCCATCGCCGAGTAGCCGCCGCCGATGGAGGTCAGGCCAACCTGAATCAGGGACAGGCCGATAATCATCACCACCACGCCGGAGACCAGCGGGGTAATAACGCGTCGTGCAAGATGCAGTACGCGGGAGAGGACCATTTCCGTGCAGCTGGCCAGCATCAGGGTGCCGAACAGCGCGGCCATCATCGTCGGCACGTCGGCGCCGCCGGTTTTTAGCGCGGTACCGCCCATAATCAGCGGGGCGACGAAGTTAAAGCTGGTGCCCTGAATGGAGAGTAGCCCGGAGCCGACCGGTCCCCAGGCCTTAATCTGAATAATGGATGCCACGCCGGAAGCAAACAGCGACATGCTGATGATGTGCTGCGTATCCTGGGCGGGAAGACCCAGAGCCTGACAAATTAATAGCGCCGGCGTGATCACCGCAACAAACATCGCCAGCAGGTGCTGGAAGGCGGCGAACAGCGTTTGTGGAAGCGGGGGGCGGTCTTCGAGGCGGTAGATTAATTCGCTAGTTTGTTTATGCGCAACCGGTTGCGCATTTTCTGGCTCGGCGGTATTCACGGACATCACAAGCAATCCCAAGGTGGCAAAGCGGGAATTTTATCGGACTGTAGTGCAAAAGCAAACGTTTGCCAGCGTTTGGGGAAAAATAATTCCGCCGAAAAGGTGTGGGGAAAAGGCATTCGCATGGCGGGACGAAAAAGAAGCCCGGAGCCGGTGCCGGGCACCTTATCCGGGCGAAGAAAAAACGTTGCGCATGAAGCCGTCGTCCCGGTAAGCGCTGCGCTACCGGGACGGTTTCGGCGGGATTACTCTTCGTGCTCTTCCCACGCCAGGGCGCGTTTCACCGCTTTTTTCCAGCCGCTGTAGCGGTAGTTACGTTCGGTGGTTTCGATCCCCGGACGGAATTCGCGCTCGATCACCGCTTTCTCCTGCAGCTCGTCCAGGTTCTGCCAGAAGCCAACCGCCAGACCGGCCAGGTAAGCCGCACCCAGCGCCGTGACTTCACGGACTTCCGGGCGCTCGACGCGGGTGCCGAGAATATCGGACTGGAACTGCATCAGGAAGTTGTTGGCGACCGCGCCGCCGTCGACGCGCAGCGCGTGCAGACGAATGCCGGAGTCAGCCTGCATCGCCTCCAGCACGTCCCGGGTCTGATAGGCGATAGATTCCAGGGTTGCGCGGATAATGTGGTTAGCATTTACGCCGCGGGTAAGGCCAAAGATCGCGCCGCGAGCATACGGGTCCCAGTACGGTGCGCCGAGGCCGGTAAACGCCGGAACCACGTATACGCCGTTGGTATCCTTCACCTTGGTGGCGAAATATTCGGAATCGAACGCGTCGTTGATAAGCTTCATCTCGTCGCGCAGCCACTGAATAGAGGCGCCGGCCATAAATACCGCGCCCTCAAGGGCATAGTTAACTTCTCCGCGCGGGCCGCAGGCGATGGTGGTCAGCAGGCCGTGGGTGGAGGCAACCGCTTTCTCGCCGGTATTCATCAGCATAAAGCAGCCGGTACCGTAGGTATTTTTCGCCATCCCCTCTTTGACGCACAGCTGGCCGAACAGCGCCGCCTGCTGGTCGCCGGCAATACCCGCGATAGGAATACGCGTGCCGCCTTTACCGCCGATGTTGGTCTGGCCGTATATCTCGGAGGACTTGCGCACTTCCGGCAGCATGGCGCGCGGAATATCCAGCGCGTCGAGCATTTTGTCGTCCCAGTCCAGGTCGTGGATATTGAACAGCATGGTACGCGAGGCGTTGGTGTAGTCGGTCACGTGCACGCGGCCCTGGGTCATTTTCCACACCAGCCAGGTATCAACGGTCCCGAACAGCAGCTCGCCGCGCTTAGCGCGTTCGCGCGCGCCCTCGACGTGATCGAGGATCCACTTCACTTTGGTGCCCGAGAAGTACGGGTCCACGACCAGGCCGGTGGCCTGACGGATGTACTCTTCCATGCCGTCACGCTTGAGCTGCTCGCAGATCTCGGCGGTGCGGCGGCACTGCCAGACGATGGCGTTATAAATCGGTTTGCCGGTTTCACGTTCCCAGACGATGGCGGTTTCACGCTGGTTGGTGATGCCGATGCCGGCGATCTCATCGGAGCTGATATCCGCTTTCGCCAGCACTTCTACCAGCGTGGAGCTTTGCGAGGCCCAAATCTCCATCGGGTCGTGTTCAACCCAGCCCGGCCGGGGATAAATTTGCTCAAATTCACGCTGAGAAACGCTGACGATATTGGCATTGTGATCCATCACTACGGCCCGGGAGCTGGTGGTGCCCTGGTCGAGCGCAACGATATATTTTTTGTCGGTCATAGTATGAGTCTCGTAGTCAGATTACAGCGAAGCTTTGTGTTGCGTCGTAGAGGCGGAGGTTGTGTCCTGCTCCTCAACTTCGCAGATGTCGCAGGGCAGGTGGCGGCCAATCAGCTTGCGGTAGCTGAACGCACCCAGAGCGGCACCGACCACCGGTGCGCACAGCGGCACCAGGAAATAGGGAATATCTTTGCCGCCGGTGAAGGCGACGTCGCCCCAGCCGGCAAGCCAGGCGAAGGTTTTCGGTCCGAGGTCGCGAGCCGGGTTCATGGCGAAGCCGGTCAGCGGGCCCATCGATGCGCCGATCACGGCGATAAGCAGGCCGATCAGCAGCGGAGCCAGCGGGCCGCGAGGCACGCCGTTACCGTCATCGGTTAACGCCAGAATCACGCCCATCAGGATAGCGGTAATCACCATCTCTACCGCGAAGGCCTGCACAAAATTGATATGCGGGTTCGGATAAGTCGAGAAGATGCCCGCCAGTTCAAGGCTCTCTACGCTACCGCGCACCATATTATGGGAGTGTTCGAAATCGAGGAAAAGATTGTAATAAAGCCCGTAAACTAATGCCGCAGCGCAAAAGGCGCCAGCGAATTGCGCAACGATAAAAGGAACAACTTTACGTCCGTCAAAGCAGGCGAACAGCCACAGCGAGATGGTAACCGCCGGGTTAAGGTGAGCACCGGAAACGCCTGCGGTCAGGTAAATCGCCATCGCGACCCCCAGACCCCAGATGATGCTGATTTCCCATTGACCGAAGCTGGCTCCCGCGACTTTGAGCGCAGCGACGCACCCAACGCCGAAGAAGATCAACAACCCGGTACCGAGGAACTCTGCGATGCACTGGCCTTTTAGTGTTGATGTTTGGCTCATAATCGAATCCTGAAACAAAGTGGTGATTATTGTAAGTATGAAGGTCGTCGTCGACCACGCTGCCATGTAGGCATAGTGTTAATTTATCGTTAACGAACAAAAACGAGAAATATCGAACTCGAAATGTGTGTGCCAGGTCAAGAAAATGAGCGTTTTCGCGCCATAAACGCGTGTTGTAGCACATTAAAGAGCGTTTACGGACGCGTTCCGCTAACCCAATGATTAACAATTGCCGGAGAAGTTCCGGGGACAGGCGCCGAATGAGCCAGGTAAAGGCTGAAAAGTGTTGCCAACCGCAATCTGCGCGGGTTGTCGCTGGACAGGGAAGGCGGGGATTCATACAATCGACAGCATGACCACTGTAGTGCGCTTATTTTCGTTAAGGCGTCAACGCGTATACGAAACGGACGGTTTCTATCAACGCCTTGCAAGTTCAGGAGAGGTATGACGATGTCATTAGAAGTGTTTGAGAAATTAGAGTCAAAAGTACAGCAGGCGATTGATACCATCACGCTGTTGCAGATGGAAATCGAAGAGCTGAAAGAAAAGAACAACACGCTGGCGCAGGAAGTTCAGGGCGCTCAGCACAGTCGTGAAGAGCTGGAGCGTGAAAACGGTCAGCTGAGAGAGCAGCAGCAGGGCTGGCAGGACCGTCTGCAGGCGCTGCTGGGCCGCATGGAAGAAGTGTAATCCTCTCGTCCTCACCCTCTCCCGCTCGGGAGGGGGTCAGCTTTACTCCTTCGTATATTCCCTCAAGTTATAGCCAATCTTTTTTTATTCTTTAATCATTGTTTCGCTTTCTGGCACGCTTAACCCATCACAACACGACATATAGAGAGCGGTGCGATGAATAAGTGGGGCGTGGGGTTAACTCTGTTGCTGGCATCCGCCAGCGTTCTGGCAAAAGACATTCAGCTATTAAACGTATCTTACGATCCGACGCGCGAGCTGTACGAACAGTACAACAAAGCGTTCAGCGCGCACTGGAAGCAGGAAACCGGCGACAATGTAGTGATTCGTCAGTCTCACGGCGGTTCCGGCAAGCAGGCGACATCGGTCATTAACGGCATTGAAGCCGACGTCGTTACCCTGGCGCTGGCCTATGACGTCGATGCGATTGCCGAGCGCGGCCGCATTGATAAAAACTGGCTGAAACGCCTGCCGGATAACTCTGCTCCTTATACTTCAACCATCGTGTTCCTCGTGCGCAAGGGCAACCCGAAGCAGATTCATGACTGGAACGACCTGATTAAACCGGGCGTGTCGGTCATTACGCCGAACCCGAAAAGCTCCGGCGGCGCGCGCTGGAACTATCTGGCAGCCTGGGGCTACGCCCTGCACCAGAATCACGGCGACCAGGCGAAAGCTCAGGAGTTCGTGAAAGCGCTGTTTAAAAACGTCGAAGTGCTGGATTCCGGCGCTCGTGGCTCAACGAATACCTTCGTCGAACGTGGGATTGGCGATGTGCTGATTGCCTGGGAAAACGAAGCCCTGCTGGCGGCAAACGAGCTGGGTAAAGACAAGTTTGAAATCGTCACCCCGAGCGAATCGATTCTGGCCGAGCCGACCGTTTCGGTAGTGGATAAAGTGGTCGATAAAAAAGGGACTCGCCAGGTGGCAGAAGCCTACCTGAAGTATCTCTACTCCCCGGAAGGTCAGGAGATTGCGGCGAAGAACTACTATCGTCCACGCGATCCGGCCGTTGCCAGCAAATATGCCAGCGAGTTCCCGAAGCTGAAGCTGTTTACTATCGACCAGGAGTTCGGCGGCTGGACCAAAGCCCAGAAGGAGCACTTCTCTAACGGCGGCACCTTCGACCAAATTAGTCAGCGTTAATCTCTCCCCCTCAACGCCCGGTTAAATGACCGGGCGTTTTCATTTGGTCATCAAATTACGCTACTCTTCCGTTTCTGGCTGAGACGGGAAAACATAATGCGAAGAGTACGATACCTTTTATTGGGACTGCTGGTGGTGGTTGCGGCGGCAGCGGCAGGCGGCTGGTACTGGCTGCACTCCGGTAACCCGGATGCGTTGCGACGTATTGTTTTGCAGCAGTGCGTGGTCAATCAGCAGCAGCAGAAAAACCCGGCCCCCTGCGCCGAGGTAAATCTGAAAGGCGGCTATGTCCTGTTTAAAGACCGCAACGGGCCGCTGCAGTATTTGCTGATGCCGACGTACCGGATTAACGGCACCGAGAGCCCGCTCCTGCTCAACCCGTTGACGGCAAACTTCTTCTGGCAGGCCTGGCAGGGGCGGGAAATTATGAGCGAACGACACGGTTCGCCGGTACCCGATAACGCGGTTGCGCTGACGATTAACTCCCGCAGCGGCCGCACGCAGAACCACCTCCATATTCATATTTCCTGCCTGCGCCAGGACGTTCGTGCCCAGCTGGACCGCGAGGCCTCCACGATTAGCAGCCGCTGGCTGCCGCTGCCGGGCGGTTTGCTCGGCCATGAATATCTGGCGCGCAGGGTGACCGAAGCGGAACTTGCCCAGCGCAGCCCCTTCCTGATGCTGGCGGAAGAGGTGCCCGAGGCGCGTGAACATATGGGACGCTTCGCGCTGGCGATGGCCGAACAGAGCGACGGTTCGCTGGTGCTGCTGGCAACGGAACGCAATTTGCTGACTCTGAACCGCGCGTCTGCGGAAGAGATTCAGGACCATAGCTGCGCAATTCTGCAATGACCCCACCATATCTGGCATTTACCTGTCCGACCCGGCGTCGTATTCTTGCTGAAAAAAACGACAGGAGACAGGTATGTCGCTCTGGCTTTCTCACCCTCTGTTCCTTCCCGCCCTGATTGTCGGTATTACCATCCTGCTGTGGGCGACCTCGCTGCTGCCGGAGTTTATTACCGCGCTGCTGTTTTTTGCCGTGGCGATGATGGCGAAAATCGCGCCGCCGGAGGTTATCTTTGGCGGCTTTGCGTCATCGGCGTTCTGGCTGGTGTTCAGCGGCTTTGTCCTCGGTATCGCGATCCGTAAAACCGGGCTGGCGGACAGGACGGCGCAGGCGCTATCGGCCAGGCTGACGGACTCCTGGCCGCTGATGGTGGGCAGCGTGGTGCTGTTCAGCTATGCCCTGGCCTTCGTTATGCCCTCCAATATGGGGCGTATCGCGCTGCTGATGCCGATCGTCGCGGCGATGGCGAAGCGCGCCGGGATTGAGGACGGAACCCGCGCCTGGTACGGGCTGGCGCTGGCGGTCGGCTTCGGGACCTTCCAGCTATCGGCGACGATCCTGCCCGCCAACGTGCCGAATTTAGTGATGAGCGGCGCGGCGGAGGGATCGTACGGTATTCACCTCAACTACCTGCCGTATTTGCTGCTGCACACGCCGGTGCTGGGCTGGCTGAAAGGCGCGGCGCTGATCGCGCTGATTTGCTGGCTGTTCCCCGGCAGGCCGCATCCGCCGCGGGAGCGGGTGCCGCTGCCGCCGATGAGCCGGGATGAGAAGCGCCTCTCCTGGCTGCTGGCGGTGGTATTGACCCTTTGGGTGAGCGAGAGCTGGCACGGGATTGGTCCCGCCTGGACGGGGCTGGCGGCGGCGGTGATTACGCTGCTGCCGCGGGTGGGATTTATCAGCGGGGAAGAGTTCTCCAGCGGGGTGAATATTCGCACCTGCATTTACGTCGCCGGGATCTTAGGGCTGGCGATTACCGTCACGCAAACGGGGATTGGCGGCGTGGTCGGCAACGCTTTGCTGCACGTTATGCCGCTCGACAAAGAGAGCCCTTTTACCAGCTTTCTCGCCCTGACGGGGATCACCAGCGCCCTGAACTTTATTATGACCGCCAACGGCGTACCCGCGCTGTACACCACCTTTGCGCAGAGCTTTGCTGACGCCACCGGCTTTCCGCTGCTGAGCGTGATCATGATTCAGGTTCTGGGCTATTCGACGCCGCTGCTGCCGTATCAAGCATCGCCTATCGTGGTGGCGATGGCGCTGGGAAAAGTTCCGGCTCGTTCGGGGATGCTGCTGTGCATTGCGCTGGCGGCTGTCAGCTATCTGCTGCTGCTGCCGTTGAATTACGCGTGGTATCAGCTGCTGGGGAAACTATAAAAAAACCCGGCTAGCGCTACGCTAAGCCGGGCTGCGGATTCATCTCGCCGGGTTACCGGCGTATTGAATTACGCTTTTTTCGCTGCTTCTGCTGCTTTAACGATGACCGCGAAAGCGTCTGCTTTCAGCGATGCGCCGCCAACCAGCGCGCCGTCGATGTCCGGCTGGGTGAACAGCTCTGCGGCGTTAGATGCGTTAACGGAACCGCCGTACTGAATGATGACCTGCTCGGCCACTTTGGCGTCCACTTTAGCAATGTGGTCACGGATAAATTTGTGCACGGCCTGAGCCTGAGCCGGGGTAGCGGATTTGCCGGTACCGATAGCCCATACGGGTTCGTAAGCGATAACCACGCCTTCGAATGCCGCTGCGCCCTGAGTTTTCAGCACGGCGTCGATCTGGCGTGCGCAAACTTCTTCCGTTTTGCCCGCTTCGTTTTCAGCTTCAGTTTCACCGATGCACAGAACCGGGATCAGGCCCTGCTCTTTCAGCACGGCGAATTTCTTAGCGATAAATTCGTCAGACTCTTTGTGGTAAGTACGACGCTCAGAGTGGCCGATGATGATGTATTCAGCGCCGACATCTTTCAGCATCTGGGCAGAGGTTTCACCGGTGAATGCGCCGGACTGGTTCAGGTCAACGTTCTGCGCGCCCAGGTGAATATGGCTGCCTTCTGCCGCATGCTTAGCCAGATCGATATACATTTCCGGCGGAGCGATAGCAACAGCACAGCCGGTCACGCCGGCCAGCTCGGTACGCAGGTTAGCCACCAGTTCGTTTACCATGTGGCGGCTGCCGTTCAGTTTCCAGTTACCCATCACTAAAGGATGTCGCATTTTAATTCTCCACGCTACATAAGCGAATTAAGGAATATAGCCGCCCCTGGGGGCAGCATGGTCTGTCAAACAGTATAGAGTTTCGTCGTTGGAAAGGCTTTGCTTTTTGTCATTTATTATTGCTCTCCAGCGTTTCAGATAGCGCTAGCTTAATCGGTTCAACAGCGAAGGTAAGCCCCTTTTCGCCGTTGTCTGCTATCACATAGCGGATAGCGCCTTCGGTTTCGGCGAAGTAGCGTTTCCCTTTACCTGCGGCGAGCAGTTTTTGCAGCTTTTGCCCGCTTTGCGCCGGGCTTAATATCGGGACGAAAACGCGCAGAACGGCGCTCATATACTCCTGTGCTTTCGCCTTTGCCGCTTTCTGCTCCGGCCCCTGAACGGGCAGCCAGGTAATCTGCATCGATTTGATTTTGAGCGTGCCGCGCTCCAGGGCGGTGGAGGCGTACAGGTTTTCGTTAATCTTGCTGGCCGCCCGGGTCAGGTTAGCCCGATCGCGGCTGGAGGCAATCGCGCGAAATTCGTTGAGCTGCAGTTTGGGGTTATCGGCGTTGAATTTTTCCCGAAACTCGCTGATGGAGATATCAAAGACCGGCGCGCCGGAGAGCAGATAGGGCGCCGCGGAGGATGATTCTGGCTCGGCGGACAGCGCCTTATGGCCGACAGATAACGCTGTCAGCCCAATCAAACATAAGGTTGCCCACTTCTTCATACCCGTCCTTCCTTTTTTTGCCTGCTGACGATTAAAACGGGAACCGTCGCGCTTGTCAAAAAGTCACCGCTTCAGGGTAAACTACGCGAATGATGATGATAAGGAATAAAACATGACCCTACAGCAGTGGATGTTCTCAATTAAAGGGCGTATTGGACGCCGTGATTTCTGGATTTGGATTGTTATCTGGATATTGACCATGAGCGCGCTGTTCACCCTGGCCGGGTCAAATTTGCTTAATCTACAGACCGCGGCCTTTATGCTGGTTTGCCTGCTCTGGCCAACGGCGGCGGTGACCATCAAACGGCTGCACGATCGCGGCAGGTCGGGTATCTGGGCGCTGCTGATGGTTCTGGCGTGGATGCTGCTGGCGGGGAACTGGGCGGTGCTCCCGGGGGCCTGGCAGTGGGTTGTCGGCCGCTTTGTGCCGACGCTGATTATGGTGATGATGCTGATCGACCTGGGGGCATTCGTCGGCACCCAGGGCGAAAATAAATTTGGTAAAGAGACGCAGGACGTTCGCTGGAAGGCGGAGTCCTGATCACCAGTAGTGTTCGGCTGTCATATGGCCCGGCCGGCGGCGCAGATGTTTGCTCATCTGCCGGGTTTCCTTCAGCAGCTGCTGGGTATCCCGCACCATCTGCGGGTTGCCGCAGAGCATCACGTGGCTATTGTCAGCGTTCATCGGCAGGCCAACGGCCTCTTCCAGAGCGCCGGTTTCGATCAGGAACGGAATACGCCCCGTTAGCATGCCCGGTACGGTTTCCCGACTGACCACCGACTGGATGCGCAGCTTGCCCTTATAGCGTTCCTCCAGCGCCTGCATTTGCGGCAGATAGCTAAGATCGGCGGCATAGCGCGCGGCGTGGACCAGCACCAGGTTTTTAAAGCGCTCCAGGTCCTTGCCTTCTTCCAGAATCGACAGGTACGGGCCAATTGCCGTGCCGGTGGCCAGCATCCACAGGGTGTCGCAATCCGGCACTTCTTCGAGCACGAAGAAACCGGCGGCCTCGCTGACGATCTGCACGTCATCGCCCGGCTGCAGCGCGGCCAGCCGTGGGCTGAGTTTGCCCTCCGGAACCGTCACCAGGTAGAATTCAAGATCGGGATTGCTCGGGGCGTTAACGTAGGAGTAGGCGCGCTGCACGCGCTCGCCGTCAACATCCAGGCCCAGTTTGGCAAACTGCCCGGCGGTAAACGGATGAACAGGGGCCCGTACGTGCAAACTAAACAGCGCATCGGTCCAGTATTCTACTTTTGTTACTTTGCCGCTAATCCAGTCCGCCATGATCTTCTCCCGTTGCGAAGCGTTGCCCTATCTTCGTTGCAGACGACAAAGATTTCCAGCCCAACGGGGCCGGAAAGCTCTATTGATCAAATATTAGCGCCGCTTCAGCCTGCCCGCAGGCCGAAGGGCTTACAGGATATGCAGCTGGATATCCGGATCTTTACGATCGAGATAGTGAATGGACTGGATACGGCGGATGGTGCGTGATTTTCCGCGGATCAGCAGCGTCTCGGTGGTGGCCATATTGCCCTTGCGGGTGATGCCGTCCAGCAGGTCGCCTTTGGTGATCCCGGTGGCGGAAAAGACCACGTTATCGCTGCGCGCCATCTCGTCGAGGCGCAGCACGATACCGGCTTCAATACCCATCTCTTTACAGCGCGCCAGCTCGTTCTCACCGATACGGCGATTCTCTTCGCTGTCGCCCTTGACGTGGTGGCGGGCCAGCAGGCGGCCCTGCATATCGCCGTCCAGCGCCCGGATAACCGCGGCGGAAACCACGCCTTCCGGGGCGCCGCCAATGCCGTACAGGACGTCAACTTCGCTATCCGGCATGCAGGTCAGAATAGAGGCCGCCACGTCGCCGTCGGGAATGGCGAAGACGCGAACGCCCAGCTGCTGCAGTTCGGCAATCACGGCATCATGGCGCGGCTTGGCGAGCACGGTCACCGTCAGCTCGCTGAGCGGCTTATTCAGCGCGCTCGCCACGTTACGCAGGTTCTCAGCCAGCGGCAGATTCAGGTCAATCGCCCCTTTAGCCCCCGGGCCGACAATCAGCTTTTCCATGTACATGTCCGGCGCATTCAGGAAGCAGCCCTTATCGCCAACCGCCATGACGGCCAGCGCGTTCGCCTGGCCCATCGCCGTCATCCGCGTGCCCTCGATCGGGTCGACGGCGATATCCACCGCGTCGCCGCTGCCGGTGCCGACCTTTTCGCCGATATAGAGCATCGGTGCTTCATCGATTTCACCTTCGCCGATGACGATAGTGCCGTCGATATTAATCAGGTTGAGCATAATACGCATGGCGTTAACCGCGGCGCCGTCGGCGGTGTTTTTATCACCGCGGCCCAGCCACTTATAGCCCGCCAGCGCGGCGGCTTCGGTAACACGCGAAAATTCGATGGCCAGTTCTCGTTTCATAATTCACTCGTTCTGAAGGAAAATTGCGCGCGGCGCCGTCTGCTCCTGCGGGAACAGACGCGTCAGGCGTTGGAATAGCGTTCGGTTTCCGGCATCCAGCGCTCGATAAGCGCCTGAGCCTGCTGTGGGTAACGTTGATGAATATGGCGGGCAATGCGCTGAACGTCCGGGATCATTGCCTTATCGCGCAGTAAGTCGGCGACTTTAAACTCGGCGGTGCCGGTCTGTCGGGTGCCGAGCAGCTCGCCTGGGCCGCGGATCTCGAGGTCCTTTTGCGCGATGACGAAACCGTCGTTGCTATCGCGCAGGACCTGCAGGCGCAGCTGGGCCGTTTTCGACAGCGGCGATTTATAGAGCAGCACGCAGTGGGAGGCCACCGCGCCGCGCCCGACGCGGCCTCTGAGCTGATGCAGCTGCGCCAGCCCCAGGCGCTCCGGGTTTTCGATAATCATCAGGCTGGCGTTAGGCACGTCCACCCCGACCTCGATAACCGTGGTGGCGATAAGCAGATGCAGCTCGCCCTGCTTAAAGGCCTGCATAACCGCCTGCTTGTCCGCCGGCTTCATCCGGCCGTGCACCAGGCCGATATTCAGCTCCGGCAGCGCCAGCTTCAGCTCTTCCCAGGTGGCTTCTGCCGCCTGGGCTTCCAGCAGGTCCGACTCTTCAATCAGCGTACAGACCCAATAGGCCTGACGCCCTTCCTGGATACAGGCGTTGCGCACGCGGTCGATAATATCGCTGCGGCGGGTGTCCGGGATAGCCACCGTGGTGACCGGCGTACGGCCCGGCGGCAGCTCGTCGATCGTCGAGGTGTCGAGGTCGGCGTAAGCGGTCATCGCCAGGGTGCGCGGAATGGGGGTTGCGGTCATGATCAGCTGATGTGGATGGAAGCCCTGCTGCTGGCCCTTTTCCCATAACGCGAGGCGCTGATGCACCCCGAAGCGGTGCTGTTCATCGATAATCACCAGCGCCAGGCCGCTAAACTGGACCTGCTCCTGAAAAATAGCGTGGGTGCCGACAATCATCTGCACCTGCCCGCTGGCGATGGCATCCTGCTGCGCCTGACGCGCTTTGCCTTTTTGTTTGCCGGCCAGCCAGCCGACCTCAACGCCCAGCGGTGCAAACCAGCTGCGGAAGTTGGCGGCGTGCTGCTCCGCCAGCAGCTCCGTCGGCGCCATCAGCGCCACCTGCCTGCCGTGGGCGATGGCCCGCAGCGCCGCGAAGGCGGCAACCAGCGTTTTACCGGAGCCGACATCGCCCTGTACCAGGCGCATCATCGGTACATCGAGCGCCATATCCCGCTCGATTTCAGCGGTAACCCGCTCCTGCGCGCCGGTAGGTTTAAAGGGCAGAGAAGCCAACAGCTTGTTTTTCAGAGCGTCGTTCGCGCTGAGCGGCAGGGCGTGGAAACGCTGGGCGCCAGCGCGAACCGCCAGCATGCTCAGGTTATGCGCCAGCAGCTCTTCCAGAATTAAGCGCTGCTGGGCCGGGTGCTTACCGGTTTCCAGCTCGCTGAGCTGGAGCGACGGCGGCGGGCGATGCAGCGTGCGCAGCGCCTCCGGGAGACTCATCATCCCCTGCGCCAGCTCGGGCGGCAGCAGCTCGGTGATAGCGCAGGTCTCCAGCAGCTCCAGCGCCTGATCGGTCAGCTTACGCAGCGTGGCCTGTTTGATACCTTCGGTGGTGGGGTAGACCGGAGTGAGGGTCTCCTGCAGGTCGGGCGTGCTCATATCGCCCTGCACGCGGTATTCCGGGTGGATCATTTCCGCGCCGTATTTGCCGCGCTTCGCTTCACCGTAGGCCAGCACCCGGCGGCCGGCGGCAAGGCTGTTTTTCATCGCGGCGTTGAAGTTGAAGAAGCGCATGGTGAGAATACCGGAGCCATCGCTTATCTGACAGGTCATCATCCGGCGGCCGCCGAAGGTGATATTGCTGTTGAGAACTTCGCCTTCAACGGTGGCGTAGACGCCAGGAAGCAGTTCGCCGATTTGATAAAGATGGGTACGGTCTTCGTAGCGTAGCGGCAGATGCAGCAGAAGATCCTGCACGGTGTGCAGGCCGATTTTCGCCAGCTTGCTGCTCTGCGCTGCGCCAACGCCGGTTAACGTGTTGAGCGGGACAGCATCCAGCAGACGGCTTTGCATCGGTTTACCTCGCTGCCTGCATCGTGGCCCACCACGCGGCGTCGGCTTCAACTTCGCCCTGGCCGTTGACGTGGGGATAGGGCAGGCCTTTTTGTTTTGCCACCCTCGCCAGCACCGGATAACCGCCCTCAAACAGCAGGCGCTGCTGTTCTTCTTCCGGCAGCGTACTGTTTTCGCGTTTATACATGCCCGCGTTCTGCCGCTGGCGCTGTGCTTCATACAGAATTAAGGCGGAGGCAACGGAGACGTTTAGCGACTGCACCATGCCCGTCATCGGAATAATGATGTCCTGGTCTGCCAGCGCTAGCGCTTCCGCGGTGATGCCTGTTTTTTCCTGGCCCATCAGGATACAGGTGGGCCGGGTGTAGTCGATTTCACGAAAGTCGACGGCTTTATCAGAAAGATGGGTGGCGAGGATCTGCATGCCCTGACTCTTTAAGTGGCCGACGGCATCGCCAATGGTACGGTGTGTTTTGACCTGGACCCAGCTGTTGCTGCCCGCGGCGGCGGAAGCCATCGTGCGCATGCGGCTGCTGGGCCAGATAGCGTGCACTTCGTGCACGCCAACGGCATCTGCGGTACGAATCACCGCAGAGACGTTATGAGGTTTGTGGACCTGCTCCATGCAGACCGTCAGGTCAGGCTGACGCCTGGCGAGCATCTCACAGATACGCGCATAACGCTGCGAATTCATAACCACTTCATCCTTCAAATTGCCTCGGCGTTGGCTTCTGATTACTCGGCTCATCCATGAGCCTCGCCCTTACGGGCCAGCGTAAACGCTGTGCAAAACGCTAAAGTATTTTGTGATGCAACCCGAATGCTGTTGTGTTGAAAACTAATTCCGGTTACGGGTGACTTTTATCACGTCCGGCATCACGCGAATTTTGCGCATTATATTCGCCAGATGCACGCGGTCGCGCGCCGTAAGGCGAATAAAGGCGCTGTAGACGCGGCCATCTTTTTCTTCCGTATTCAGGCTTTGAATATTGGAAGCGGCGGTATTGATCGCGGCCGTGAGGTTCGCCAGCGCGCCCTGGTGGTTAAACATATCCACCTTAATTTCGGTGATAAATTCCTGGGCGGTCTCTTTATCCCATTCGACGGCCATAAACTTCTCGGGCTCTTTCTGGTAGCCGCGAATGTTACGACAGGACTCATGGTGAATGACCAGGCCTTTGCCGGGGCTGACGTGGGCGATAATCGGGTCGCCGGGAATCGGGCGGCAGCACTTGGCAAAGGTAATCAGCACGCCGTCGGCGCCTTTAATCGGCAGATGGCCGTGGCCTGAAGAGGCGCTTTGCGCCGGTGCGGTGACGGTTTCACCCTGCTGCAGGTTTTTCGCCACCACCACGCTCATCGCGTTGCCGAGGCCGATTTCTGCCAGCAGATCGTCCAGCGTTGCCAGCTTCATGCGATCAAGCTCGCGCTGAACGTTCTCTGGCGGGATTTCAGCCAGCTTACGGCTGCCGCCGAGGGCGTGGTTGAGCAACCGGCGGCCAAGGCTGACGGAGTCATCGCGCTTGAGGTTTTTCAACAGCTGGCGGATCTTCGCGCGCGCTTTCGAGCTGACGACAAAGTTCAGCCATGCGGCGTTCGGACGCGCGCCCGGTGCGGTGATGATCTCTACCGTCTGGCCGCTGGAGAGCGGCTGCGACAGCGGATACGGCTGGCGGTCAACGCGTGCGCCAACGCAGGCATGGCCGATATCCGTATGCACCGCGTAGGCAAAGTCCACCGGCGTCGCGCCGGCGGGAAGTTCGACAATGCGCCCTTCCGGGGTGAAAACGTAAATCTCATCCGGGAACAGATCGGATTTGACGCTCTCGATAAATTCAAACGAGCTGCCCGCGCTCTGCTGCAGTTCCAGCAGGCTCTGCATCCAGCGCTGGGCGCGGATCTGCGCCGTGGTGCTGCTCTCGCCGCCGTGCTCTTTATAAGCCCAGTGCGCCGCAACCCCCATTTCCGCCATCTGGTCCATGTCTTCGGTACGAATCTGTACCTCAACCGGGACGCCGTGCGGGCCGATCATCGAGGTATGCAAAGATTGATAGCCGTTCGCTTTCGGAATGGCGATGTAGTCTTTCATCCGCCCTGGACGCGGCTTGTAGAGGCTGTGCATCTGGCCAAGCACGCGGTAGCAGGTGTCGGCATCATGCACGATTACGCGGAACGCGTAGATATCCATGATCGAGTGAAAACGCTGCTCTTTAAGCACCATTTTGCAGTAGATGGAGTACAAATGCTTCTCGCGACCGCTAACGCGACAGGGGATCCCCGCTTCCTGTAAACGCCCTTCGATTTCGGAGAGGATCTTTTGGATCATCTCTTTACGGTTGCCGCGCGCCGCTTTAACGACTTCTTTAATGACGCGATAACGATTGGGATACAGCGCTTCAAAGCCCAGCTCTTCGAGCTCGGTTTTAATGTGGTGGATACCTAAACGGTGGGCCAGCGGGCTGTAGATTTCCAGCGTTTCGCGGGCGATACGGCGGCGTTTATCCGGGCGTAATGAGCCCAGCGTGCGCATGTTGTGGGTGCGGTCGGCAAGTTTGATGAGGATGACGCGGATATCCTGCACCATCGCCATAATCATCTTGCGAAAGTTTTCGGCCTGCGCCTCTTTCTTATCGCGGAACTTGAGCTTATCAAGTTTTGATACCCCTTCTACCAGCTCGGCAACGCTTTTACCAAAGAGCTGCTCCATATCCTGGTAGGTGGCAGGGGTATCTTCAATCACGTCATGCAGCAGGGCAGCCATCAGCGTTTCGTGGTCGAGTTTCATCTCGGCCAGAATGCAGGCTACCGCAACCGGGTGCGTAATATAGGGTTCACCGCTTGAACGTGTCTGCCCCTCGTGAGCGTCACGTGCAACGAGATACGCCTGCCGAAGACGCTTGATTTGCTCTTCCGGCAGGTAGTTTTGAATCAGCTGATTCAGGCTTTCAAACAGATACAAGGGCGACCCACTGCGTTATTAACGACGACCTTCAGCAATAGCGGTAACTGCTTGTAATTCAGCGGCTTCCTGCTCTTGCTGTTCCTGACGATCGCGCACGTCGAGGATCTGGTTGTTGATCAGACCTTCTTCGATTTCGCGCAGTGCGATAACGGTAGTTTTATCGTTTTCTTCCGCTACCAGCGGATCTTTTCCGCCAACCTGCATCTGACGAGCGCGACGCGCGGCGACCAGTACCAGGTCAAAACGGTTACCAATTTTCTCTACAGCGTCCTGAACAGTTACGCGTGCCATACTTAAAATGCTCCACAGATGAAGAAAGGACTGGGCATGATACTGAATGTCGGTTCAGTCTGCCAACAGTTTGGTGATTAAAGCGCCATGTCGCTGCTTTTGGCGGCTCATGCGCAGGCGTTCGGCGCGGATGATGTTTTTCAGATCGCCGAGGGCGGTATCAAAATCATCATTCACAATAAGGTAATCATATTCCGCGTAATGGCTCATTTCTGCAACAGCCTGCGCCATACGTTTTGCGATCACCTCTTCGCTGTCCTGGCCGCGGCCACGCAGGCGACGGTCAAGCTCATCTTTGGACGGCGGCAGAACAAAAATGCTGCGCGCGCCCGGCATTTTATGACGGATTTGCTGAGCGCCCTGCCAGTCGATATCGAGGAAGACATCAACGCCGGTTGCCAGTACCTGCTCGATGGCTTCGCGCGAGGTGCCGTAATAGTTGCCAAAAACTTCTGCGTGCTCAAGAAATGCGTCTCTGCCAATCATCGCTCTGAAATCGTCGTGATTAACAAAGAAATAGTGTTCACCGTGCACTTCGCCAGGACGCGGTGCGCGCGTGGTATGCGAAACAGAGACCTGGGAGTCGTACAGCGGTTGGGTTTTTAATAAAGCCTGAATCAGGCTGGATTTACCCGCGCCACTTGGGGCGGAAACAATATAAAGCGTGCCTTGAGCCATGAGAGTCTTTTGTATGTGATGGTCGAAAGAGAAACTACATACGAGCCTATTATACACGCCGCCGCGCTGTGACGTAGTCCCTGTCACACTTTTTACCTCTGTTTCTTTCATTTTGCCTGCTGTTTCCCTGATTTCTCTGTGAATTGCCGCAATGACGTACAAACCCTGGAAGCCGGCTCGCGGCGCGGAAAAGCCCTTATCGCCGATGAGGCCCCGTCGGCGGCAGAATGCCGGTGGGCAAAAAAGGAGGGTAGCGTTGTGCAAAAATTGCTTTGGGCGATAGGAGTGTGGATGACGGCGGGATACTGTCAGTCGGCCTGTCCCACCTGGACGCAGGCGCGGGCTGAACAGGAGGTCAGCCGCCTGAGTCAGCAGATTGCCGGGTGGAAAAACGACTACTGGCTGCGCGGCAGCAGCGAAGTCGCTGATGACGTCTACGATCGGCTTTTAGCTCGGTTAATCGAGTGGCGGCGCTGTTTTGCCATCAAAGCGCCGGTAATCGATGATTTACCGCCGCCCCGCGGCGAGGTCCGGCATCCGGTTGCCCACACCGGAGTGCGCAAGCTGGCGGAAAAAACCGACGTTGCGCGCTGGATGCGGGGCAAAACCGATCTGTGGGTGCAGCCAAAGGTGGATGGCGTTGCGGTGACGCTGGTTTACCGCCGCGGGCGGCTGGTACAGGCAATCAGCCGGGGAGATGGCCGAGCCGGCGAGGACTGGACGGCAAAAGTGCGGCAGATTTCCGGCGTGCCGAGGGCCACGAAGGGCGCGCTGGCAAATAGCGTGCTGCAAGGGGAGCTGTTTCTCCGCCGCGCCGGACATATCCAGAAGCGGATGGGGGGAGTGAATGCCCGGGCGAAAGCGGCCGGCGCCATGATGCGGCGGGATATGCCGACATCGTTAGCGGATCTGGGCGTCTTTATCTGGGCATGGCCGGATGGGCCCGGCGAGATGCGTCAACGCCTGGCTCTGCTGCAGAAGGCCGGGTTTAGCGACAGCGCGGGCTTTTCTCAGCCGGTATCGGACGTGGCGGAGGTTGCGCGCTGGCGCGAACGTTGGCTAACGTCAGCGCTGCCTTTTGCTACCGATGGCGTCGTTGTGCGTCTTGGGAGAGAACCAGCCGGGCGCTTCTGGTCGCCGGGGCAGGGTGATTGGGTCGCCGCGTGGAAGTACCCTCCGGCTATCCGCATCATGGAGGTGCGCGACATCCGCTTTTACGTCGGGCGTAGCGGGAAAATTGCCGTGGTGGCAGGGCTTGAACCGCAGCGGCTGGATGATAAGCAGGTAAAACGCGTGAACGTCGGGTCGGTGGCCCGCTGGCAAAGTCTGGATATTGCTATTGGCGATCAGCTGCAAATTAGCCTGGCGGGACAGGGAATACCGCGGATAGACGGCGTAGTGTGGCGAACGGCCCAGCGTCAGAAGCCGCAACCACCTCCGGCGCATTTTAACGCGCTGACCTGCTATTTTTCCTCCCCCAAGTGCGCCGGGCAGTTTGTTTCAAGGCTGGTCTGGCTATCGTCAAAATCCGTACTGGACCTGGACAGCGTCGGTGAGTCCGCGTGGCGCACCGTCTATCAGTCTCTCCGTATGGAGCATCTTTTTTCGTGGCTGTCGTTTACCCCTCAGCAGCTGCAGTCAGTCCCGGGGATCTCTGCGCTACGCGGGCAGCGGCTCTGGCACCAGTTTAACCTCGCCCGCCGGCAGCCCTTTCTGCGCTGGGTGCAGGCCCTGGGAGTGCCGTTGCCGCAGGCGGCGCTGGCGGGCCTGGCCGGAGATAGCTGGCCGCGCCTGCTGGCGCGAAACGCAGAGCAGTGGCGACGCCTGCCGGGAGTGGGGGATGAAAAAGCGCGTCAGCTGGTGGCCTTTCTTCGGCATCCGGACGTTGCCGCGCTGGCGCAGTGGCTCCGCGGCCAGGGCATCTCCGGGTTTTAACCCGCTCAGTGCGCGCTGTGATTGTAGTGGAAGACAGGCAAACCTAGCTTCCAGCGCAGGGCCAGCATGCGGGCGGTGAAGCCGAACAGCAGGGTGGCGATGACCACTACGTCGTGGCTGCTGACATAGTGCTGCAGGGCGATATACAGAATGGCGGCGGCAAAAGAGATCCCGGCATACAGCTCTTTCTGGAACACCAGCGGGATGCGCTTACAGAACATATCCCGCAGCACGCCGCCGAAGACGCCGGTGATGACCGCCGCGATAGAGGCGATAACCGGGCCTTCTCCCATATCGAGGGCAATCTGCGCGCCGATGATAGAAAATACCACCAGGCCGAGGGCATCCAGGACCAAAAACAGCCGGCGCAGGTGGGGCATAACCGGAGCGGCAATCGTGGTGAGCACCGCGGCGACGGCAACAATGATGACGTATTCCGGGTTCTTGACCCAGCCGAGGGGATAGTGGCCGAGCAGAATATCCCGCACCGACCCGCCGCCCAGCGCGGTGGCGGTCGCAATAATGATAACGCCAAAGGTATCCATACGACGGCGTCCGGCCGCCAGCGCGCCGGTCATCGCCTCCGCGGTAATACCAATCAAATACAGAATATGAAGCAGCATAGTTCCCCCACGATGAGAGCCGGCAGGTTAGCGATTTGTGCGCAGGATCACGACTGAGATTTTCTAAGGTGAACCGTTTATGCCTTGAAAAAATAATGCTTTATTTTGTCTGTCTCCGGTATTTATGGGGTTGTGCGGTTTTTTTGTCTCATTGATTGGATTAGAAAAAGTAATGAATAAGCTCCGGGCGCAGCCGGTAAGGAAAATACGCGATAAATACTTAATATTTAACTCACGACCTTTATCATTTTATTTTCCTCTTTCCGAGGCTTGTGAATATGACCGGAGTGACCGGCGAGAAAAACTACCTGCTCCGCCTGGCTGCCGTTGTTCTGACCGGCGTCCTGGCCGGCCTGTCGGGAATGGTTCTGGCGATGATTTTGCACGCTATTCAACACGTTGCTTTTGGATACAGCCTCGATCGTATTATCGGCACGGAGTCATTTTTGCAGGGCGTAACGGACGCCTCCTGGCCTCGACGCTTCACGGCCATCGCGGTCGGCGGAGCGATCGCCGGGTTTGGCTGGTGGCTGCTGGGCCGCTACGGCCAGAAGCGGGTATCTATTTCCGCCGCCGTCGCCACGCCCGCGGTGCCGATGCCCGCTGGCACGACAACCCTGCACGCCTTGCTGCAGATCGTCACCGTGGCGCTGGGCTCCCCGCTCGGTCGGGAGGTTGCGCCGCGAGAGATGGGGGCGCTGGGGGCCGGTATCGTGGCGCGCAGAATGGGCCTGCATGAAGATGAAACCCGCACGCTGATTGCCTGCGGCGCCGGTGCCGGGCTGGCGGCGGTATATAACGTGCCGCTGGCCGGTGCCCTGTTTAGCCTCGAAGTGATGCTGCTGTCGTTTAGCTGGGAGAAGACCCTGGCGGCCGTTGTGACGTCCGCCGTTGCCGCCTGGACGGCAGCTCTGGGGCTGGGGGATGAGTCTCAGTATCACTTTATCTCCGGGGCGCTCCCGGGCTCGTTTATGTGGTGGGCGATAATCGTCAGTCCGCTGCTTGGGGCGTCGGCGTGGCTGTTTCGTCAGGCTACCAGCGCCGCGCGGGCGCGGGTCAGGGCGAACTGGCAGATGCCGCTATTTTGCCTGCTGGCGTTTGCCCTTCTTGCCGGGCTGAGCCTCTATTTTCCTCAGCTACCCGGCAATGGCAAAGGCCCACTGCAGCTTGCGATCGGCGACGGGCTGGGATTTCATAGCGCGCTGGTACTTCTGGTCCTGAAAGCGATCGTTATTCTGGCGGTGCTGCGCGGCGGTGCGGAAGGAGGGCTGCTGACCCCTGGCCTGGCGGTGGGAAGCCTGATGAGCCTGCTGCTGAGTATGCTTTGGCAGCAGCTGGTGCCCGGCGGCGACGCCAGCAGCTTTGCGCTGGTTGGGGCCGCGGCTTTTCTGGCGGCGTCAATGCAGATGCCGCTGACGGCGGTTGCGCTGGTGATGGAGTTTACCCATATGGACCATAGCTATCTGGCCCCCACGCTGCTGTGCGCTGCGGGCGCGTTTATGACCTGTCGGATACTGGACGGAAAGTACAGATTCTGAATTGAAGAGATAAAAAAAGGCTGGTAAAACCAGCCTTTAATCGATGTGCCTGCGGTTACTCGATGTTCTGGATCTGCTCGCGCATCT
This sequence comes from Klebsiella sp. C349492, assembly GCF_042055345.1. NCBI lineage: Bacteria > Pseudomonadati > Pseudomonadota > Gammaproteobacteria > Enterobacterales > Enterobacteriaceae > Klebsiella > Klebsiella sp. C349492. The sequence continues at coordinate 154,157 of NZ_JANQCE010000004.1, forward strand.
GCTCAATCAGCACTTTCAGCTCAATGGCAGAATTGGTGACTTCCGCATTAATCGATTTTGACGCCAGGGTGTTCGACTCGCGGTTGAACTCCTGCATCATAAAGTCAAGGCGACGGCCAACGGCTTCTTTTTTCTTCAGAATGTTGTAGGTCTCTTTGACATGCGCTTCCAGACGGTCCAGCTCTTCGGAAACGTCGATGCGCTGCGCCATCAGCACCAGCTCTTGTTCGAGACGGTTATTTTCCAGCTGAACTTCCGCGTCTTCCAGCTTGGATACCAGGCGCTCGCGCTGCCACTGCAGGATTTCCGGCATATGGCCGCGAACTTTGCCGACTTCGCTGCTGACGCCTTCCAGGCGCTGTTCGATAAGCGTCTTCAGCGCCTGGCCTTCGGTCTCGCGAGCGACGATAAAGTCGTCCAGCGCGCCGTTCAGTGCGGTGAGAATATCGGAGGCAATGGCGTCGAGATCCTGCTCCTGAGCGGCCATTACGCCGGGCCAGCGCAGGATATCAACCGGGTTGATTTCCCCTTCATCGCTCTGCATTTTTACCCAGTTGGCGGCGTTGACCAGCTGCTTTGCCAGGTTTTCGTTCAGAATCAGCTCACCCTGAGCGCTGGGATCCTGTTCAAAACGCAGGGTACATTCGATTTTGCCGCGGGTCAGACGCGCGCGAATACGCTCGCGCACGACGGGCTCCAGGCTACGGAACTGCTCCGGCAGACGGAAATAGGTTTCCAGGTAGCGCTGGTTTACCGAGCGCAGTTCCCACGCGGCGCTGCCCCATTCGCCCTTGATTTCACGACGGGCATAGGCGGTCATACTGCGGATCATAGACGTTCCTGTTTTTAAAGGAGAGTGGGGGGGATTATAGCTTTCAGGGCCTTATCAGGATAGGAATAAGCAACCATTATCCGTATAATGCGCAGCCATATTCGTTTCAAGCCGGAGAGAACATCATGCGTCCAGCAGGCCGTAGCGCTAATCAGGTGCGTCCCGTAACCCTGACCCGTAACTATACCATACACGCTGAAGGCTCTGTTCTGGTCGAATTTGGTGACACCAAAGTGCTGTGCACCGCGTCGATCGATGAAGGCGTACCGCGCTTTCTGAAAGGCCAGGGCCAGGGGTGGATCACCGCAGAATACGGCATGCTGCCGCGCGCTACGCACACCCGTAACGCGCGTGAAGCCGCCAAAGGTAAGCAGGGCGGTCGTACCATGGAAATCCAGCGTCTTATCGCCCGCGCGCTGCGCGCTGCGGTAGACCTGAAGGCGCTTGGCGAGTTCACCATTACCCTCGATTGCGATGTGCTGCAGGCCGATGGCGGTACCCGTACCGCATCAATCACCGGCGCCTGCGTGGCGCTGGCCGACGCTCTGAACAAGCTGGTCGCCGCCGGCAAGCTGAAAACTAACCCGATGAAAGGAATGGTTGCTGCCGTTTCCGTCGGTATCGTTAACGGCGAAGCGCTTTGCGATCTGGAGTACGTGGAAGATTCCGCAGCGGAAACCGATATGAACGTGGTGATGACCGAAGACGGCCGCATCATCGAGGTGCAGGGCACGGCGGAAGGCGAGCCGTTTACCCATGAAGAGCTCCTGACCCTCCTGGCATTGGCCCGAGGGGGTATCGAATCCATTGTCGCGACGCAGAAGGCGGCGTTAGAAAACTAGTTTTTAAGGCGACTGAGAAGTCGCCTTTTTTTTGTCCGTAGATCCATAGAAAGCATGATGAGGAGCGAATCCATGAAACCATATCAGCGCCAGTTTATTGAGTTTGCGCTTAACAAACAGGTTCTTAAGTTTGGCGAGTTTACGCTGAAATCCGGGCGCAAGAGCCCCTATTTCTTCAACGCCGGCCTGTTTAACACCGGGCGCGATCTGGCACTGTTGGGCCGTTTCTATGCAGAAGCGCTGGTCGACTCCGGAATCGATTTTGACCTGCTGTTTGGCCCGGCCTACAAAGGCATTCCCATCGCTACCACCACGGCGGTTGCGCTGGCCGAACATCACGACCGGGATTTACCCTACTGCTTTAACCGTAAAGAAGCCAAAACGCACGGCGAAGGCGGCAATCTGGTTGGGAGCGCCCTGCAGGGTCGCGTCATGCTGGTCGACGATGTGATAACCGCAGGTACCGCTATTCGCGAATCGATGGAGATTATCCAGGCCAACGGCGCCGAGCTCGCCGGCGTGCTGATCTCGCTGGATCGCCAGGAGCGCGGTCGCGGCGAAATTTCCGCGATTCAGGAAGTTGAACGCGATTACGGCTGCAAGGTGATTTCTATCGTCACCCTCAAGGACCTGATTAGCTATCTGGAAGAGAAGCCGGAGATGGCCGGGCATCTGGCGTCGGTACGGGCGTATCGCGAAGAGTTTGGCGTATAGGTAACAAAGCCCGGGGCGTTATGCCTCCGGGCTTAGGATTATTGCAGCTGTGCGGCGACCAGCGGCCAGCGGGCGTCAAAATCGTCCGTCGGACGATATTTAAACTCGCTGCGAACAAAGCGCGACAGCATGCCTTCGCAGAACGCCAGCAGCTGGCTGGCCAGCAAAGATTCATCGGTGACGAAACCTTCGCCTTCGCGCATTTTCTTCTCGCGCATGACCTGACGTAGCTGAACTTCAATACGTTCAAACAGCTGGTTGATCCGGTCCTGCAGACGGTCCTGTTCAAACATCAGCGCATGGCCGGTCAGAATTCGCGTCAGCCCAGGATTACGCTCACCAAACCCAAGAATCAGCAGCACAATCAGGCGCAGGCGCGCGGATGTGTCTTTTTCATCTTTTAAAATCAAATTGATGCGCGTAATCAGACTGTCTTCGATAAACTCAATCAGGCTATCGAACATGCGGGTTTTGCTGGGGAAATGACGGTACAGCGCCGCTTCGGACACGCCGACGGACGCCGCCAGTTTCGCCGTGGTAATACGTTGACTACCATCGCTGGATTCAAGCATTAGCGCCAGAGATTGAAGTATTTCCTCGCGACGATTCCTTTTCGCAGTTTGTTTTTCTGCCATGTTTTAAAATACCCCTGAAAATAAGCACTTGTCAGGCAGACATCCACAAAGCGGCCGCAAATGGTCATTTGCGGCGATGTTATTGCATTATTGCGCTTTGGGATGCAGGTTTTGTGTGGCCGGGCCTATGCGCGCCCTGAGTGACCAAAGCCACCTTCGCCACGTTCGGTGGTGTCAAAATCTTCCACCAGGTTAAATTCCGCCTGTACGACGGGTACAAATACCATTTGAGCGATACGCTCGCCGGGTTCAATAGTAAAGCTCTGCTGGCCGCGGTTCCAGACGGAAACCATCAGCTGCCCCTGATAGTCGGAATCGATAAGACCCACCAGGTTGCCCAGCACGATGCCGTGCTTATGGCCCAGCCCGGAGCGCGGCAGAATGACCGCCGCCAGAGACGGATCGGCGATATGAATAGCCAGGCCGGTTGGCAGCAGGGTTGTTGCGCCCGGAGCAAGCTCTACGGCGGCGTCGAGACAGGCCCGCAGGTCAAGTCCGGCAGAGCCGGAGGTGGCATAGGTTGGCAGCGGAAACTGCTTGCCAACGCGCGGGTCCAGAAGCTTAACGTCGATTTTTTTCATCATAACGGGTCACGATCTCGTCGAGTAATAATTGGCCGAGGAGTTCCTTGCGCTCGTGTGGCAAGCGCTTATCTCCATCCTGCCAGAAAAGGTGTAATGCGTTGCTGTCGCTGTTAAATCCCTGATTTGGCTTAGATACATCATTGGCGCAGATCAGGTCGAGATTTTTGCGAGCGCGTTTTTGCCTCGCGTATTCTTCCACATTATTCGTTTCGGCAGCAAACCCAACGACATAAGGTCGGCTATCCGTTAGCGCAGCGACCCCGGCAACGATATCCGGGTTTTTGACCATTTTTATTGTTAATTCATCATCTTGCTTTTTGATTTTTTTCTCAGCAACGGTGATGGCGCGGTAGTCGGCGACGGCCGCACAGCCAATAAAAATATGCTGTTGTCGGACGCCGCTGTCGACCGCGGCCTGCATTTCCAAAGCGGTAGTGACATCAACCCGCTGTACAAACGGCGGCGTCGGTAGCGAAACCGGGCCGCTGACCAGCGTGACGTTGGCGCCGCGGTTTGCCGCAGCGGCGGCAATAGCGAAGCCCATCTTACCGGAGCTTTGATTGCTGATATAGCGTACCGGATCCAGCGGCTCGCGGGTGGGACCCGCGGTAATCATGATGTTGAGATGTTGCAAATCTTTGACAGGCGAAAAATGCGCGGCCGCCATATCGACGAGGGTCAACGGGTCAAGCATTCGGCCCGGGCCGATATCGCCGCAGGCCTGGCTTCCGCTGTCCGGGCCCCAGACCAGCAGGCCGCGTGAGGCGATGACCTCAAGATTATGCTGCGTCGCGGCGGCGCGATACATCTGCTGGTTCATTGCGGGCACCACCGCGACCGGAGACGGCGTCGCGAGGCAGATAGTGGAGACCAGGTCGTTCGCCATGCCGGCCGCAACGCGGGCGATCAGATCGGCGGTTGCGGGGGCGAGGATAACCAGGTCGGCCCATTTTCCCAGCTCAATGTGGCCCATCGCGGCTTCTGCTGCCGGGTCGAGCAGGCTATCGGAAACCGGATAACCTGATACCGCCTGCAGGCTGAGTGGCGTAATGAAGGCTTTCGCGGCTTCCGTCATGGCGACCCGTACATCGGCGCCGCGGTCGCGCAGGCGGCGTACCAGTTCAGGCGTTTTGTAGGCAGCAATGCCGCCGCTCACGCCGAGAACGATCTTTTTACCAGCCAGACTCATCATGATTCTTTCCTGTTGGAGTACACCAGAATTCGCGCATCTTACCACAATCCCGTCGGCGTCGTGCGCCTGCCTGGAATTGACTTTGCGAGTCGCTACGCAAGGGTAAAAGGCGACCGTCGGCAGCGGCGAGAGGCTATGCCAGGATGTGGGGCGCACTGGAAAGGAGAGGCTGCGATGGATTTACTGGAACCCCTGCTGCCAAGGGAAAAAATGCTGCTCTACGGTATCGAAGTGCTGTCGGACGTTGAGCTGCTGGCGCTGTTTTTACGTACCGGCACGCGGGAGCGGGACGTGATGACGTTTTCGCACGACCTGCTCGCGCGCTTTGGCTCGCTATACGGTCTGCTATCGGCGGACAAGGCGCAGTTCGACGAGATCGACGGGATTGGACTGGCGAAATACGCCCAGCTAAAAGGCGTCGCTGAGCTGGCGCGGCGCTATTTTAGCCGGCGGCTGGTTGAGGAGCCTTCTCTGGTGACGCCGCTGATGACGCGGGAGTTTTTGCAAAGCCAGCTGATGGACGAGGAGCGGGAGATCTTTATGGTGATCTTTTTAGATAATCAGAATCGGGTATTGAAACATAGCCGGCTTTTTTCTGGTACTCTTAGCCACGTTGAGGTGCATCCGCGAGAAATTGTACGCGAAGCCATCAAAGTGAACGCCGCTGCGGTGATCCTGGCACATAATCATCCATCCGGTAGCCCCGAGCCGAGTAAGGCCGACAGGTTGATTACCGAAAGAGTGATAAAGTGTTGTGGTTTCATGGAGATACGCGTGCTCGATCACCTTGTTATTGGCCGCGGTGCGTACGTATCTTTTGCCGAGCGCGGCTGGATTTAGCCCCGATCACGCGATCCTGCGGGATCTTTGTCTGTTCGGGACTTGAGCACATCGCCGAGTCAGCGTATACTACGCCACCTTTGAGAATCTCGGGTTTGGCATTTGGGCCTGGCAATCGATGGTTCACTTAGACACCCAATCATTCAGGTTGCATCAAGGCGGCCTGAAGGATGACGTGTAGAACTGCGATGACCGGGCTGTAAAGCCTGACGAGGCGCCAATACCCCATACGAAGCTCGAGCTAATTTGATTTTTGGAGAATAGACATGTCCCGAGTCTGCCAAGTTACTGGCAAGCGTCCGGTGACCGGTAACAACCGTTCCCACGCACTGAACGCGACCAAACGCCGTTTCCTGCCGAACCTGCACTCTCACCGTTTCTGGGTTGAGAGCGAAAAGCGTTTTGTCACCCTGCGCGTATCTGCTAAAGGTATGCGTGTTATTGATAAGAAAGGCATCGATACAGTTCTGTCCGAACTGCGTGCCCGTGGCGAAAAGTACTAAGTACTAAGAGGAAATAAATCATGGCTAAAGGTATTCGTGAGAAAATCAAGCTGGTTTCTTCTGCTGGTACTGGTCACTTCTATACCACCACGAAGAACAAGCGTACTAAGCCGGAAAAACTGGAACTGAAAAAGTTCGATCCAGTTGTCCGTCAGCACGTTTTATACAAAGAAGCTAAAATCAAATAATTTTAGATTCGATGTAAAAAAAACCCCGCCCTGGCGGGGTTTTTTGTTTTCTGGCCATCCCCATAATAAAGACATCTGCAATACAGCCGGAGACGCTATGCCTGAATTACCTGAGGTGGAAACCAGCCGACGCGGGATTGAACCGCATCTGGTTGGCGCAACCATTCTGCACGCCGCTATTCGCAATGGACGCCTGCGCTGGCCGGTTTCTGAAGAGATCTATCGTCTGAGCGACGTGCCGGTGCTCAGCGTGCGTCGACGCGCCAAATACCTGCTGCTGGAGCTGCCTGGCGGCTGGATTATCATTCACCTGGGAATGTCAGGAAGCCTGCGCATTCTGAGCGAAGAGCTGCCCGCAGAGAAGCATGACCATGTCGACCTGGTGATGAGCAACGGCAAGGTGCTGCGCTATACCGACCCTCGACGCTTTGGTGCCTGGCTGTGGACCAAAGAGCTGGAAGGGCATCCTGCGCTGGCGCATCTCGGTCCGGAGCCGCTGAGCGATGATTTCAACAGCGCCTACCTGCAGCTGAGGTGCGCGAAAAAGAAAACCGCCATTAAGCCCTGGCTGATGGATAACAAGCTGGTGGTGGGGGTCGGGAATATCTACGCCAGCGAATCGCTGTTTTCCGCCGGGATCCATCCGGATCGGCTGGCATCGTCGCTATCGTATGAAGAGTGCGAGCGGCTGGTTAAGGTGATTAAAGCCGTGCTGCTCCGCTCGATTGAGCAGGGCGGGACAACGCTGAAGGATTTCCTGCAAAGCGACGGTAAGCCGGGATATTTTGCCCAGGAGCTGCAGGTCTACGGGCGCAAGGGCGAGCCTTGCCGCACCTGCGGTACGCCGATTATCGCCGGCAAGCACGCCCAGCGGGCGACGTTTTATTGTCGCCAGTGTCAGAAGTAGGGCCGCGTCCCCGAAGGCGTAAAGATTAGAGCTTTTTCAGCAGCGCCTGGTGCACGTTAGCCGGCAGGAAGTGGGAAACGTCGCCCTGATGGCGCGCGACCTCCTTGACCAGCGATGACGAGATAAACGACCACTCTTTGCACGGCATCAGGAAGACGCTTTCGAGGGTCGGCATCAGGTGGCGGTTCATATGCGCCAGCTGCATCTCGTATTCGAAATCCGCTACCGCCCGCAGGCCGCGAATCAAAATGTTGGCCTGCTGCGCGCGGGCGAAATTGGCCATTAAATCGCTAAAGCCGATGACCTCAACGTTGACCAGGTGCGCGGTTGACTGCTGCGCCAGCGCAATGCGTTCGTCGAGGCTGAACATCGGCTTCTTGCTCGGGCTGGCGGCAACCGCCAGCAGCACTTTGTCAAACATGCTGGCCGCGCGGGTGACGATATCGATATGACCGTTGGTGATAGGGTCGAAGGTACCCGGATAAATCGCTTTTGTGCTCATAATTACACTCTCTCCGAGTAGCCGCGGCTCAGCGCCCACAGCTCGGTGTATTTATTAAACGTATACTGCGCGTTGACCACGGCGAGCAGCCAGCCCTGTTTACCATCCAGCACGCCGCCGCGTAGCAGCAGCGTTTTGACAAATGCCCCCAGCGTATGGCCGAAGATACTCAGCAGAGAGGTTTTTTTCCCCTTCTGATGGCGTTCCTGCGCCCAGGCGGTGGCGTAGGCCAGCTGCTTTTGCTGAAAGCCGGAGAAGTCGCGGCAGGTCAGATGCAGCAGATCGCCGGCAAGTTCGATAATCTGCGCGCCTTTGGCATCGAGCGATTCGTGCACCAGATTATTGTTATAGCGGTAACTATGGCGCGGGTACAAGCGCATCACGCGATCGGGGTACCAGCCGCTATGGCGCATAAAGCGGCCAAGGAAATAGTTACGCCGGGCAATGCTGTAGATAGCGCCCTCTTTTGGCGCGGTCAGCGCCTGACGAAGGGACTGTGCCAGTTCCGGGGTGACGCGTTCGTCGGTATCAATCATCAGCACATAGTCGCCGGTGGCGTAATCCTGGGCGCGCTGGCGCTGAATGCCGTAGCCCTGCCAGTCGGTGTTGATAAAAACCTGAGCACCCAGGCTGCGCGCCAGCTCGACGGTGCCGTCGCTGCTGCCGGAATCCAGCAGCACGATCTCATCGGCCCAGCTTACCGACGCCAGACAGTCCGGCAGCAGATCCGCCGCGTTTTTGGCGATCATCACGACGGACAGTCGGATCGACATTAGTGGCTCCGCTGTGGCAGATAGGGTTGCAGTAACTGTAGCAGACGGGAGAGTGCGCCCTGGTTTTGGTGAAGCACTTCCACCGCGTGACGGCCGTACCACAGGCGGTAATCTTCGTCGGTCAGCAGATTAGAAACCTGCGTGACCAGTGAGTTCAGGTCGGTCACGGTGATCAGGCCATCATCCTGCTGCAGCTTGGCGCAAATATCTTTAAAGTTGAAGGTATGCGGGCCCATCAGGACCGGGATGGCGTGCGCCGCTGGCTCCAGCGGGTTATGACCGCCGCGCTCGACCAGGCTGCCGCCGACAAAGGCAAGATCGGCAATGCCGTACAGCAGCATCAGCTCACCCATAGTATCGCCAATCACCACCTGTGTGCTATTGGAGGGGATCTCGCCGGTGCTGCGCAGGGTAAAGCTCATCCCCGCTTTCTGCACCATCTCCCGCGCGTCGCCGAAGCGTTCAGGGTGGCGAGGGACGAGGATCAGCAGCAGGTCGGGGAAGGTTTCCAGCAGCTTTTTATGCGCTTGCAGAATGATTTGCTCTTCGCCGTCATGGGTGCTGGTGGCGATCCACACCTTGCGGTGCGGCGCCCACTGGCGGCGCAGGGTGATGGCGCGGGCGGCCAGCTCGGGCGTGACGGAAATATCAAACTTCAGGCTACCGGTGACCGCCAGCTGGTTGCGCTTCAGCCCGAGGGCGATAAAGCGGCTGGCGTCTTCTTCGTTCTGCGCGGCGATAAGCGTAATGCGGCTCAGCAGACGGCGCATAAATTTGCCCAGTTTGGCATAACCCTTCGCCGAGCGTTCTGACAGGCGGGCGTTAGCGATAACCAGCGGAATTTTACGCTTGTGCAACGCGGCGACCATATTTGGCCACAGCTCGGTTTCCATCACGATAACCAGCTTCGGCTGCACGGTGTTGAGGAAGCGGTTCATCGCGCAGGGGAGATCGTAAGGCAGGTAGACGTGGTGCACGTCTTTGCCGAATGCGGACATCGCGCGCTCGGAGCCGGTGGGCGTCATGGTGGTGACGGTAATAGGCAGCGAAGGATAGCGGTGGCGCAGGGCGCGTACCAGCGGGATGGCAGCAAGCGTCTCACCCACGGAAACGGAATGCAGCAGAATCCCATCCGGCGCTACCTTGTTCTGACAGAAGCCATAACGTTCAGCCCAGCGTTTGCGGTAGGCGGGGGCCTTACGGCTGCGCAGCAGCAGTCGCAGCCATACCAGCGGCTGAATAAGATAGAGTAGGGTGGTATAAAGCAATTCCAAGCGATTTATCCGTTTTATGTTTTAGCGGGCAAATTCTAAGCATTTAGCCCGTGTAAAGCTATCCCTTTGGCGGAAACAAAGGGATTCAGCGTCAGGCCGCGTTGCGATAGCGCTTAATACGCAGGTAGCGCCGTCCAAGGCGCCAGCGTAAGCGGAACGTTCGGGCATTTTTCCAGATCAGGTGCCAGATGCCGCGGTCGAAGAACTCGGTAATGATAATATGCTTTTTTGATTCATCTTTCATGCTATCGAAGGTATGAATAATTCCCAGACCCTCTTTCGCAATCTGCCAGCGACAGGCGGAAATATGACGCACCTTATCAGGATAGCGTTGGTTAATGGCGTCGAGCATCTCCAGAATCTTCATATAGTGGCGGGCTGAGCGCATCAGCGTGTCGTCGTTATCCGGCTTATGCGATACCGATTCTGAATGGATATAGTAATCGTAAAACTGTTCGCTGGTGTACTGCACGCGCTCGGCCGCCAGCAGCGCCTCGGTGGTCCAGGGAATATCCTGATGGCGCAGGCCTGGCTCGAAGTGAAAGCGATGCTGCATGATAAATTCGCGGCGGTAGATATTCAGCCAGGTCACGTGCAAGAACTTACGCGAATCCAGCGCCTGTTTTAGCCACACGTGGCCCGGCAGCACGCCGGTAGACGGCAGCCGGTCCGGAGGCAGGATCGGGTGAATATCATTTTTGCTCTCGTACACGTAGCGGCCGTTGCAGGTGGCGATATCGAGATTGCCCTGCTCCGCCATCGCCAGCAGCGTGCGGTACATGCCGGGGTAAAGCTTGTCGTCGATATCCGGTAACGCCAGGTATTTACCGGTGGCTACCGCCAGCCCGGTGTTGCGCGCGACCGAAACTCCCTGGTTTTCCTGCTCCAGCACCCTCACGTTTTGTAGCCGCGCTTTCCACGCATCGATAACCGCGAGGCTACCGTCCGTTGAGCCGTCGTTCACCAGGATCAGTTCATAGCTTTCCAGCTGCTGTTGCTCAAGGCATTCAAAGAATTGCGCAAGGAATTTTTCGCCGTTATAGACGGCGGCCACGATGCTCAGTAAAGGCGTTTGACTCATAAATCATTCGATCCTGGTTAAATAACGGCGTCAGGCGCGGCGCAGCTGACGGTACTGCTGACAAATCGTATCGACGCTGAACTTTTCCAGCGCGGATTGTTCGATGACAGGCGGGTTATGGTAAATGCTTTGCATCGTCTGAGCCAGCGCCGGGCCGTCGAGCTCGGCCAGGCCGCGGGCTAATTCGCCGGTGAGAATCTCCGTTACCCCGCCCGGGCAGCGGGTGCTGGCAACCGGCGTATTCAGCAGCAGCGCCTCCACGATCACGTTGCCAAAGCCTTCGCTATCCGAGCTGAGCACCAGCATCTTCGCGTGTTTAATCCACGGCAGCGGGTTTTTCTGAAAGCCTTTAAACAGCACGCGATCGCCGACCTGTAGCCGCTCTGCCAGCTGGCGCAGGCGCTGTTCCTGCTCCGGCTTGCCCTGTCCCAGCAGAACCAGCGGCGCCTGGATACCGCTTTGGGCATAGGCTTCAATCAGCCGATCGTGGCGCTTCCCGGGGTGGAAACGCCCGACGTGGATAATATAGTCGCCGGTTGGCTGCTCGCCCGGCATCTCCGCGCCGGCCCGCAGGGCGGCAATATCGAACGGGTTATAAATCGTTTTCAGCTGCGCCGGGCGAATGGCGAACTGCCTGACCAGATCCTCCCCGACCGCATCGGAGACGGTTACCACATTGCGTCCCTGATAGACGCGTTTGATTTTCTGCTGTTTCATCCAGCGGTCAAAGCCGGTGCGGTGGCCGAGATACGACGTAGAGAAGACGCCGTGCAGGCAGAACCAGACGTTACGCTGCGCGAGCGCGCGGCTGCGGGCGACGATGCGGTCGGTTTTGTGCAGATTGGAGAGCACCAGATCGAAACTGCCCTGCTGCTCAGACTCGGCGATGGCCGCGTCAAGCTGGCCCGCACGGCGCGACAGCTCGGTCAGCTTGCGCCACGGTTTTCGGCAGCGGTCAGTAATCACCCGGTAATCCAGCCCTTCCGGCAGCGGGTAGTCGCAAACGTCGCGCAGTGAAAACAGCGAGACGCGCTCTCCCTGGCGCAAAAAATGTTCCGCCAGCGTGAGCACCACTTTTTCCGCTCCGCCGCCGGGCAGGCCGTCGATGACAAACAGTATGCGCATAGCTATTTTACCAGGTCCTGATAGAAAGAGAGCAGCTGCGCCGATAGCCGCTCGCTGGTGCAGGTCATAATGCGTTCGCGCGCCCGGATGCCTTCCGCTGAACCTAAGGCGCGGGCGGGGAGCGCGGCTACCGCCTGCTGCAGCGCCGAAATATCCAGCGCGTCGCAAACAAAACCGTTGCGGCCCTGAATAATAAACTCCGATCCGCCGCAGCCGGTGGTGGTGATCGTCGGCAGGCCGCAGGCCATCGCTTCAAGGATAACGTTAGGGAACGGATCGTACAGCGTAGGCAGCAGCAGCCCGTCGGCCATCTGGTAGAAGGGCAGGGTCTCTGACTGCATGCCGAAGAAGCGTACCCGCTCTGCGCAGTTCAGCGTTTTAGCCAGCGCCTGATAGCGGCTCTGTTCTTTGTCTTTGCCCACGACCAGCAGATAGCGATCGGTGGGGGCGATGGCGCGAATCGCCGCCTCCAGCCCCTTGCGTTCAAAGCCGGAGCCCACGTAGATCAGGCAGGTTGCCTGGCGCGGCAGGTTCCATTGGTCACGCAGCGCGATAAAGGCTTCTTCCGTTGGCGGCAGGAAGCGCTGGTTATCAATCGCATTATAGATAACGCGGATCTTCTCCGCCGGTAGGCCGAAGTCTTCAATAATTTCCTGTTTAATCATCTCCGCGTTGCAGATGACCCCGCGCAGGTGCGGGTCGTGATACATCTCGCATTCGGCCCGCATGACGTAGCGGTGGTAGCGATCGGCAAACAGCAGGCGGCTTTTCCAGCCGGGCAGTATGCGCGAGCGCTGCTGCAGCCAGCGGCGATGCACGCCGTCGCCGGCGCGATACAAATCGCAACCCGGGATGCGCTCATGGCTCTGAACCAGGTCGAAGTTTTCGGCCTGCCACAGCCGGCGCGCGGCGTCGGCAAAGCCGCGTTCACGGCTGATGCGTCCCCATTTGCGCGGGTTGCAGATGCGAATATTCCACTCGGGCTTCACCGGCCCCTGCCATTCGCGGGTAATGACGTTCAGTTCAAGATTACTGCTATCGAGGGCCTCCAGCGCGCGGGAAACGAAACGCTCCGCACCGCCGTCGGGGCGATATTTCTGACGCACCAGGGCGAGCCTGAATTTGCTCATGCCAGCACCTTTTTTGCCGCCGCAATAACGACGTCGGCGGGAATTAAATCGAGATAGCGTTCTTCTGTACCGGTATCAATGTCGTCAGGGTCGGGCAGAGGACCAAAGTCTCCGGCCCAGATGACTTCGCCCTTCGCCTGCCACGGGCTCCAGAAGGTTAGCTTTGATGGGCCGAACAGCGCGACCAGCGGCGTGCCGAGGGCGGCAGCCATATGCATGGGTACGGAATCAACGCCGATAAATAAGCGGGCGTGGCCGATGACCGCCGCCAGCTGGCGCAGGGTCAGCTGGCCGGCAAGGGAGTGCAGGCGGGCGTCCGGGCAGCCGGCGATAATGGTCTCCACCATGCGCTTCTCTTTCGCGTCGGGCCCCGACGTTAGCACCACGGCATGTCCCGCCGCGGAGAGCGCGTTAATCAGCGTGCTCATCCGCTCTTCCCGCCAGCATTTAAAGAACCAGCGGGAGGTGGGCTGAATGACGATATAGTTATCCTCAAACCCCTCCGGCAGCAGCGCTCGGCTGCTGTCCCAGTCCTGTTCGCTGTAGCCCATGCGCGCCGGGGCGTCATTAACGGCCAGCCCGAGGGGAGCCAGAATGGAGAGGTTCTGCCGCACCGTATGCAGGTTTTGATGTTGCTGGGTGGAGGCCAGGGCGGTATGGCAGAAGCGCCAGGCCGTATGGCGGCGTTTCGGGAAATCAAAGCCGATGCGCGTGGCGGCGCCGGTTAAGCGGGTAATAATGGCGCTGGGCCACTGATCGGCAAGGTTGAGCACCAGATCGTAGCGCTGCTGGCGAAGCGTGCGGATCAGCCGCAGCTCCATTTTGAGCTGATGGACGGTTCCCTGTTTTTTCCAGCGGCGGTCAATCGCGTAAATCTGGTTAATATCCGCGTTCGCCGCGAGCATATCCCGGGTCTCTTCATAAAGCAGCACATCAACGCTGGCCGCGGGATACTGCCGTTTGAGGACGTGAACGAGCGGCGTGATCAGCAGCATATCGCCATGATGGCGCAGCTTGATGACCAGGATGCGCGCCGGGTTCACGGGACCGGGAGAGCGGGTTTCAGGCGTCATTCTCTGTTCTTCATTCAGTATCAGGGTTCCGATTCTAGGGGATCAGATAGATTGAGAGAAGCGTTGTCTTGCTCTACCATGACCCGATACGTATGGTCTGAGGACGTTTTCGTGCACAATCCCGCATTTCTCATCACGATTGATACCGAGGGTGATAACCTCTGGCAAAAACATGACAGTATTACCACCGAGAATGCGCGTTATTTACCGCGTTTTCAGCAGCTTTGCGAAAAGTATGGCTTTAAGCCGGTCTATTTAACCAACTACGAGATGGCGATAGATCCATTCTATATCGAATTCGCCAAAGATGTGATTGCCCGCGGCACCGCCGAAATCGGCATGCACCTGCATGCCTGGAACAGCCCGCCGACCGACCCGCTGACCGCCGATGACTGGCGACATAAGCCCTATCTTATCGAATACAGCGATGCGGCGATGCGTGAAAAAGTCGCTTATATGACCCATCTGCTGGAAGAGACCTTCCAGACCAAAATGGTCAGCCATCGCGCCGGACGCTGGGCGTTTGATGAGCGCTATGCGCGCCTGCTGGTGGAGCATGGCTATCAGGTCGACTGCTCGGTGACGCCGCGGGTCAACTGGAAAACGGCGAAAGGCGCCCCGCAGGGCGATGGCGGCACCGATTATCGCCGCTTCCCGCAGCACGCCTATTTCCTCGACGAGAACGATATCAGCCGGGAAGGGCGTTCTTCGCTGCTGGAGGTGCCGATGAGCATCCAGTACAAACACAGCGCTCTGATGAACGGCATTAAGCAGGGCTATGACCGCCTGCGCGGCAAGGTGCGCTCGCCGTCGGTTCACTGGCTGCGGCCGATGGGCGGTAACGTTGAGACGATGAAAAAGGTCGTCGAACAGACGTTGACTCAGGGTAATGACTACGTCGAATATATGCTCCACTCTTCTGAGTACATGCCCGGCGGCAGCCCGACGTTTAAAAACGAGCAGGATATCGAACGTTTGTATGCGGATCTCGAAAGCTTCTTCAGCTGGCTGGCGCCGCAGGTCAAAGGGATGACGTTGGCGGAGTACTCTGCCTTCCGGAGAAATCCTACCTAAAAAGGTCAGGTATCATAGAGATATCTGACCTTTCTGGTGTAACATTATCCGCGTTTATATATTGAGCTTTCGGGTTCTTTCTGTACGGTGTGTTTTCATTTTCTGAGGTATTCATGAAGATAGTAACGGTATTGCGTTCTGGTGGTGATTATAATCATGATCATGTTCAGTGGTTGTATAAGCAATTACCGGATAATATCGAGAAGATTTGCTTTACTGACCTCATCATTCCGGGCGTTCAGACGATTAAACTGACTGAAAATCTTCCCGGCTGGTGGTCAAAAATTGAAATATTTGATCCGCAAAAAGTCGACGATGATATTTTCTATATAGATTTAGATGTGGTTGTCGTAGGTGACATTACGGATATTTTGCAAAATACCCGCCTGACTATGTTAAGCGATTTCTTCTTTCCGCAGAAAACTAAAAACTCGGCAATAATGCGTATCCCGCATGAAGAGAAATTTAAAGTATGGGAAGCTTTCAGACGCTATCCACAGTTGTTTATGACGCGTTATCAGAGCGGTGGGGATCAGGAGTTTATTAGTAAAATATATCCTCAAGCGTCGATCTGGCAGGAAATATTGCCTGGACAAATTGTCAGCTATAAAAAGCATGTCATTAGTAAGAAGAAAAATGAGCATGCGATCGGAAACGGTTCCGTGCCTGTCGGAACTCGAATTGTATGCTTCCATGGAAAACCAAGACCGTGGGATTGCGGTGAAGTATGGGTACCCCCATTTGTGAAAAGCTAATCAGACATGATCAGAGATAAGTTTCCGTTAATAATATTGCTGGCGGCAATATTATCTTGCGCGGTAGTAACCCCAGAAAAAATAATGGGGAGAAACCTTTTTTACCTTTCCTCAATGATTACCGTTAGTTATGCAGCAATAAACTTTAAAGCACTGCGTTTCAAAACTGAAGAAGTTGTGCTGGCAGCTACTCTTTTTTTGATGGGAGTTTCACAGTTGCTGTGGACATATAGATTCCCTGCTAATGCTACCGAAGTTTATATGGCTGATCTTAGCTATGCACGAACGGGTGCCTATTTGATTATTGGTTCAGTAGTGATGCTGCTGATTTCAGCAGTGCTACGCCTAATTAAACCGTATCCAGGGCAGTTTATTAACTACATGCTGCTATTAGGTTTCGCCTATTTAACATTATATGCACTGCATTTCCACTTCTTTATTTCTGATGATCGTCTGAGAATAGATAGTTCAGCAACGTTAAGTGCCTATATTTATGCGTTCTATACCATGATTACGCTTTACGCTTTATCATGTGTGAAAATTCGCTACCGTGCTCCGATAATTATTACAGTTGTTGTTTTATCGTTATGGATTATATTTTTGACGCAAACCCGGTCAGTGTTAATTTTTTACCCGGCAATTTTGTTATATTGTTTGCTGAAAAGCAAAATGCTGTCCAGGGCAAAATTTATAGCGCTGTGTGTGGCGTCTTTATTAGCCTCACTGGTGATGATTGAGTTTGCTTTTCCGACCATCAAGGTGCGGGCGGTGGCGGCCGTTAGCGAACTGTCTGAATATCAAAACGATAACAATACCTCGCTGGGTGCCAGATTAAGTATGTGGCATACGGGGGTCTATGAGATATACCACCATCCTTCAGGGGTCAGCTCTCAGGACCGCTATGAAATTCTGTCGCAGTTAATGCAAGAGAAAGAGCATGGTAATCCGGAGGGAATGCGTAACATGGTTTACCATTTGCACAACGACCTCATTGAGACGATGTCATTACAAGGCGTTATCGGTGGAATCATCTTACTGTGCCTGTACACGGCAATGGTTTTCTATGTTCGTAGAAAAGGGATATTGTCGTGCGGCACCGCTTTTTTATGTGCGCCGGTTATCTTGTTCGGCTCGGTGGATTCGCTTTTTATTCATGACCGATTTATTGTCATGCTCATCACCGGTCTCATTATTTTCGCGGGCCTATCGGGAGCCAAACAAGCGCGAGCATGATCAGGTGAAAGAGGTGGCCTGTTCGGTCACTTCTTTCACAATTTGGCTGAACGGCACTTTACTGAATATATCGACAGGAACCGCGCTATTTATTGAGGTATTGATAATGTTGATTCCGGAGCTTTGCATATAGCGGCTGGCCAGTGCAAGCGCAGGGAAAATCAGCGCAGTAACCTTGCTTTCGAGATAAGAAGGCAGCTTATTTGCATCATTTTCATAAAATCGTGGCCGATTGAAATTATTCATATCCAGACCAGCGATGATAACTTTATCAAACCCAAGGTAGGCAATAATTTGCAGCGCCCAGTAGGCTACGGTGCCTGCATCGAATATCCCTTGACGAATATCGATAGAAAAAGCAATGTTATCAATACGCTCGTGCAATATTACCGTGTCAAAGTCGGTAAACCGGGCGCGAATATCTTTGCTGACTACCCGAGGTTGATAAATTTTGTAGCAGGCATCTTCAATCAGCGCCAGTCGGCAGCGGATATTCTCCATGCCTGTGCGATCGATAATTTTGGCAATACCGTGGGCGGTTGTGAAAAATAGAATCTGCGGATTGCTGACAATAGCGGAAATGATGTCCGGCTTGCGGTCGAAAAATTCCATATCCACGATAAGGTATAAGGAGAAACTGAGTTTTCCTTCCAGTGAGAAGGCACCATTCACGCCCATTACCGGTACGGTACGAGGGGTAACGGAAAAATCAATATCTTTAACCGATGGCCCCGTGGCGGTCAGTAGCAGTGGTCCGGAAAAGCTATTTTTCAGCTCGCTCAGGCTGCACAGCGGTACCGTTTTGCCTTTGTAAATTAGTGAACAAATCTCACCCGACGCTGCGCGGGTTATCTTTGCCCACGGCCACAGGTTTTCATTATGGCGAAAGGCACGCGGATGCGTGTAGCGATAGATTTGCTTAAACAATGAGCCCATCAGGCCAGTCCCTGGGAGGTCAACAATTGCAGAACCCGTGAGGCGCTAATATCCCCCGTGCTGCTGCCGTTTTCCGGACGCACGACGTACTGGTTTTGCCCATAGCCGCCGATAAGACCCGGATCGGTCGGGCCGTAGAGGGTAAAATTAGGCTTATCGAGCGCGGCGGTTAAATGACTCAGGCCGGTATCGACGGAAACCACGCCGCGGGCGCCGGCCAGAACCTGGGCGACCTGCTCCAGGCTCATGCGCGGCAGCACCTCGACGAAATCGTGCCCCTGCGCCAGCCGCCCGGCCCGCGCCTCTTCGTGCGGCGCGCCCCACGGCAGCTTAATCCGCAGGCCGCTGTCGGCCAGCAGCGCGATAAGCGCCTGCCAGTTCTCTTCCGGCCAGTGTTTATCATCGCGGGTGGTGGCGTGCAGGAAGACCAGGTACGGCGCGGCACCGGCCTCTTCCTGGCGCAGAAAGTGGCGGGCAATCGCGTAATCGCCCTGAGTCTCTGGTTTGGCATAGCCGAGGCTTTTGGCAAACAGCTCGCGGGTACGCTCAACGGCGTGCTGCTGCCTGGCAATGTGGTGGCGACGGTTGTAGAACAGGCAGGCCAGCGGCTCGCGGGCAGTTTGCCAGTCCATACCGTGCTTCACGCCGTGCGCCAGCCGGGTGACCAGGGCGGCGCTTTTCACCAGACCCTGGGCGTCAATGATTGCGTCGTACTTCTCCGCCCGCAGCGCCTGGCGGAAGGCTTTACGCTCGGCCTTAACCGGCGCGGAAAACCAGGCCTTGCGCCAGCGGCGAATGGCCACCGGAATCACGCGGTCAACGCTTTGGTGCCAGGAGGGGATCTGGGCGAAGCCCTCCTCGACCACCCAGTCGAAACGAATCCCGGGAAAGGCCTGCGCGGCGTCGGTCAGCGCGGGCAGCGTGTGCAGAACGTCGCCCATGGACGAGGTTTTAACGATCAATACCCGCATCCGCTACGCTTCCTCTTTTTCCGGTTCGTCCTGCAGCAGCGGGTTCAGCTCTTCCAGTACGCGCTGCGGCGTAATATCGATCAGGCTCTGATGATATCCTTCAGCCGCATCTCCTTTCCGCACCTTGTGGTAGCCGCTGATCAGGCGGATCGTCCGCGCCTTATGCGACAGCGGTGGCGTAAAGTCTGGGCTGCTCGGGCCGTACAGCGCGACCAGCGGACGATTGAGCGCGGCGGCGACGTGCATCAGCCCGGAGTCGTTGCTGACAACCGCTTTGCAGGCGGCAATCAGTACCACCGCCTGTTCAAGCTGGGTTTCACCGGCCAGGTTACGACACCATGCCTGCTGCTGGGTGCTGAGAGCGGCCAGAATATCGTTGCCCGCTTCATGGTCCTTGGCCGAACCGAAAAGCAGCACCTGATAGCCTTCATCGATCAGCCGTTTGGCTAGTTCGGCATAGTGGTAGTGCGGCCAGCGCTTGGCCGGACCGAACTCAGCCCCGGGGCAGAAGCCGATAATGGGGCGATGGGCGGAAATATTGAAGGCGTTGCAGACCTGCGATTTTTCCCCTTCATGCACCTGCAGCTGCGGCCAGAGCAGGGGCTGAGGCAGATCTTTCGCGCCGCGCATAACGCCTTTGTCGTAGGCTAAAGCCACGTAGCGCTCAACCATCAGCGGCCACGCGTCTTTATCCAGCGTTCTGGCGTCGTTCAGCAGGCCGTAGCGCATCTCGCCGCGCCAGCCGGTGCGGTGTGGGATGTTGGCGAAGAAAGGAACCAGCGCCGATTTAAACGAGTTCGGCAGCACGTAGGCGCGATCGTAGCGACGTTCGCGCAGGCTGAGCCCGAGCTTGCGCCGTTCGCCGATCTCCAGCGCGCCGTGGCCGAGCGGCATGGGAATGGCTTCGTTGACTTCCGGCATCCGTGACAGCAGCGGACGGCACCACGCGGGCGCCATCACGTCGATGATTGCCTGGGGATAGCGCGCCTTGAGCGTGCGATAGAGACTTTGCGACATCATCATGTCGCCCACCCATGACGGGCCGATCACCAGTATTTTCATTCACTTCATCCTTCAAACGGTCTCTGCGTTGGCTACCTGCGTTCACTCCGGTCACTTGCTTTTGTAAGCTCCCGGAGATTCACTTAGCTGCCCGAATGATTTTGTGAATTTGTATCGCTGTCGCGGTTCAGCCAATGCATGTACTCGGTGACGCCTTCGGCCACGGTTTTGAAAGGCTTATCATAGCCTGCCGCACGCAGGTTGGTGAGATCTGCCTGCGTAAACGCCTGGTAGCGGCCCTTCAGCTTGTCCGGGAACGGGATATATTCGATGCTGCCCTTCTGGTGGAATGCCAGAGTGGCGTCGGCTACCGCCTGGAAGGATTCCGCCCGGCCGGTGCCGAGATTGAAAATACCGGACGCGCCGTTCTCCCAGAACCACAGGTTGACCGCCGCCACGTCGCCGACGTAGACGAAGTCGCGCTTGAAGCCGTCGCTGCCTTCGAACAGTTTCGGACTTTCGCCATTATTCAGCTGGGTATTGAGGTGGAACGCCACGCTTGCCATGCTGCCTTTATGGCCTTCGCGCGGCCCGTAGACGTTGAAATAGCGGAAGCCGACGATCTGCGAATCGACTTCCGGCAGGATCTGGCGCACGTATTCGTCAAACAGGAACTTGGAGTAGCCGTAGACGTTGAGCGGCTGCTCGTATTCGCGGGATTCGATAAAGTCGCTGGTACGGCCGCCGTAGGTGGCTGCGGAAGAGGCGTACAGGAACGGGATCTCGCGCTCCAGGCAGTAGTGAAGAAGCTCTTTAGAGTACTGATAGTTGTTATCCATCATGTACTTGCCGTCCCACTCCGTGGTGGAGGAGCAGGCGCCTTCATGGAATACCGCTTCAATTTCTTCGCCGAACTCTTCGCCCGCCATAACCTGGATCAGGAAGTCTTCTTTATCCATGTAATCAGCGATGTTCAGGTCAACCAGGTTCACAAACTTGGTGCCATCTTTCAGATTATCTACGACCAAAATGTCGGTAATGCCTTTGTCATTCAGGGCCTTGACGATATTGCTGCCGATAAACCCTGCGCCGCCGGTAACGATGATCATAACAGTAACCTTTGAAGTATGGAGTCCAGAGATAATCCGGACATGAATGCTTCTATCATATCACCACATGAGACAGGCTTCAGCCCTTCGCAGAAAAGGTGCCGGGCGTGCGTGATTTATGCTGCAAATAATTCATTCAGGCATGCATCATCTCGTATCAGCGTATAGCTTTGGGTAATATGTGCCAAATTTTGCCGAATCTGGAGAGTTGCAATGCGTGGTGATTTTTATCAACAGTTAACCAATAGCCTGGATACCGCTCGCGCGGAGGGGTTGTTTAAAGAAGAACGCATTATCACATCGGCGCAGCAGGCGGATATTACCGTCGGCGGCAATAGCGTGATTAACTTCTGCGCCAATAACTATCTCGGCCTCGCCAACCACCCGGAGCTGATTGCCGCGGCGAAAGCCGGCATGGACAGTCACGGCTTCGGTATGGCCTCTGTGCGTTTTATTTGCGGGACCCAGGACAGCCACAAAGCGCTTGAGAAGAAGCTGGCCGAGTTCCTCGGCATGGAAGATGCGATTCTCTACTCCTCCTGCTTTGACGCCAACGGCGGCCTGTTCGAAACCCTGCTGGGCGCGGAAGACGCCATTATCTCCGACGCCCTGAACCACGCGTCGATCATCGACGGCGTGCGCCTGTGTAAAGCGCAGCGTTTCCGCTACGCCAACAACGACATGCAGGAGCTGGAAGCGCGGCTGAAAGAGGCGCGTGAGGCCGGTGCGCGGCACGTGCTGATCGCCACCGACGGCGTGTTCTCCATGGACGGCGTGATTGCCAACCTGCGAGGCGTCTGCGACCTCGCGGATAAATACGACGCGCTGGTCATGGTCGACGACTCTCACGCCGTCGGCTTTGTCGGCGAAAACGGCCGCGGCTCCCACGAGTACTGCGAGGTGATGGGGCGGGTGGATATCATCACCGGCACCCTCGGTAAAGCGCTGGGCGGCGCCTCCGGCGGCTATACCGCGGCGCGCAAAGAGGTGGTTGAGTGGCTGCGCCAGCGCTCGCGTCCGTATCTGTTCTCCAACTCGCTGGCTCCGGCAATCGTCGCCGCCTCCATCAAAGTGCTGGAGATGGTGGAATCCGGCGCCGAGCTGCGCGACCGTCTGTGGTCCAACGCGCGCCTGTTCCGCGAAAAAATGACCGCTGCGGGCTTTACCCTGGCGGGCACCGATCACGCCATTATCCCGGTGATGCTCGGCGAAGCGACCGTGGCGCAGAATTTTGCGCGCGAGCTGCAAAAAGAAGGTATTTACGTCACCGGTTTCTTCTATCCGGTGGTACCAAAAGGCCAGGCGCGTATTCGCACCCAGATGTCTGCGGCGCATACCCCTGAACAAATTGAACGTGCGGTGGAAGCCTTTACCCGCATCGGTAAACAACTGGGCGTCATTGCCTGAGGGTGTGAGATGAAAGCGTTATCCAAACTGAAAGCGGAAGAAGGCATCTGGATGACCGACGTACCGGAACCGGAAGTCGGCCACAACGATCTGCTGATTAAAATCCGTAAGACCGCAATTTGCGGTACCGACGTACACATCTATAACTGGGACGAATGGTCGCAGAAGACCATCCCGGTGCCGATGGTGGTAGGGCACGAATACGTGGGTGAAGTGGTGGGTATCGGTCAGGAAGTTCGCGGCTTTAAGCTGGGCGATCGCGTTTCTGGCGAAGGTCATATTACCTGCGGCCACTGTCGTAACTGCCGCGCCGGGCGCACGCATCTGTGCCGCAACACCATTGGGGTTGGCGTTAACCGCCCCGGCTGTTTTGCCGAATATCTGGTGATCCCGGCCTTCAATGCCTTCAAAATTCCGGACAACATTTCTGACGATCTGGCGTCGATTTTTGACCCCTTTGGCAACGCCGTACACACCGCGCTCTCCTTCGACCTCGTCGGCGAAGATGTGCTGGTTTCCGGCGCCGGTCCGATTGGCATCATGGCGGCGGCGGTCGCTAAGCACGTCGGCGCGCGCAACGTGGTGATCACCGACGTGAACGAGTACCGTCTGGGCCTGGCGCGCAAGATGGGCGTGACCCGCGCGGTTAACGTTGCGCAGGAGAGCCTTGCCGACGTGATGGCCGAGCTCGGCATGACCGAAGGGTTTGATGTGGGTCTGGAGATGTCCGGCGCGCCGCCGGCGTTTCGCACCATGCTGGACACCATGAATCACGGTGGCCGTATTGCGATGCTGGGTATTCCGCCGTCCGATATGTCCATCGACTGGACCAAAGTCATCTTTAAGGGGCTGTTCATCAAAGGGATTTACGGTCGTGAAATGTTTGAGACCTGGTACAAGATGGCGGCCCTGATCCAGTCTGGTTTAGATCTGTCGCCGATTATCACCCACCGTTTCGGCATTGATGATTTCCAGCAGGGCTTTGACGCGATGCGCTCCGGCCAGTCGGGTAAAGTGATTCTGAGCTGGGATTAAACCTCCGTTATCCGCCGCGCCAGCAGATGGAAATCCGTTTGCTGGCGCATATTCTGAGCGCCTGCGGGCGCTTTTTTATTGGGATGTGGATAACATTTCAAACATACTTCATTGCAAACGCACTATTTCTAAATCGATTTTTTGCCAGGTCGTTTATACAGTTTGTTTACCCATGTTTTAACCTTATAAACGCTATGCCTAAACTCACCGTCTGCCTGCTAACCTGTGACTCCGCCCGCCTGCTGCGCGACGTTCTGCCCCCGCTTTTAAAAGTGGCGGATGAGTGTATTGTCGTTGATTCCGGGAGCACGGATGCGACGCTGGATATCTGCCAGCAGTTCGGGTTGCAGGTTCATCACCACGCCTATACCGCCCACGGAGCGCAGATGAACTACGCCACGGCGCTGGTCAGCCATGACTGGGTGCTGTGTATGGACAGTGACGAAATCCTCGATAGCGAAGTTGTCGCCGCCATTCTAAGGCTTAAAGCCGGGCCGGAGATCGATCCGACCTGCGCGTGGCGCCTGCCGCGTTACTGGTACGTGCTGGGGGAGTCCGTCAGAACCATTTATCCCGTTTCATCGCCTGATTACCCGGTTCGCTTGTTCAATCGTACCGTGGCGGCCTTTAACGACCGCCCGGTGGACGATCGCGTCGTCGGCCACAGCCGCTCAATCAAGCTGCCCGGCCGCGTACGTCACGATACCTTCTACTCGCTGCATGAAGTTTTTAATAAGCTCAATAGCTATACCACCCGGCTGGTTAAACACCAGAAGATCAGGCCGTCACTGAGCCGGGGAGCGATCGGCGCGGCTGGCGCGTTTTTTAAGTGGTATCTGTTCAGCGGGGCGTGGCGTAGCGGAAAGGTCGGGGTCGTGACCGGGCTGTACGCAACGTTGTACAGCTTCCTGAAATATTTTAAAGCCTGGTATGCCGAAGGAGATAAACGGGAACCTGCGGCCGAAAAGCGCCCGGATTCCCGCTCCCCCTAGTTTGTCGGATTATCCCAGCCCTGCCATTTCAGCTGGTAATACTGCACCAGTGCGCTCTGACTAATGCTTTCGCTCAGAATAGTAAAGAACCGGCTGGCGTTCACCGGCTCAGGCGGACGCTGCGGCTTGCAGTATTTCACGCCGCGGAACGGGTTACGCGGCTTCGTTGGCGGCACGGTCTGCGACGGCGGTGCGCTATTTGGCGTGGAGGTATCCACCTGCGGCTCGTTTAGCAGGCTGCTCGGGCGCACGAGGGTAATGTCCGACGGCAGGCTATAGACCATTTGCTGCAGCACACGCACCGTGGTGGGGTGCGGGTGGCCGATAGCAATCGCCGAACCGTTACGCCGCGCCAGGGCGATCGCCCGGTTGAACTGGGTGCGGATATCCGCTTCGTTTTGCGTATCGTCGAGGAACACCTTGCGCTTAATCACCTTCACCCCGGTGCCCTGTGCGGCTCGCATCGCCTGGGTGTTGCCAATGGTCACGCTGTCGAGGAAGTAGAGATTGTAGCGCTCCAGCGCCTGCATCACCTTCTGCATCCCGAACAGGCTGGAGGTCATCGCGCTGCCCATATGGTTGTTCAGACCCACGGCGTACGGCACTTTGCCGTAGGCTTCACGGATGATGCGCTCGATCTCGGCGCTGCTCATGTCCGGACGCAGGGTGTCTTTTTCCAGCGGTTGCTTGCTGAGCGGCGCCATCGGCAGGTGAATGAGCACCTCATGGCCGAGGCCGTGCGCTTTGGTCGCCATTTCACGGGCGTGCGGTGCATTCGGTAATACGGCGACGGAGATCGTGGCCGGCAGCGCCAGCACCTGGTTTTCCGTCTGTGGACGATAGCCAAAGTCGTCGATAACAATGGAGAGTTTGCCAGCAAAAGCCGGCGCGGCGAAAGCCAGCGTACCGGCTACCGCGAGTGCAATTCTGCGAAATTGAAGCAAAACTTATCTTCCCAACCACGGCTGTGGATTGACCGCCTGACCCTGGCGACGAATTTCGAAATAGAGCGACGGACGGCCTTGACCGCCGCTGCTGCCGACGAGGGCAATCGCCTGGCCTGCGCGGACCTGAGTCCCGACGCTGACCAGCGCGCTTTGATTATAGCCGTAGAGGCTCATATCGCCTTTACCGTGCTCCACGACCACCACCAGGCCGTAGCCCTGCAGCCAGTCGGCGAGGATCACCCGGCCATCGGCTATCGCTTTGACCTCGGTGCCTTCAGACGCGGCGATAACCATCCCCTTCCAACGTAGTTCACCTTGCAGCTGTTCGCCATAGCGGTGAAGCAGCGTGCCGCGAACCGGCCAGTAGGCCTGGCCGCGCGGCGAACCCAGTCCGCCGGTGCGGGACATCAGGGAACGTTCGCTTTCGGATGGTTTATAGGTGGTGCCTTTGCGGGATGCATCCTGCTGGCGATCGCGAACCGCCTGCGCCTCGCGGGCTTCGCGCTCCGCGCGAGCCTTAGCCGCCGCTTCTGCCTGGGCAACGCGACCGCGCAGACGCGATTCGTTGGCCCGCATTTCGCTCAGCTGCTGTTGACCCTGCTGGATAGAGGATTCGAGGCCTGAAAGCGTCTTTTTACGCTCGTTGCGCGCCTGCTCAAGCTTAGCCTGCTGCGCGCGCTGCTCGTAGACCAGCGTTTGCTGCTGGCTCTGCTTCTCTTCCAGCTCGGCCTTTTGCGCGGTGACCTCTTCACGCGTCTGCTTCAGCTGGGCGATAGTCTCCTGGCGGGCCTGGTTGAGATAACCGTAGTAGGCCTGGATACGCTGGTTGCGCTGGCCCTCTTCGCCGCTGAGGATCATCTGCATGCCGGTGTGCGGCCCCTGACGAAACGCGGCGTCCAGCTGGGCGGACAGGCTGCGCTCCTGCGAGGCGCGCTGGCGCTCCAGTTTGGCGATAGAGGCGTTCATCTCGTCAATCTGCTTGTTCAGCTGGGTCAGGGTGGCCTGGGTTTCACGCAGCTTGCGGGCGGCGGCAGAGATCGCTTCTTCCTGCGTCTTTAGCTGAGCGAGCAGGGAAGAGCGCTGCTGCTGCTGCTGCTGTATCGCACGCTGTTTAGCGGCAATATCGGCCTGAATGGATTTTAGCTGATCGCGATCGTCCGCATGGGCAGGTACGGCGCACAGCAATACGCCAGCGCTGAACGCGCTGGCGTAAAGAACGGATCGTACTGTCGTTGCGATCCATGTATTTGAATAAGTCGCCTTTCCCCTCATGGGGAAGGATTATTCCACGATGAACAGCGGCTTGCCAGTCATCTCTTGCGGGATTTCCATTCCCATCAGCGACAGCATGGTCGGAGCGATATCGGAAAGTTTGCCATCTGCGGCTGCTTTCACGGTTTTATCACCGACGTAGATCAGCGGTACCGGCAGGTTGGTGTGGGCAGTATGAGCCTGGCCGGTGGAGGGATCGCGCATCTGCTCAGCGTTGCCGTGATCGGCGGTGATCAGCAGCTGGCCGCCGACGGCTTCGACCGCGTTAACCACCTGATCGACACAGTTATCCAGCGTTTCAACGGCTTTAATCGCCGCTTCCATGACCCCGGTGTGGCCGACCATATCGCCGTTTGGATAGTTGCAGATAATGGTGTCGTACTCGCCGCCTTTGATGGCCGCAACCAGTTTTTCAGTCAGCTCGGCAGAGCTCATTTCCGGCTGCAGATCGTAGGTCGCGACTTTCGGAGAGTTGATCAAAATACGCTCTTCGCCTTTAAACGGCTCTTCGACGCCGCCGTTAAAGAAGAAGGTGACGTGCGCGTATTTTTCCGTTTCGGAGATACGCAGCTGCGTTTTATCGTTTTTCGCTATCCACTCGCCGAAGGTGTTCGCGAGCGAAGCCGGCGGGTAGGCGCAGGCGACTTTGATATCAGCGGCGTATTCGGTCAGCATGACGAAATCAAGGTTAACCGCTTTTTTACGCGCAAAGCCGTCGAAATCGGCGTTCACGAAGGCGCGGGTGATTTCACGGGCGCGGTCGGCGCGGAAGTTCATGAAAATCAGCGCGTCGCCGTCTTCCATTGCCGCATCGGCCTGGCCCGCGGCGCGAATCACGGTGGCTTTGACGAATTCGTCGTTTTCATCACGGGCGTAGGCGGCCTGCAGACCCGCAACGGCAGTATCGGCCTGGAACTCGCCCTGCGCCAGGGTCATCAGGTTATACGCCTGCTCCACGCGATCCCAGCGGTTGTCGCGATCCATGGCGTAGTAGCGACCGATAATCGAGGCCACGCGGCCTTTACCGAGGGTGGCAAATTTGTCTTCGAACTTCGCCAGCGTGCTTTCCGCACTGCGCGGCGGAGTATCGCGGCCGTCGAGGAACGCGTGCAGGTAGATTTTTTCCGCGCCGCGCTCTGCCGCCAGTTCAACCATCGCCATGATGTGGTCTTCGTGGCTGTGAACGCCGCCAGGAGACATCAGGCCCATGATGTGTACCGCTTTACCTGCGGCAACCGCTTTGTCTACCGCCGCAGTCAGTACCGGGTTAGCAAAGAACGTCCGCTCTTTGATTTCAACATCAAGACGGGTCAGGTCCTGGTAAACGATACGACCGGCGCCAAGGTTAACGTGGCCCACTTCGGAGTTGCCCATCTGGCGATCCGGCAGGCCCACTTCCAGGCCTGAAGCGTCAATCAGCAGATGGGGACGTTTCGCCCACAGCGCGTCCATGACGGGGGTTTTTGCGCTATAAATAGCGTTATCCTGCTGGTCTTCACGGTAGCCATAGCCATCCAGAATGACCAGTACCATAGGTTTTTTAGAAACCGACATTGCGACAACCTCATGCTCAAAGACAGAAAATTTGCGTAATTTTACTACAGCTGAATCGATCAAATCACCGTTAAAGATCAAAGAAAGGGAGCACCCGGGGCGAAGGGGAGCGGCAAGGGGGAGTTTTTTTCGCGGCGTGCCGCAGAAAATGCATTACATAACGCTCACTGGCTGTATTTGCCGCAATGCACAGGTATACTCCTTGCCTGGTTTTTTTATCACTTAGTCGGGAGTTGTAACCCCCCATGCAAGAAATTATGCAATTCGTCGGCCGTCATCCCGTCCTGAGCATCGCGTGGATCGCGCTGCTGGGTGCGGTGCTGTTCACCACCTTTAAAGGGCTGACGTCGAAAATTAAAGTCATTACCCGTGGTGAAGCGACGCGTCTGATTAACAAAGAAGATGCGGTGGTTGTCGACCTGCGTCAGCGTGACGATTTCCGTAAAGGCCACATTGCTGGTTCTCTCAACCTGCTGCCGAGCGATATCAAGGCAAATAACGTTGGTGAGTTGGAAAAGCACAAAGCACAACCCATTATAGTGGTAGACGGTTCCGGTATGCAGGCACAAGAGCCTGCGAGCGCGCTGAATAAAGCCGGATTCGAGAAGGTCTTTGTACTGAAAGAAGGCATTGCCGGCTGGAGTGGCGAAAACCTTCCGCTGGTACGCGGCAAATAATTTACCCCACGCCTTTATGACGTAGCAGGGTTCCCTCATTGCGGCTATCCGCTGGGGGAGCGCCTTGTTTGCGGCCTAAAATCCCCAGGGTAAAAACAGGAGTGAAGTCATGGCCAATATTGATATCTATACCAAAGCGACCTGCCCGTTCTGCGTGCGTGCTAAAGCGCTGCTGAACAGCAAAGGCGTAACGTTCAACGAACTGCCGATCGATGGCAACGCGACGAAGCGTGAAGAGATGATCCAACGCAGCGGTCGGACGACGGTTCCGCAGATTTTTATTGATGAACAGCACATTGGCGGCTGTGACGACTTGTATGCGCTTGATTCACGTGGTGGACTTGATCCCCTGCTGCGCTAATTTTGCGTCCACCCAGGCCGGGTAGGCGTATTTAAGGACAACACGAAAGGGTTTTACTATGTCAGAACAAAACAGCACCGAAATGACTTTCCAGATCCAGCGTATTTATACCAAGGATATCTCCTTCGAAGCGCCGAATGCTCCGCAAGTTTTCCAGAAAGACTGGCAGCCAGAGGTTAAACTTGATCTGGATACCGCTTCCAGCCAGCTGGCTGAAGGCGTCTATGAAGTGGTGCTGCGTGTGACCGTAACCGCCGCGCTGGGCGAAGAAACCGCATTCCTGTGCGAAGTACAGCAGGGCGGCATCTTCTCCATCGAAGGCATTGACGGCAACCAGATGGCGCATTGCCTCGGTGCATACTGCCCGAACATCCTGTTCCCGTATGCGCGTGAGTGCATCACCAGCCTGGTTTCTCGCGGTACCTTCCCGCAACTGAACCTTGCGCCAGTGAACTTCGATGCGCTGTTTATGAACTATCTGCAGCAGCAGGCTGGCGAAGGTGCCGAACAGCATCAGGATGCCTGATGAACGAACTTAATGCTGCAATGACTGTGATCGGTGCCGGCTCGTACGGCACCGCTCTTGCCATCACCCTGGCAAGAAATGGCCATCACGTTGTGCTTTGGGGCCATGACCCTAAGCACATCGCGACGCTGCAAAACGATCGCTGCAACGCCGCTTTTCTTCCCGACGTTCCCTTCCCTGACACGCTGCATCTGGAGAGCGACCTGTCGGCCGCCCTGGCCGCCAGTCGTGATATCCTGGTTGTGGTCCCGAGCCACGTCTTCGGCCAGGTTCTGCGTCAGATTAAGCCGCTAATGCGTTCCGACGCGCGCCTGGTCTGGGCCACGAAAGGCCTTGAGGCCGAAACCGGCCGCCTGCTGCAGGACGTGGCGCGGGAAGCGCTGGGGGATGATATTCCGCTGGCGGTGATCTCCGGCCCGACCTTTGCGAAAGAGCTGGCCGCAGGGCTGCCGACGGCCATCTCCCTGGCCTCGACGGACCCGCAGTTTGCGGACGATCTGCAGCACCTGCTGCACTGCGGTAAAAGCTTCCGCGTCTATATCAATCCGGACTTCATTGGCGTCCAGCTTGGCGGCGCGGTGAAAAACGTTATCGCCATTGGGGCCGGGATGTCCGACGGTATCGGCTTTGGCGCCAATGCGCGCACCGCGCTGATTACCCGTGGTCTGGTCGAGATGTCTCGCCTGGGCGCGGCGCTGGGCGCCGATCCGGAAACCTTTATGGGGATGGCGGGTCTGGGAGATTTGGTGCTGACCTGTACCGACAACCAATCGCGTAACCGCCGCTTCGGCATGATGCTCGGTGAGGGCATGGATGTGCAAAGCGCGCAGGATAAGATTGGTCAGGTGGTTGAAGGCTACCGCAATACCAAGGAAGTCCGCGTTCTGGCACAGCGTTTAGGCGTAGAAATGCCAATAACCGAGCAAATTTATCAGGTATTGTATTGCGGAAAAATTGCGCGCGAGGCAGCATTGACCTTGTTAGGTCGCGCACGCAAGGACGAGCGCAGCAATTAACCTTAAAGGAACCTTTGTCACCTCGATGACCCGGTCAGCGTAGAACTGGCCGGTCATTATGCTATCGCCTGGAGTCAGCAATGCCGTGTGAAGAACTGGATATCGTCTGGAATAATATTAAAGCCGAAGCCCGGGCTTTAGCTGACTGTGAGCCGATGCTCGCCAGTTTCTACCACGCCACGCTGCTGAAGCACGAAAACCTGGGCAGCGCGCTGAGCTATATGCTGGCTAACAAGCTGGCCTCGCCGATTATGCCCGCCATCGCGATTCGTGAAGTGGTGGAAGAGGCCTATGCCGCCGACCCGGAAATGATCGCCGCCGCCGCCTGTGATATTCAGGCCGTGCGTACCCGCGACCCGGCGGTCGATAAATACTCCACGCCGCTGCTGTACCTCAAAGGATTTCATGCGCTGCAGGCCTACCGCATCGGGCACTGGCTGTGGAATCAGGGCCGGCGCGCGCTGGCGATTTTCCTGCAAAACCAGGTTTCCGTCTCCTTCCAGGTCGATATTCACCCGGCGGCGAATATTGGCCGGGGAATAATGCTCGACCACGCGACCGGCATTGTGGTTGGCGAAACGGCGGTGATCGAGAACGATGTCTCTATTCTGCAGTCCGTCACCCTCGGCGGCACCGGTAAAACCAGCGGCGATCGCCATCCGAAAATCCGCGAAGGCGTGATGATTGGCGCCGGGGCGAAGATCCTCGGCAATATCGAAGTGGGACGCGGAGCCAAAATCGGCGCCGGCTCCGTGGTGCTGCAGCCCGTTCCGCCGCATACCACCGCCGCAGGCGTTCCGGCGCGCATCGTCGGCAAGCCGGAGAGCGATAAGCCGGCGATGGATATGGATCAGCACTTTAACGGCATCCACCATACGTTTGAGTACGGCGACGGGATCTAGAATCGGGCAATCTTAGCGGCCGGCCTGGCGTCGGGCCGCGCTGGCCGTCCTCACGCGCTGCGCGCAGTCCATTCCAGACTGCGCCGAAAATGCCCAAATCGCGGGTAGCGCCTTAACTACGCAATACCGCGCCGGGATATCCCAGCTGGCGCCAGGCCTCATACACCACCACCGACACCGCGTTTGACAGGTTCATGCTGCGGCTGTCCGGCATCATCGGAATACGGATTTTCTGCTGTGCCGGCAGCGCGTCAAGAATATCGGCAGGCAAACCGCGCGTTTCCGGGCCAAACAGCAAAAAATCACCGTCCTGATAGCTCACCGCGCTGTGGGCGGGCGTGCCTTTGGTGGTGAGCGCAAACAGGCGCTGCGGGCTGGCGCTTGCGACAAAAGCCGCATAATCGTGATGTCGCTGAACGGCGGTAAACTCGTGATAATCCAGCCCGGCCCGACGCAGGCGCTTATCGTCCCATGCGAAGCCCATCGGCTCGATGATATGCAGGCTAAAGCCGGTGTTGGCGCACAGGCGGATAATATTGCCGGTGTTCGGCGGGATCTCTGGTTCGAATAGTACAATGTTCAGCATGCTGCCCTGTCTCATTAGGCTCTTGAGTGCGGGGGGCAGAATAGCAGATATTTCCCCGGCCCTCATCCCTGCGGGAGAGAGCCGGGGGAGCGGATTACGCGGCGTTACCCTGCTTCAGCGCGCTGAAGGTCTGCAGCGCTTCGGCGTTTTGCACCAGCGAGTCGCGGCTGATTTCGCCGATGGTTTTGGTTCCGGTCAGGGTCATCGCCACCTTCATCTCTTTCTCAATCAGGTTCAGCAAATTCGCTACCCCTTGCTTACCGTGCGTCGCCAGGGCGTACAGATAGGCGCGGCCGAGCAGCACGCTGTCGGCGCCCAGCGCAATCATCCGCACCACGTCGAGGCCGTTGCGAATTCCGCTATCGGCAAGAATAGCGATATCGCCCTTCACCGCATCGGCGATAGCGGGCAGCGCGCGGGCGGAGGAGAGGACGCCGTCGAGCTGGCGGCCGCCGTGGTTGGAAACCACGATCCCGTCGGCGCCGAAGCGCACCGCATCCCGTGCATCCTGCGGATCGAGGATCCCCTTGATCACCATCGGGCCGTCCCAGAATTCGCGGATCCACTCAAGGTCTTTCCAGGAAATAGACGGATCGAAGTTATTGGCCAGCCAGCCGATATAGTCTTCAAGACCGGTTGGCTTGCCGAGATAGGCGGAAATATTGCCGAGGTCATGCGGGCGGCCGTTTAAGCCAACGTCCCATGCCCACTGCGGGTGGGTCATCGCCTGCCAGTAGCGGCGCAGCGCCGCATTCGGGCCGCTCATGCCGGAATGGGCGTCGCGATAACGGGCGCCCGGCGTCGGCATATCAACGGTAAACACCAGAGTTGAACAGCCCGCCGCCTTGGCGCGCTCCAGCGCATTGCGCATAAAGCCGCGGTCGCGCAGGACGTACAGCTGGAACCACATCGGGCGCTTGATGGTCGGGGCCACTTCTTCAATCGGGCATACGGAAACCGTGGAGAGGGTAAACGGAATGCCTTTATCATCCGCCGCTCCCGCCGCCTGCACTTCGCCGCGACGGGCATACATTCCGCACAGCCCGACCGGAGCCAGCGCCACCGGCATGGAGAGCTTTTCTTTGAACAGCGTGGTTTCCAGACTCAGGTCCGACATATTTTTCAGCACCCGCTGGCGCAGCGCCACGTCGGAGAGGTCTTCAACGTTGCGGCGCAGCGTGTGCTCGGCGTAGGCACCGCCGTCGATATAGTGGAACAGGAACGGCGGCAGGATACGCTGGGCGGCGGCGCGGTAGTCGCTGGCGGCTGAAATAATCATCACGAGTTCTCCCTGGAATTCTCATTGTGGTCACCGGGCAGGCGGGTAATGCGCGCCTGGCGGGCCTGGTCTTCATCAAAATGTTTAATCGTGGCGTGCACAAAGCCTAAATGGGCCATCATCGCCTGACGCGCGCCCTCGGCGTCAGCGGCAAAAATGGCGTCCATAACGGCCTGGTGCTGTTCGGTCAGGCGGGCGAAAACCGGCGGAACAAGGTACATCCGCTGGCGGCTCTCCTTGACCGACGATTGCAGGAGGTCGAAAAAACCGCGCATGGTTTGCAGCAGCACGACGTTGTGCGACGCTTCGGCAATCGCCAGGTGGAAGCGGACGTCGGCCTGGGAGGCCAGATCCGGATCTTCGCTCTGGGTGGCTTCAAAGCACAGGCGGATTTTCTCTTTTTCGGCATCGGTAGCCCGCATCGCGGCATGCCAGGCGGTACTGGCCTCGATGGCGTGGCGGGCTTCCAGAATATCAAAGCTGTAGTCGGGGTCGTCGGCGAGCAGCGTTTTCAGCGGCTGAACGATATTCTGTTCCGACCACGCCTCGTGCTGCCAGCGGACAAAGGTTCCGCCGCCGCGTCGGCTCAGCAGGAGACCTTCGTTCACCAGCATCGCCAGCGCCTCGCGCAGCGAGTTACGCGACACGCCAAGCAGAGCGGCCAGCTGCCGTTCGGCGGGCAGTCGCATGCCCGCCTCCAGGTTTTGTTCTTCAATCAGCTCCCGCACGCGACGGGCGACGTCGTCTGCGAGGCGCTTAGGCATAACTATCACGGGATCATCCAGGTTAAGACGTAGGCCTGCAGCGTGGTGATGACGCCGACCATACAGGTAAAGATCAGGCTATGTTTTACGGTAAAGCGGAACAGATCGGACTCCCTGCCCACCAGGCCTACCGCCGCACAGGCGATGGCGATGGACTGCGGGGAGATCATCTTCCCGGTAACTCCGCCGGTAGTGTTGGCGGCAACCAGCAGGATATCGGAAACGCCAATTTGCTGCGCCGCCGTGGCCTGTAGCGCGGCGAACAGCGCGTTCGACGAGGTATCTGAACCGGTCAGGAACACCCCCAGCCAGCCGAGGAACGGCGAGAAGAAGGTAAACGCATGGCCGGTATGCGCCAGAGCGAGAGCCAGCGTTGACGACAGTCCGGAGTAGTTCGAGATAAACGCGAACGCCAGAACCATGCCGATTGAGTAAATCGGCAGCGCCAGCTCCTTGAGCGTGCTGCCAAAGGTGATCAGCGCGTCTTTCGGCTTCATGCGCAGCCAGACCACGGAAAGTATAGCCGCGAACAGAATCGCCGTACCGGTGGCCGACAGCCAGTCGAATTTATACACCGCGGCGTAAGGCGTCGCGGCGCTGACCACCGGCGGCATGCGGGCGACCATCTTATCGAGGAACGGCACGGAGATATTAATCACGAAGTCGTACATCGCGCCGCCCGGAGCAAACAGGGCCTTAAACGGCGGGATGCTCCACAGCGTGACGGTGGCGGTCAGGAACAGGAACGGCGACCAGGCGCGAATGACCTGTCCGGCGGTGTAATGCGTGCGCGCCAGGGTTTGATCGACCTGCGCGGCGCCCATATCGCCAAAGCGGAAGATGCGCACCGGCTGCCAGCGCTTGAGGAACAGGGTCAGACAGACCAGCGACACCAGCGAGGAGATAATGTCCGGCAGCTCCGGGCCAAGGAAGTTTGAGCTGAGGTATTGTGCAATCGCAAAGGAGCCGCCGGCGACCATGACCGCAGGCCAGGTCTCTTTGACGCCGCGCCAGCCGTCCATAATCGCCATAATCCAGAACAGCACGATGATCGTCAGGAACGGCAGCTGGCGTCCGACCATCTGGCCGATGGCAAAGCTGTCGATACCGGTGACCTGGCCGGCGACCAGAATGGGGATCCCCATCGCCCCGAAGGCAACCGGCGCGGTGTTTACTATCAGGCACAGGCCCGCAGCGTACAGGGGGTTAAAGCCGAGGCCAACCAGCAGCGCGGCGGTAATCGCCACCGGAGCACCAAAGCCCGCCGCCCCTTCGAGGAAGGCGCCGAAGGAGAAGCCGACGATCAGCATCTGCAGGCGCTGGTCGGGGGTAATGGAGAGAATGGACGAGCGGATAATCTCGAACTGCCCGGTTTTCACCGAGATTTTGTAGACGAATACGGCGGCAATAATAATCCAGGCGATGGGCCACAGGCCGTAGAAGAAGCCGTAGACCACCGAAGTCAGCGCGCGATCGACCGGCATTTTATAGAACAGCAGCGCCACCGACAGCGCGATCGCGACGGTCCAGGTGGCGGCAATGTACCCCTTGAGCTTGAGCTTAATCAGGGCAAAAAAGAAAAACAGAATCGGTAGCGATGCGATAAAGCTTGAGAGCCAGATATTACCGGCCGGATCGTAATTTTGTTGCCAGAGATTCATGCAGGTCTCCATCGGGCCACCACGATGCTGTGCTGAGTCTGCGCTCTTTGCAGGTCACACCATTTGTAAAACTGGCCCAGCCAAAAGGTAGTTGTAGGGTTAACGACAACGAATGGTTAACCAAATGTTATTAGTGAGCAATATAGTTGTGACTAAAAATGATGGATATGTGAACTATTGGACGGTTTAAGAAATAATTGGTTGGGCCAATTGGGGCGGAATTAAGGGGGAAGCGTTTTGAGAATGGAGAATCCCCTCTCCGGGCGGAGAGGGAAGGGGGATCAGAATGCGATTTTAGAGAAACCGGTCATTTCTGTGAGCTTCATTTCACGCCCCAGAGCGGTCATCGGGTGAACGATAACCAGGCCACGCACGCTTTTTTTCAGCTTGCCCATATCGGCCTGCTCTTTTTTAGTGATCGCGCGGCGGTGCGGCAGGCTCATAAGCTTTTGCGCTTCTTTGCTCAGCTTCTGACCCTGAACGTCGCGCAGGCGCACGATTTCCGCTTCAATGGTCTCTTTTTCTTTTTCCAGCTCGGCGTATTTGTCCGCGGCTTCAACCAGCGACATATCGGCCTGCTGATGGCGGATGGCGTCGAGACGGTCGCTCAAGCGCTTGATTTCATTCTTTTCGACTTCTTTCATGGTGATTTAATCTATTAATAAAGGGGGTTCAACGCCATATAGTATGGGCTGTGAGTTCTGTTGTGGGTAGTTATTTATCGAAATCTCGCGGCTTTGCCCGGCGAAGCATCATTCAGTGTAAATTCTAATCAATTGAATACTAAAATTATTTTTACTAAAATAACGCTGAATTTCGATTCTGTGAAGCTTGACGAAACTTAAGCACGTTTTCCTTAACCGCGCCCCCTTTTTTAGCTAATTCTTAATAAGAGTATCCTTAAGAAGAGGAGGTCATAATGGCGAAAATTGGCGACGGCGTACCGCTTATTATCGATAAGACGGTTGATTTTATGGCTTCAAGCCAGGCTTTTATGGAGTATTTGAAGAAATCCCCGCGTTTGCAGCACGTGCCGAGCGAGATTCCGCAGAATAAAGAGGAGCTGTTTCTCAGTCGTCTGGAGTATTACAGGCAGCTGTATCGGCCAGCATGCGATGAGCATGAGCGGGAGTCAGAGCGTTAGTTTCTGAAAAGCTTTTTTTAAGCTGATTCGGGAAATCAGCTCGGTCAGAGACAGCATCATCGTTGAGCGTACAACCTGCTGGTAGCGCAGCTTCTGCATTGCCAGCAGTTCCGCATCGCTATCATCAAACAGCGGCAGAGGCGGCAGCGCGCTGACGCAGTGCAGTTCGCCAAAAGGCCCGAGGATCTCATCGTCAGTAAAGCCGTACTCGTTGCCGTCGTGGTTGAGCTCTTCGCGCAGGGCCATAAGCAGCTCGGCGTCTTCGTATTCGGCGCGACTAATCACCCCAAGGCCGTAAATCAGCTTCAGGCGTACGGAAAGGTCGCCCAGCGGCCCGTCGCCGTCCAGCAACGGTTCCACTGCGTATTTCACCGCGTAATCATCTTTGCGGAATACCTGAAGCACCAGGATATTAACCGCCTCAGTGAGTAGCTCGACGGCGGCGATCAGGAAGCTTCGTACGGTTTTGCCAGCATTCAGACGCTCAAGCACACGGTTTTCAAATGCCTGTGTTTCTTCCATTATTGCCTGCATATCTGACAGGAGTAGTAGTGGGCGCGGTTCGTGCCGCGCCTGTTCGTGCCTCATTTGATGGCGTTATAGTCGTTAACGGTCTCCAGCACCACGTCGCTTGCGGCATCCAGACCGGAAATCTGTGCCAGCGCGGCCTGCGGCCCTTTCTCAGCGATCAGCGCGGCCAGCTCCTGCGCCTGCGGGTCTTCAGCGCAGCGGAAATGCATTGCTGCGGCGATCCCTTGCACCAGGTTCTGGTGCGGCAGGGCGTATTCCAGCGTGCCGAGCAGCGGCTTAACCAGCCGATCGCCCGCGCTGAGTTTACGCAACGGCTGGCGGCCAACGCGCTCAACGTCATCTTTCAAATACGGGTTCTCGAAACGACCAAGAATCTTCTGGATATAGGCGGCGTGCTTCCGGGCATCAAAGCCGTAGCGTTTGATCAGTACCGCGCCGCTCTCTTCCATGGCCCCTTTGACTACGGCGCGAATTTTCTCATCGAGGATCGCGTCGCGAATGGTCTGGTGGCCCGCCAGTTTTCCGAGGTAGGCGGTTATAGCATGTCCGGTGTTTAAGGTGAATAGCTTACGTTCGACAAATGCCATCAGGTTGTCGGTTAATTCCATGCCTGGGATAGCGGGCAGGACGCCCTTAAACTGGGTTTTATCGACAATCCATTCGCTGAAGGTCTCCACGGTGACTTCCAGCGGGTCGTGGGTTGCGGACGCGGACGGCGGCACAATACGGTCGACGGCGGAATCGACGAAGCCGACGTGGGCTTCTACCCAGGCCTTGTCTTCTTCGGCCAGCGCGTTAAACACGTGGCCCTTCAGCTGCGTGGTTCCGCGCACCATGTTCTCGCAGGCAATGATGTTCAGCGGGGCTTCAAGCCCTTGCGCCTTACGCTTTACCAGGCCTTTGGCAATGGCCGGGGCGATGCGCTCCAGCACGACCGGGCCGACGGCGGTGGTGATGAGGTCAACGCTGGCAATCAGCTCAACGACCTCATCGCCGATGCTGCTCACGGCATTGACGCCGGATACGGTATCCACCTGCTCATTTTCGCCGACAACATGAACCTGATAGCTATGACGGGCGTTCAGGGCATCCAGAACGACCTGATTCACATCGGCAAACGTTAAGGTGATTCCCGCGTCGGCCAGCAGTTTACCGATAAAGCCACGCCCGATATTACCTGCGCCAAAATGTAATGCTTTCATAGTATTAACCTTCAATTAATGTTTTTACCTGAGAGGGCTGGGGTGAGGCTTGTCCCTTACCCTAACCCTCTCTCCAGCATGTGGAGAGAGGCTGGTGTCTTTCTCGTCGCTCCGGGGCGCGTTGCGGCGTCGGCGGAGAACGGCCCGGACGTCGGCGCAGGCGCCTTATCCGGGCAGCAGGCTACGCTTTGTTCAGCAGCGCCAGCACTTCTTCCACGCTGGTGGTGTGCGTCAGGCGCTCAATCACTTTCTCATCGTCCAGCGCATTGGTCAGGCTGGTGATGACCTGAATGTGCTCGTTGTTGCGGGCGGCGATGCCGATGACCAGACGGGCAATGTCATCTTCCTCTTCGCCAAAACGAACGCCCTGCGGGTACTGACAGAACACCACGCCGGTTTTCAGGACGCGATCTTTCGCTTCGATAGTGCCGTGCGGTACCGCGATGGACTCACCCAGATAGGTTGAGGTCAGCTTTTCGCGATCCAGCATCGCCTGCACGTATTCCGGTTCAACGTAGCCGCCTTTGACCAGCTGCTCGCCGGCAAAGAGAATGGCTTCTTCTTTGGTCGCCGCGTGACGACCGAGGAAGATATTTTCCGCCCCGAGCCTGAACAGGTGAGTATCGGCAGCGTCAAAGCTGTCCTTCAGGCTACCGCGAACTTTCTCTTCATTGTCGGTATGACGCTGCGCCGCGACCAGACGTTCGGTCAGGCTGGTGTACAGGCCGCTATCGAGGAAGTTGGTCAGCGAAATATGCTGAGCCTGCGGTACCTGGCGCATGGCGCGTTCGGTCAGGTCGCGGTGGGTAATCACCAGGTCGACGTCCGGCGGCAGGTTGTTAATCGCACAGTTGGTGACGGAGATATTGCTCAGTCCCGCATCCTGTACTTTCTTACGCAGCACGCCTGCGCCCATTGCGCTGGAACCCATACCGGCGTCACAGGCAACGATGATTTTGCGCACGTGGCTCAGGTCGTTAGCGACATCGCCTGCGGCCAGCGGAGTCGCCGCGCCTTTGGAGGCTGACTTCATATCCTGCATACGGCGGGTTGCCGCATCGATATCCTCTTCTTCTTTCACTTTGCTGGTTTTCAGCAGAATGGCGGAGACCACGAAGGAGACGGCCATAGCGGCGATAATCGCAGCGATGTTAGCAAAATAGGCGCCTTTCGGAGTCATTGCCAGTACCGCCAGGATGGAGCCCGGAGAAGCCGGGGACACCAGGCCACCGTTGAGGATTGTCAGGGTGAATACGCCGGTCATACCGCCGAGGATAACGGCCAGGATCAGACGCGGGTTCATCAGCACGTACGGGAAGTAGATTTCGTGAATACCGCCGAGGAAGTGGATGATTGCCGCGCCGCCTGCAGACTGCTTAGCATTGCCGCGACCAAAGAACATGTACGCCAGCAGCACGCCCATCCCCGGACCCGGGTTCGCTTCAATCAGGAAGAAGATTGATTTGCCCAGTTCGTGGGACTGCTGAATACCCAGCGGCGAGAAGATGCCGTGGTTGATGGCGTTATTCAGGAACAGGATTTTCGCCGGTTCTACGAAGATAGACGCCAGCGGCAGCATGTCATGCACAACCATGAAGTTAACGCCCGCCGCCAGAATTTTGGACAGGACTTCAACCGCAGGGCCAATGCCGAGAAACGCCAGAATCGCCAGGATCATCCCGATGATGCCGGCGGAGAAGTTATTCACCAGCATCTCGAAGCCGGACTTAATCTTACCGTCTACCCAGCTGTCAAAATGTTTAATCGCCCAGCCGCCCAGCGGACCGGCAATCATCGCGCCGAGGAACATCGGCATATCCGCGCCGACGATCACGCCCATAGTCGTAATCGCGCCGACCACGCCGCCGCGCTCGCCGCCAATCAGCTTACCACCGGTGTAACCGATCAGCAGCGGCAGCAGGTAGGTAATCATCGGGCCGACCAGCTTCGCCAGCGTCTCGCTTGGCAGCCATCCTGTCGGAATGAATAGTGCGGTGATGATACCCCACGCGATAAACGCGCCGATGTTTGGCATCACCATATTGCTAAGGAAACGACCAAAGCTTTGCACCTTGATCTTGATATCGGATGACATAAAACACCCCTTTTTCTGTTTTGCTTATCGCGTAGGCTAAAAGCCTGAGGCTTGTTGTTAATGTGGCGGCAGAGGAAGCCGGACCCTGATTGATAAAGCGAAATCTGGCACTGAATCGTAGAACTGTCCAGTGACCGGGTCTTTATGTGATCTGCATCACGTGAATATAGGCGATCGTGAGGTGTATATAGTGATATGTGTCACATAATGGCTGTGCAAAAAAGCGGCTGAGGGATAATTTGGTGCCGAAAATGCGCTTTAATGTGATGCATATCTCAATTTTGAATCTGTGAATAATTATTTATATGTGATGTTAATCACAAAATATCGTGACTTGTTTTTAGCGCCTGTGATCTCAGACAGATTCCCCGCCGTTTCATACGCCGGGATGTAACGGCGACGCGCGTCGCGCTGACGATCGTTTTTTCTCGCCAGATGGTAAAAATGAGATGCGTGAATTATGCTCAAATCATCAGTCGGGATTCTATTTGACTGTCTACATCCTGATATAAATTATTAGCGTAAATTCGAGGAAAATATGTTTCTCAATTATTTTGCGCTGGGCGTTCTGATCTTCGTTTTTCTGGTTATCTTTTATGGAATCATCATCCTGCATGATATTCCTTACCTGATCGCGAAGAAGCGTAACCACCCACATGCAGATGCCATTCACGTCGCTGGATGGGTCAGTCTGTTTACTCTACATGTTATTTGGCCATTCCTCTGGATCTGGGCCACGCTCTATCAGCCTGAGCGCGGCTGGGGCATGCAGCATCGGCCGGACGGGGGCCTGGCAGACGCGACAGAAGAGCAGGATCTGGCGCAGCTCCGGCAGCGCATTGCCGACCTTGAGAAAAGAGTGGCTCAGCGCCACGCTTCCGCCCGATCCCCGGAGAAATAACCATGGATCTGCTGATTATTTTAACTTACGTGGCTCTTGCCTGGTCGATATTTAAAATATTTAAAATCCCGGTAAATAAATGGACGGTACCCACCGCCGCGCTAGGCGGTATATTTATTGTTAGTGCGCTAATCTTATTAATGAACTACAACCATCCCTATACTTTTACCGCGCAGAAGGCGGTTATCTCTATTCCCATTACGCCTCAGGTTACTGGCGTGGTCAGCAGCGTGACGGATAAAGCGAATCAGCGGGTGAGTAAAGGCGAGGTGCTCTTTACCATCGACCCCGTGCGCTATCAGGCAAGGGTGGACAGGCTGCAGGCCGATCTGGTGACCGCGCTGCACAGCATTAATACCCTGAAGGCGCAGCTCTCGGAAGCGCAGGCCAATACCGTCCGCGTTTCCGCAGAACGTGACCGGCTCTATAAAGACTATCAGCGCTACCTGAAAGGCAGCCAGGCGCGGGTTAATCCGTTTTCTGAAAGCGATATTGATAACGCCCGACAAAACTACCTCGCCCAGGATGCGATGGTGAAAGCCTCGGTGGCGGAACAGGCGCAGATACAAAGCCAGCTGGACAGTATGGTCGGCGGAGAGCAGTCGCAGGTCGTCAGCCTGCGTGCGCAGCTGGCCGAGGCAAAATATAACCTCGATCAGACCGTCGTTCGCGCGCCGAGCGATGGCTACATCACGCAGGTATTGATTCGTCCCGGAACCTACGCGGCTTCGCTACCGCTGCGCCCGGTGATGGTGTTTATCCCCGAACAGAAGCGGCTGATCGTGGCGCAGTTCCGGCAAAACTCGCTGCTGCGGCTGAAAAACGGCGATGACGCGGAGGTGGTCTTTAGCGCCCTGCCCGGGCAGGTCTTTCACGGCAGGCTGACCGCTATTTTACCGGTGGTGCCCGGCGGGAGCTATCAGGCGCAGGGCGCGCTGCAGTCGCTGACCATGACGCCGGGCTCCGATGGCGTTCTGGCAACCATTGAGCTGGATCCGAATGCCGACGTGGAGGCGCTCCCGGACGGTATTTTTGCTCAGGTTGCGGTCTATTCTGACCATTTCACCCACGTTTCGGTGATGCGAAAAGTCCTGCTGCGTATGACCAGCTGGATGCACTATCTCTATCTGGATCATTAAGGCGGGTACCGGCAGGCCGACGCTAAGTCTTCCTGCCTTTTGCCTGCTCCTGAACCATACTTAGATTTTTGTTGGCGAAAGGAGCAGGCTATGAAACTGATCGGCAGCTACACCAGTCCCTTTGTGCGCAAAATCTCCGTCATACTGCTGGAAAAAGATATCCCCTTCGAGTTCGTCAATGAATTCCCCTACAGCGAAGCCAGCGGCGTCGCAAAATATAATCCGTTAGGCAAGGTCCCGGCGCTGGTCACCGACGACGGCGAGTGCTGGTTCGACTCGCCGATTATTGCGCAATATCTGGAGCTGCTCGGCGTGATGCCAGATATGCTCCCGACCGACCCGAAGGCGGCGCTGAAAATACGCCAGCTGGAGGCGCTGGCTGACGGCGTGATGGAAGCGGCCCAGGCGCTGGTGCGTGAAAAGGCGCGTCCGCCGGCCCAGCAGTCGGAAACGGAACTGCTGCGCCAGCGAGAGAAGGTGGCTCGCGGCCTCGATGCGCTGGAGGCCTACGCGGCCGACGGCAGCCTGCGCGGCGATGAGATCAATCTGGCGTCCATATCTGCCGCCTGCGCCATTGCCTATCTTAACTTCCGCCGCGTGGCGCCGGGCTGGTGCGCAACGCGGCCTCGGCTGATTGCGCTGGTTGAGGCACTCTTTCAGCGCGCCAGTTTTGCCCGCACGGAACCGCCAAGGACTTGACCCAGGCAGGTAACAGTTTCTGCGCGCAGGCGTTACAATTGCTGCTCAATTGTTGACTCCCTCTCCCGTCGGGAGGGGGAAAATAACCTATCGCCAGGCTCATTCATGACTATCGATACTCGTGCGCTTTACACCCAGCTTCCGGCCACCGACCGTCTGCTCCGCGATCCCGCTTTTTCGTCCGTGCTGGCCCGATATGGCCATGTCCAGGTTGTCGCCCTGCTGCGCCAGATGCTGGAGCAGGCGCGAGAGCACATTCGCCTGAGCCTGGCGCTGCCCGACTGGTGCGGCGACTGGGCGCGGGAGGCCGAACGGCGGCTGGCGCAAACAACGGAAAGCGCGCTGCGCCCGGTTTTCAACCTGACGGGAACGGTCCTGCACACCAATTTAGGCCGCGCGATTCAGGCCGAGGCCGCGGTGGAGGCGGTTGCGCAGGCGATGCGGGCGCCGGTTACCCTTGAATATAGCCTCGACGACGGCGGACGCGGCCACCGCGACCGCGCGCTGGCGGATCTGCTGTGCCGCCTGACCGGCGCGGAAGACGCCTGTATCGTCAATAACAACGCCGCGGCGGTGCTGCTGATGCTGGCGGCAACGGCTAGCGGCAAAGAGGTCGTTCTCTCGCGCGGCGAGCTGGTGGAGATTGGCGGCGCGTTTCGTATCCCTGACGTGATGCGTCAGGCGGGCTGCATTTTACATGAGGTGGGTACCACCAACCGCACCCACGCTAAAGATTATCGCCAGGCCGTGGGTGAGAATACCGGCCTGCTGATGAAGGTGCATACCAGCAATTACAGCATTGCCGGTTTTACTAAAACCGTTGATGAGGCGGAGCTGGCGGCGATGGGCCGCGAGCTGGATATTCCGGTGGTGGTCGATCTGGGCAGCGGTTCGCTGGTGGACCTGAGCGAATACGGCCTGCCGAAGGAGCCGATGCCGCAGGAGGCGATCGCCGCCGGCGTCAGCCTGGTGAGCTTCTCCGGCGATAAGCTGCTGGGCGGCCCGCAGGCGGGGATTATCGTCGGTAAAAA
Organism: Klebsiella sp. C349492; assembly: GCF_042055345.1. Taxonomy (NCBI): domain Bacteria; kingdom Pseudomonadati; phylum Pseudomonadota; class Gammaproteobacteria; order Enterobacterales; family Enterobacteriaceae; genus Klebsiella; species Klebsiella sp. C349492. The sequence goes on from NZ_JANQCE010000004.1 coordinate 199,153, forward strand.
GGCGATGATTGCCCGCCTGCAGCAGCACCCGCTCAAGCGCGCGCTGCGCGCCGATAAAATAACCCTTGCCGCGCTGGAGGCCACCCTGCGCCTCTACCTGCATCCGGAAACCCTCGCCGGGCGCCTGCCAACCCTGCGCCTGCTGACCCGCACCGCCGAGGAGATCCATACCCAGGCGGCGCGCCTGCAGCCGCAGCTTGCCGCGCACTACGCTGACTTTGAGGTGCGGATAGAGCCCTGCCTGTCGCAAATCGGCAGCGGCTCGCTGCCGGTGGACCGTTTGCCCGGCGCCGCGCTGACCTTCACCCCGCGCGACGGCCGGGGCAGCCGGCTGGAGGCGCTGGCCGCCCGCTGGCGGGCGCTGGCGGTGCCGGTGATTGGGCGGGTTAGCGATGGCCGCCTGTGGCTGGATTTGCGCTGCCTCGAAGATGAATCGAGGTTTATGGAGATGTTATTACCATGATTATTGCCACCGCCGGACACGTTGACCACGGCAAAACCACGCTGCTGCAGGCGATTACCGGCGTCAACGCCGATCGCCTGCCGGAAGAGAAATCCCGCGGGATGACAATCGATCTGGGCTATGCCTACTGGCCGCAGCCTGACGGCCGGGTGCTGGGCTTTATCGACGTGCCGGGCCATGAAAAGTTTTTGTCCAATATGCTGGCGGGGGTGGGCGGTATTGACCACGCGCTGCTGGTGGTGGCCTGTGATGATGGCGTGATGGCGCAAACCCGCGAGCATCTGGCGATCCTGCAGCTGACCGGAAAACCGTCGTTGACGGTTGCGCTAACGAAGGCCGATCGCGTCGAGGCGCAGCGCGTTGACGAGGTGCGCGCCGACGTAGAAGCGGTGCTGGCAGAGTTTGGGTTTGCGCACGCGGCGCTATTCGCCACCGCCGCACCGGTCGGTCGTGGGATAAGCGAGCTGCGCGAGCACCTGCTGCAGCTCTCCGAGCGCGGGCATCCGCAGCATCAGCGCTTTCGCCTGGCGATCGATCGCGCCTTTACCGTTAAGGGCGCGGGGCTGGTTGTCACCGGTACGGCGCTCAGCGGTGAAGTTAAGGTCGGCGATACGCTGTGGCTTACCGGCGTTGGTAAGCCCGTGCGCGTGCGCGGCCTGCACGCGCAAAATCAGCCGGTCGGGCAGGCGCGGGCGGGTCAGCGAATCGCGCTGAATATCGTCGGCGATGCGCAAAAAGAGGCGCTAAACCGCGGCGACTGGCTGCTGTCGGTTCAGCCTCCCGAACCGGCCGGGCGGGTGATAGTCGAGCTGCAGTGCCACTCGCCGCTAACCCAGTGGCAGTCATTACATATCCATCATGCTGCCCGCCATATTACCGGACGCGTGTCGCTGCTGGAGGGGGCGCTGGCCGAGCTGGTGCTTGATAACCCTTTGTGGCTGGCGGATAACGATCGCCTGGTGCTGCGCGATATCTCCGCCCGCACCACGCTGGCAGGCGCCAGAGTGGTGACGCTGAATCCGCCGCGCCGCGGCAAGCGTAAGCCGGAATACCTGCAGTGGCTGCATACGCTGGCGACCGCCGCCGACGACGCCCGGGCGCTGGAGGTTCATCTCCAGCGTGATGCGGTGCGTCTCGATGATTTTGCCTGGGCCCGGCAGCTTAGCGAAACCGGCCTGGCCGCGCTGATGGGCCAACCCGGCAATCTGCAGGCGGGCAACAGCCTGCTAAGCGCCCCGCTGGCGGCGCGCTGGCAGACGAAATTAGTCGACGCGCTGACGCGCTATCACGATCAGCATCGCGATGAGCCGGGTACGGGACGCGAACGCCTGCGGCGCATCGCGCTGCCGATGGAAGACGAAGCGCTGGTGCTGCTGCTGATTGAGCAAATGCGCGAAAGCGGGGTTCTCCACAGCCACCACGGCTGGCTGCTTCTGCCGGAACACAAAGCGGGGTTTACCGATGAGCAGCAGGCCATCTGGCTACGGGTGGTTGACCTGTTTGCCGATGAGCCCTGGTGGGTGCGCGACCTGGCAAAAGAGAGCCGCGTCGAAGAGCCCTTAATGCGCGCGGTGCTGCGCCAGGCGGCACAGCAGGGAATGATTACCGCGATCGTGAAGGATCGCTATTACCGCAACGATCGGATTGTCGAATTCGCCGGGCTGATCCGCGAGCTGGATCTCGAAAGGGGATCGACCTGTGCCGCTGATTTTCGCGATAAGCTGAACGTCGGCAGAAAGCTGGCGATCCAAATCCTCGAGTATTTCGACCGTATTGGCTTCACCCGCCGGCGCGGAAACGATCATATTCTGCGCGATAAAGCGCTGTTTCTGTAAGCATCATAGGGTCATTCCCGGAGAAGGCGCTTAACGCGCCCGTCCGGGCTACCCACTGGCGGCAGGTTGTCGCCCCGCTAAGCGCAGGGGAGATAGCCAGGTCCTGCGTGTTTATTCGTCCGCTTCTTTCACCCAGATGCGCATCTCTCCTTCGCCGCGATTGGCCCAGCTAAACCACGGAATAAAGGTTAAGGTCTGCGGCCGGCGCGCGGCCGGCGCACGGTCGTAATTCCACAGCGCCTGGCTTTCGGCATTCTCCGCCGTTTGCTTATAGCCCGGCGCCTGGAGAAGTATCTTGTGAGCAAAAATCCCTTTGCCTTCAAAAGCGCTGAACCGTGCGTGACGCGGCAGCTGTAGGTTATGCAATTGCTCGCCGTTGTCCGCCTGCTCCAGACAATAAACCAGCGGGCCTCGCTGTACGGCGACCTGGCCGGCCTGATGGCGCACCAGCGAATGACCATAAACGCGACGCACCGGCATAGGTAGCGTTAGCAGGATAATGTCGCCTTCCTGCCAGCGACGGCTGATGTGCAGATAGCCTTTGCGCACATCCTGTGGAACGGGCACACCGTTCAGCGTCACCTGTGGCTTGTCGCACCAGTCCGGGAGGCGTAACGCCAGGCTATGGTCGATTGGTATGGGCGAGTCGATTGCTATTTTCACCTGCTCCTGCCACGGATAGTTACCGCTGATACGCAGCCGCAAGGTCTTATCGCCAACCGGGATCTCCGCGCTGTTGCCGACATACAGATTGATGTAGAGCGCTTCTTCACGCGGCGTATAGATATAGTGCCCCAGAGACGTGAGTACGCGGGCGATATTCGGCGGGCAGCAGGCGCAGCCGAACCAACGCTGACGAAGGGGCTTCACGTGGTCATAAATATGATTGAATTTTAACGACTTCGGGTGCACTTCCAGCGGGTTAACGTAGAAGAAGTGCTTGCCATCCAGCGCCATTCCTCCCAGCACGGTGTTATACAGCGCGCGTTCCATCACGTCGGCGTACTGGCTGTCGGCCTCCATTTCCAGCATTCGGCGAGCAAACATCATTAAACCGATGGATGCGCAGCTTTCGGCATAGACCGTGTCGTTTGGCAGGTCATAGTCGCTGCTGAAGGCCTCACCGCTGCTCTGCGAACCAATGCCGCCGGTAATATACAGCTGACGCTGGGCCATATTGTTCCACAGGCGCAGGCAGTCCTGACGTTTGCCTTCGTCCTGGCTCAAGCGGGCGAGATGGGCGATGCCGGTCATCAGGTAAACAAAGCGAACCGCATGACCGATGGCGACGGGCTGTTCAGAAATCGGCTGGTGCGCCTGGCTGTAGGGCTTATCCATCACCATCCACGCCGGGCCGTAGGTATTCCAGTAGGACGTTTTGCCGCGTTTCGCATATTCGATATCGTAAAAATGCGGCTGCGCTCCGCGCTCCTCGACGAAATAGTTCGTCAATGCCAGATAGCGCGGCTCCTGGGTCACGTCATACAGGCGCATTAACGCCAGCTCGATCTCCGGGTGCCCAGGATAGCCGTGCAGCTGATGTTCTCCGGGGCCAAACACGCTGTCGATATGGTCGGCGAGGCGGCAAACCACCTCCAGCAACCGACGCTTACCGGTCGCCTGGAAGAAGGCGACGCCCGCTTCAATCATGTGCCCGGCGCAGTATAGTTCGTGGCACTCGGCAAGGTTAGTCCAGCGTTCTGCTGGCGCTTTGACCGTGAAGTAAGTGTTCAGATAGCCATCTTCACACTGGGCGGCGGCCACCAGTTCAATCACCTCATCGGCGGTTTTTTCCAGCCCGGCGTCCGGCTTCTGGCACAGCGACCAGGCCACGGCTTCCAGCCATTTCGCCACATCGCTGTCCTGAAATACCATCCCGTAAAACTCCCCTTCCTGCAGCCCTGCTGCGATGCGGAAGTTTTCGATCGCATGGCTCGGATCGGCCTCGTCGATGCGATCGTTAAGTGCATCCCATTGGTAGGGAATCACCACATCGCGCACCAGCTGCTGGTACTGGCCGAGGAACGGGTCGCTGATTTTCAGTTTGCGTAGATTGACTTCCATTACAGACATGACGGACTCCTTAAGGCTGAACGTGACGCGCGCGCAGGTCGGTGGCAATGCGCGCCATCATCGGATTATTGAGCTTGCAGGCGCGGATCGAAAAGGCCAGCAGCAGGTGGAACAGGGCGGGCAGCAGGGTTTCCATTGAGGCGATCCCGGACAGCGACAGGGCCGTTTGGTTGCCGGCGCCCGGCTGATAGGCCACGTAGATAAAAATCAGGCTGATAATTCCGGCGCTGGAGGCCCATGCCAGCTTGATGAAGAACAGGTTGAAGGCAAAGTTCATACCGGAAGAACGCACGCCGGTTTTCCATTCGCCGTAGTCGTCAGAGAAGGCCATCAACGAGAAGTGCAGCGGCAGGGTGAAGCCGAGAATAATGCCGTTGCCGAGGATCGCCACCAGCCACAGGGTCTGGTATGCCTGGCCGGTCGGTAAAAACCACATCGCGATGGCCAGGGCGGCCAGCACCAGGTTGGTGTAGTAGTAGAGCCTGACGGTATCGAAGCGGCGTGAAAGCAGGTTGATGATGACGGAGCCGAAAATCGACGCGAAGGTCACCATGGTGAAAAATAGCGAGGTGTAGCCGGTGGACCCCTCAAGGACGTAGGTGATGAAGTACATGTAGCCGCCGCCGCGGATATTAAAGACGTTGATCAGCAGGAACGACATCACCAGCATCAGCAGCAGCTGGTCGTTTTTACGCAGACCGGCGATATGCTCCCGCAGTGTAAATTTACCCATCATGTCCAGCGAGACGCGTTCGCGTACCCAGAAGAAGCAGCACAGGAACATCACCACCGCAATGGCGCAGAGTATGCCGACGCCATACTGATAGCCTTGGGCTGTGTTGCCCTGACCGAGCGCTTTTACCAGCCACGGCAGCCCGACGGAGACCAAAAAACCCGCTACGCCGCACAGGACAAAGCGCCAGGCCTGGCACGAGATAACCTCGCTATGGCGAGTGGTCATGGTGTTGATCAGCGCGCAGTACGGCACGTTAATCGCGGTGTAGCTCATCGACAGCAGCAGATAGGTGCCGAATGCCCAGGCGATTTTTACCCCCATGCTGGCATCAGGTACGGTAAACGTCAGTACGCCGATGATGCCGATCGGCACGGCAATCCACAGCTGCCAGGGACGAAAACGCCCCCAGCGGCTTTGAGTTCGGTCGGCCAGAACGCCCATGATTGGGTCGGAAATCGCGTCGAAAACGCGCAGGGCCAGGAACAGGGTCCCGACCAGCGCGGGCGTCAGCCCAAAGACATCGGTATAGAAAAAAGTTAAAAAGTTCATGATCAGGCAGGTAATGACCGTTCCGCCTGCATCCCCCAGCCCATAGCCTACTTTTTCACGTACGGATAATTTATCGTCCAGCGCTTTTGGCGCCGAATCGGTAGTGGAAATTAATGTCGAAGTCATGGAGAACGCCTCACGTATTCGGAGATTTTGTTTCCAGAAAATAAGCCGCCTGGTTGTGGCTCTTGTTGTGTAGTTTGCAAAGTACCTTTTTATTTTGCATTGAATTCACCACACAACAAGGGAAGGGAAAAGTACAAAAAGGTGATGATTCCGACCTGATTGAGAAAATGTGATTTCGATCTGCTCAGTTATTCTGTTTTCGTTAATAATCAATAATAAGGTGGTTATTTTCATCACGTAATAGCGAGAGTTGACATAGTTATGCTCGAATTATCCATAGCACTTCCGATCCGGGTGCAAAACGGAGGGTTATTTATTTCTCGCGGCGTGGGGAGCCACCCGTCGCGTACCCTGCATTCCTGGGAAGTTATTTTTGTTGAAAAGGGGATATTAACGATCCGTGAAGAGGATAAGGTTTTCACGGTAAATTCAGGCGAAAGTTTATTACTCTGGCCGCAACGCCGTCATGTCGGCGTGGGGGAATTTCCGGCAGATTTAAAGTTCTACTGGCTGCATTTTGAATTAACTCCGACGGTGGAAAAAAAAGCGCATCAATCGGTGTTGATGTTACCGCAGCACACAACGTTAAGTGACCCACAATATATGACCGGGTTATTTCGACAATTCTTAAATGAGCAGGAAAATGTGCACCGAAGCGTAGCGCTGGAATGTATTTTGCTGCTGATTTTGCAGCAGATATCAGCCTCCGCTTTAAGCGAAAGGGCGGGGAATAACCCGGGCATTGCGCTGGCCTGGAAAGCCCGTCAGATGATCGGTACGCACTTTCATCTGCCCATTTCGGCGTCGCTGCTGGCGAAAGAGTTGCACTGCAATGTGGACTATTTAGGCCGGGTTTACCGACGGGCCTTTCGTCTGACGTTAACCGAAGCCATTCACCGCCAGCGTGTTCGGGCAGCGGAGAAGCTGCTGATCAGCGATTCGCTGTCGCTAAAAGAGGTGGCGGAGCAGTGCGGTTTTCACGATGTCGGCTATTTTCGGCAGATTTTCCGCAAGCATACCGGCATAACGCCCGCCGCATGGAAGCGGCGGTATTGTAAGGAGCATATTAATTCGGGATGAGGCTTTAGCATTGCGCGGTCTGATGCCCTGACCCCTGGCGCTCTCCTACAGGAAGATCGCCAGGGGGCCGCAGAGGACGCGCTCACTGCCCGTAATAGGCATTCGCTCCGTGCTTACGCAGGTAGTGTTTATCCAGCAATTCATCCTGCATATCCGGCAGCTGTGGGGCCAGCTGGCGCGAGAACAGGCCCATATAGGCGCACTCTTCCAGCACTACCGCATTGTGCACCGCGTCATGGGCATTTTTACCCCAGGCAAACGGGCCGTGGGAGTGCACCAGTACCGCCGGAACCTGCATCGGGTTCAGGGCGCGCTCCTCAAACGTTTTGATGATCACTTCGCCGGTTTCGTACTCGTACTCGCCGCCGATCTCTTCAGAGGTCATCAGGCGAGTGCACGGGATCGTCCCGTAGAAATAGTCCGCGTGGGTGGTGCCCCAGGCGGGCAGGTCCAGTCCGGCCTGTGACCAGATGGTGGCGTGGCGGGAGTGAGTATGCACAATGCCGCCGATCTCCGGGAAGCGACGATATAGCGCCAGGTGCGTTGGCGTATCGGAAGAGGGTTTCTTGCTGCCGTCCACCACTTTGCCGCTGGCGATATCCACCACCACCATATCTTCGGCTTTCATCACGGCGTACTCCACGCCAGAAGGCTTAATCACCATCAGTTTGCCGGTTGCATCCACCGCGCTGACGTTACCCCAGGTGAAGGTGACAAGCCCGTGAGCGGGCAGCGCCAGGTTTGCCGCCAGCACCTCGGCTTTCAGTTGCTCTAACATACGAATCCTCCTTCCTCCATACGGGCTTCAATCCAGCGACGGGCCTGAATGATTTCCAGTACCGGCTCTTTGGCTTTTTCGGTCCACATCTCAATCAGAAATGCACCGCGATAGTTCAGGTTTTGTAATGTGCTGAAGACATTGACGAAATCGACGCATCCTTCACCAAACGGCACATCACGGAACTGGCCTGGGCTGGTGTCGGTGACCGGCTGCGTGTCTTTCAGATGAATAGCGGCGATGCGGTCGATGCCCAGAGCCAGCTCTGCCGGGACGTCATTACCCCAGGCGCTGAGGTTGCCCACGTCCGGGTAGACGGTGAACCACGGCGAGGCGAGCAGTTGGTCCCATCTTTTCCACTTGGTGATGGAGTTCATAAACGCGGTGTCCATGATCTCCACCGCCAACATCACCTGAGCCCCTGCGGCCTGCTCAACGGCCCACGCCAGCCCTTCGGCGAAGCGCTGCTGAGTGCCCGCGTCATGCTCTTCGTAATAGACGTCGTAACCGGCGAGCTGGATGGTGCGGATGCCCAAATCGCGCGCCAGCTTGATGGCTTTGGTCATGATGTCTCTGGCACGCTCACGCACGGCTTCGTCGCGGCTGCCGAACGGAAAACGGCGATGCGCGGAAAGGCACATCGAAGGAATCGACACATTGGTTTCCAGCATCGCTTCCACTAACGAGGCGCGCTGGGCGGTGGTCCATTCGAGTCGCGACAGGCGCTCGTCGGTTTCGTCGACGGACATTTCCACGAAGTCGAATCCGCAGCTTTTAGCCAGAACCAGACGCTCCGGCCAGGATAAGTCTTTCGATAACGCTTTTTCATAAATACCTAATGGATGGTTACGCATAATTACGCTCTCCAGATGTCGCGAATGCGGGCGTGGAACTCTTCAGCCACCTGCTGCGGATCGGCGGCGCTGGAAAGGGCGCGTCCGGCAATAAAGGCCTTCACGTTAATCTCTTTGAACAGCGGCAGGTCGGCAGGGGTGATGCCCCCCGTGACGGAGAGCTCCAGGCCGATATCCGACAGCGCTTTCATGCGCGCCAGATCCACTTCGCCCCACTGCTGGCCGCTCGCCTGGGCGTCGCGCCCACGGTGATAAATCGCCTGACGCACGCCGGCGCTGTACCAGTCGCGGGCATCGTCGAAGGTCCAGTTACCAAACAGCTCGATTTGGATTTCGCCTCCGCGCGCAGCAGCAACGGCGTGACCTTTCTCGATGGTGGCCAGCGGTGCGGCACAGATGATGGTCATCCAGTTGGCCCCCGCTTCCAGCGCCTGCTGGGCCAGGGTTTCCCCGGCGTCAGCGACTTTCCAGTCGGCGACGATCAGTTTTTCCGGGCATTGGGCGCGCAGGGCGCGAATGGCATTTAGCCCCTCGCTCAGGCAGAGAATGGTGCCTGCCTCTACGATATCCACGCGGTCTTTTAACAACGCAACATCGCGCTGGGCGGCGGCAAGGTCGGTGTGATCGAGCGCCAGCTGCAGTAATGGTCGGCTCATAGAGAGTGCTCCTTAATACGGGCGTGAAAGCCCTGAAGTGCTTCAATTAAAATCTGGTAACGGCGGTATTTGCGCTGGTAGGCCGCGTGGGCGTTCATGTCCGGCGTCAGGGTGCGCATTTCGTAGCTGAGGGTCTGCTGGGCGTTGGTGAAGTTTGCGTAAACGCCGGTGCCGACGAGGGCTGCAATGGCGGCACCAAAGCAGCCGGTCTCTTCCACCTGCGGCAGTTCAACGGGCAGGCCGCTGACGTCCGCCAGCATCTGCATCCATACGGGAGAGTGCGCCGGGCCGCCGGTGACGCGCAGGGAACGTACCTCGGTAAAGCGTTCGCGCATGCGGTTGAGGTGCGTCATGTGGCTAAACACTACCCCTTCATAGACCGCCTGTAACAGGTGCGCGCGGGTGTGCAGCGCCTGCATGCCATAAAAGCCGCTGGTCATATCAAGCCCGGCGTTACTGCCGTACAGGAAGGGCAGGAAGAAGACATCGCTGGTGGCTTTCGGCAGGCTGTCGACGAGCTTGTTGATTTCATCAAAGCTGATGTCGCCAAATTGTGCGGTCAGCCATTCGAGGTTGCCGGAGGAGGTGGGACTGGCTTCGTGGACGATGTACTGGCCATCGTTGACGTAGCGTCCGTAGACGAAGGGGTGCGCTTCGTTATCGCGCAGCCCTTCGGCGATGCCGCTGGTGACCGCCCAGGTTCCCATTACGGCGTTCAGCGTGTACTCGTCATCCAGCCCGGCGCAGAGAGCGGTAGAAACCACATCAAACAGACCGCCCACGACGGGAGTTCCCGCCGCGAGACCGGTAATGGCGGCTGCCTGAGAGGTGATTTCACCGCTGATTTGGGATGAACCGACAATGGGCGGCAGCGCAGCGTCGATTTCGCTGATGCCAAGCCACTGCGTCAGGCAGGGATCGTACTGCCCGGAGGTCATATGGTAGAGGTTGGATTCAGAGATATTGCTCTCTTCGCATCCCTTCACGCCGGTGAGACACCAGCGCAGATAATCGTGGCCCATCATCACGCAGCCAATTTGCGCGTAACGCTGCGGCTCGTGCTCTTTCACCCAGCGCAGCAGTGAAGCCGGGTGCCCGGTCCATAAGGTCTGGCGCGTTAACGGATAGAGCTTTTGTGGAATGCCGTCCTGCTGCCAGCGTTTGACGATCTCCATCGCGCGGCGATCGGAAGAGAGGATCGCGGTGCCCAGCGGCTGGTCATTTTTATCCAGTAAAAACAGTCCTTTGCCCTGAGCGGAAATACCGACGCCCTTGATTTGTTCACCGCGAATGCCGGTGCGCTGCAGCAGACGGGAAATGGTTGCCGCGCAGTGCTGCCACAATGCCGCCATGTCGCGCTCCGCCCAACCGGGCTGCGGGCTGAGGGTGTGAACGGACTGGCGTTCAATATCGAATTCTTTACCCTGGCTGTTGTACAGGCCTGCTTTCAGATAAGTACCGCCACAATCGATACCCAGCCAGAAGGTCTCTTTTTCACTCATCTTTTTTTCCTGGTTTGCACCCTCTCCCGGTGGGAGAGGGTTGGGGTGAAGGCGTCAGATCGCGCGTTTCGGTGCGTTTACCGTACCGATAGACGAACTGTTGGCGTCGCACCTGGACGGCAGCAGCAGCGCCATCAGCGCGGCAATCGCCAGTGAAATCGCCAGGCAGTAAACGCCCGCATCTTTGCTGTAAAGAGTGATCAGCACGCCCACGGCATACGGGCCGCAGAAGCCGCCGAGGTTGCCGAGGGCGTTGATCACACCGCGTGCGCCGCCGGCCATTTCGGCGCTGAACAGACGCGCAGGAATGGTCCAGAACACCCCGGCAGCGGACTGCAGGAAGAAGCCACAGCCGACCAGCGCGGTGTACGACAGCCAGACGCTCTCTTTCAGCACAACGGAAAGGAACATGCAGGTGGCGAAACCAATCAGCGGTAGGGAGACGAACAGCTTGCGTTTGCCGGTGCGGTCAGACAGGGAAGAGAACAGGAACATCCCGGCAATCGCACCCACGTACGGCAGAATGGCGAGCATCCCGACCTGACCCATACTGGTGTGGGTCAGCTCTTTCAGGATGGTCGGGAGCCACAGGGTGTAGCCGTAAATCCCGGTCTGGTAGAAGAAGTTCAGGGCAATCAGCTGCCACATAGTGCGGTCAGACAGCACGGCGCCCAGAGAGGCATTTACCGTGGTTTTACCGGCAATGGCGCGCTGTTCAGCGGCCAGGGTTTCCACCAGGTACTTTTTCTCTGCGTCGGAAATCCAGCGGGCTTCCTGCGGGCGGTCGTAAACAGTCAGCGCCCACATCACCAGCACGACGAGGGAGAGCAGGCCTTCGATGATGAACAGCCAGCGCCAGTCGAGGGCGGTGATGATCCAGCCAGAGAGTGGGGCGGTGATGATCCCGGCGATCGGCACGAACATGATGACGATGGCGTTAGCGCGACCGCGCTCGGCATCCGGGAACCAGTTACTGATCATGGTGAGTACCACAGGCAGCATGCCGCCTTCCGCCACACCCAGCAGGAAGCGCAGTGCCAGCAGCTGGTAGTGGTTGGTAACAAGCCCGGTGAACACGGAAATCACCGCCCACGCGACCAGCGACCAGCCGATGAATTTTTTGCCGCTGCCGTGAACGGCGATTTTTCCGCCTGGCACCTGTAAGAATAGATAGCCGAGGAAGAAAATACCGCCAGCCAGGCCTGCCATAGTCGCGGTGATGCCTAAATCCTGATCCATCCCGCCGGGCATGGCAAAGGCAATATTCACGCGGTCCATATAAGAAATAATACACGCGATAAGAATAGGAGGAATAATTCTTAACCAGCGTTGGCGCGGAATATCCGCGGTTGTAGCGTAAGAGGAAGTGTTCATATTAATCTCTTGTTTAAATTAACTGACCTTGCGATTAAATTGACGCTTTATATTTATTGTTGGGCTATGTTTAACGCGTTAATGCCATCGCGTAATATGGCTATGCGATGATTCGCATCAGCATTCTCATCAATTTCCAGTAACTTAATACCGGAAAACTGTAAATTTGCTGAATCAGCCACATTAAATAATTCTTTTGCGTGAGCCGCCGTTAACAGGCTTTGCGGGCAGAACGGTGCGAACGGTGCGTGCAGGTCAGTCCATTCGCCGTACGGCCCTTCGGTCGCGGTGCCAGAGAACATCAGCGCCCCCAGTTTGCCTGCGGCATGTACCGCCTGAGCGTGCGTCAGCGGCAGGGCGGCGTTACGCCCTTCAATCGCCGAACGCGCCCAGTTGATACAGATATCAATGCTGTAACCTGCCAGGATCTCCAGCACGTTTTCCAGCGGCAGAAAGCCTTTGCGTGGCGCGGGCTGGTTCATGGCATCACAATGTTCCAGTACGAGTGAGCATGACCAGTCCCAACCCGCAATCTCTTTGATTGAGCGCGCGAAGGCATCGGCTGCCTGCTCTACGTTCGCATTGCCCGCAAGCGGTGCCGCCTGCAGTTCAAGGGAGATGACCTTGCCGGCAAAGCGTTTGTTTAGCGCATTGATTTTGTTGCGTAAATGACGATGGAATTCGACGCACGCCAGGCGCTGTTCTTCATCGCTGGAGGCCAGGCCGAAAGCCGTGTTGCCGCCGCCACGGCGACGCATGGTTTCCGGGATGGCAGTCACCACCATCTTCCACTCCTGCGGCGTATGCTGGAGCAACCACTTATCGCCATAGGGGTGAAAGTTTTCATGGCATGGCTGCTCCAGGCCACGGATGTGGGGCGTGTCCGCGAGTAAGCGCCAGAATTCCGTCTCTTCCTGTTCGCTCTTTTGGTGAAATGAGGGCGCGCAAGGGTATGCGCCGATGATATAACCGGCGTCATTTCTTTCCATTTTTCACTCCTTTTATTTATCGGTGTTCGACAAATAAATTACGGATTAATCTAAAGCGGAAATAGCAACTTTAACCACTATTTTCCTGATTGCCGTTTCCCGGTGTTTATTACAGGCGGGGCGGTGAACGTCCTGCGGGAAAAATATGGCGTAGTTCCCCGGCCTCATTTCTATTAACGATTCGTTTTCGCTGTCGTGATAGAAAATAATATCCCGCTGCTCAAGTAATTCTTCACTTACTGCATTATTGCCGGTATCGATAGCGACACCGATCTGCTCTTCACCGGAATATAAAAACTGGATATCCAGGTAGCGGCGGTGCACTTCCGGGCGCAGCTCATCGTGCGGACGGGTGGTCAGGTCGAGGATCTGCGCGAAGATCGTGCGCCCCTCAATTTCGACCACCCCGGTCTCCAGATTGCTGAAGTCCGTGGTGCGCAAAAATTCCAGTGCTTTTTCAATCGCTGCCGGATACCGGCAGGCGTTGGGTTGAGAAATATGTCCATAAATCATGATGATATTCCTTACAGCGCTTTGATTTTTGCCCACACGCTGTCATCAACGGTGATTCCGTTGCGGCGGTTCTCTTCCAGCAGACGGGAAAACTCATGACCGGGCAGACGGACCGGCACGTTTTCGTCGGCACGTTCGGCGCTGGTGATGTAATCCATGATGCGTTGCAGCTTGGCGTCGCGGGTGGCACCGTCGATCAGCTTGTCCACTTCGATAGCAATAAAGACTTGCGAAATGTTGAACTCGTCGCTGTTGTCTTCAGTTACCGCAGCAACGGAAGAGCCATCGGAGAGCAGGGTGGCGATCATATCCAGCACAATGGAGAGGCCCGAACCTTTCCAGTAGCCCATCGGCAGAATACGGCGGTTTTTCTCGATGGGGGCCGGGTCTTTGGTCAGGTTGCCTTCGTCATCGAAGCCGCCGTCAACCGGCAGCTGGCGGCCTGCCAGACGGTTCACTTCCAGCATGCCGTAGGAGAACATCGACATGGACATGTCCACCATGGTGATCGGCGTAGACGGAATGGCGACGATCAGCGGATTAGTCCCGATGCGGCACTCTTTGGCGCCCCACGGCGGCATTACGGCAATGGAGTTGGTCCAGCAGATGCCGATGTAGCCTTTTTCCGCCGCCTGCCAGCCGTAGCTGCCGCCGCGCATCCAGTGGTTGGCGTTTCGCACAGCAACCAGGCCAATACCGTGGTCAGAAGCCAGTTCAATTGCCCGGTCCATCATTTTTTTGGCGGTCAGGTTGCCGATGGATCGCCGGGCATCCCACTGTTCAATCGCCCCCAGCGAAGCGGTGCGTTTTGGCAGGGCCTCCGGGATGATATCGCCGTTTTCCAGCTGCTGAATAAAGCGCGGGAAACGGTTTACGCCGTGTGAATAGACCCCTGACTCGGTGGTGCGGGCGAACATTTCCGCGCAGGCATCGGCGGTTTCAGCCGCCACGCCGCGTGCCAGCAGGACACGGTTAAACTCATTTTTAAGGTCAGAAAAACTCAATAACATACGCTTTCTCCATTACATCTTTTTATTTCACATAGTGGAATGTTATTCCACTAAATAGTATTGGGTTGCAAAACCGCGCCGGCAGGACCGGTGCGTTTCGGTGTTACTCCGGTTTATCCCTGAAGGCGGGATGGGGCGAGGCTCACCCGGTACAGCGATGTCGTCGCCGTAATAAAAAGCGTATTCCCGTCGGGGCCGCCAAAGGTGCAGTTAGAGACGCGCTCGGGGACCGCAATGGTTTCCAGTAATTCGCCTGCGGCGGAGAAAATCAAAATCCCTGTCTCGCAGCTGCAGTAAATATTCCCGTCCTGGTCGACGCAGAATCCGTCCGGAATACCCGGTTTGACCTGGGTTACGACGTGGGAAAATAACGCGTTATCGCCTTCAAGACGGTAAGCGCGAATTTCCCGGCGGCCCTGGCTCGGAAAATCAATAACCGACATATCTGCCACGTATAGCCAGTTATCATCCGGCGAAAAGGCCAGCCCGTTGGGGCGCTGGGTATCGCTGATGGCAATAGCGACCTGGTTACGCGCTTCATTAAATCGGTAGACGTAGCAGCCAATTACCTGGCTTGCGGCGCGATAGCCCTCTTCGTCACCGACGATGCCGTAGGGCGGATCGGTAAACCAAATCGACCCGTCCTGGCGCACCGCGATATCGTTGGGGGAGTTAAAACGCAGCCCGTCGACTTTATCCACCAGCAGGGTGTGATTGCCCGCGGCGTCGGTACGGCTGATACCGCGCCGACCGTGCTCGCAGGTCAACAAACGCCCTTGCTTGTCCAGCGCGTTGCCGTTGGCGTAGTGGGATTCGGCACGAAACACGCTGACTCCATTTTGCGCATCCCAACGGAACATCCTGTTGCCCTTCACATCGCTGAAAATCAGACACTGCTGGTCTGCCAGCCACACCGGGCCTTCCGCCCAGATCGCCGGTGAGCACAGGCGTTCAAAACTTCCCGTAACGGCTAACATCTCACTTCACGCCCCAGATGGCTTTGTAGCGATCGCGATAATGGTTGTCCGGATCGAATTCGTTGTTCTGGCCGCCGTCGGCGCCGATGTTCTCTTTGGTCACCAGATGTGCCGGGGTGACATAACCAGACGGCTCTTTGCCCGCGAAGGCGCGGTTAAATTCATCCAGCAGCTGCCAGCCGTGCAGTTTCAACGGCTCTGGTACGGTTGCGATCTGCGCTTTGCCTTCACGCACGCGCTGGTAGGCGGTGACGGAACCATCGCCAGCGGAGATGTTGTACGGCGGTTTATCTCCGGTGCCTTTGCCCGCGGTTTGCAGGGCTGGGGCCATAAAGTCGAAGTACAGGTCGTTAATCGCCAGCGAGTATTCGAACCTGTCGCCATATTTTTGGATCAGGCTGTAGGTCATGCCCGGCATGCGGTTGGAGGTGTCGGCAAGCGGGGTATCGATAAACTCCACCACCTGGCAGCCGCTGCACTGCTCAATCACCTTCTTCATCGCGTTGGCTTTATCCAGCGCGATTTGGTACAGCGAGTCGGTGAAAATAAGCACTTTGGCGGTGCCGTTGGATTTCGCCACCGCATACAGCGCCGCCATGCGCGAGACTTCGTTCGAGTCGGAGGTCACGTTGTAGAAAATGTTGTAAGCTGGAACCGGGCCAGGCGCGGGAACCGCGTGCCATGCGGTCAGCACGATGCCCTCTTTCACCGCTTTTTTCAGCGGAATTTTGGCGACGTTCGGGTTCCAGCCGCCAATGACGATACCGTCCGGTTTGCGGGCGATCGCCTGGTTTAGTGCCGCCAGTTGATCTTTCACCGAACCTGCGCCATCCAGCACATCCAGCTGCCAGCCTGCGGTTTTCGCCGCTTCTTCCAGACCCTCTTTAACGCCCAGCACGCCGCCGTTTTTCATGTCCGAGGCGATGAAAATGATCTTCTTATTAGGCTGCAGCACCGGGCCCTGGGTTGGGCCGTCCCATGCGGTGACTGGCGCGGTCGCTTTGGCAATCGCCGTTTTCGCCTGCTGAACAAAGGTATCGTCGGCGAGGCTGAAACCACTTGCCATCATCAACCCGGCAGCCAGACAGTATTGAACTATTTTGTTATTCATTTTCAGTTCCTTACGCGAGAGTCATTGGGTAACGGAGGAGCCTGATGCTGGCGATTGTGCCCGCTGCACCAGTTTCTTATTTAATGCCCGACGGCGTTGGGCGTAGCCTGCCAGGGTAATCGAAAGCAGCAGCGTCGCGCCGTTAAACAGCGGTTCGACCCAAAACGCGCCGCCGAACTGCTGGATGCCCGCAATACCAATCGCCAGCACCGCAATACCTACCACCGTGCCCCAGACGTTCACCCGGCCGGGACGAATGGTGGTGCTGCCGAGGAACGCGCCCACCAGAGCCGGGAGCAGATAATCCATACCGACGCTGGCCTGGCCCACGCCCTGCTCGGCGGCGATGATCACCCCGGTAAAGCCGGTTAAGGTGCTGGAAGTAATAAATGCCCCGATGATGTACCGATTAACGGAAATGCCGTTGAGCGCTGCGGCGACCGGGTTACCGCCCACCGCATACATGCAGCGACCAATCGGGGTATGTTCGGTGATAATCCACAGCACCACGGCGGCAAAAAGGACGTAGAAGGCCACCACCGGAATGCCGAACAGGTCGGAGTGATGCAGGGCGATAAAGGCGTCCGGTAGGTCACCGACGATCTGCCGACCGCCAGAGTGCCAGAGCGCGACGGCGTACAGCACCGTACCGGAACCCAGGGTCGCAACAAAGCTGTCGATATCCGCCAGCGCCACCAGAATACCGTTCAGCAACCCGTAGAGCGCGGAGAGCACCAGCACGATCGCCACCGCGGCGGGCCAGGAGAAACCATATTCAACCTGCAAAGTGATGGCGAGGATGTGCCAGAGTACGATGCCGAAGCCGACGTTCAGGTCGATTTTGCCGACAATCATCGGAATGGTTGCTGCCAGCGCCAGCAGGGCGATTTTCGATTTGCTGTCGAGAATCGCCTGCAACGTCAACAGGGAGGCAAACGAAGGCGTTGTCAGTGAAAAAACGATAACCAGCACCACGCAGATCGCGGGTAAACCGTAACGGGTGGTCAATTGTCCAAGCCAGGTGGCCGCACCGTGTTCATGAAGTGATACGCGTGATTCCAGGGCCGTCGATTTCATTGATGTTTTAGCCATAACGCACTCCGACTTAATGTATGGTGCCGCTGCCCGATGCCAGCTCAAGCAATCTGGCAAAGGTGACATCCTGGTTGAGAAGTTCGCCGACGATCTGCCCGCGGTTAAACACCAGCGCCCGGTTACAGATGTGCGCCACCTCTTCCAGGTCGTTGGAGATGACCAGAATGGCAACGCCGTTTTGCAGCGCCTGATTGAGTAAATCGTAAATTTCTGCGCGTGCGCCCACGTCGACGCCAGCAGAAGGATCTTCCAGGATGAGCAGAGGGGCATTGAGCGAAAGCCAGCGTGCCATTACCACTTTTTGCTGGTTGCCGCCCGACAGTGCACTGATTTCAATATTTATCTGCGAAGGGCGCACGTCGAACTGGCGGATTTTCTCCCGGCTCAGCGGCGCTTCGCTTTTTTCGTTATAGCGGGAAAGCAGCGCATGACCGTGTTTACAGGGGTTCATAAACAGGTTTTCACGCACCATCATGCCCGGGATCAGACTTTCATGAAGACGGTCGCCTGCGACAAAAGAGACGCCTGCGGACATCGCCTCCCCTGGTGTTGTCGCCGTAAACGGCACGCCGTTTAAAGTGATTTGTCCACTTTCCTGCGTCCGGCAGGCAAACAGTAAACGTCCAATCTCTTCCTGGCCGGCGCCACGCAGACCGGCGAGTGCCACCATCTCACCGGCATGCAGCTCGAAGGAGACCGGCCCGGTATCGCCCACTTTGACGTGGTCCATTTTCAACAGCACCGGGGCGCTGGCATCGGGTAAGGCCTGACGCTGGTCATCGCGCAGGCTTTCGCCCACAATCAGTTCGACCAGACCACGCAGGCTGTAGCGGCCGATATCGCCGCCCCCGGCGTAGCAGCCGTCGCGCATGGCGCAAACGGTATCAGCCATCTCCATCACCTCATCCAGGCGGTGGGTGATGTAAATCATGCCTACCTGCTTCTCGCGCAGGATGTTCATGACGCGGAACAGGTGGCGTACATCGTCGGCAGGCAGCGAGGCTGTCGGTTCATCGAGCACCAGCACCGAGGCGTCAACTGCCACCGCGCGGGCAATCGCCAGCAGGGATTTTTCGGTGCGGGAAAGGTCAAACACGCGGTCATCCGGGTCGAGCTGAATGCCGATATCTTCCAGCGCTTTTTGCGCCTGGCGTTTGGTGGCCGCCCAGTCAATCAGGCCGAAGCGACGGGGAAACCCCATCACCAGAGCCATGTTTTCGGCGATGGTCATCCACTCTACCAGGCCTAAATCCTGATGAATAAAGGCGATAGGCTGTTCGTTGCCCTGACGTAACGCGGCGGCAGAATCCACCGGCTGACCGCGAAACAGGATCTCGCCACCATCACGGGAATAGACGCCAGCCAGCACCTTAATCAACGTCGATTTGCCGGCACCGTTTTCTCCCAGCAGCGCCACAACCTGGCCCGGATAAATATCCAGACTGACGTTATTGACCGCCACATTTCCACCAAAGCGCTTGATAATGTGGCGCATGGATAACAACGGAGACAACACTGCTGCTTCTGCCATTTAAGGTGACCTCCCGCTGAGGGAATAAGAACGTTTTACAATCTATAAATTTCACTATGCGAAATCTGATTTCAAATATATCGATCATGATTTCACAAAGCAATCGGGGAGGATGTTTTTGAAATTCAATAAAATCAGTTAATTACAAAATTTCTGTTCAGATCGTGAAGTGAAACACACTTTGCGCTACCATCAGGTCGCCACAGAATGGAGAGCGGAAGCGATGAACACAAAAGAGAGTGAAAACACGCAGGAGAAAGAGCGGCCGGCTGGAAGCCAAAGCTTGTTTCGCGGTTTGATGTTGATAGAAATCTTAAGCAATTACCCCAACGGTTGCCCGCTGGCGCATCTTTCAGAACTGGCCGGGCTGAACAAAAGCACCGTGCACCGATTACTACAAGGGCTGCAATCCTGTGGCTACGTCACTCCCGCGCCCGCCGCCGGGAGTTACCGTTTAACCACGAAATTTATCGCCGTCGGTCAAAAAGCCCTGACGTCGCTGAATATTATCCACGTGGCGGCGCCGCATCTGGAAGCGCTAAACCTCTCTACCGGGGAAACCATCAACTTCTCCAGCCGTGAGGACGATCACGCCATTCTGATTTATAAGCTGGAACCGACGACCGGGATGCTGCGTACCCGCGCTTATATCGGCCAACATATGCCGCTGTACTGTTCGGCAATGGGTAAGATTTACATGGCGTTTGGTCAGCAGGAATATGTGAAAGAGTACTGGGAGACGCATCAGGAGCAGATTCAGCCTCTGACGCGCAACACCATTACGGGGCTACCTGCGATGTACGATGAGCTGGCGCAAATTCGTGAAAGCGTGATGGCGATGGACCGCGAAGAGAATGAGCTTGGCGTTTCCTGCATTGCCGTTCCGGTGTTTGATATTCAACACCGTGTGCCGTATGCCATCTCCATCTCACTCTCGACGTCACGTCTGAAACAGATTGGTGAGAAAAATCTGCTCAAGCCACTGCGCGACACGGCACAGGCCATCTCTAACGAACTGGGATTTACCTTACGCGTGTAGGCAAAAAGCCAGATGCGGTTAGGCAGATGACAGATCTGGCAACAATCCCCGCCAGGATCAAAGCGAAGGCGGTTCGTTTTCTGGCACTCTGACGCTAATCAACGTCAGGCGGGGTGGAAAATGAACCGTTTTATCATTGCGGATTCGGCTAAATGCATTGGCTGTCGTACCTGCGAAGTCGCCTGCGTGGTGTCACACCAGGCAAATCAGGATTGCGCCGCACTTTCTCCAAAAGCCTTCAGCGCCCGCATTTGGGTGGTGAAGAGCGGGTCTTTTACAACCGCCGTGACCTGCCATCATTGCGAAGATGCGCCCTGCGCCAACGTCTGCCCGGTGGGGGCGATTAGCCGGGTCAGCGGCGCGGTGTACGTTGAACAATCCCTTTGTATTGGCTGCAAAAGCTGCATGCTGGCCTGTCCGTACGGCGCGATGTCCGTGATGATGACCGACGATGGCGTACAGGCGTTGAAATGCGATTTGTGCGGCCATCGCGAAGACGGCCCGGCCTGCGTGGCGGCCTGTCCGACCCAGGCGCTGTACTGCATGACGTCGGCGGGGCTGGAGAGATTAAGCGGCGAGCGCCGTCGGCGGACGGCGCTGGCGATTTAGGCGGGCGACAAAACGCGCGATTACGCGCCCTGTTCACCCCAGGCGCGTTCAACCTCTTCGGCGAGAATCTTCACGCCCGCTTCAATTTTCTCCGGGTCCGGTACGTAGTTCATGCGCATGCACTGGTGGGTGTGCGGCCAGGGCTTATCAAGGCCCGGGAAGAAGTAGTCGCCCGGCACCATCAGCACGCCGCGTTTCTTCAGGCGCTGATAGAGCAGCTCGGTGGAAATAGGCAGATCCTTAAACCACAGCCAGAGGAAAATGGCGCCTTCCGGCTTATGGATCAGGCAGCGCTCTGCCGGCAGATAGCGGCGAATAATGGCGATGGTTTCCTGAACCCGCTGGTAATAGAACGGCTTAATAACCGTTTCCGACAGGCGCAGCAGGTCGTTGCGTTTAATCATTTCGCACATCATCGCCGGGCCCATACCGCCGGGAGCAAGGCTGATAATGCCGTTCATATTGCTGATGGCGGTAACGATCTTCTCATTGGCGATGATAATTCCGCAGCGGCTGCCCGGCAGACCCAGCTTGGAGAGACTCATGCACAGAACGATATTGGGGTTCCATAGCGGCCTGGCGTCGCTGAAAATAATCCCCGGGAAGGGAACGCCGTACGCGTTATCAATGACCAGCGGCACGCCGTGTTGATTGGCCAACGCATCCAGCTTGATTAACTCTTCGTCGGTAATCACGTTACCGGTGGGGTTGGTCGGGCGGGAGACGCAAATCATGCCCGTCTCTTCCGTCACCTGCAGGTGTTCGAAATCCACATGATATTTAAACTGGCCTTCCGGCAGCAGTTCGATATTCGGGCGGGTGGCGACGAACAGATCCTCTTCGAGACCCGAATCGGCGTAACCGATATATTCCGGGGTCAGCGGGAACAGCACTTTACGGGTCGTGCCATCCGCACGGCGTCCGGCAAAGAGGTTAAATAAGTAGAAAAATGCACTCTGACTGCCATTTGTCAGTGCAATATTCTGTGGTTCAATCTCCCAGCCGAGTTCGTCACGCAGCATCTGCGCCAGCAGGCTCAGCAGTTCGCTTTTACCCTGCGGGCCGTCGTAATTACAAAGCGCATCAAGGGCTTTACCGTTAGCCAGCATGTCGGCAAGCAGGCCGTGGAAGTAGTCATTCATTTCCGGGATTTGTGCGGGATTACCGCCACCCAGCATGATTGCTCCCGGCGTACGCAGGCCGTCATTAAGGTCTTCCATCAAACGGGTAATGCCCGAATGGCGGGTGAATTTGTCGCCGAAAAGTGAAAATGTCATCGCGGATAATCTGTCGGTATGTCTGGAAAGTGGGTAACCATAACGCCAGCGTTGGCGAGGTGCAAATCTGCGGATGCGGAGAGGATTTTGTTATTATGCTGAGATATTTGTTTTTTATAGATATTTATTCTGTTATGACGCCCTCGGCTGCCGAGGGCGTCGCTTATCCGCTGGTTAGCGCTGGCCTGCCCACACGACCATGACCTTATCATCGCCGTTTTCGCGCACAAAACCGTAGCCCTGCGGCAGGGAAAGGGTGGTTTGCTTACCCATACCGATGGCGGAGTGGCGGGCGCGGAACTGACCGAGCTTCTGCCAGTGCGTCACGCTAAGCGCGGCTTTGCCCGTGACGTCCTGCCAGTTCATATCCGAACGCGTGCCCTGCAGCGGATCTGAGCCGGTCGGGCCAAAGGGCCGCGAGGACTCATCGCCGTAGAAGATTTGCACCGCGCCAGGGGCGAGCAGCAGCAGTTCGGCCGCCGAGCTGCCGCCTTCGCGGAACAGGCGCGTATCGTGCGATGAGAGGTAGCTCAGGACGTTAAACTGCTGCAGCTTGTCCGCCATTTGCTGCCAGGTGAGGTCCATATTTGCCAGACAATCCGCCGCTTTCGCCGCCTGATCCTGATAATCGAAGTTAATCATCGCGTCAAAACCGTGGCGATAGTAATCGCTCTGCATGACGCCGTGGCCCCAGGCCTCGCCGGTCATCCAGAACGGCGCGCTATCCAGCGCCTTATCGGGGTTGGCCTTTTTCCACTCCGCCAGCGCCGCCGTCGCCTGCGTTTTCAACTGCTGCCAGGCGGCCTGCTCGACGTGCTTGGCGGTATCGACCCGGAAACCGTCAATACCGTAATCACGCACCCACTGACTGAGCCAGTGGGTCAGGTAATCGCGCGGCGTGAAGCCGGGGATCTCTTTGGCTGCGGTATCCGCTTTCAGATGATAGAAGTTCGGCAGGCCGGAAGGCGTTGTCGATTCCGTTTTCAGGTCCGGCAGGAAGGCCAGGGACATGGTCAGATCGTCAAAGCCGGGGTTGTCGTAGTCACCGATATCGGTACGGATCCACTTTTTCCCCCACCATTTTTCCCAGCCGGCCTTATCGCTGAAGTTGATGTAATCGTTAAAGCTGTGCCAGCTCTGCCCCGGGCCGGGTTTCCAGTCGGTCCAGCGTTCGCCGAACGTCTTTTTCAGCTCATCGCCTTGCAGATAGAGAGAGCCAAATTTGAACTCCTGCATATCGGCGAGCGTCGCGTAGCCGGTGTGGTTCATCACGACATCAAACAGGATGCGCATGCCGCGCTTATGGGCCTCATCGACGAGACGACGCAGGTCGGCTTCGGTACCCATGTTGGCATCCAGCTTCGTCCAGTCCTGCGCGTAGTAGCCGTGATAGGCGTAATGGGGGAAGTCTCCCTTGGTTCCGCCGCCAACCCAGCCGTGAATTTGCTCCAGCGGAGAGCTGATCCACAGCGCGTTGACGCCCAGCTGCTGGAGATAGTCGAGCCGGCTGGTCAGGCCCTGCAGGTCGCCGCCGTGAAACGTGCCGATCTCCTGCATACCGTCTTTGTGCCGCCCGTAGCTATTGTCGTTCGCGGGGTTGCCGTTAACAAAGCGGTCGGTGAGAACGAAATAGACCGTCGCGTTATGCCAGCTAAACGGCGCGGCGGCGTCGGTTTCCGCGCGTTCGAGCAGCAGCAGGCCGTTGCTGTTGGGGGCCGGCTGTAGGGTGACTTTGCCGCCGCTCACCGTCGCGGTGTTGCCGCTGTAAAAATCACGTACCTTGCTGCCTTCGGCAAAAGTCTGGCCGACGGCGATTGTCAGCGGCTCGCCCTGCCATTTCGGGCACTGACGCAGCTGGGGCGTCGCCGCTGACGCCGTTTCGTTCTCTTTGAGGGAGATCATCAGCGTCGGCGTGCCGGAGCGGGTATCGACATCAAGGGTGTACAGGCCTTCACGGAAAACTCGCCACTGCGCAGGCGCGCCGCGGCAGGGCTCCATGGAGAGCATTTGGTTAAGTTTTATGGTCCCGACGGGCTGCCAGCACTGTTGGTCAAAGTTTATTTGCAGCGGACGTGTACCCTTCGTCACCTCATTTTGGCTAATAAATCGGCCGGTGCCTTCTTCGGTGAAGGTGGGAAAGTTAGCGGTGGTCCAGGCGGCGAAGGCCATCCCAGGCAACAGTAGCGACGCGAGAGCAGCGAGTTTCATGCCGAAGTCCTGTAAGCGGTTTTTTGTTCAGTTTGCCCGTCTGACCGCAGGATGAACTCATCCCACCTGCGCTTTTGCAGGGATGATGAAAAGGGGTGAGTGATTCAGTTCAAAAAATAGCCAAAAAATGAGACTGCGCTAGCATTTTTACGACGTTTCCAGCGGGCAGAAACCGATTTCAGATGACAGCTTTTAGGAATTGGACTATTTCTGTTAGTGCTCTCACTGGGTATTTTTGATACTATTCGCGATTCAATTAACGTTTTTTCGCATAAAACAAGGTGTTGGAATGCATATATCCGACCAGGAGATCTAATGATATCGATTCCCATTCGACGATATGGGGCCGCGATACTCATGTTACTTACCTGCATATTTTCAGGTAGTGCGTTGGCAACAACCCACACGGCAACAACGAGTCATAAAGCCCCGATAGTAAAGAAAAGCAGTAGTGTTAAGGTCAGCGGTAAACAAGAGTATTCTCGCAATAGTGTAAAGAGCAGTTCACTTCCTGATTTGCGAAAATACCCTTCCGGAACACCAAGGAAAAAAGCGTTTCTCCGGACAGTGATGCCTTATATTACCAAGCAGAATCAGGTGATTACTGCCGATCGTGACTGGCTTGTTACCAAGCAGTATGATTCCCGCTGGTCGCCGAGCGAGCGTACGCGTCTGAAAGATATAACGTCGCGCTATAAGGTGAAATGGTCCGGCAACACGCGCCGTATTCCGTGGAACACGCTGATGGATCGCGTCGACATTATTCCTAACAGCATGGTTGCCACAATGGCGGCGGCCGAAAGCGGCTGGGGTACGTCGAAGCTGGCGCGCATGAACAACAATTTGTTTGGTATGAAGTGCGGCGGCGGCAACTGCAGCGGTGCGATGAAAGGCTATTCTCAGTTTGATTCTGTAGAACAGTCGGTGCAGGCCTATGTGACCAACCTGAACACGCATCCGGCGTATAAATCCTTCCGCACCTCCCGTGCGCAGCTGCGTAAAACGGACCAGGAAGTGACCGCCAGCACGATGATTCATAAGCTGAAGGGCTATTCGACCAAAGGGTCGAGCTATAACAACTATCTCTTCGCGATGTATCAGGATAATCAGCGTCTGATTGCCGCACATATGTAATGCAAATCCTATAATGAAAAATGCCCGGCGCGCATGCCCGGGCATTTTTTTCGCTCTTTTCCCGCTACATCATTACTTCGCTGTGCCGGTCGCGGTACTCCTTCGGCGTGACGTCGTACTCTTTCTTAAACACGGAATAGAAATATTGCAGCGACGGATAGCCGCACATCTGCGAGATTTCATTAATCGACAGCGTCGTCGAAACCAGCAGGCTGCGCGCCTTTTCTAACTTCTCGCTGTGAATGACCGTATGAATGGTTTCGCCCACCTCCTCTTTAAAGCG
This sequence comes from Klebsiella sp. C349492, assembly GCF_042055345.1. Taxonomy (NCBI): domain Bacteria; kingdom Pseudomonadati; phylum Pseudomonadota; class Gammaproteobacteria; order Enterobacterales; family Enterobacteriaceae; genus Klebsiella; species Klebsiella sp. C349492. The sequence continues at coordinate 224,955 of NZ_JANQCE010000004.1, forward strand.
CTTTTCGAGGTTCGATCGCGAGATCCCGACGGCGTCCAGCACCTGCTCGACCTTTATGCCTTTGCAGGCGTGATTGCGGATGTAGTGCATGGCCTGGATAACCGAAGGGTCGGAGAGGGAGCGGTAGTCCGTCGAGCGTCGCTCAATGACGCGCATGGGGGGAACCAGCCTGCGCTGCAGCGGCAGCGCTTCTTTATCCAGCAGGCGGTGCAGCAGCTTTGCCGCCTGATAGCCCATCTGGCGGGTGCCCTGCGCCACCGACGATAGCGCAACGCGCGACAGGTAGCGGGTCAGCTCTTCGTTATCAATGCCGATGACGCAGAGCTTTTCCGGTACCGGAATATGCAGCAGCTCGCAGGCCTGCAAAACGTGGCGCGCGCGGGCGTCGGTAACGGCGATGATCCCCGTTTGCGGCGGCAGCGTTTGCAGCCAGTCCGCCAGGCGGTTCTGCGCGTGCTGCCAGTTTTCCGGCGCCGTCTCCAGCCCCTGGTAAACCACGCCGCGATACTTCTCTTTTGCTACCAGCTGGCAAAATGCGTGCTCGCGTTCAACGGCCCAGCGCTTGCCGCTGGAGGTGGGCAGCCCGTAAAAGGCGAAACGGTGAACCCCTTTCTCTTTAAGATGCAGAAAGGCGCTCTCAACCAGGGCTGCGTTATCGGTGGCGATATAGTGAACCGGCGGGTAATCCTCGGGGCGATAGTAGGAGCCGCCGACGCCGACGATCGGTACTTCGACGCCGGCCAGCAGCTTTTCAATTTCGGGGTCGTCATAATCGGCGATCACCCCGTCTCCCAGCCACTCTCTGATGTTCTCTATCCGGGCGCGGAAATCCTCTTCGATAAAGATGTCCCACTCCAGCTGCGACGCCTGTAAATATTCGCCAACGCCTTCCACAACCTGCCGATCGTAGGCTTTGTTGGCGTTGAATAACAGCGTAATACGGTGGCGCTTTTCAAACATAATCTCGTTCCCTGGTCTCTCTTGCTGGCCATACAATACCGGCCAATGCCCGAACTATTACAAGCTACTTATGCGTAAATCTGGCGGTAGCGCAAATAATTCGGGCATTCTGTTGCCCGGAGCGTCAGGCGCGCCGCTTGGTGGCGGAATCCATCCACACGGCCAGCAGCAAAATGGCGCCTTTAACGATGTATTGCCAGAAGGTGGCGACGTCCATCATGCTCATGCCGTTATCCAGCGCGGACATGATAAAGGCCCCCATTACCGCGCCGGCCACGCTGCCTACGCCGCCGGCAAGGCTGGTGCCGCCGATAACGCAGGCGGCGATGGCGTCCAGTTCGGCGATGTTGCCCGCGGACGGCGAGCCGGCCCCCAGCCGCGAGCTGAGGATCAGCCCGGCAATGGCGACCATCAGGCCGTTGATGGCGAACACCGCCAGCTTAGTCCGCTCTACGCTGATACCCGACAGGCGGGCCGCTTCAAGGTTGCCGCCGATGGCGTAAATCCGTCGACCAAAGGCGGTGCGGGTGGCCATAAACATTCCGGCCAGCAGCAGCGCGGCGAGGAGCAGCACCGGCGTAGGGACGCCGCGATAGTCGTTCAACAGCCAGATTGCGCCGAGAACAAAAACGGCGGTAAGGGTCTGGCGGCCGACGGTAGCGGTTGAGGCGGAGGTGGTTAACCCCAACGCCTGGCGGCGCAGGCGGCCGCGCCACTGCCAGATAATAAAAGCGGCCATGCCGACGACGCCGATACCGAAGCCAATGCCGTCCGGCAGGTAGCTCTGCCCGATTTGCGACATCGCCGGGCTGGTCGGGGAGACCGTGGTGCCGTTGGTGATGCCGATCAGAATGCCGCGGAACGCCAGCATGCCGGCAAGGGTGACGATAAACGAGGGCACCTTGCGATAGGCGACCCACCATCCGTTCCAGGCGCCCAGCAGCAGCCCCATCGCCAGCGTCACCACGATGGTGAGCGGCAGCGGCCAGCCGAGCCAGACGTCGAAGATGGCCGCCGCGCCGCCGAGAAGCCCCATCATTGAGCCGACGGAGAGGTCAATCTCGGCGGAAATGATCACAAAGACCATCCCCACAGCGAGGATGCCGGTGATGGCCGTCTGCCGCAGCAGGTTCGAAATATTGCGCGCGCTTAAGTAGGCGCCATCGGTAACCCAGGTAAAGAACAGCATGATGACCACGATGGCGGCGATCATGACGAAAACCTGAAGATTCAGGCCCTTTAATCCGGGCAGGGTGGCGGAGGCTGATGGGGCCAGTTTTATCTCAGACGACGTGTTTTTCGACATGGTGTTCGCTCCTCAGTGCGGCTTCCATTACCTGTTCCTGGGTCAGACCCTGGTTGATTAAGTTCGCTTTCAGTTTGCCTTCGTGCATGACCAGCACCCGATCGCTGAGTCCGAGCACCTCCGGAAGCTCCGACGAGATAACGATAACGGCGATCCCCTGCTGCACCAGCTGATTAATCAGCTTGTAGATTTCGTATTTCGCGCCGATATCAATGCCGCGGGTGGGCTCATCAAGGATTAAAATGCGCGGGTTCAGCAGCAGGCAGCGGGCGAGGATCGCTTTCTGCTGATTACCGCCGCTGAGTCGGCCGATGGCCAGATCCGGCGACGAGGTTTTGATTTTCAGCCGCTGGATAGACTGCTGAATGCACAGCTGCTCCCCGGCGTCATCGAGGCTGCTTAGCGGGCCGCTAAACTGGTCCAGCGCGGCCAGGGTGATATTCTTACCGACCGCCATCACCGGCACGATGCCGTCTTTTTTGCGATCCTCCGGCACCATGGCGATACCGTGAGCAATCGCCTGCTGGCAGTGATGAATCGCCACCTGCTGACCGTCAATATAGATTTTCCCCTCCCAGCGACCCGGCCAGACGCCAAACAGGCACTGGACCGCCTCGGTGCGCCCGGCGCCGACCAGTCCGGCAATGCCGAGGATTTCGCCGCGATGCAGCGAGAAGGAGATATCGTTCACCCGTTTGATATGGCGATTGACCGGATGCCATGCGGTTAGATTTTCGACGCGCAAAATCTCGTCGCCGCGGGTATGCGGTTCGCTGGGGTAAAGGGCGGTAAGCTCGCGGCCGACCATCATGGTAATGACATCATCTTCGTTCATGCCGCTGGCGTCGCGGGTGCCAATATGCTGGCCGTCGCGAATCACGCAGATGGTGTCGGAGATCGCTTTTACTTCGTTGAGCTTGTGGGAGATGTAAATACAGGCGATGCCGTGATTTTGCAGATCGCGAATAATGTTCAGCAGGATTGCCGTTTCTTGTTCGGTTAATGAAGCGGTGGGCTCATCGAGAATCAGTAAGCGCACCTGTTTGTTGAGCGCTTTGGCAATTTCAACCAGCTGCTGCTGGCCAAGACCTAAATCCCCGACGCGCGTATCGGGTGATATCGCTAAATTGACCTGAGCCAGCAGCTTCTGGCTGCGTAGGGTCATGGTTTCATAATCCAGCAGGCCGTGGCGGGAAATTTCTGCGCCGAGGAAAATATTCTCCAGCACCGTTAAGTGTTTTACCAGCGCGAGCTCCTGGTGAATGATGGCGATGCCCTTACGCTCGGTATCGCGAATATGGGCGGCCTGCAGGGTTTCGCCAGAGAAGATAATCTCGCCTTCATAGCTGCCGTGCGGATAAATGCCGCACAGCACCTTCATCAAGGTGGATTTGCCGGAACCATTTTCGCCACACAATGAGACAACTTCCCCGGCGTTAAGCCGCAGGCTGACATTATCAACGGCCTTCACCGCACCGAAAGATTTGGTAATGTTCTTCATTTCAAGTAACCAGGACATAGATGCTCCGCATAAGCGATATCCGGCTGGACGAGAATAACGCCCCCGTTAAGGGGCGTCGGGGATTACAGTTCGCTCTTTTTGTGGAAACCGTCTTTAACAACCGTTTGTTCAATATTGTCTTTATTGACTTCAATTGGCGTCAGCAGCCGCGACGGGACGTCCTTCAGCCCGTTGTTTAAGGTCGCGTCGGCGTGCGGCGCCTTATCGTTACCGAGCTCGACGGCAATTTCTGCCGCCGTGGTGGCAAGCGTCACGATGGGTTTGTAAACCGTCATCGTCTGGGTACCAGAGATAATGCGCTTCACTCCCGCAAGGTCGGCATCCTGACCCGAGATCGCCACTTTCCCCGCCAGCCCTTGGGCGCTTAACGCCTGGATTGCCCCGCCGGCGGTGGCGTCGTTTGAGGCCACTACCGCATCAATTTTGTTATTGTTGGCGGTAAGCGCATTCTCCATAATTTTTAACGCGTTTTCCGGCAGCCAGCCGTCGACCCACTGATCGCCGACAATTTTGATTTTGCCCTGATCGATATAAGGCTTAAGCACCTTCATTTGCCCGGCACGGAAGAGTTTGGCGTTATTATCAACAGGCGAGCCGCCCATCAGGAAATAATTACCCTGGGGCACTTTATTGACCAGGCTTTGGGCCTGCATTTCGCCGACTTTTTCGTTATCGAATGAAATATAGAAATCAATATCTGCGTTATTAATCATACGGTCATAGGCGAGAACTTTGATCCCTTCCTGCTTCGCTTCTTTAATAACATTACTTAAAACCTGACCGTTGTAAGGAATAATAACCAGAACGTCAACGCCGCGATTTATCATATTTTCAATTTGCGACATTTGCGTTTCTTCATTGCCGTTGGCAGACTGAACAAATACTTTTGCACCTAATGATTCGGCCTTGTTGACAAAAATATCGCGGTCTTTCTGCCAGCGTTCCAGACGAAGATCGTCAATGGCCATACCAATTTTAACTTCTTTAGCAATACCCGCCATGCTGGTAAGAATGAGTGAAGCGCAGAGCGTGAGGCAAAGGTTCTTTATCTTCATAATAATAATACCTTTTTGTAAAGTGCAGGATAAAACGAGCGGTAAAAGCAGACGGCCTGATACGCTGAAGATTCTTAACGTGGAAAAGGGCGCTGGCAATTACCTGTGCTTATTTTGGCGTTATGAAATTTAGTTTATTTGCTGATTTATGACCGCGATCTTATTTTAATCGTCAGGGCCTCAGGGATTGTCCCGATCTTTCATTGAGATACTGCGTAAATAGCGAATTAGACCGTTATTTTTGCGATCTGGCGCACGTTTGCGGATTCTCTCAACCGCGGTGTGAAATAACGTAATTGAGGAAAGTAAAACAGCAATTCTATATTGGCTTATGACTTATTACCCGCCGCATCCCTGAATATGGAGTTCATTATGCAGACCTATTTCGATCAACTCGATCGCGTTCGTTATGAAGGCCCTAAATCTACTAACCCGCTGGCTTTCCGTCACTATAACCCGGATGAGCTGGTGCTGGGTAAACGCATGGAAGAACACCTGCGGTTTGCGGCCTGCTACTGGCACACGTTCTGCTGGAACGGAGCCGACATGTTTGGCGTCGGTTCCTTCAACCGCCCGTGGCAGCAGCCGGGCGACGCCCTGGAAATGGCAAAACGTAAAGCTGACGTCGCCTTTGAGTTTTTCCACAAGCTGAACGTCCCTTACTACTGCTTCCACGACGTTGACGTCTCGCCGGAAGGCGCGTCGTTGAAGGAGTATCTGAACAATTTCGCGCAAATGGTCGATGTGCTGGCGGCAAAACAGGAGCATAGCGGCGTGAAGCTGCTGTGGGGCACCGCGAACTGCTTCACTAACCCGCGATACGGCGCAGGTGCGGCAACCAACCCGGACCCGGAAGTGTTCAGCTGGGCGGCGACTCAGGTCGTTACCGCGATGGATGCTACCCACAAGCTGGGCGGGGAAAACTACGTCCTGTGGGGCGGCCGTGAAGGGTATGAAACTCTGCTCAATACCGATTTGCGCCAGGAGCGCGAGCAGATTGGCCGGTTTATGCAGCTGGTCGTTGAGCACAAACATAAAATTGGCTTCCAGGGGACGCTGCTGATTGAGCCGAAGCCGCAGGAGCCGACCAAGCACCAGTACGACTACGACGCCTCCACCGTTTATGGCTTCCTCAAGCAGTTCGGTCTGGAAAAAGAGATCAAGCTTAATATTGAAGCGAACCACGCGACCCTGGCAGGCCACAGTTTCCACCACGAGATTGCCACCGCCATCGCGCTGGGCCTGTTTGGTTCTGTCGATGCCAACCGCGGCGACCCGCAGCTGGGCTGGGATACCGATCAGTTCCCGAATAGCGTGGAAGAAAACGCGCTGGTGATGTATGAAATTCTCAAAGCCGGCGGTTTCACTACCGGCGGGCTGAATTTTGATGCCAAAGTTCGTCGTCAAAGCACCGATAAGTATGATCTGTTCTATGGTCATATTGGGGCGATGGATACGATGGCTCTGTCGCTGAAAGTGGCGGCGCGCATGATTGAAGATGGCGAGCTGGATAAGCGCGTAGCAAAACGTTATGCCGGCTGGAACGGCGACCTGGGCCAGCAAATCCTCAAGGGGCAGATGACGCTGACGGAAATTGCTCAGCATGCCGCGCAGAATAATCTGACGCCGCAGCATCAGAGCGGCCACCAGGAGCAGCTGGAAAATCTGGTGAATCATTATCTTTTCGATAAGTGATGATAGTGCCCGGCGCGTCCGGGCATAGGCTATTTAGCACGCTTTTTCGCGCCACGCTCAGCCGTGGCGCGCTGTTAAGGAGAGTCTGTATGTACATCGGGATTGATTTAGGTACCTCGGGCGTGAAGGCCATTTTGCTCAATGAGCAAGGTGAGGTACTGGCTTCGCATACTGAAAAGCTCAGCGTATCGCGCCCGCACCCCCTATGGTCCGAACAAGATCCCGAGCACTGGTGGCAGGCAACGGATGGCGCGATCAAAGCGTTGGCAGAGCGGCACTCCCTGCGCGACGTGAAGGCTATCGGTATCGCCGGGCAGATGCATGGCGCCACGCTGCTGGATAAGCAGCAGAAGGTGCTGCGCCCGGCCATTTTATGGAATGACGGGCGCTGCGGCGAAGAGTGCGCCCTGCTGGAAGAGCGGGTGGAGCGGTCGCGGCAGATCACCGGCAACCTGATGATGCCCGGCTTTACGGCGCCGAAACTGCTATGGGTTGAGCGGCACGAGCCGGACGTGTTCAGCCAGGTTGATAAGGTCCTGCTGCCGAAAGATTATCTCCGTTTACGCATGACCGGCGAGTTTGCCAGCGATATGTCTGACGCTGCCGGGACGATGTGGATGGACGTGGCAAAACGCGACTGGAGCGACGAGATGCTCGCCGCCTGCGGCCTGAGCCGCGATAACATGCCTGCGCTATTTGAGGGCAGCGAGGTGACGGGAACGCTGCGTCCGGCTATCGCCGAGGCGTGGAATATGCCCCAGGCGCTGGTGGTTGCCGGCGGCGGCGATAATGCCGCCGGGGCCGTTGGCGTCGGCATGGCGGACGCGGGACAGGCGATGCTATCGCTGGGCACCTCCGGCGTTTACTTTGCCGTCAGCGATGGCTTTCTCAGCAAACCCGAAAGCGCGGTGCACAGTTTCTGCCATGCGCTTCCCGGGCGCTGGCATTTGATGTCGGTCATGCTCAGCGCGGCATCCTGCCTCGACTGGGCGGCGAAGCTGACCGGCCTTGGTTCGGTTCCGGCGCTGATCGCCGCCGCCGGGTCAGCGCATGAGAGCGCGGGCCCGGTGTGGTTTCTGCCGTATCTTTCCGGCGAGCGTACGCCGCATAACAATCCGCAGGCGAAAGGCGTCTTTTTCGGCCTGACCCATCAGCATGGCCCGGCGGAGCTGGCGCGTGCGGTGCTGGAAGGGGTGGGATATGCGCTGGCGGACGGTATGGATGTGGTCCACGCCTGCGGCATTAAGCCTGAGAGCATTACCCTGATTGGCGGAGGCGCTCGCAGCCCCTGGTGGCGGCAGATGCTGGCCGACATCAGCGGACAGCAGCTGGATTACCGTACCGGCGGCGACGTCGGGCCGGCGTTAGGCGCCGCGAGATTAGCGCAGCTGGCGCTGCATAAAGGCGCGTCGTATTCAGACCTGCTGCCTCAGCTGCCGCTGGAACAGGCTCACCTTCCGGATAGCGAACGCTTCGCGCTCTATGCCCCGCGTCGCGAAACGTTCCGCCAGATTTATCAGCAGCTCCTCCCGCTGATGTCATAGCGGCGACCCGCTCCCGCCGCGGGGGCGGGTTTTACCGTTGCGCTAGCTCACCAGCCGACGCGTGTCGATGCGCTGCACCAGCGCCGACAGCAGCAGGCTGCCCAGCAGCGCGGCGCTAAATATCCACAGAATATCCAGCAGCGGCCAGCGCGTGAGCTCCAGGCCGCTGGCCCGCAGCGCGTGGATAATCAGCGCATGAAAACCGTAGATCCCCAGAGAGTGGCGGGCGATAAGCGCGATGCCGGGGATCTGACGCCCGTCGAGGGTATTTTTCGCCAGCGTCAGCAGGGCTACCGCGCAAACAAACACCGCCGGACCGCAGTATAAATACCAGGTATCGCCGAAGTCGCCGCGCCACTTTAGCTCGTGCAGCGTACCGCGTGATATCACCCAGACGGCGCTGGCAAACAGCGCGGCGCACAGCAGAGTCAGCCATTTTTTATCCGTCTCCATCATGCCAATCGCCCGGCCAAGCACGCCGTACAGCACGTAGTAAAAGGCATCGCCGCTGATATAGAGATTGATCGGCAGCCATTCGATACCGCCCGCTTTTACGCTCACCATATTGGGATTGGCGAGAATGCCGATGACCAGCATCAGCGCCAGCAGCATCTTCCCGCTGACCTGCTTAACCTGAATGAGCGGCGAGAGCAGGTAGATGACGATAATCGCGAAGAAAAACCACAGGTGATAGAACACCGGCTTTTGCAGCAAGTTTCTTAGCGAGAGCTCGACGTTGATATGGGTAAACAGGGAGATGTAGAGCAGCGACACGGCGCTGTAGAACAGTACGCACAGCACGATGCGCAGAAAGTGCCGCGGTTGGGCGCTGCGTTCGCCGAAAAACAGATACCCTGACATCATGAAGAAGAGCGGGACGCTGACGCGAGAGGCGGAGTTGAGCAGGTTGGCCATATCCCATTCCACCAGGCTGATGGCGTGGGGATGGGTGATGTACCAGGTTGTGCTGTGGATCATCACCACCATCATGCATGCGATACCGCGCAAACTCGTAATCCAGTTTATTTTTTCCTGCATCAGTACCTCAGTGGTTCCTTCTTAAACAGGGTCTGACTTCCCTGATACGGCGGTGTCTCAATGGAATATTCTGAGTTTTCCGCCGCATGCTTGTAGAGATGTGGAGAGATTCGCACAATGTCCGGGCGATTTCACGTAATCTGCACGATAACAATTTGCTAACAAGGCGGTTGAGGATAATGGTGATGAAATATTTCTTTTCTGGAGTGCTGCTGCTTGTGCTTGCCGGCTGCAGCCAGACGCCGTCCCAGCCGTTACAAAAAGCGCAAAGAGCGCGAATTACGCCGCAAATCACCCTGAACATGGAGCAGCTGTGTAAGGATAAGGCGGCAAGACGCTACAGCACCGGGGCCCGGCTGGTTGACGTCAGCCATTTTGAACAGTTCCAGGGAAGCTATGAGCTGTCGGGCCATACCGAGCAGAATGAGCGCTTTATCTGTTCTTTCGATCCAGACGGGCAGTTTTTACATCTTTCTATGCGCTAAATGCCCGCAGCTGCCGCATGATGGCGTGAATTTCCCCAATTTTGCTTAAACAACGCCGTTTCGTACTGTATATCTCGCAGCCAGCGGGTATACTGATCCCTTCCTTTAAATCCACACGTATCCAGCACGAAATAATATGCAAAAGTTTGATACCAGGACCTTCCAGGGCCTGATCCTGACCTTACAGGATTACTGGGCTCGTCAGGGCTGCACCATTGTTCAACCACTGGACATGGAAGTTGGCGCCGGCACCTCCCACCCAATGACCTGCCTGCGCGCGCTGGGGCCAGAGCCGATGGCGACTGCCTATGTGCAGCCTTCGCGTCGTCCGACCGACGGTCGCTATGGCGAAAACCCGAACCGCTTGCAGCACTACTATCAGTTCCAGGTGGTCATTAAGCCATCGCCGGACAACATCCAGGAGCTGTACCTTGGGTCTCTGAAAGAGCTGGGTATGGACCCGACTATTCATGATATCCGCTTCGTGGAAGACAACTGGGAAAACCCAACGCTGGGCGCCTGGGGTCTGGGCTGGGAAGTGTGGCTGAATGGTATGGAAGTGACTCAGTTCACTTACTTCCAGCAGGTTGGTGGTCTGGAATGTAAGCCGGTAACCGGCGAGATCACCTACGGCCTGGAGCGTCTGGCGATGTACATTCAGGGCGTAGACAGCGTTTACGACCTGGTATGGAGCGACGGCCCGCTGGGTAAAACGACCTACGGCGACGTGTTCCATCAGAACGAAGTCGAGCAATCAACCTACAACTTTGAATACGCCGACGTGGACTTCCTGTTCTCCTGCTTTGAGCAGTATGAGAAAGAAGCGCAGCAGCTGCTGGCGCTGGAAAATCCGCTGCCGCTGCCTGCCTACGAGCGTATTCTGAAGGCCGCCCATAGCTTCAACCTGCTGGATGCGCGTAAGGCCATCTCCGTCACCGAGCGTCAGCGCTATATTCTGCGCATCCGCACCCTGACGAAAGCGGTGGCAGAAGCTTACTACGCTTCTCGTGAGGCCCTTGGCTTCCCGATGTGCAACAAAAACAAATAAGAGGCGGCCATGTCTGAGAAAACTTTCCTGGTGGAGATCGGCACCGAAGAGCTGCCACCAAAAGCCCTGCGCAGCCTGGCTGAGTCTTTTGCTGCGAACTTTACCGCGGAGCTGGATAGCGCCGGCCTCGCCCACGGCACCGTTGAATGGTTTGCCGCCCCGCGTCGTCTGGCGCTGAAGGTGGCCAATCTGGCCGCTTCCCAGCCGGATCGTGAAATCGAAAAACGCGGTCCGGCGGTTTCAGCGGCGTTTGACGCCGAAGGTAAACCGAGCAAAGCGGCCGAAGGCTGGGCGCGCGGCTGCGGCATCACCGTCGAGCAGGCCGAACGTCTGGCGACCGATAAAGGCGAATGGCTGCTGTATCGCGCCCACGTGAAAGGCGAAAGCGCAGAAGCGCTGCTGCCGAACATGGTCGCGACGTCGCTTTCCAAACTGCCTATCCCTAAACTGATGCGCTGGGGCGCGTCAGACGTGCAGTTCGTGCGCCCGGTTCACACCGTGACCCTGCTGCTCGGCGACAAAGTCGTTCCGGCGACCATTCTCGGTATCGACTCCGATCGTGTGATCCGCGGCCATCGCTTTATGGGCGAGCCGGAATTCACCATCGATAACGCCGAACAGTATCCGCAGATTCTGCTGGAGCGCGGGAAGGTTGTTGCCGATTACGCCGCGCGTAAGGCGATCATTAAAGCCGGCGCCGAAGAAGCGGCCCGCAAGATTGGCGGCAACGCTGACCTGAGCGAAAGCCTGCTGGAAGAGGTGACTTCGCTGGTGGAATGGCCGGTGGTGCTGACGGCGAAATTCGAAGAAAAATTCCTCGCGGTGCCTTCTGAAGCCCTGGTTTACACCATGAAAGGCGATCAGAAGTATTTCCCGGTTTATGCCGACGACGGCAAACTGCTGCCGAACTTCATCTTCGTCGCCAACATCGAATCCAAAGACCCGCAGCAGATCATCTCCGGTAACGAGAAGGTTGTGCGCCCGCGTCTGGCGGATGCCGAATTCTTCTTCAATACTGACCGCAAAAAGCGCCTGGAAGACAATCTGCCGCGTCTGCAGACCGTCCTGTTCCAGCAGCAGCTGGGCACCCTGCGCGATAAAACCGACCGTATTCAGGCCCTTGCCGGCTGGATTGCCGGCCAGATTGGCGCAGACGTTAACCACGCGACCCGTGCGGGCCTGCTGTCGAAGTGTGACCTGATGACCAATATGGTCTTCGAGTTCACCGATACCCAGGGCGTTATGGGCATGCACTACGCGCGTCATGATGGCGAAGCGGAAGACGTTGCCGTGGCGCTGAACGAGCAGTATCAGCCGCGTTTTGCCGGTGACGATCTGCCGTCTAACCCGGTTGCCTGCGCGGTGGCGATTGCCGATAAGATGGATACGCTTGCCGGTATCTTCGGCATTGGTCAGCACCCGAAAGGGGACAAAGACCCGTTCGCGCTGCGCCGTGCCGCGCTGGGCGTGCTGCGTATCATCGTTGAGAAGAACCTGAATCTGGATCTGCAAACCCTCACCGAAGAAGCGGTACGTCTGTATGGCGACAAGCTGACTAACGCGAAGGTGGTTGATGATGTTATCGACTTTATGCTCGGTCGCTTCCGCGCCTGGTACCAGGACGAAGGCTACGGCGTTGATACTATTCAGGCGGTACTGGCTCGTCGCCCAACCCGTCCGGCTGATTTCGATGCGCGCATGAAGGCGGTTTCGCACTTCCGCACGCTGGAAGAGTCCTCGGCGCTGGCGGCGGCGAATAAGCGCGTCTCCAACATTCTGGCTAAGTCTGACGAAGTGCTGAACGATATCGTCCACGCCTCCGTGCTGAAAGAAGCGGCTGAAATTAAGCTGGCCAGCAATTTAGTCGTCCTGCGCGACAAGCTGCAGCCGTACTTCGCCGAAGGCCGCTATCAGGACGCCTTGATCGAGCTAGCGTCGCTGCGCGAGCCGGTTGACGAGTTCTTCGAGAACGTAATGGTCAACGCGGAAGATCAAAGCGTGCGTGTTAACCGCCTGACGCTGCTGTCTAAACTGCGCGAGCTTTTCCTGCAGGTAGCGGATATTTCTCTGCTGCAGTAAGCGCCTTTTGGCAACAAAAAAACCTGCCTTCTGGCAGGTTTTTTTATGGCGCGAAGACGCTCATGGAGCAATCTCGTCGCCCGCAGGCTGGCCCTTAATTACTGCAGGTTGCCTGCCGTCAGGCTCTCTTTATCGAAAGCATGGCTGACGTTAATGCGGTTTTGATGCACCGACGTATCGATGCTGGAGCCTGCTTCCGGCTGTACGGCATGGCGTTCTGCCGCCATGACGCCGGTTGACAGTGAGGCTGCCAGAAACAGGGCGGTCATCACGCTGATATTTTTCATCTTATATTCCTTTTCATCGTGCTGTTGTTGTCGCCTGCGTAGCTGGTTCCGGCGGCCGGCACTCTCTAAGAGAGCCATCAACGATATTTATTTAGTCAGCTCTGCGGTCATATGAACGCGGTTGTTGAACTGGGCGCTGGTAATTTTGTAGGACGCACCTTGCTCAGCGGCCTGGGCGGCAATTTTGGCTTCTGCGCGATCCAGGGTGGAGGCAGTGGTGCTGATGCTCTGAGCGAATGCGCCGAAGGACATCAGGGAAAGTGCGGTAACTGCAACGAAAGTTTTGATGGATTTCATGGTCATATTCCTAAGGTTGTTTGTCTGTAATAGGGCGTTGTGCCCTGATGTGATAAATAATAGGCCGATCGTCTGGTGATTAAAATCGGAACAATTTGCGCATCTTGTTCAAAAAAATAGAATAATATTTGATCGATAACTATGGGGGCGTTAATCGTCATGACTGGCGATAAATAAGCCCGTCAGTTAGCCCGGCGGCGCGGCTAACTTTTGCCTGTCTCTGCGTGGGCGCTGAAAAAATAATCTTGAAATGTGGGTGTCGGTGTGGCTATTCTGTGCCCCGACGAATCCCTCGTCTTACTGAGAGCACACTGAAAATGGATAACCACGCCTGCTGAATTCACTCCTTGCCAGCGCCACGTGCGGCAGGGGAAGTATCGATTTCATTCAGGAGTGCTTATGGCCCATTGTGCCCGGTCCCCCGCTTTTATTTTGCATCAGCTCTCCTGTCAGTTTGCGACAGGAGACACGCTGTTCGGCCCGCTAAATTTATCGTTGGAAACGTCGTTCTGCGGCCTGGTCGGCCGTAATGGCGTCGGCAAAACTCGTCTGCTTCGGCTGCTGGCGGGCGTTGACTCTCCCTCCGGTGGACATATCGAACGGTTTACCTCTCTGGCCTATGTTGCCCAACAGCCGGCTATGACTCCCTGCGCTACGCTGGCCGATCTGCTGGGCTATGGCTGCGTATTCTCCGCCCTGCGGCGGCTTGAGTGTGGTGAAGGATTCGCTGACGACGTTGAGAGCCTGGAAGGTTTCTGGGATCTGCGCGAGCGTCTGAGCGCGGCGTTCGCAGATGCCGGCCTGCCGACGTTTGCTCCCGATCGACTCGCGTCGTCGCTGAGCGGCGGCGAGCGGGTGAAAGCGCTGCTGTGCGGGGCCTTTCTCTCAGGCTCAGACTATTTGCTGCTGGATGAGCCGACAAACCACCTCGACAGGCAGGGACGCGAATGGCTGTACCAGCAGCTTGAGCGCTGGCGTGGCGGGGGAATTATCGCCAGCCACGATCGTGAACTGCTGGCGCGGATGCCGCGCATCCTTGAGCTCACTCCGACGGCGCTGCGAAGCTATGGCGGGAGCTACGCCGACTACCGGCAGCAGCGCGATGCCGAGCAGCAGGCTGCGCGATCCGCGCTGGAGCATGCCGCGACCGAACGCCGTCGCACCCGGGCGCGTATGCACAAAGAACATGATGCCAGCCAGCGGCGATCTGCGCAGACGCTGCGGGTTGTCGATACCCTGAATATTGCCTCGTTTGAACGCGTGAAGTACAAAGGCGCGGCGAAGGAGCGCCCTGGAACGCTCCTGCGGCAGCATCGGGAACAAAACAGCGCCCTCAACGCCGCCGTTGCCCAGGCGTACGAGCGGGTAGAAGATGAAGCGTCGGTGATGTTTACTCTGCCGGGAAGTCATATTGCCGCCGGTAAGCAGGTTCTGGAGCTGGAGGGCTTACGGCTGGTCCACTCGGCGGCGCCGCCGCTTAGCTGGCGCCTTGACGGGCCGATGCGCGTCGCGCTGCGTGGTCCTAATGGCTGTGGAAAAACCACCTTATTGAAAACGCTGATAGGCCTCGAGCAGCCGGTTAGCGGAGAGTGCCGACTATCGGTACATGCGGCCTGGCTGGATCAGCACCTGACGCAGCTGGACCTGTCGCTATCGGTTTTAACGCATCTTAATCTTGACGATACGCCGCTGGAGGAGGGCGTGCTGCGCAGCCGGCTTGCACAGCTGCAGCTGGGAGCGGATAAAATCAATCTACCTTTGGCGGCGCTGAGCGGCGGCGAACGACTGAAGGCGGCGCTTGCCTGCGTGCTGTGGCGGCGGGACGCCACCCAGCTGCTGCTGCTCGATGAGCCGACTAACCACCTTGATTTAGCCTCCGCTCAGGCCATTGAAGCGGCGCTAGCGGGATTTCCCGGTGCGATGCTGGTTGTGTCGCATGATGAGGCGTTCCTGCAGGGGCTGAAGCTCACCCACGTTTTAGAGTGGCGGGACGGCGGCTGGCATTTTGAGGCGAGCTAAAACTAAAAAAACCGCCATGTGAAGTGGCGGTTTCCTGATGTTCAGATAAAAAAATCCCCGCCGTAAGGCAGGGATCTTGAATTCTGAGCTTATTTAAGCTTACAGGCTGGTAACGTTGCCAGCTGCCGGGCCTTTAGCGCCGCTTTCGATGGTGAAGGAAACTTTCTGACCTTCATCCAGAGATTTGTAGCCATCGTTCATGATAGCGGAGAAGTGTACGAACACATCTTTAGAACCGTCATCAGGAGTAATGAAGCCGAAACCTTTATCAGCGTTGAACCATTTTACGATACCAGTCATTTTACCGGACATAGCGAAATACCTTTAAAAAATTAATGAACCTTTCGGCGATACGGTCTGGACTACAGATTTGAAGCTATAAAGGGAAAGTTCACTACCGGGGTATCTAGGATAACCGCTCAAGGACTACTCTATACTAATGCTCTGTGGTCTGTACATCAAACCTGCGAGCATTAACTCATTTTTGAGATGCGATAGCAAACGTTTTTTTTCATAGAAATTAAAACGGTCCCTAATCAGGACCGTAATCAGTGTCCAATAACATTATAGAACTTCACTCGTGAATTTGCCTTGAAAGCTTTGAGTTAGCCTGGATCAGGCGCATCAACTTGAGCTCAGTCGAAGAGGGCTTGACGCGTCTCGACTCCCACTCCTGCACCATCGCCACGCTGACGCCCATCGCATCGGCGAAATCGTCAATTTTCAGCCCGGTCCCTTTACGGAGCCGGTCGAATTCGCTGAAGGCGGTTGGCTTGCGGGTTGGGGCGGTCGCTCGGGGAATGTCTTTAAAAACAATTTGTTCCAGGCTGCTAAGCAATTCGAATATTGGATCTTTATATTCCATAGAGAGCTCCTTCCTGCTGCACAGTAAAGGGTAGGTTTGGTGGATGCTTATTAAGAATAGTCAGAAAAAAACGCGCAGAACGGTAACGGGGGTGATTATATGCCGGCAGCCCTTCTTTTGAGACCGAACAGCCCGGCGGGAGTTGGGGGTAAGCCGATGATTAATCATCATACGCGCGGGTTTGGAAAATTTTTGTAAACGGCACAGAAAAACCGAGGCCAGCGGCTCCCCGCTGGCCTTGCGATCAGGCTTTCTGCAGATTTTCAGCGTCGGCCTGAGGCGGAGCAGGCTGACGCTGGCTCATTTTGTATTTTACCAGCAGGGCGATGGCGGATAAAAACGCCGGGATGGCCAGCAGGGTGAAAATGGTCGCAAAAGAGAGCTGCGCCTGCATCAGGAATACGCCGCTGAAGGCGCCAAGAATGCCGCCAAAGCGCCCGATACCCAGCATCCAGGCGACGCCGGTTGCGCGGCCCTGCGTGGGGTAAAATCCGGCTGCCAGCGCCGGCATGGAAGACTGCGCGCCGTTCATAATGCTGCCGGCGATAAATACCATGATCCCCATCAGCACCAGGCTGTCGGTGGAGAAGCCCACGAGACAGACGAAAATACCGGTTAGCAGCCAGCCGACGGCGACGACCTTATTGGGGTTGATCTTATCCATCAGCGCGCCGAGGATCAGCACGCCAATACCGCCGCCCAGCGGGAACAGCGCGGTGATAATCGACGCCTGGCTCATCGATGCGCCGGTTTCACGAATCAGCAGCGGCAGCCAGCTGGTCAGTAAATAGAAGATCAGCAGGCCCATAAAGTAGGTCAGGCACAGCATTACGGTTCCGACGATATAGCGTGGAGAGAAAATGACGGCCAGAGCCGATTTCTCTTTTACCTGGCCGGCCTCACGCAGCTCAAACTCCACCTCTTGCGGCAGCGGCGCAATGCGGCGGAGAATTGTCGCAATGCGCTGCGCAGGCTGGCGCTTAACGACCATGTAGCGCACCGATTCCGGCAGCAGGAAGATCAGCGCCACGGCGAGCAGCAGAGGCATCACGCCGCCCAGTACCAGCACGCTTTGCCAGCCGTAATGCGGGATCATCCAGGCGGAGAGAAAGCCCCCCAGCGACGATCCCATCGGGAAGCCGACAAACATCAGGTTGACCATTAAGGCCCGGCGGCGCTCCGGCGCGTATTCGCTCATCAGCGTCGCGGCGTTCGGCATCGCGGCCCCCAGCCCCAGCCCCGTCAGGAAGCGCAGTAGCGTCAGCTGGTTCAGGCTGGTAGCAAAAGCGGTAAGCAGGCTAAAGCTGCCAAAAACCACGATCGACATCAGCAGGACCTTCTTGCGGCCAATGCGGTCGGCCAGCGGCCCCGCGGTCAAGGCGCCCACCGCCAGGCCGACCAGCGCAGCGCTCATTACCGGGCCTAATGCCGACTTTTCTACGCCCCACTCCTGCACCAGGTCTGAGGCGATGAAACCGATTATCGCGGTATCGAAACCGTCCATAGCGACGGTGATAAAACATAAGGCCAGAATCATCCACTGGTACTTCGTGAAGGGATGTTCATTGATAAAAGCCTGAATATCGATGGTTGTCTTATTCATACGGCATTCCTGGCAGGCAGAGCGGGGGACGAAAACGGCGGTTTACGTCTCCCTCGCTGTCGTTAATATTATTTGTGCGATAATCGAACGTAATGCCGTTAATCGCTCATTAATCAAAACACTGAACCCGACTGCAGGCAACGCGGGTCGGCCAGGAAGCGTGCGATTATCGTTCTTTTTAGGGATTTAATCGCGATGGATGAAATTAAAATGCAAACAAATCAACTTGTTGAATATTGATTTTGGCGTTTTGCTTATGGCGGTAATTGTGATGTGCTTAACAGACGATACCGGTTGTCGATAAAACGCCGCCAGAGGACTATTTCCTGCGGAAGATTGTCAGGAAAGAGTATCCTGTGAGGCCGACCTGGACTATCCTTGTCAGCGTCTGGCACGTGTGTGTCTGTTTGCGCTTTTTTTGGCTGAAAGGAGTAAAAAAATGGCGACAGGAAAGTCCTGCTCTCGCTGGTTTGCGGCTGTTGCGGCCTTATTAATGGTGGTTAGCCTGAGTGGGTGTTTTGATAAAGAAGGCGATCAGCGCAAAGCGTTCATCGACTTCCTGCAAAATACGGCTATGCGGAGCGGCGAACGTCTGCCGACGCTGACCGCCGATCAGAAAAAACAGTTCGGTCCTTTTGTGTCCGATTATGCGGTGATTTACGGCTATTCGCAGCAGGTAAGTCAGGCGATGGACGCGGGCCTGCGCCCGGTGGTAGACAGCGTGAACGCGATCCGCGTCCCGCAGGACTATATCACTCAGCGTGAACCGCTGCGTCAGGCAAACGGCGCTCTGGGCGTACTGAGCCAGCAGCTGGAAAATGCGAAAATGCAGGCCGATGGTGCGCATAGCGCGCTGAAGCAGGGCGACGATCTGAAGCCGGTCTTTGACCAGGTTTACAACAAAGTGGTTACCGCTCCGGCAAATGCCCTGCAGCCGCTGATCCCTGCGGCGCAGGTCTTTACACAGCAGCTGGTGCAGGTCGGTGATTTTGTTGCTCAGCAAAGTACGCAGGTGAGCTTCGTGGCGAACGGGATTCAGTTCCCGACCTCGCAGCAGGCCAGCCAGTACAACGCATTGATTGGCCCGCTGGCGGCTCAGCACCAGGCGTTCAATCAGGCGTGGACTGCAGCAGTTAACGCTACGCGATAGCCGCTGCCCGAGCCTGGGGAAGGCGTTTATCGCGCCATCACCCGGGTTTCTTCCCGGCTGACGCTACGCTCAGCCGGGTGAGAATGCCCCTTTCCTTCCTATTTCACCTGCGGGTTCACGCAGTTCTTATCGACGTTGCCCTGTAGCGCATCAATCAGATTATCCACCGCACAGGCCGCCATGTTGTAGCGCGTTTCATGGGTAGCGGAACCAATATGCGGGAGCGCGACGACGTTCGGCATGCTGAGCAGCGGGGAGTCCTGCGCCAGCGGCTCCTGCTCAAACACGTCGAGACCGGCGGCATGGATTTCGCCATTCTGCAACGCGGCAATCAATGCCTTCTCATCGACGACCGGACCGCGTCCGGCGTTAATAAAGATGGCGGATGGCTTCATTTTGGCGAACTTCTCCGCATTGAAAAGATGATGAGTCTCAGCGGTCAGCGGCAGGATCAGGCAGACAAAATCGGCTTCCTCAAGCAGCGTATCCAGATCGCAGTAGCGGGCGTTGAAGCGCTCTTCCGCCTGCGGGTGCTGGCTACGCGCATTATAGAGAATCGGCATCCCGAAGCCGGCATGCGCGCGCTGGGCCAGCGCCATGCCGATGCGCCCCATCCCAACGATGCCCAGCGTTTTGTGGTGCACATCGCTGCCGAACCAGTCCGGCCCGATGCTTTTGGTCCATTCACCCGCCTTCACGCGATTGGCCACTTCCACCACCCGGCGCGAGGTGCTGAGTACCAGCGCCATCACCGTATCGGCAACGGTTTCGGTCAACACGGTGGGCGTATGCATCAGCAGGACCCTGCGCGCGTTTAGCGCTCCAACGTCGAAGTTGTCGTAGCCCACGGAGACCGTTGAGGCCGCACGAAGATTGGGCATTTTCTCCAGTAACGCGGCATCAACTTTTTCGCTGGAGCCCAGCAGGCCTTCGGCCTGGGCAAACGCCTCGGCGTGCTGCGCGATGGTTTCGGCACTCAGGTTTTTCACCCGGGTGACGGCAAAGTGTTTTTCCAGACGTTGCTGCAGGTCGTCGGGAAGCGTTTTATAGAGAATAACGGACGGCTTCATGCGGATCTCCGTAGTATTTAGGGGTCAGGCGTGACGAGCGCCAAGCGGAATTTTTTGATTATTAGCAGGCTTAACAATCAAAGTAAGCCATACCGCGACGAAAAGCGCCACTCCCATGAAAATGTACGAGGCGGACGGGCTGCCGGTCGAACCGTTCAGGTAGCCGACGAACCACGAGCCAAAGAATGAGCCTAGCGCGCCCATGCTGTTAATCAGCGCCATCGCGCCGCCGGCTACGTTGCGCGGCAGCATCTCCGGGATGATGGCGAAGAAGGGGCCATAGGGGGCGTACATCGCCGCGCCGGCAATCACCAGCAGGGTATAAGAAGTCCAGAAGTGGTTCGCGCCGACGGCCCAGGAGCCGATAAAGGCCAGCCCGCCAATCAGCAGCAGCGGCCAGACGAACAGCTTACGGTTCTGCATTTTGTCCGAGGCCCAGGAGACGACGATCATCGCAATAGTCGCCGCCAGGTAAGGTACCGAGGAGAGCCAGCCAACCTCGACCATGCCCATATTTTCACCGCCGCTGCGGATGATTGACGGCAGCCACAGCACGAAGCCGTATACCCCGATACTCCAGGCAAAATACTGCATGCACAGCAGAACGACGTTACGTGAGCGGAAGGCCTCGCTGTAGTTACGTACGGCTTTGATGCCCTGCTGCTCGCGTTCCAGCTGCTCCTGCAGCGCGGCTTTTTCGCTCTCCGACAGCCAGTTCACCTGCGACGGCTTATCTTTTACCAGTACCCACCAGCAGAAGGCCCAGATCACCGCCGGAACGCCTTCAATGATGAACATCTCGCGCCAGCCAAAGGACTGGATCAGATAGCCGGAAACCACCGACATCCACAGCACCGTGACCGGATTGCCGAGGATTAAAAAGGTATTGGCGCGCGAGCGTTCGGATTTAGTAAACCAGTTGCTGATGTAAATCAGCATCGCGGGCATCACCGCGGCTTCGACGACGCCGAGAATAAAGCGGATAGCGGCCAGCGCCGGAATATTGTGCACCATGCCGGTCAGCGAGGCGCAGGCGCCCCACAGGATCAGGCAGATAAAAATAAGTTTTCGCACGCTGCGGCGTTCAGCATAAATTGCCCCAGGGATCTGGAAGAAGAAGTACCCGAGGAAGAAAAGAGCGCCCAGTAGCGATGAGACCCCTTTGGTGATCCCTAAATCTTCGGTAATGCCCGCCGCGGAGGCGAAGCTGAAGTTAGCGCGGTCGAGATACGCCAGGCTATACGTGATAAACACGATAGGCATGATGTACCACCAGCGTTTTGTTGCATTGGTTAAGCTGTTCATAGGCTTGCCTCTGTATGTGAGGTAACACTCACCGATAGAAGGTGTCTTATGCCGCGCTGTATGTAGGGTACAGAGTGGCTACGATCGTTGCATTAAACGTTATTCGCCCAGCGCTTCACGCGTCGGTAATCCTTCGCTATCGCCCTGAACCTGAATAGCCAGCGAGCCGATTTTATTCCCGCGCCGTACCGCCTGATCCAGCGCTTTGCCTTCCAGCAGGGCGCTAATAACCCCGACCGCAAAGCCATCGCCTGCGCCGACGGTATCGACGACGTTATCGACTTTTATCGCCGCGACGGCACCCTGCTCACCCGCGGTCGTTTTATACCAGGCGCCGTCGGAGCCGGTTTTGATGATTACGGCGCGCACGCCGCGGTTGAGATAGAAGTCAGCGATAGCCTCCGGCGTTTGCTGACCCGTCAGGATCATCCCCTCCTTCAGACCGGGTAAAACCCAGTCGGCATGGAAAGCGAGATGGTTGAGCTTTTCCACCATCTCACCTTCGCTTTTCCACAGCACCGGCCGCAGGTTGGGGTCGAAAGAGATCGTTTTTCCCTCGGCCTTCATCGTGCCGGCGGCGCGATCCAGCAGCGCATATGAACTCTCCGACAGCGCGGCGGCGACACCGCTTAAATGCAGGTGGCGGGCGCTGGCGAAGTAATCGGGGTGGAAATCATCCGGCGACAGGTGGCTGGCTGCCGAGCCTTTGCGGAAATACTCCACAATGGGATCGGTTCCATTTTCGACTTTAGATTTCATCTGGAAGCCGGTTGCGTAGCGCTTGTCGCGGCTCACGCCGCGGGCGTCAATCCCCTCTTTTGCCAGCGAATTAAGAACAAAGCGACCGAAGCTATCCTCGCCGACGCGGCTGACCCAGCCGACCTTCAGCCCCAGACGAGCAAGGCCGGTGGCGACGTTCAACTCCGCGCCGGCGACGCGCTTGATAAAGCATTCAACCTCCGCGAGATCCCCGGTTTGGGTCGCCACAAACATAGCCATCGCTTCGCCGATGGTAATGACATCCAGGTTGTTTTCCATGGCTTAATCCTCGCGTAAAAGATTGACATAGCGGCGGGTAACGGCCGTCAGGTCATGGCCGAGCAGCGGAAATTCGATTCCGCGTGGGGCATCGGCGGGCAGGTTATCAAGCAGCGCCATCCAGCGCGGAGCGGCCTCATCGGGAGGAACGGCGCGGTACTGCTCGCGATGCGGCTGGGCCGCCTTAACGTGAATATAGCTGACGGCGGGCGCAAGATGGCGGGCGGCCTCTTCCGGCGAATCGCCGACCCACAGCCAGTTGCCCATATCAAACGTCAGCGTCACCGGCAGGTTATTGACCCGGCAGGTGGCTTTAAACCGCTGCATCGGCGCCAGCTGCCCGCAATCGGTCTGGTCATTTTCCACCACCAGCGCCATACCGCTCTCCTGCAGCGTGCGGCGCAGGGTCTCCAGCTGGTTGTTATGGATGAAGTGGCCGAGCGAGAGTTTTAACCATAAGGCGTTGAGGGTTTGCGCTTCCTGCAGCAGCGCCGCGAGGTTCGGGTTAAGCGAGCCGTCGGCGGCAAACAGGGCCTGCGGCGCGGAGTAGCAGACCAGCAGATTGTGGCTTTCTATCTCCGCGGCGAGCGCGGGCAGCCGGCTCAGCTCGCCGGGGCTGAATAGCTCGCGGCGGATCTCCACGCCGTCGGCGCCGGAACCGGCAATGAACGGCAGTACGGCGGACTGCCCGCCAAGCTCTCTAACGCGATCGTTGCCATAAGCGGCGGTCACGACAATGATTTTTCTGGCCATCTGACAAACTCCCGGTGGTTCTGTAGCGAATCTCTCTATTACGCTAGATGGTACCGGTTCCAAAGAAAAGGGGAGGATGTCTAATTTATGATCACCATCACGAAGGAGAGCTAACGGGAGGTCGATCCGCGGACGATCAGCTCCCCGGAAAATACCCGCTCACAGATCGGCTCATGGCTGCCTTCGATGCGGCGCACCACCTGTTCAACGGCGGCGTAGCCTATTTGCCACGTCGGCTGCTTGAGGGTGGTAATCCCGACTCCCGCGAGCTCCGCCCACTCCAGCTCATCAAACCCGAGCAGGCCGATATCGCTCCCCCAAATCAGGTCAACTCGCTTCAGCGATCGCGCGACCTGCAGCGTCAGAGCGCCGTTGGCGGAGATAACCGCTTTGCGCATTCCGCGATGGCCGGAGTGAAACTGGCGCAGCACGCTGTCCAGCATCGCGCCGTCGTTGAGCGGGACTTCGGCATTTTCCGCGACGATCCCGGCGTGGCGCTGGATGGTGGTGCGAAAGGCGCTCAGCCGCTCGCGTCGCGTGTTGACGGAGCCTAATGGTTCGCTCAGAAACAGCAGCGCCTCGAAGCCTTTTTCCACCAGGTGTTCGGTGGCGGTGGTGGCGGCCTGGGCGTTATCCAGTCCGACCACGTCGCAGGCAAAATCCGGAATTTTTCGGTCGATCAGCACCATCGGCAGCGCCGACTGCTGCAGGCGATTGAGCCCCTCTTCCCGCATCCCGACGGCGTTGACCACAATCCCCTCAACCTGATAGCTGCGCAGCAGGTCGAGATAGTGCAGCTCCTGATCCAGCTCGTTGTTGGTATTACATACCAGCAGGGTGAAGCCTTTCTCGCGGCAGGCGGCCTCGATGCCGCTAAGCACGTTAACCGAGTAGGGATTGGTAATATCGGCGATGATCAGGCCAATCAGCCGGGTACGGCCGTGCTTTAGGCCGCGGGCCATCAGGCTGGGGCGATAGTTAAGTTCGGCAATCGCCTTTTCAATGCGCGCCAGCAGGTCATCGGAAAGCAGATGCTTTTCGCCGTTGAGGTAGCGTGAAATGCTGGTTTTACCGGTCTTTGCGGCTTTTGCCACATCGCTAATGGTTGCTCGCGCCGCTTTCGCCATGATGGCTTCCTTTGCTGAAATCTGGAGAACACCTTAGCGCGAAAATTCGCTATATCAAGCATTTTGCCCGGTAAGCGCCTCTTACCGGGCGGAGGATGGCGGGGTTACTGCAGCGGACTGAGGGTAATTTCCACGCGGCGGTTCTGCGCTTTGCCTTCCGCAGTGCCGTTGCTGGCAATCGGATTGGCCGGGCCCATTCCGCTGGTGCGGATACGGTTTGCCGCGACGCCCTGGGTGATAAGGGCGCTGGCAACGCTATCCGCGCGCTGCTGCGAAAGACGCATGTTCAGGTCCTGGCCGCCGGTGCTGTCGGTATAGCCGACAACGTTAACCGCCGTCTTTTCATACTCTTTCAGCACCATCGCGACCCCGGAGAGCGTATTGGCTCCTGCCGGTTTGAGATTGGCGCTGCTGCTGTCAAAGGTGACGTTATTGGGCATATTCAGCACGATGTTATCGCCATTGCGCGTCACGCTGACCCCGGTTCCCTGCATTTTCTCGCGCAGTTTTGCTTCCTGTACGTCCATGTAGTAGCCGATGCCGCCGCCAAGCGCCGCGCCCGCCGCCGCGCCGATCAGCGCCCCTTTGCCTCGGTCGTGTTTGGAAGAGGAGAGCGCGCCAATGCCCGCGCCGACCAGGGAGCCGATACCGGCGCCGACGCCGGATTTTCCTGCTTCACGTTCGCCGGTATAGGGGTTGGTCGTACAGCCAGAAATGGCCAGGGTGCCGCTAACCAAAGCCGCAATCATCAGTACGCGTTTTTTCATATTATTTCCTTAATCCATTTTATTCTTTGTCACAGCGCGCGTGACGGTTGATTATGACGCCCGGATGTGGAGAAAATTCCCCGGATAACGTCTCTATTTGTAAGTAACCTTGAACGGCCGAATAACAGGCCGTCACCACACCTGCATTCGCTGACCAGGAGCTCGCTTTGCCAACCTCATCTGCAACTGAAACCATCCTCACCGCGGCCCATTGGGGACCGATGCTGGTTGAAACCGATGGTGAAAATGTCTTCTCTTCCCGCGGCGCGCTGGAAACCCCCTTCGCCAACTCTTTGCAAACCGCCGTGCGGGACCAGGTTCATAGCAAGACCCGCGTGCGTTATCCGATGGTGCGTAAAGGTTTTCTGGCCTCGCCGGATAGCCCGCAGGGCGTACGCGGGCAGGATGAGTTTGTCCGGGTGAGCTGGGAGCAGGCGCTGGATCTTATTCATGCTCAGCATCGGCGGATCCGGGAAAGCTACGGCCCGACGTCCATCTTTGCCGGTTCCTACGGCTGGCGTTCAAACGGCGTACTGCATAAAGCGGCGACGCTGCTGCAGCGCTATATGAGCCTGGCCGGCGGCTATACCGGCCACCTCGGGGATTACTCCACCGGCGCGGCGCAGGCGATCATGCCGTACGTGGTGGGCGGAAATGAGGTTTATCAGCAGCAAACCAGCTGGCCAATGGTGCTGGAACATAGCGAGGTGGTGGTGCTGTGGAGCGCTAATCCGCTGAATACGCTAAAAATTGCCTGGAACGCCTCCGATGAGCAGGGAATGACATGGTTCGATCGGCTGCGCAAGAGCGGCAAGCGGGTGATCTGCATCGATCCTATGCGATCGGAAACCGTTGATTTCTTTGGGCAGGATATCGACTGGGTGGCCCCGCATATGGGAACGGACGTGGCGATGATGCTGGGTATCGCCTGTACCCTGGTTGAAAACGGCTGGCAGGACGATGCGTTTCTGGCGCGCTATACCAGCGGCTATGAGATCTTCTCCCGCTACCTGACCGGCGAGAGCGACGGCGTGGCGAAGACCGCCGAGTGGGCTGCGGAGATTTGCGGCGTAAGTGCGGATAAAATCCGCGAACTGGCGAAAATTTTCCACGAAAATACCACCATGCTGATGTCCGGCTGGGGCATGCAGCGTCAGCAGTTCGGCGAGCAGAAGCACTGGATGCTGGTCACTCTGGCCGCGATGCTGGGGCAGATTGGCACCCCCGGCGGCGGTTTTGGCCTCTCCTACCACTTCGCCAACGGCGGCAACCCGACCCGCCGGGCGGCGGTGCTGGCCTCGATGCAGGGCTGCGTGGCGGACGGTATTGAGGCGGTAGAAAAAATTCCGGTGGCGCGCATTGTCGAAGCGCTGGAAAACCCGGGCGCGGCGTATCAGCATAACGGCATGGACCGATGCTTCCCGGATATTCGCTTTATCTGGTGGGCGGGCGGCGCCAATTTTACCCATCATCAGGATACCAACCGGCTGATCCGCGCCTGGCAGAAGCCGGAGCTTATCGTCATTTCGGAGTGCTTCTGGACCGCCGCGGCCCGCCATGCCGATATCGTCCTGCCGGCAACGACCTCATTTGAACGCAACGATATGACCATGACCGGCGATTACAGCAACCAGCACCTGGTGCCGATGAAACGCGTGGTTGCTCCGCGCGACGAGGCCCGGGATGACTTTGAGGTGTTTGCCGATCTTAGCGAGCGCTGGGAAGAGGGAGGCCGCGCCCGTTTTACCGAGGGTAAAAGCGACATCCAGTGGCTGGAAAGCTTCTACCGCATTGCGGCTCAGCGCGGAGCGAGCCAGCAGATTACGCTGCCGTCGTTCGAACAGTTCTGGCAGGATAATCAGCTCATTGAGATGCCGGAAAACCCCGACAACGCCCGTTTCGCTCGCTTTGCCGCTTTCCGCGCCGATCCGCAGGCTAATCCGCTGAAAACGGCGAGCGGAAAAATTGAGATCCACTCGCCGACGATTGCCGGTTTTGCCTATCCCGACTGCCCGCCGCACCCGATGTGGCTGGCGCCGGACGAATGGCACGGCAACGCGCAGCCGGGCCAGCTGCAGGTGCTTTCCGCCCATCCGGCCCATCGCCTGCACAGCCAGCTGAATCACACGACGCTGCGGGAGCAGTACGCGGTTGCCGGCCGCGAGCCGTTAACCATTCATCCGCTGGATGCCGAGGCGCGGCAGATTGCCGACGGCGATCTGGTTCGGGTATGGAATTCGCGCGGTCAGGTTCTGGCCGGAGCGGTGGTAACGGAAGGGATCCGGCCCGGGGTTATCTGCCTGCATGAGGGGGCCTGGCCTGATATCGACCCGCAGGCGGGGATCTGTAAAAATGGCGCGGTGAACGTTTTGACCAAAGATATTCCGACCTCGCGTCTCGGTAACGGCTGCGCCGGAAACACGGCGCTGGCGTGGCTGGAAAAATACGCTGGCCCGGCGCTTACGTTAACGGCGTTTGATCCACCGGCCAACGCATAATCCACGTCGGCTGCAGGGTATCGTCCTGCCATGCGCAGTCTTCTATCCGGAAGCCCTGCGCATGGTAGAAATTCACCGCCTGTACGTTTTTTTGGTACACCTCGAGGCTTAGCCAGGCATAGTGCCGTTTGACCTCGTTCACCAGCGCGCTGCCGATCCCCCGGCGGATGGCCTCCGGCGCAACGAAAAGCGCGCCGAGAAAGCGTGATTCCAGAACGCTGATAAAGCCTTTTATCTCACCGCCTTCCTCCCATACCCAGGTACTGGCGGCGGGAAGGTAAACGTCGCGTACGACCGCGATGCTTTCATGCCAGTACTCCTCTTTGATAAACGGATGCGCATGAATCGTGCTTTTCAGCCATAGCGCGAGCAGCGGGCGGACCTCTTTAGCGTCCCACTTGCGGATCATCCGCACCTCCGGGGTAACAGAAGCAGCCCGTGACGTGATCGTTCACCAGCCCACAGGCCTGCATAAAGGAGTAACAGATGGTCGAACCGACAAACTTGAAGCCGAGTTTTTTCAGCGCTTTCGACAGCGCATCGGAGGCGGGGGTCGTCGTTGGGATTTCCGCCAGCGTAGCGGCGTGCGATATCTGCGGATGATTATCGACAAAGGACCAGACGAAATCAGCGAAGGAGTCGCCTTTTTCTTCCATCGCAAGAAAAGCCCGCGCGTTGCCGATAATGGCCTGAATTTTACCGCGATGGCGAATAATACCGGCGTCCAGCACCAGGCGCTCAACGTCGGCCTCGTCCATCGCGGCGACGCGAACCGGGTCGAACTGATGAAACGCCCGGCGATAGTTCTCACGTTTTTTTAGCACCGTAATCCATGAAAGCCCGGCCTGCTGGCCCTCAAGGCAGATCATTTCGAACAGCTTCCGGGCGTCTCTTTGCTCTACGCCCCATTCGGTATCGTGATACTGGATATAGAGAGGGTCCTGGCTAACCCATCCGCAACGCTGCATGTCTTTCTCCCTTAGCAATAAAACTTACCCTTTCACCTTGACGGCTGAAAGATAAAGATAATAGTTAATACAGGGATACCACTCCCAAATACAGGGGTATCAGATCCCATAAAAAACACAGCAATACTTCCGGTTTGGCTCTTTATGGAGTCGCTTTAATGATAATAAAGAAATGCAATGGCTTGCGGGGATACTTCCTCCCGGCATGCGTATCCGTATGGGTATCGTGCGTCTGCGGGGCGAATGCCTGGCAACAGGAATATATCGCTATCGATACAAAAAGTAATACACCCGAACGCTATACGTGGGATAGCGATCACCAACCGCGCTATGAGGACATTCTGGCTGAGCGCATCAATTCATCGACCGGCGACGCTTCCGGATTCGCCCTCAACCAGGCGGTAGCGCCGCCGGATACCGGCCACGGTATGAGCGTGGGCTGGAACTTTACCTTAGCCAACGGCGTGACTTCAGGGCCAGTGGCAAGTTTACGCAGCGATCTGCTGCTTCCGCCTCCCGTTCGCCGCGCGACGGAAAGTAGCTACGTGAATACGCTCGGCTGGCGCGTGGATTACCAGCAGCTGTGGGGCATTCACCCCTGGGCGCAGGTGAGCTACAACCAGGCGCTTTCTTCAGAGCTGCCCTGGCCAACCCGTACCCAGGACGGCGGCTGGCGGGATGTGACCTTCGGAGCGGATATGTCGCTCAATTCACACCTTGCGGCCTGGGCGGCGCTCTCGCAGGCGGATAACCTGCCAACCGGGGCAAACTATCAGTACCTGATGGGGGTCAGCGCCAATTTTTAAGCCGTTTCTCCGACCGGCTTGCGGCCATCTGCGCGCACGCTGCTGGCCTAAGATCGTCGGGCGGGGCGTTCAGCCTCGCTGTGGGTATTTTGCTTCTGTAATGTGAATTATGTCGCCCATATGTAGCATGCTTAATACGACTATTTAACTTCACGATCACAGAACTGGCGCGTCTTCGTGAGATAGCAGGTACTAACTTATTTCCTGCTATCGAGCGCGCGCCCGTTTCTCAATGTCATTCATTCCGGCATTCATGCATTTCATTCCCTGCTGACGGCATTTCATGCCTTTTCTCCCCTGGGCTTCAGGGGACTTCGCTATTGTGGCGGCAGTTAATACTTCAGGACATCCGCTATGAACGCTACCAATACTCAATATACCCGCTGGCTCACGCTGTTCGGCACGATCGTGACACAATTCGCGCTGGGATCGATTTATACATGGAGTTTGTTCAATAGTTCTCTTTCCGCAAAGCTGGATGAGCCGGTAAGCCAGGTGGCTTTCTCCTTCGGCCTGCTGAGTCTTGGTCTGGCGTTATCCTCCTCCGTCGCCGGTAAATTGCAGGAACGCTTTGGCGTAAAACGCGTGACGATGGCATCCGGCGTACTGCTCGGGCTCGGCTTTTTCCTCACCGCCCACGCCAATAGCCTGATGATGCTGTGGCTGAGCGCCGGTCTGCTGGTCGGTCTGGCTGACGGCGCGGGCTATCTGCTGACGCTGTCCAACTGCGTGAAGTGGTTCCCTGAGCGTAAAGGGCTGATTTCCGCCTTCTCCATTGGCTCCTATGGCCTCGGCAGCCTCGGGTTTAAATTTATTGATAGCCATCTGCTGGCGACCGTTGGTCTGGAGAAAACCTTTATTATCTGGGGCGCGATTGTGCTGGTGATGATTGTTTTTGGCGCAACGCTGATGAAAGATGCGCCGAACCATGCCGCCAGCACCAGTAATGGGGTGGTGGAGAATGACTTCACGCTGGCGCAGTCGATGCGTAAACCGCAGTACTGGATGCTCGCGGTGATGTTCCTGACCGCCTGCATGAGCGGCCTGTACGTTATCGGCGTGGCGAAGGATATTGCGCAAGGGATGGTGCACCTGGACGTGGCGACGGCGGCAAATGCGGTAACCATTATTTCTATCGCCAACCTGAGCGGACGCCTGGTGCTGGGTATCCTGTCGGATAAAATTTCCCGTATCCGCGTGATTACTATTGGTCAGGTCGTTTCGCTGGTCGGTATGGCGGCACTGCTGTTTGCCCCGCTCAATGCCACGACTTTCTTTGCCGCGATTGCCTGCGTCGCCTTTAACTTCGGCGGTACGATCACCGTGTTTCCGTCCCTGATCAGTGAATTCTTCGGCCTGAACAACCTGGCGAAAAACTACGGGGTGATTTATCTGGGCTTCGGTATCGGCAGCATCTGCGGGTCGCTGATTGCCTCACTGTTCGGGGGGTTCTACGTCACCTTCTGCGTTATCTTCGCGCTGCTGATTCTTTCTCTGGCGCTTTCCACGACCATTCGCCAGCCAAAAAGCGAAGTTTATAGCGCGGCACACGCCTGACCGCGCGACAGACCATCAATTCACTAAGCGAATAATGCCAATCCGACCAGATATTTTGTAAATATTTGGTCGGATCACATTCCCTCCTGATACTTTTCCCTTCCTCTGTGGTCTACTTACCGCGCTTTGTAGAGGTTTCTCATAACCAACCTTGACGCACTCTATTAACCTGCTTGCTTATATCGCGTAAGTGAGGGGGCTTTATCTCATCTTTTTCCAGGTTTTCTTGCATGAAATATATTAGAACGATGACGCAGCAGACGCTCAGTATATGGCTGGCGCTGTACATCGGCTGGTTTATGAACGTTGCCGTTTTTATCCGTCGCTTCGACGGTTATGCTCAGGAATTTACCTTCTGGAAAGGACTTTCCGGGCTTGTGGAACTGGTTGCAACCGTGCTGGTGACCTTCTTCCTGCTGCGGATTCTGTCGCTGACGGGACGGCGGTTATGGCGAATATTAGCCACTCTGGTGGTGCTGTTCTCCGCGGCTGCCAGCTACTACATGACTTTCCTCAACGTGGTCATTGGCTACGGTATTATCGCCTCGGTGATGACCACCGATATCGATCTTTCCCAGGAAGTCATCGGCTGGCATTTGATTCTTTGGCTGGTGCTGGTTAGCGCGCCGCCGCTGCTGTTTATCTGGAATAACCGCTGCCGCGATACCCTGCTGCGGCAGATCCGCACGCCGGGTCAGCGGGTGAAGAATATTGCTATTGTCCTGCTGGCGGGGCTGATGGTCTGGGGACCCATTCGTCTGCTGGAGGTCCGCCAGAAGAACGTGGAGCGGAATTCGGAAGTGGATATGCCGAGCTACGGCGGGGTGATTGCTAACTCCTACCTGCCCTCGAACTGGCTCTCCGCGCTGGGGCTGTACGCCTGGGCGCAGGTCGATGAATCTTCCGATAACGGCTCCCTGATCAACCCGGTGAAGAAATTCACCTACGTTGCGCCGCAGGGGCTGGATGACACCTACGTGGTGTTTATCATCGGCGAGACGACCCGTTGGGATCACATGGGGATTCTGGGATATAGCCGCAACACCACGCCGAAGCTGGCCGAGGAGAAAAATCTCGTGGCCTTCCGCGGCTACTCCTGCGATACCGCGACCAAGCTATCCCTGCGCTGCATGTTCGTCCGCGAGGGCGGGGCGGAAGATAACCCCCAGCGAACGCTGAAAGAGCAAAACGTGTTTTCCGTTCTGCACCAGCTGGGCTTTACCGGCGATCTCTACGCCATGCAGAGCGAAATGTGGTTCTACAGCAATACGATGGCGAACACGATTGCCTATCGCGAGCAGATTGGCGCCGAGCCGCGTAACCGCGGTAAGAGCGTCGATGACATGCTGCTTATCGATGAGGTGAAGCGCTCGATGCTGAAGAATACCCGCGGCAAGCACCTGATTATCCTGCATACCAAGGGGTCACACTTCAACTATACGCAGCGCTACCCGCGCAGCTTCGCCCAGTGGAAGCCGGAATGCGTGGGCGTGGACAGCAAATGTTCGAAGGCAGAGCTGATTAACTCCTACGACAACAGCGTGACCTATGTCGATCACTTTATTGTTAGCGTGCTGGATCAGCTGCGGGATAAGAAAGCGATTGTCTTCTATGCCTCCGATCATGGTGAGTCGATCAACGAGCACGAACACCTGCACGGGACGCCGCGCAAGATGGCGCCGCCGGAGCAGTTCCGCGTGCCGATGATGGTGTGGATGTCGGATAAGTATCTGGAAGCGCCTGACCACGCAGCCTCCTTTGCCCGACTCAAGCAGCAGGCGGCGATGAAGGTCCCGCGTCGTCACGTTGAGCTGTACGATACCATTATGGGCTGTCTCGGCTATACCTCGCCGGACGGCGGGATTAACGAGAACAACAACTGGTGCCGCGTTCCCGATGCGGGCAAAGCGGCGAAGGAATAACGAGAGTGATGAGTTTCTCGCCGCTTGAGTGATTTTTTCATAATAAGGCATTGACGGGTGTGGGTCTCAGCAGTAAGATGCGCCCGCATTCGGTGATTGGCGCAGCCTGGTAGCGCACTTCGTTCGGGACGAAGGGGTCGGAGGTTCGAATCCTCTATCACCGACCAAATTTAAAAGCCCGCTCTCTGAGCGGGCTTTTTTACGTCTGCGGCCGACGAGGATGAGAACCTCCGGGGGCAGAGGTTCGACCCGAGCGCAGCGAGAGAACGTTGCTTCAGCAACGGCCCGCAGGGCGAGCCACGCAGTGGCGAAGTCATCCTCTATCACCGACCAAATTTAAAAGCCCGCTCTCTGAGCGGGCTTTTTTACGCCTGCGGCCGACGAGGGTGAGAACCTCCGGGGGCAGAGGTTCGACCCGAGCGCAGCGAGAGAACGTTGCTTCAGCAACGGCCCGCAGGGCGAGCCACGCAGTGGCGAAGTCATCCTCTAGGTAGCCCGGCCGAGCGCAACGATGCCGGGGACGTTACTGAGGCCGCGGCGGGTGCGTTATCCCAGCCGACTCGTTAAAAAGGCGCTGATCCCCATTTCTACCCGCCTGTTTATCGTTTTGTGACATCTTCCATTGTATTTTTTTATATATGAACCGATCTTTTTTCGCGAAGCTTATGGATAACTGCAGCATTTTCCGCTGTGCGTTTTAACGTTCGCGCTATTAATCGCTCACATATTGGTCACATAGTAATAAATTTTGGCCATTTGCCAGAATTGCTTATCACTACATGTTGAAAGGTATTAAGGCGTTTATGCTGGCTCATGGCCGGTAGCATAAATTTCTCTGCTGAAAATAGCCTCATGGAGTTTTTTTAATCTTTGCCTGCTGATTCTCACCCCGGATGTAAAACCAGGTTGGCTGTATTGACGTTTCCCCATTCTGTTGACAGATTGTAGGGCATGAGGGGCATTTCATGGAGAATCCGCACTGCAACTCAGTCGTTTTTGTGAAAGGAATCCCCATCTCTCTCAGCGCCCTCGGGCACAACCGACCAGACCGGGTAAAAAATAAATAAAGGTCTGGCGGAAATATGCAAACAACATCACATCTGGAGCAGAATAATGAGTATTTCCTTGAAAAAGTCAGGGATGCTGAAGCTTGGCCTGAGCCTGGTCGCTCTGACCGTTGCCGCAAGCGTACAAGCTAAGACCCTGGTTTACTGTTCTGAAGGTTCGCCGGAAGGCTTTAACCCACAGCTATTCACCTCTGGTACCACCTATGACGCCAGCTCAGTGCCAATCTATAACCGCCTGGTTGAATTCAAAACCGGGACCACGGAAGTTATTCCTGGCCTGGCTGAAAAATGGGACGTGAGCGAGGACGGTAAAACCTATACCTTCCACCTGCGTAAGGGCGTGAAGTGGCAGGACAATAAAGACTTTAAACCGACCCGTGACTTCAATGCCGACGACGTGGTGTTCTCGTTCGATCGTCAGAAAAACGCGCAAAACCCGTACCATAAAGTGTCTGGCGGCAGCTATGAATACTTCGAAGGTATGGGCCTGCCGGACCTGATTAGCGAAGTGAAGAAAGTGGACGACAATACCGTCCAGTTCGTGCTGACCCGTCCTGAATCTCCGTTCCTCGCCGACCTGGCGATGGACTTCGCCTCTATTCTGTCAAAAGAGTATGCTGACAACATGCTGAAAGCCGGCTCGCCGGAAAAAGTGGACCTGAACCCGATCGGTACCGGCCCGTTCCAGCTGCTGCAGTACCAGAAAGATTCGCGCATCCTCTACAAAGCGTTCCCGGGCTACTGGGGCACCAAGCCGAAGATCGACCGTCTGGTCTTCTCTATCACGCCTGATGCTTCCGTGCGCTACGCGAAACTGCAGAAAAATGAGTGCCAGATCATGCCGTACCCGAATCCGGCAGACATCGCGCGCATGAAAGAAGATAAAAGCATTACCCTGCTGGAGCAGCCGGGCCTGAACGTCGGCTACCTCTCGTTCAACACCGAGAAGAAACCGCTGGATAATGTGAAAGTTCGCCAGGCGCTGACCTATGCGGTCAACAAAGAAGCGATCATTAAAGCCGTTTACCAGGGCGCAGGCCAGTCGGCGAAAAACCTGATTCCGCCGACCATGTGGGGCTATAACGACGACGTTAAAGACTACAGCTACGATCCGGAAAAAGCGAAAGCGCTGCTGAAAGAAGCCGGCATGGAAAAAGGTTTCTCTATCGATCTGTGGGCAATGCCGGTACAGCGTCCGTACAACCCGAACGCGCGCCGTATGGCCGAGATGATTCAGGCTGACTGGGCTAAAGTTGGCGTCCAGGCCAAGATCGTGACCTATGAGTGGGGCGAATACCTCAAGCGCGCGAAAGCGGGCGAGCATCAGACCGTTATGATGGGCTGGACCGGTGATAACGGGGACCCGGATAACTTCTTCGCCACCCTGTTCAGCTGCGCAGCGGCGAAAGATGGCTCCAACTACTCCCGCTGGTGCTACAAGCCGTTTGAAGATCTGATTCAGCCGGCTCGCGCAACCGACGACCATAACAAGCGTATTGAACTGTACAAACAGGCCCAGGTGGTGATGCACGATCAGGCTCCGGCGCTGATTATTGCCCACTCCACCGTGTTTGAGCCGGTGCGTAAAGAAGTCAAAGGCTATGTGGTCGATCCGTTAGGTAAACACCACTTCGAAAACGTCTCAATCGAATAAAAACAGTGTGGTCCCCCTCTCCCTTCACCGGGAGAGGGAATTGACATTTGTGAGCAATGCAGACGCCCTGTCACCAGGCAGAACGTCACTATAGAGAATCCGGGTTATGTTGCAGTTCATCCTCCGACGTTTGGGACTTGTCATCCCGACATTTATCGGTATTACCCTTCTCACCTTTGCCTTTGTGCATATGATCCCCGGTGACCCGGTGATGATTATGGCGGGCGAACGTGGTATTTCCCCTGAACGTCACGCTCAGCTGCTGGCCGAAATGGGCCTCGATAAGCCGATGTGGCAGCAGTATGTCCACTACATCTGGGGCGTGCTGCACGGCGATTTAGGCATCTCGCTGAAAAGCCGTATTCCGGTATGGGAAGAATTTGTACCGCGCTTTAAGGCCACGATGGAGCTGGGCGTCTGCGCGATGATTTTCGCCGTCGTCGTCGGTATTCCGGTTGGCGTACTGGCTGCGGTAAAGCGCGGTTCTATCTTCGATCACACCTCCGTAGGCCTCGCGCTGACCGGCTACTCCATGCCTATCTTCTGGTGGGGCATGATGCTGATTATGCTGGTCTCGGTGCAGCTTAACCTGACGCCGGTCTCCGGGCGTATCAGCGATACCGTATTCCTTGACGATACCCTGCCGCTGACCGGCTTTATGCTGATCGACACCGCTATCTGGGGCGAGCCGGGCGACTTTATCGACGCCGTGATGCATATGATCCTGCCCGCCGTGGTGCTGGGCACCATTCCGCTGGCGGTGATAGTGCGTATGACCCGTTCGTCGATGCTGGAAGTGCTGGGCGAGGACTATATCCGCACCGCACGCGCCAAAGGGTTGACCCGGATGCGCGTCATTGTGGTCCACGCCCTGCGTAACGCGATGCTGCCGGTCGTCACGGTCATCGGTCTGCAGGTGGGCACGCTGCTGGCGGGCGCTATTCTGACCGAAACCATCTTCTCCTGGCCCGGCCTGGGGCGCTGGCTTATCGACGCGCTGCAGCGCCGCGATTATCCGGTAGTGCAGGGCGGCGTTCTGCTGGTAGCGACGATGATTATCCTCGTCAACCTGCTGGTCGATCTGCTGTACGGCGTGGTGAACCCGCGTATTCGGCATAGGAAGTAAGGGGCCATCATGTCACAAGTTACTGAAAATAAAGTTGTCGCCGCACCGGTGCCAATGACCCCGCTGCAGGAGTTCTGGCACTATTTCAAACGCAATAAGGGCGCGGTTGTTGGTCTGGTGTACGTGGCGATCATGATTATCATCGCCGTATTCGCCAACTTCCTGGCGCCGTATAACCCGGCGGATCAGTTCCGCGACGTGCTGCTGGCGCCGCCGGCCTGGCAGGAAGGCGGGAGCTTCGCGCATCTGCTGGGTACCGATGACGTAGGCCGCGATATCCTGTCGCGCCTGATGTACGGCGCGCGCCTGTCGCTGCTGGTCGGCTGCCTGGTGGTGGTGCTGTCGCTGATCCTCGGCGTGGTGCTTGGCCTGGTTGCGGGCTATTTTGGCGGGGTTGCGGATTCTGTCATCATGCGCATCGTCGACATCATGCTGGCGCTGCCTAGCCTGCTGCTGGCTCTGGTGCTGGTGGCGATCTTCGGCCCGTCGATCGTTAACGCTTCGCTGGCGCTCACCTTTGTCGCCCTGCCGCACTACGTGCGCCTGACCCGCGCGGCGGTGATGGTTGAGGTGAACCGCGACTACGTCACCGCTTCGCGCGTGGCGGGGGCCGGAGCGCTGCGTCAGATGTTCGTCAATATTCTGCCTAACTGCCTTGCGCCGCTGATTGTCCAGGCCTCGCTGGGCTTCTCTAACGCCATTCTCGATATGGCTGCTCTTGGCTTCCTTGGCATGGGTGCGCAGCCGCCGACACCGGAGTGGGGCACCATGCTCTCCGATGTGCTGCAGTTCGCGCAAAGCGCCTGGTGGGTCGTCACCTTCCCGGGTGTCGCGATCCTGCTGACGGTGCTGGCATTTAACCTGATGGGCGACGGTCTGCGTGACGCGCTCGATCCCAAACTGAAGCAGTAAGAGGTTCGAGATGGCGTTATTGAATGTTGATAAATTATCGGTGCACTTCGGCGACGAAGGGACGCCGTTCCGCGCCGTAGATCGCGTGAGCTACAGCGTGAATCAGGGCGAAGTTGTGGGCATTGTCGGTGAATCCGGCTCTGGTAAATCGGTTAGCTCGCTGGCGATTATGGGGCTGATTGATTACCCCGGCCGCGTCATGGCGGACAAGCTGGAGTTTAACGGCCGCGATCTGAAGCGTATTTCAGAAAAAGAGCGCCGCCAGCTGGTGGGCGCCGAAGTGGCGATGATCTTCCAGGACCCGATGACCAGCCTCAACCCGTGCTATACCGTGGGCTATCAGATTATGGAAGCCATCAAGGTGCATCAGGGCGGCAATAAAAAAACGCGCGTTCAGCGGGCGATTGACCTGCTGACGCTGGTGGGCATTCCCGACCCGGCATCGCGGCTTGACGTCTATCCGCACCAGCTCTCCGGCGGGATGAGCCAGCGCGTAATGATTGCGATGGCGATTGCCTGTCGGCCGAAGCTGCTGATTGCCGATGAGCCAACCACCGCGCTGGATGTCACCATCCAGGCGCAGATCATCGAGCTGCTGCTGGATCTGCAGCAGAAAGAGAATATGGCGCTGGTCCTGATTACTCACGATCTGGCGCTGGTGGCCGAAGCGGCGCACAAAATTATTGTGATGTACGCCGGTCAGGTTGTGGAGGCCGGCGACGCGAAGGATATCTTCCGCGCGCCGCGCCATCCGTATACTCAGGCGCTGCTGCGCGCGCTGCCGGAGTTTGCGCAGGATAAAGCGCGGCTGGCGTCGCTGCCGGGCGTGGTTCCCGGTAAATACGACCGCCCGAACGGCTGCCTGCTTAACCCGCGCTGCCCGTATGCGACAGACCGCTGCCGCAGCGAAGAGCCAGAACTGAACGTTGTGGACCACGGACGTCAGTCCAAATGCCACTTCCCACTCGATGATGCCGGGAGGCCAACCCTATGAGCACTGAACAGGCCACCGCGCAACAGCTCCTGTTGCAGGCCATCGATCTGAAAAAATACTACCCGGTGAAGAAGGGGCTATTTTCCCCTGAAAGGCTGGTAAAGGCGCTGGACGGCGTCTCTTTTACCCTCGAACGCGGCAAAACGCTGGCGGTGGTAGGGGAGTCCGGCTGCGGTAAGTCAACCCTCGGCCGCCTGCTGACGATGATTGAAATCCCAACCGGCGGCGAGCTGTACTACCAGGGACAGGATCTGCTGAAGCACGATCCGCAGGCGCAGAGCCTGCGTCGGCAGAAAATCCAGATTGTGTTCCAGAACCCGTATGGTTCGCTGAACCCGCGTAAAAAAGTGGGGCAGATTCTGGAAGAGCCGCTGCAGATCAACACGTCGCTGAGCAAAGCGCAGCGTCGCGAGAAAGCGCTGGCGATGATGGCGAAGGTGGGGCTGAAAACCGAGCACTACGATCGCTATCCGCATATGTTCTCCGGCGGCCAGCGCCAGCGTATTGCCATCGCTCGTGGTTTGATGCTGGACCCGGACGTGGTGATTGCCGATGAGCCGGTCTCCGCCCTGGACGTGTCGGTGCGCGCGCAGGTGCTGAACCTGATGATGGACCTGCAGCAGGATATGGGGCTGTCGTATGTGTTTATCTCCCACGACCTGTCGGTTGTTGAGCACATCGCCGATGAAGTGATGGTGATGTATCTCGGGCGCTGCGTAGAGAAAGGCTCGAAAGAGCAGATCTTCAGCAACCCGCAGCATCCGTACACCCAGGCGCTGCTGTCGGCAACCCCGCGTCTGAATCCGGACGATCGCCGGGAGCGCATTAAGCTGACCGGCGAGCTGCCAAGCCCGCTGAATCCGCCGCCGGGCTGTGCGTTTAACGCCCGCTGCCGCCGTCGCTTCGGACCGTGCACCCAGCTGCAGCCGCAGCTGAAGGAGTACGGTGGTCAGCTGGTGGCCTGCTTTGCCGTTGACCAGGACGAAAATCAGGAAAAACGCCCCGCCTGATAATCCCGCTGCTGCCGAAGGGCGAATGCTTTTCGGTCGCAGCGTATTTACCTGCTTCCCCTTTTCCCCCGCCGAAAAATGCGCCTTCTGTTTTTTTAATAAATCAGTAATTCGGTCTATATATACAAAGTTATAAAAAGGCTAAAATATATAATATAGATTATATTTAATGCCGGTTATGCTTATCAGGCATGAATTATTGGGATAAAAAACTGGTTATTTTTAGCGGTAGAGTGAATCTGAGATGTACATTAAGATACCTCCTAAAAAATGGAGCTATCATTTCAGATAAGAACTGATAGGGTAACCGCATAACTATCAGTGAATTAAAGCCACTCTGACCTATACCCAGATAAAAGCTATCGTATAGCCGATCGTCCTGATCAACTTAACTTTATGAAAAACAATAAAATACACTATGCTCTAGGTATAGGGTCTAAATAAAAACAGCTAAAATATAATGAATTTAAAATCATGGGGTTATCTATGAACCATTATGATGATTTGCAGCGCTTCAAGGAAAAGACTCGTACACAAAGTCTTCATTTCAAGGACCTTTCATCACAATCAGCCGCCCGGGAACAGGGAGATTGGGTCATTCTCAATCAGCTCGCTCCTGGGGAAAAAGAATCCTCGCTGGCAATGGGGGGGTCGGTATCGTTACCT
The DNA here is from genome assembly GCF_042055345.1 of Klebsiella sp. C349492. NCBI lineage: Bacteria > Pseudomonadati > Pseudomonadota > Gammaproteobacteria > Enterobacterales > Enterobacteriaceae > Klebsiella > Klebsiella sp. C349492. Next base: position 265,148 of record NZ_JANQCE010000004.1, read on the forward strand.
CTGCCGCAGCAGGTCCCCGCGGATACGTTTCTGTGGGTTGAGGCTGCGCCAGTACAGGCCGCTCCTGAGCCATCTCCGCAGATCCTGACGCCAGAACCGGCCGCAGCGGCTCCTGTCGTCATGCCAGCTGCCGTCGCGCCGACACCGGTTGCCGAAGTCTCTGCCCCAGCGGAGCCGGTGCAGGCGATCCCCGCAGCCGCGCCGGTATCCGCCCCCGCGCCGGTGATGAGCCCGCCGCCACCCGCTGCGCCTCGTCCGCAGCCGGCACCGATGCCGGCTGCGGAAGGCTATGCGCACTTATTTGCGACGAAAGTCGCTGAACCTGCGGCTAAAGATAAAGATCAGCCGCTTAAATCTCTTTTAGAAAGGATTGCGACATGCCGTTGATCTGCGTGTGTTCCCCAAAAGGCGGCGTAGGAAAAACGACCCTCGCAGCAAATCTGGCCTACTCGCTGGCGCGAGCGGGTAGCAAAGTTCTGGCATTAGATTTTGACGTCCAGAACGCGCTGCGCCTGCATTTTGGCGTCCCGCTTAGCGATGAGCGCGGGTACGTGGCGAAGTCACTGGAGCTGCACGACTGGAGCCAGTGCGTGCTAAGCGCGGGCAGCAATATCTTCGTGCTGCCCTATGGCGACGTGACCGAAGAGCAGCATCAGGCGTTTGACGTACGGCTCGCCAGCGATCCGCATTTCCTGACTCGCGGGCTGTCGGCGCTGCTCAATTACCCGGGACTGATTATTATCGCTGACCTTCCTCCTGGCCCCTCTCCGGCGCTGACGGCGTTAACGCCGCTGGCGGACCTGCATCTGGTGCCGCTGCTGGCGGATACCGCCTCGATGTCAACGCTATCGCATGTGGAAAAACAGCGGCTAACCGGCGGTGCGCTCAATCATAAGCTTGGACATTTTTTCGTGATAAATCAGAGCGATAATCGCCGTCAGGTGAGCCGCGACGTGGTTGCGTTAATGGAAGATAAGCTGAGCGACCGCCTGCTGGGCATTATCCACCGGGATGAGAGCGTCGTAGAGGCAAATGCTTCCCAAAAGTCGATTCTCGACTTTAGTTCTTCCTCTTCAGCCGCCTTTGATATTGAAATCATTGCAAAAAAAATCTCTGCGCTGTTGGGTATCAATATTGGCGACGGCACGGTGCACAGCCAGCCTCGTATGTCAGGGCTTTAACTTATTGCAGGGCTGCTGAATGAAAAAGTCACTTTTCTGGTTGCTGGTACTGCTGCTGTCTCCGGTTGCCGTGTTGGTCGTTATCACGCCGATGGACAGCCAAAAGCAGTATATTTTTGGTCTGCTGAGTATCGGCATTCTGTTCTTAATGGGGTTTAGCAAGAATCGCAGCGTTTCCGTCATTATGGTCGTAACTTCGCTGCTGATGTCGACCCGTTACATGTATTTCCGCCTGACGCAGACCCTGCATTTTAACTCCGGAATAGAAACGATTCTGGGGATGGGGCTATTTTTGGCGGAAGTCTATATCTGGGTGATGCTGCTGCTGAACTATCTGCAAACGGTCTGGCCGCTGAAGCGCGAAATTGTCCCGCTACCGGATGATATGAGCACCTGGCCGACGGTCGATATTTATATCCCCAGCTATAACGAACCGCTCGAAGTGGTCCGCGATACGGTGCTGGCCGCCCAGTGTATTGATTATCCAGCGGATAAGATGAAAATTTATCTGCTGGACGACGGTAAGCGCAGCGAGTTTGCGGTCTTTGCCGCCGATGTTGGGGTGGGATATATCACCCGTAACGACAACAAGCATGCCAAAGCGGGCAACCTGAACCACGCGATGACCCTGACCCAGGGGGAGCTTATTTGCGTGTTTGACTGCGACCACGTCGCAACCCGCGTCTTCCTGCAGGCCACGGTGGGCGGCTTCCTCAAGGACCCGATGCTGGCGCTGGTGCAGACGCCGCACTACTTCTACTCGCCGGACCCGTTTGAACGCAACCTCTCCGTCGGGCGCAATATCCCCAATGAAGGGATGCTGTTTTATGGCCCAATCCAGCAGGGTAACGACAACTGGAACGCGACCTTCTTCTGCGGCTCCTGCGCCGTTATTCGCCGTAAAGCGCTGGAGCAGATTGGCGGTTTTGCGGTAGAAACCGTCACCGAAGATGCGCACACCGCGCTCAAGTTTCAGCGCCTGGGCTGGAAATCGGCGTTCCTCGATATCCCGCTGGCGGCAGGCTTAGCCACCGAACGTTTAGTGGTGCACGTCATTCAGCGAACCCGCTGGGCGCGCGGTATGACGCAAATCTTCCGCCTCGATAACCCGCTATTTGGCCGCGGGCTGACCATCCAGCAGCGTCTGTGCTATCTCAGCGCCATGCTTTACTACCAGTTTGCGCTGCCGCGCGTGGTTTTTGTTACCGCGCCGCTGGCCTACCTGCTGTTTAACCTGAATATTATCTACTCCTCGGCGAGCCTGATCGTCTCGTATGCTCTGCCGCACCTGTTCCTGGCCATCTACGTTGGCTCCAGGATGAACGGCCGCTATCGCTACAGCTTCTGGGGCGAAATTTACGACATCGTCCTGGCATTCCACCTGGTACTGCCGACGCTGGTGACGATGATTTTCCCCAAACGCGGCAAATTCAACGTGACCGATAAAGGCGGCCTGCTGGACGTAGGCTACTTCGACTTTACCGTTGTCAGACCGCATCTGGTGGTGGCCTGCCTGCTGGGCGTCGGCGTCGTGGTTGGTCTCGTGCGCGCCATCGGCCATGACTATTTCGGCTCCGATCCCAACGTTATCGCGCTGAACGTCGGGTGGGGGATTTACAGCCTGATCTTCCTCCTGGCGGCGATTGCGGTGGCGCGGGAAACCCGCCAGGTGCGTAAAACGATTCGTATTGACGTGGATATCCCGGTGCTCATCCACTATGCGAGCGGCATTGTCTCCCGCAGCCATACCGCCGACCTGTCGATGGGCGGCTGCCGTATCGCCGTGCCTGACGATCGCCACCTGCAGGATAAAATTGAAGAGATTGAGCTGATTCTGCAGTCCGGGGCGATCTGTATCCCCGCCGAGCAGGTCACCGCGGATGCGCGCTTTATTCGCCTCAAGTTTGATGAAAATATCCCGCTCTCCCTGCGCCGCGAGCTGGTGCGCGTGGTGCTGGCCCGCGCCGACGCGTGGATTAATCCGGCGCGTCCGCAGGATAAGCCGTTCCGCTCTTTCGCCACCATTCTGCGCTGCGTATTTGAGCTGTTCTGGCTGACGTGGAAAACGCGACGCGACCGGCGTCGGCAACGTCCTGCTGCGCAGACCGCGCAGGAGGATGGCCACCTATGAAGCGATTAACGACTTTTGCGCTGCTGGCGGGGATCCTCTCCGCCCCCGCGCTGCATGGCGAAGAGACGCCGGCCGACCGCTCGGCGCAGCTGAACTTCCCGCTGCCGGACGCGGCTACCGATAGCGCGCCGGATGAAGGCGCCGCGCCTGCTCCGACGGCGGCGGAAGCCGAATCGACAGAGGCGCCGGCTTCTCTGCCCGCGATGCCGCCGGTGAGCAACCCTGCTCCTGACGTCGTGCCGCTAACGCCGATCGTCGGCGGCAGCCTGAATCTGGCGCAAATGGGGATGCCGGACGGCATTATGCTGAGCGGCGGCCAGCTGCAGGGCGGCGCGAGCTTTACGCTGCCTTCCGATCAGGTGGTCACCCACGCTGAGCTGATGCTGGACGTCCGGGTTTCGCCGGAGATGGCGGCCCGCAACGCCACCCTGCAGCTGATGCTCAACGGCCAGCCGCTGGGCACGGTACCGCTGGGTACGGACGGCGCCGATATTTCGCACTTCCAGCTCGATATCCCGGCGGCGCTGATGGTTTCGAGCAATAATTTAAGCTTTAAGGTGAACGACGGCGACGCCATGCAGTGTCAGCTCAATACGCGCGACACCTCCGGCATCACCGTGTTGCCCGCCTCGCGCTTTAGCTGGGAAAGCCAGCCGCTGAATATCAGCAACGACCTGAGCTACTTCCCGCGGCCGTTCTTCGACAGCATGCAGATGACCCCGGCGGATATCGCCATCGCCTACCCGCAGAAATCGGGCGCGGATATCTTCAGTACGGCGGCGCTGGTGTCGTCATGGCTGGGCATCCAGGCGGATTATCGCGGGATTGCTTTTAATGCCCTGCGCGACCGTTTGCCGGAGCGACACGGCATTATCATCGGCCACCCGGGCGACCAGGTGGGCGGCTTGACCCTGCCGCAAACCGACAAGCCGCTGCTGCAGGTTGTTGATAATCCTGGCAACCCGACCTATAAGCTGCTGCTGATCGTCGGCCAGAACGATGCGGCGCTGCGCGCGGCGGCCTGGCGGCTGACCCGCGGCGATATTGCGCCGCAGACCGCGAGCATGACGGTGGACCCGCAGGCCATTCCGCTGGGTAAACCGTACGACGCTCCGCGCTGGATCCCCACCGATCGGCCGGTAAAAATCAGCGAGCTGCTGCGTAAAGATCAAAGCCCGACGGTGAGCGGCGTGTGGCACGAACCGCTGCGCGTTGCTTTCCGCGCGGCGCCGGATCTCTATCTGTGGGATGGCGAAACCATTCCCCTGCAAATTAGCTACCGCTTCCCGTCAGAAAGCTGGATCAACGAAGATAAGTCGCTGCTTAGCGTTACGCTGAACAACACCTTCCTGCACAATCTGCCGATGAACAAACAGGGGCCGCTGGAGAAGCTTTGGCGTCACCTGGGCGGCGATGCTCGCCAGGAGCGCTTTACCATCCCGCTGGCGCCTTACCTGATCTACGGGGATAACCAGCTTTCGCTCTACTTCAACGTTGTTCCGAAGGATAGCGCTCCCTGCTCGGTGCTGTTGAATAACAACATCAAGAGCCGCATTACCGATGACTCATGGATCGATTTGAGCAACACGCGGCACTTCTCGCTGCTGCCGAACCTCTCCTATTTCGTCGGCGCTTCGTTCCCGTTCTCGCGGCTGGCGGACTACTCGCAAACCGTGCTGCTGTTGCCGGAGCAGCCTTCGGAAACGCAGGTGGCTACCCTGTTGAACCTGGCCGCGCGTTCGGGTAATGCAACCGGCACGGCGCTGGCCAACAACCGGGTGGTGCTGGGGATCCCTGAAGGCGGCGCGGGCCTGCAGTATCTGCGGGATCGCGACGTGCTGGCGGTCAGCGCCCTTGATCAGAAAACGTTTAACCAGAGCCTGCTGGCGAATTCTCCCTACAGTCCGGTGGATAACCAGCTCAGCGTTCGTGAATCAGGAAGCTGGGCGAAGGTGCAGCGCTGGCTGACCGGCGACTGGACCTCCGCGAGCGTCGATGCCGACCGCTACTTCTCTTCCAGCAGCGCCTGGCGCGGCTTTATCAGCTACCGTTCGCCGTGGAATTCACAGCGTACGGTGGTGGTGGCGATGGCCAGCAATGACGATCAGCTCGCGAGGCTGAAAAGCGACCTCGACTCGCCGCGGATCAACGCCGGCATCCGGGGCGATACGGCGGTGATCACCAGCGATAACGGCGTACGCAGCTTCCAGGTTAGCACGCCGTTCCCAAGCGGCCAGATGCCCTGGTACATGATGGCTATCTGGTACGCCAACCAGCACTCCGGCCTGCTGGCGATCCTTGGGCTGATCGCGACATCGATAGTCGGTCTGGCGTTAACCGCCATGTTTAAACGGCATGCTCGCAAGCGTTTGAGTTCGGGGGATGGCCAATGAAAAGAGCGATCAAAATGAATAGCAGGGCAACCCACAGATTATCAACCTTCTGCCTGTCTGGCGCGCTGACGCTGGGCGCATTCGGCGATGCCCTGGCCGCGAGCAACGATGCCGCGCTGCAGGCGCTTTTTGCCCAGGCCAACTACTGGCATGAAAAATCCCACGACGAGCTGGCGATGGAGTCGCTGCAAAAGGTGCTGCTGGTTGATGCCAACAACACCCAGGCGCTGTACCTGATGGCGCTCTGGGCACAGCAGGGCGGCGATCTTCAGGCGGCGGCGCAGTGGCGGGCACGGCTGGCGAAAACCTCGCCGAACAGCGCCAGCCTGCAGGAGCTCGATAATGCCAGGAAAATGACCCAGGTGCCGCAGGGGCAGCTGAGCCTCGCGAGGCAGCAGGCGCGTAGCGGCAACGTGCCCGCCGCGCTCGCCACCTGGCGCAGCATGTTTAACGGCAATACCCCGCCGGCGGGGCTGGCGGCCGAATACTACATGACGATGGCCAGCGATAAATCGCTCTATCCGCAGGCGCTCAGCGAACTGCGGCAGTACGTGGCGCAGCATCCGCAGGAGAACGCGCCGCGGGTGGCGCTGGGGAAAGCGCTGACCTGGCGCGAAGATACCCGTCGGGAAGGGATCGCGATGCTGGAGCCGATGGCCAGCGGCAGTAAAGATGCCGATAGCGGACTGCGCCAGGCGCTGCTGTGGCTGGGGCCGCAGTCCGGAGACCAGCAGTTTTACGACACCTGGATGCAGCGCCACCCGCAGGACACCGAGGTGCAGAACTATTATCGCCAGCGGCTAAGCGGCCAGGCGCGCGGGGAGGGGTACGCCAACCTCAACAGCGGCAACACCGCCGCCGCGAAGCAGCAGTTTGAACAGGTGCTGCAAACCAACCCGCAGGACGCGGATGCGCTGGCCGGCATGGGCTATATCGCCCAGCGTAACGGTGATTTTCAGGCGGCATCACAGTATTTGACCCGGGCGGCGGATCTCGGCGGCGATGATTCCGCCGCCCGGCGCCAGCAGGCTGCCGATGCGCTGTTCTACGGCCAGTTGGCCCAGGCGCAGCAGGCCTATAAGCAGGGCAATATCAGCCAGGCGCTGGCGCTTTCCGCCCCGCTGGCCCAGCAGAGCGGGGCGCGGGGCACCTCGGCAAAACTGTTCCGTGCCGACGTTCTGCGACATAACAAAGACCTGCCGCAGGCCGAGCAGACGCTGCGTTCGCTGCTCAACGAGCAGCCGCAAAACGGCCCGGCGCGGGAGAGCCTCTATTACGTGCTGCGCGAGCAGAATAAAACGGCGGAGGCGCAGGCGATGCTGCGCACGCTGCCGGAAAACCTACAGCAAAAACTGCAGCCGCGGGTCGTGACCGGCATGCCGGGCGACTCGCTGCGCCGGCAGGCGCAGGAGCAGGCCAGCAGCGGTAACGTTAGCGGCGCCATCGCGCTGCTGCGCCAGGGCGTATCCCGCTACCCGGATGATGCCTGGATGCGGCTTGATTTAGCCCGGCTGCTGCAAAAATCGGGCAACGAGAGCGAAGCCGCCTCGACGATGGCGGCGGCCTGGCGTCCCGGCGCCAGCAGCAGCTCGCTGTACGCCGCGGCGCTTTATGCCAGCGAAAACGGCGGCTGGCAGCAGGCGCAAACGCTGCTGGGGCGTATTCCCGCCGCCAGCCAGACCAGCCAGATGCGCGATCTCCATCAGCGGGTAAACTACAACCTGCAGCTGGTGACGGCACAAAACTATCTGGCGCAGGGCAATACGGTTGCCGCCTCCAACACCCTGCGGGCGATGGCCGCCACGCCGCCGAAATCGCCGGCGGACGTCGGCAAGCTGGCGCGACTGCTGGCGCAGAGCGGCGATGTCACGACCGCCGTCTCGCTGGTACGCAACAATATCAGCGGCGGGATCTCGGGCAATGCCGGCGATTATGCCGATCAGGTGACGGTGCTTAACCAGGCGGGCCTGACCCGTGAAGCGCAGAACCTGCTGACCAACCCGCAGCTGCAGGCCAGCAGTACGCCGACGCAGCTGGCGAGCATTCGCAACGGCTATGTGATCAACGAAGCGGATCATCTGCGCGAGCAGGGAAACTACGCCGCGGCGTATGACAAGCTGATGGGCGCGATGCAAAGCGACCCGCAAAATACCGACCTGATGTTCGCGATGGCGCGTCTCTACCAGAGCGGCAAAATGAACAAAGAAGCCGGGGTGGTTTACGACTATCTGATGACCCGCGATACGCCGGATCAGGCGGCGCGCAGCGGGGCGATTGATGTTGCGCTTTCGTCCGGCGACAGCGACCGCGCGGAGCAGCTCGCCGGCGGGCTGCGTCAGGACAATTCGGCGGACCGCCTGCTGCTGCTGGCGCGGGTGGAAGAGGCGCAGGGACATCATCAGCAGGCGATGACCTATCTGCGCAGCGCGCGCGGCAAGCTGCTGGGCTTACAGAGCAGCAACAGCGCGCAAACGCCGACCGTTGGCGGCGTGCTGGCGGCGGATAACCCCTTCGTGGGCGTCTCCCGTACCCCGACGGCGACGCGGACGGCCTCGACCTACGGGCAGTATATGCCGTGGCAGGTCTCGCAGGTGTCGGCAGGCGCCGGGACCTCGCTGCCGGGGATCCAGCGTCCCGATCTGCCGGTAGAAACCGCGCAGACCCGCATGCTGCGTCAGGTGGATACCATGATGGAGTCGCTGCAGGAAAAGACCGGCAGCTGGCTGCAGGGCGGGATGGAGGTGCGCGGACGTGATGGCGAATCCGGTACCAGCAAGCTGACGGAAATGAAAACGCCGCTGACCTGGTCCTCGTCGCCGTTTGGCGATTCGCGCTTTGATTTCACGGTGACGCCGATCACGCTGAATGCCGGCACCGCCACCGGCGATGCGTGGCGGCGCTACGGCGCGAACCCGCTCTCTAACGCGGTCTCTAATATGATCAGTACCGCGACCAGCGAGCAGGCGGCGATTGCGGCGATGACGGCTACCGAGCAGACGACGTACTTTGCCAGCAATCCTGGGGCAGAGGCGCTGAGCTCGCTGGGGACGCTGAACGCCTCAGACTTTAACGCCACGACCAGCAGCGGCATGGAGAACCTGGCGAAGCTGGGAACCTATGATTCCGGACAGGTTGCCAGCTATCTGGCCTCATCCAACCTGAAGCCGAACGTCGACCAGGCCAGCGGCTCGACGGACGCGCAGAAGGCCAACGGCGTTGAGCTGGCGCTGGCGCTGAGCGGGGATAATTACCGCGTGGACATCGGCAGCACCCCGCTGGGCCAGGATCTGAATACCGTCGTCGGGGGCGTGAAGTGGTCGCCGAAGCTGACTAACTATCTGTCGCTGATTTTCACCGGCGAACGCCGCTCGCTGACCGACAGCCTGCTCTCCTACGTCGGCCTTAAAGACTCCTACTCGGGTAAAAGCTGGGGCCAGGTGACGAAAAACGGCGGAACCCTGCAGCTGAGCTACGATGACGGCGACGCCGGTTTCTACGTCGGCGGCGGGGGCTACAGCTATATTGGCGACAACGTTGCCAGCAACACCAGCGTTAACGCCAACGCCGGGGTCTATCTGCGGCCTTACCGCGACGAGTACCGTCAGCTGCAGACCGGCCTGAGCATGAGCTACATGGACTACTCGAAAAACCTGAGCTACTTCACCTATGGTCAGGGGGGATATTTCAGCCCGCAAAACTACGTGAGCGTCTCGCTGCCGGTCAACCTGACGGAGAAATACGATAACTGGACGATGAAGCTGGGCGGCTCGGTGGGCTATCAATCCTATAGCCAGGATAAGAGCGCCTACTTCCCGACCAACTCCGGGTGGCAGCAGACCCTGGAAACCGCCGTAGCGAACGGGTTTGCCAAAGAAGCTTACTATTCGGCAACCTCGAAGAGCGGCATCGGCTACACCCTGCGTGCCGGCGCGGATTACAAGGTAAACAAACAGATGACACTTGGCGGCCAGGTAGGCTATGACACCTTCGGCGATTATAACGAAAGCACCGCCGGTCTTTATATCCGCTATATGTTAGGAGATAACTGATCATGACGGAAAATAATAACGCGGAGGTGCTGACCTGGTTTCAGCAGCAGCAGACGCCCGCCGGATGGTTCGATCTGCTGATCATTATGGTGGATGGCATGGTCAACAACGCGGGCGAGCTGGAGAGCCAGCCCTTTCTGCGCCAGATGGGCGAGGCGCTGGCGGACAGCTATCCTCTGCCGGATTCGGAGACGGTCGGTCAGCTGGAGGCCAATATCAACCAGCTGCTGAGCCGCTTTCAGTGGGGAGTGGTCACCGTCGATGTCGGCGACGATGGGCTGCGGCTCCGCCATCGGGCGCTGCCGATCAGCCGCGATGAAGCGCGTCGCGTGCGCTGGTGTAATGCATTCTGTGCCATACTCGAAGGGCTTTATTCCCGCTGGCTGAGGGGACAGGGCGGCGGTGCGCACGTTGTTTTACAGCGTGAGCGGCTGTTTTCTGTGTCTGACGTTCAGTTTCTCTACTTTCATCCATAACGAGTGCACTTATGTCCTTGCGTGCTTTAGTCGCAGTCATGGTTACGACGACGATGATGGTGCTTCCCCGCGCGTGGGCAGATACCGCCTGGGAAAGCTATAAATCCCGTTTTATGATGGCCGATGGGCGAATCGTTGATACCGGCAACGGCAACGTTTCTCATACCGAAGGGCAGGGGTTTGCTATGCTGCTGGCGGTCGCCAAAAACGATCGCCCTGCCTTTGATAAGCTGTGGCAGTGGACGGATAAAACGCTACGTAATAAAGACAACGGGCTTTTTTACTGGCGCTACAACCCCGTCGCGCCGGACCCTATTGCGGATAAAAACGATGCGACCGACGGCGATACCCTGATCGCGTGGGCGCTGCTGCGCGCGCAGCAGCAGTGGGGGGAGAAATCCTACGGCATCGCTTCAGATGCCATCACCGCGTCGCTGCTGAAGTCGACGGTGATCTCCTTTGCCGGTCATCAGGTGATGCTGCCCGGCGCCAGGGGCTTCAACCGCAACGATCATATCAACCTGAATCCCTCCTACTTTATTTTCCCCGCATGGCAGGCCTTTGCCGCGCGTACCCACCTGACCGCGTGGCGTAAGCTGCAGAGCGATGGGCAGGCGCTGCTGGGTAAAATGGCGTGGGGTAAGGCGCAGCTGCCCAGCGATTGGGTCGCGCTGAGGGCGGACGGCAGGATGGAGCCGGCAAAGGAGTGGCCGCCGCGGATGAGCTACGACGCGATTCGCATCCCGCTTTATCTCTACTGGGCCGATCCGCATAGCGCCCTGCTGACGCCGTGGAAAAGCTGGTTTCAGAGCTATCCGCGGCTGCAGACTCCGGCGTGGGTCAACGTCAATACCAACGACGTGGCTCCGTGGTTTATGACCGGCGGCCTGCTGGCCGTTCGCGACCTGACCACCGGTGAAGCGCAGGACGATCCGCAGCTTAGCGCGCAGGATGATTATTATTCTGCCAGCCTGAAGATGCTGGTCTGGCTGGCGAATAACGACCGCCGGTAAGCAACGACCGGCATCTGAACGGGCCGCGGGGGTAAAACCCTGCGGCCTTTTTCGTTTTTACTGCGGATACGGTACCCAGCTTCCGCCATTCAGCTGTACATAAGGTTTGCCCTGATACTGAATGACGATGGCGTTGGCGTTCTCCGATACCGCGGCGCTCTGCGGCAGGTTGGCGGTGTACTGCGGCCAGTTCACGCTATCCTGGGTAAACATCTTGCCATCAATGGCGCGAACCACCAGTTCAGAGACCGCCAGATAGCTGCTCGGCTGGTCGATAACCAGCGGCGCGCCCTGGCGCGGCGCCTTCATGCCGAAGAACTTCACCGCTGCCGGAACGTTAGTGATCGACGGGCTTGGGATATCGCGCAGGCCGGAGACCTGCATTTTATCGCCCTTCAGCGCCCCGCCGTGCTCCGGTACGACGACCACCATAACCTTGCGGCCTGACTTCTCCAGCCCGGTAAAGAAGCTGTCCAGTTCGTCAAAGAGCTTCTGCGCCCGCACCTTGTAATCAGCCGTTTTGCTCTGACCAGGGAAGTGGTTGCCATCGTGGAGCGGCAGGATGTTGTAGAAGGTCGCGGTGCGCGCATCGCCCTGTTTATTTTCCGTTTCCAGCCAGCGGTTGAGGGTCGCCAGATCGTCATAAACCGGCGAGCCGTCGAAGGCCTGCAGGCTGACCGGCAGACCTTTTTGGTCCATCAGCGGGCTCTGCATGCCGCCCAGGCTGCGCACCTCTTTCAGGAAGTCGCCAAACAGGCCGTTGTGGCCGAGCATCAGCTGCTGTTTGAAGCCGAGCTTCTCCAGGTTTTCAAACAGGTAGCATTCGCTGCCTGACGGCTGATACAGATTGGCATGCGACAGCTGGCCGCAGCTGGCACGGAGCAGGCGAACCGCCGCCGGGCCGCTGTAGGAGGTCGCCGAGTTAAAGTTTTTGAACACGATATCAAAGTGCTTCCACAGCGGATGATCCATCAGCCCGGCGGCTTCAATATCGGACCATGACAGGGAGCAGATATTAATCACCAGCAGATCAAACGGCTGGGCATCCGCCGGCAGCTGTTGCGGGAACGGCGTTTTGCGCTTCTGCTCCGAGGCATAGAACGCATTCAGCCAGTTGGTGAGGTTGGCGGAAGTGGGCGCTTCGGTCTGGGCCGGAATATCGCCGCTAGCGGCAGCGGTGCCCGCCGCCGTTCCTCCGGCGTTGGTGGCGGCAATGACCGCGGTGGTTGCCGCCGCCGTCGTCGGCTGGCCGGCAGGCCACAGGGTGAAGGACGGGAGCAGCGGGCTGACGGCGAGCCACACCATCATCGCCGAGACCAACACCGTGACGCGCAGCCACTGGCTGATAAACAGCCACAGTACCAGCAGCACAAAGAAGGCGCCGACCATATTCCAGTTAATAAAGCGGGTCACCAGGTCCCGGATATAATCCGCGCTAAAGCCGGCAAGCTGGGAGCCCTGGCTGAAAATACTCTCCGGGCCGGGCAGCCAGGTATCGTGCCAGAACAGCGCAATGCCGACGGGAATAGCGATCCAGTGGCGCAGGCGGTGCAGCTTATATTTCGGCAGCGGTACCAGTAAAAAGGCGAGAAACACCAGGTTAAGCAGCGGGTGAAAATTAAGATATCCCGCCCATAGCAGAGCAAACTTCACCAGAAAGTAGAAATTCCACCCGGCAAGGCCGCGCCAGTATTGCCAGAGCGGAAGCGGCGTTGCGGTAGTTTTGGGATTGGTCATTTATTCACTTTGCCTTGCTTAGCCGTCGCTTCCCGGCGCAGTACGCCAGCCGGTTTAACATAACGGGGTTTAAAGAACATCAATCGTAAGGTGGTGCGGATACGGCGCTGGTAGTGGCGCGTAAGGTAGCCCAACGGGAAAAACAGCAGCGCGCAGAGCACCACCAGCTGAATAATATCGCTGAGAGACATCATGACTTTTGCTCCCCGTCGCCAGACAGCCGGTGCGGCTCAGGTATCCGGCGCCAGCTGCGTCCGTCGTGGGCGGCATTGATAGTCTCGTTTTTGCCTACCGTAATGGGCAGCGGCGTGTTCCACTTATCCGCAGCGATGCCGCGCATCAGCAAAATTTCAGCCGTAATTTGCTTATCTTCGAACCAAATCATGCGGTTAGAGAAAATGTCGCCGGTAGGAAGCGGGAAAATATGGTTTAACGCGGTATCCAGATCGTTCACGCGGCAAAATGACAGAAACAGCACCAGCCGGTTGTTGCCGATGGTCATGATATCGCCCATGCGGTTGGGCTTGCAGAGCGTTAGCGCCTGCTCAACGCGCAGGCCCGGCGCCGGACGTAGCGCGACCATGACGCCTTTGCTGTCCGCAGGCAGCATGGTGTTGGCCATGATGTTATACACCGCGGAACAAAAGTCATCCCATCGCTGATAGCCGCGCAGTTTTAGCGGCTGGCTCCAGGCGATAAGGGTGGCGAAATCTTCCGGAATATGGCGGCTAAACTTCTGTTTCTGAACGCTTTCAATTAGCGTCAGGCAGCGAGAAAGCGGCGCGCCGCAGGGGATGACCATATTCGCGCCGCTGCTGAGCAGCAGTCGTTCATCGGTGGCGCGCAGGCTGGGAGTCTGTTCGCGGACAATGATTTTTAATGCACTCCCGCGCTGGCGGCGCAGGGTATGAATATAGCGCCCCAGCTGCTCTATCTGTACATTTTGGGTTACGCTGAACAGCACCGTTGCCGCCTGTGCCGTTCTGGCGGCGTTAAACACGGCGTCGTTGGTATCAAACAGCGTCCAGTATTCCGACAGCGCCGGGGCGCCTTCGAGGACGCGTAAATTGCTTAATACGGCCTTTTCGTCGCTGCGCGGCTGAACGATCGTTTCTTCGTCCTGCGCCAGTCGCCATCCGGCTTCGTCTTGTAAAACAACCAGCTGTTGCTGCGCGCTCATTCCTTTTTCACTGCCCCACCAGGCTATATCAAACAGGAAACTATCGCCCTCATAGCGGATACTGGCGAGACCGGAAAGAGAACGATACTGGTATAATAACGGTGAAAGCTGCTTATCATTATTGTTACCAGAATTAAGTACTAATAAAGAGCAGTTGTGGTATTTGGTCCACCGCGATGACTTTTCCACCCAATTGCATAATTGTGCACTTTTTATATTTTGCCAGGCATTTTCAGCGCATAGCAGAATAAATAGATAATTGCCAGGTTCAAGCGAGCAGAGTATATCACGGTGCATTTCTTCTAACCCTTCCGTCAGGTTCGGTAGGGTAAATAACATAATTTTTTCCGGGCCGCTGTTATTATCTAATGAAATGATTTTACTCGGGTTCTCACCCATTACGATCGCTGCAACCTTGCCATCTTTAGCCTGCGCGGCCAGCGTATGGTTGAGCAGACTGACCGCATCAACATAGCGGTCAACGTTGAGCCACCATACCCCGCCAACGGGCATATGGCTAACCTCGTCCCATAATGACGAAATACCCAAAGTATATACGATATCCACGACGCCCCTCGCGAGCCCTGATTTACACTGAATTAGTTTACTAGCGAAAGCGGCAGAGTAAACCTAACATTGAAATTAAAGAGCATCAGTCTTAGCATATAGGGCCATTTAAGAATGGCCTTGTACACTTCAGTTATTATTTATGTGTTGTTTGAATGGACAGAGAAATGTCAGGAAAAGAGCCTGTAGTGCCCTCAGATGCAACGCTGGGTTATACCTTTCAAAATGATTTCCTGGCATTAAGCCGGGCATTTTCTCTGCCTGAAATTGATTACCACGACATTTCCCGACGCGAGCAGCTAGCTGCGGCGCTGAAACGCTGGCCATTACTGGCAGAATTAGCAGAGAAAAAGTAACAAGTAAGGACGCCGTCGATGGCTATTCTTGGATTACAGGGCATCCGTGGCGGCGTGGGCACAACGTCGATTGCCGCGTCGCTCGCCTGGGCGCTACAGCAGCTGGGTGAAACGGTTCTGGTGGTTGATGCCAGCCCGGATAATATGCTGCGCTTTTTTTTCAACGTCGATGCCGGCCATCGCGAAGGGTGGGCGCGGTCCTTAATTGACGGCGGCGACTGGCGCGACGCCGGCATGCGCTATACCTCCCATATTGATATTTTACCCTTCGGTCAGCTGACGCCGGGCGAAAGAGAGCATCTCGACAGACTCTACCCGACGCTGGAGCCGCTGGCCGATATCGTGCAGCAGCTCAGCCAGCAGGGCGATCGTCGCTGGCTGCTGCTCGATTTACCCGCGGATTTTTCCCCGCTGACCCGCTCGCTGCTCGACGTCTGCAACCGTACGCTGGTGGTGGTGCACCCGGACGGCAACAGCCATATTCGCCTGCATCAGCAGGCGCTGGCGGCGAACCGCGATATTCTGATCAACGATCTGCGGGTTGGCAGCCAGCTGCAGGAAGATTTATATCAGCTCTGGCTGGAGAGCCAGCGGCGCATTCTGCCGATCGCCATTCATCGTGATGAGGCGATGGCGGAGTGCCTGGCGGCGAAGCAGCCGCTGGGTGAGTATCGGCAGGACTCTCTGGCGGCGGAAGAGATCCTGACGCTTGCCAACTGGTGCCTGCTGCACTACTCCGGCAAGGGGGCGTAATAATGCGCCTGAGCACGCTGCTGCTGGCTCCCCCGGTCGCCGAACGCCTGAGCGAACGCTACGGCGACTATCGCCAGCACGGCGCGTCGTGGCTCGCGGCTACGCTGGGCTGCCTGTGGGCGGCGCTGGCGTGGGCGCTGATGCCGCTGGAAACTCCGCGCTGGCAGGCGATCCTCGCCAGGCACGGCGACTATTTCCCGCATATTAATCCCCATCGGCCGCGGCCGCTCGATCCGCTCCGCTACCTGCTGCAATCCGTGTGGCTGCTGACGACCCGGGTGCCTGAGCCGGAGAAAAAGGTCAACTGGCGCTCGCTGGCGGCCCTCGAAGGCGTGCACGGCCGCTATGCGCAGTGGTTGGACACCTTCCCCGAACGGGTGAACACCCGCACCGGTCATCTGGATAAATACAAAGAGCTTGCGCACCTCAATCCTAAGCTGCGCAAGGCGATCCTCAGCGTGGTGGTTTTTTTCTCGCTGATCCTCGCGCTACTCTGCATCACCCAGCCGTTTAACCCGATTTCGCAGTTTATCTTCCTGCTGCTGCTGTGGGGCGTGGCGCTGATGGTGCGGCGCATTCCGGGGCGCTTCTCGGCGCTGATGCTCATCGTGCTCTCGCTCACCGTCTCCTGCCGCTATATCTGGTGGCGCTATACCTCGACGCTGAACTGGGACGATCCCGTTAGCCTGGTGTGCGGGCTGGTGCTGCTGTTCGCCGAAACCTACGCCTGGCTGGTGCTGGTGCTGGGGTATTTCCAGGTGATATGGCCGCTCAACCGTCAGCCGGTGCCGCTGCCCAAAGATATGGCCGAGTGGCCGACGGTCGATATTTTCGTGCCCACCTATAACGAAGACCTGAACGTGGTGAAAAATACCATTTACGCTTCGCAGGGCATCGACTGGCCGAAAGATAAGCTGAATATCTGGATCCTCGATGACGGCGGGCGCGAAGAGTTTCGCCAGTTCGCCAGGGACGTCGGGGTGCACTACATCGCCCGCGAGACGCACGAGCACGCGAAGGCCGGGAACATCAACAATGCGCTGAAATATGCCAACGGCGAGTTCGTCTCCATTTTCGACTGCGACCACGTCCCGACGCGCTCTTTCCTGCAGATGACGATGGGCTGGTTCCTGAAAGAGAAAGAGCTGGCGATGATGCAGACGCCGCACCACTTTTTCTCGCCGGACCCGTTTGAACGCAACCTCGGGCGTTTTCGTAAAACCCCGAACGAGGGCACCCTGTTTTATGGCCTCGTGCAGGACGGCAACGATATGTGGGACGCCACCTTCTTCTGCGGCTCCTGCGCGGTGATTCGCCGCGGGCCGCTCGATGAAATCGGCGGTATTGCCGTCGAAACGGTGACCGAAGATGCGCATACCTCCCTGCGCCTGCACCGCCGGGGCCATACTTCCGCCTATATGCGTATTCCGCAGGCCGCCGGGCTGGCGACCGAAAGCCTGTCGGCGCATATCGGCCAGCGTATCCGCTGGGCGCGCGGGATGGTGCAGATTTTCCGTCTCGACAACCCGCTGTTCGGTAAAGGGCTCAAGCTGGCGCAGCGGCTCTGCTACGTCAATGCGATGATGCACTTCCTGTCCGGTATTCCGCGGCTGATCTTCCTGACCGCGCCGCTGGCCTTTTTACTGCTGCACGCCTATATCATCTATGCTCCCGCGCTGATGATCGCGCTGTTTGTGCTGCCGCATATGATTCACGCCAGCCTGACTAACTCGAAGATTCAGGGTAAATATCGCCACTCTTTCTGGAGCGAAATCTACGAGACTGTGCTGGCCTGGTATATTGCGCCGCCGACCTTCGTCGCGCTGATTAACCCGCATAAGGGCAAGTTCAACGTCACGGCGAAGGGCGGTCTGGTGGAGGACGAGTACGTCGACTGGGTTATCTCTCGTCCCTACATCTACCTCGTGCTGCTTAACCTGGTTGGCGTCGGGGTCGGCATCTGGCGCCACTTCTACGGCCCGGAAAACGAAATACTGACCGTTTGGGTCAGCATCGTCTGGGTGTTTTATAACCTGATTATTCTCGGCGGCGCGGTGGCGGTATCGGTAGAAAGTAAGCAGGTCCGCCGCTCGCACCGCGTGGAAATGAACATGCCGGCGGCGATTGCCCGCGAAGATGGCCACCTCTTCTCCTGCACCGTCCACGACTATTCTGACGGCGGGATCGGGATCAAAATTCACGGTAAAGCGCAGGTCCTCGAAGGGCAGAAGGTCAACCTGCTGCTCAAACGCGGCCAGCAGGAGTACGTCTTTCCGACGCGGGTAGCCCGCGTGAACGACAGTGAAGTCGGCCTGCAGCTGCTGCCGTTGACCAATAAGCAGCATATCGATTTTGTGCAGTGTACGTTTGCCCGCGCTGATACGTGGGCGCTTTGGCAGGATAGCTTCCCGGAAGATAAACCGATGGAAAGCCTGCTGGATATCCTGAAACTGGGGTTCCGTGGATATCGTCACCTGGCGGAGTTCTCGCCGCCGTCGGTGAAGGTTATTTTCCGCTCGCTCACCCTGCTGGTTGCCTGGATAGTCTCGTTTATTCCCCGTCGTCCCGAACGCGCCGCGGCGATACTAACTTTGGAACCAGAAATGGCTCAACAATGATGATAATGCGATGAAAAGAAAACTCTCCTTGATTTGTGCAGTGGCGGTGGGAATGGCTGGCTGGTACCCCTTCGCGTCTTATCCGGAACCTACGGCGGCGCCGACCGCCGCCGTGACGCTCCCCACCCCGGAGCCCACCCTCGCGGAAGGTCAGCCAACGGCGACCGTCGTTGACCCGGCCGCGCCGGTGGTGGTGGCGGAAAATATCCCGACCCGCGACGTCAAGCTGAGCTTTGCCAAAATCGCTCCGGCGCCGGGCAGCATGGTACTGCGCGGCGCGCGTCCCGATGGCTCGGTAGAGTTTGGCATGCGTAGCGACGAGGTGGTGGCAAAAGCGCTGCTCAATCTCGACTATACGCCGTCGCCGTCGCTGCTGCCGGTACAGTCGCAGCTGAAGGTCTACCTCAACGATGAGCTGATGGGCGTCCTGCCGGTCACTAAAGAGCAGTTGGGTAAAAAGGTCCACGCGCAGATCCCCATCGATCCGCTGTATATCACCGACTTTAACCGCGTTCGTCTGGAGTTTGTCGGCCACTATCGCGACGTTTGTGAGAACCCGGCCAGCAGCACGCTGTGGCTGGACGTCGGGCGCGACAGCAACCTGGACCTGACCTATCAGTCGCTGAAGGTCCGCAACGATCTGTCCCATTTCCCGGTGCCATTCTACGACTCCCGGGATAACCGCCCGCTGACTTTACCGATGGTTTTCGCCTCTGCGCCGGACGTGCGGCAGCAGCAGGCGGCGGCGATTGTCGCCTCCTGGTTTGGCAGCAAGGCCGGCTGGCGCGGCCAGCAGTTCCCGGTCTATTTCAACGATCTGCCGGATCGCAATGCCATCGTTTTTGCCACCAACGACAGACGCCCGGATTTCCTGCGCGAGCGCCCGCCGGTTAACGCGCCGACTATCGAAATGATTGACCATCCGGACAACCCGTACGTCAAGCTGCTGGTGGTGCTGGGCCGTGACGATAAAGATCTGCTGCTGGCGGCGAAGGGCATTGCGCAGGGCAATATCCTGTTCCGCGGCAGCAGCGTGGTGGTGGACGACGTTAAGCAGCTGCAGGCGCGTAAACCTTACGATGCGCCAAACTGGGTGCGGACCGACCGCGCGGTGACCTTTGCTGAACTGAAAACCTACGAACAGCAGCTGCAGTCCAGCGGGCTGGTGCCAGACTCGATTAACGTGGCGCTCAACCTGCCGCCGGATCTCTATCTGCTGCGCGCCAACGGCATCGATATGGATCTGAAATATCGCTACACCATGCCGCCGGTCAAAGATAGCTCGCGCATGGATATCAGCCTGAATGACCAGTTCCTGCAGTCGTTCAGCCTCAACAGCTCTCAGGACGTCAACAAGCTGCTACTCCGCCTGCCGGTGCTGCAGGGGCTGCTGGACGGTAACACCGCGGTGACTATCCCGGCGCTGCGCCTGGGGGCCATGAACCAGCTGCGCTTTGATTTCCAGTACATGAACCCGATGCCGGGTGGCTCAATTGATAACTGTATTACCTTCCAGCCGGTACAGAACCACGTGGTGATTGGCGACGATTCGACGATTGATTTCTCGAAGTATTACCACTTTATCACCATGCCGGACCTGCGGGTCTTTGCCAACTCGGGCTTCCCGTATAGCCGGATGGCCGACCTCGCCGAAACCCTGGTGGTGGTGCCGAAAACGCCGACCCCAGGGCAGGTCGCAACGCTGCTGGAATCCGTCGGCGGCATCAGCGCCCAGACCGGCCTGGCGGCGATTAATATCCAGCTAACCGATGACGGGAGCCAGATTAAGGGCAAAGACGCCGACCTGCTGCTGATCGGCTCAATTCCGCCTGCGCTGAAGGACGATACGCAGATTAGCCTGCTGGTTGAGGCGACGAAAAGCTGGGTGAAAATGCCGATGCGCCACTACGAGCTGCCGAGCATTTATCCTGACGATGAAGCCCGGACGCCGAATACGCGCGCGGACATCACCTCTTCCGGCCCGATGGCGGCCATTATTGGCTTCCAGTCGCCGTATCACGACCAGCGTAGCGTCGTGGCGCTGCTGGCGGACAGCGCGCGCGGCAACGAACTGCTCAATGACGCGCTGAACGACAGCGGGAAACGAGCGGCGATGTTTGGTTCGGCGGTGGTCGTTCGTGAATCCGGCGTCAACAGCCTGCGGGTGGGCGATGTCTATTATGTCGGGCATCTGCCGTGGTTTGAGCGCATCTGGTTTGCGCTCTCCAACCATCCGGTGCTGCTGGCTATTCTGGCGGCGGTCAGCATCGTGCTGCTGGCGTGGGTACTGTGGCGCATGCTGCGTATCGTCAGCCGTCGTCGCCTGCACCTGGATGATGAGTAGACCATGATGAATGCGCTACGCGGAGCGGTGATATCGCTGTTGATGCTGGCGGCGGCGCAGGCCAGCGCCGCCTGCCGGTGGCCGGCCTGGGATCAGTTCAGGAAAGAGTACGTCAGCGCCGAAGGTCGCGTGGTTGATCCCAGCGATCCGCGGAAAATCACCACTTCTGAAGGGCAAAGCTATGGCCTGTTCTTCGCCCTGGCGGCCAACGATCGCGATGCGTTCGGCCAGCTGCTGCAGTGGACGCAGAACAACCTCGCCGAGGGCGATCTGCGCGCGCATCTGCCCGGCTGGCTGTGGGGCAAAAAGAGCGATAGCGAGTGGACGATGCTGGACAGCAACTCGGCCTCCGACTCGGATCTGTGGATAGCCTGGTCGCTGCTGGAGGCCGGGCGCCTGTGGCAGATGCCGCAGTACGTTGAGGTGGGGAAAGCGCTGCTGTCGCGCATTGCCGATGAAGAGGTGGCGGACGTGCCGGGGCTGGGGCCGCTGGTGCTGCCGGGGAAGGTCGGCTTTGCCGACGATAAAGGCTGGCGCTTCAATCCCAGCTATCTTCCGCCGCAGCTGGCGAACTATTTTGTCCGCTACGGCGCGCCCTGGCCGAAGCTGCGCGACGGCAATATCCGCCTGCTGCTGGAGACGGCGCCAAAGGGCTTCTCCCCGGACTGGGTACGCTACGAGAAAGAGAAGGGCTGGCAGCTGAAGGCGGATAAACCGATTATCGGCAGCTATGACGCGATCCGCGTCTATCTGTGGGTCGGCATGCTCAATGACGCCGATAAGCAGAAAGCGCGGCTGCTGGCGCATTTTAAACCGATGGCGGAACAGACCATTCGCCAGGGCCTGCCGCCGGAAAAAGTGAATATCGCCGCGGCGAAGACTACCGGCAACGGTCCGGTGGGGTTCTCGGCCTCGCTGCTGCCGTTTTTACAAAATGAGGATGCCCGGGCCGTTCAGCGCCAGCGGGTCAGCGACAACTATCCCGGCGCGGACGCGTACTACAACGCGGTCCTGACCCTTTTTGGCCAGGGATGGGATCAACATCGCTTTCGCTTTACCGCCGATGGCGAATTACAACCTGACTGGAACCAGGAATGCGCAAGTTCTCACTAACGTTTATCACCCTGACCTTGGGAGTTGCGCTCCTGCCGCTGGCCCAGGCGGAGACCACGCCTGCTCAGGACCATCTGCTGGAACAGGTGCGGCTGGGGGAAGCGAGCAATCGTGAAGATCTGGTGCGTCAATCGCTGTACCGGCTGGAGCTGATTGACCCGAACAATCCGGACGTTATCTCCGCGCGGATGCGCTATCTGCTGCGCCAGGGCGATACCGAAGGGGCAAAGAAACAGCTCGATCGCCTGGCGAAGCTGGCCCCGGATTCGATCGCTCTGAAATCCTCGCGTAGCGAAATGAACCTCAGCACCGGCGACGGGCGTCAGGCGCTGCAGCAGGCGCGCCTGCTGGGCATCTCGGGGCATGTCGAAGAGGGGGTGGCCGCGTTCGAAAAGCTGTTCGGCGGCGCCCCGCCGGATGAAACGCTTGCCATTGAATACTGGTCGCTGGTGGCGCGTCTGCCGGCCCGGCATAACGAAGCCGTCGGCCAGCTTAAAAAAATTAACGCCCGCTCGCCGGGCAACGTCACCCTGCAAACCGCGCTGGCTAAGCTGATGTTTGCCGACAATAAGCCGGATGAAGGCTTTGCCTGGCTGGAGCAGATGTCGCGCTCTGCCGCCGGCCGCGGCGCTGCCGCCTCGATGTGGTTCGACAAAATAAAAGATATGCCGGCAAGCCGCGCCAGCGTGCAGGCGCTTCAGCGCTTTCTGGTTCTCTTCGCTACCGGCGAGTCGGCGGCTAATGCCCGGGTGCTGCTCGATCGGCAGCAGGCGCAGCTTAAAGACCCGACGTTCCGCGCCCGCTCCGAAGGGCTGGCGGCGGTCAAAAGCGATAAACCTTCTCAGGCGGTGGCGGATTTACAGCAGGCCGTTCGCGCGGATGCGAAGGACAGCGACGCCGTGGGCGCGCTGGGGCAGGCCTACTCCCGGCGCGGCGATCGCGCCCGCGCCGTGACGCAGTTGAATAAAGCGCTCGCGATGGCGCCGGATAGCCCGAATCGCGATAAATGGCGCAGCCTGCTGCAAACCAACCGCTACTGGCTGCTGATAAAGCAGGGCGATAGCGCGCTGAAGGCCGGGCAGCTGGCGCAGGCGCAAAGCGCTTACGCGCAGGCGCAGCGGGTGGATCGCACCGACAGCTACGCGGTTCTTGGCCTTGGCGACGTGGCTGCCGCGCGCAAAGAGAGCGCCGCAGCGGAGAGCTATTATCAACGCGCGCTGCGCATGGATCGCGGCAACAGCCTGGCGGTACGCGGGCTGGCGAACCTCTATCGTGCGGAATCGGCGGAAAAAGCCAGCGCATTTATCGCCGGACTGACGCCGGCCCAGCGGCGCAGCATTGACGATATCGAACGCAGCCTGACCAACGAGCGCCTGGAAAAGCAGGCTGAGGCGCTGGAGAGCCAGGGTAACTGGGCGCAGGCTGCGGAAGTGCAGCGTCGACGCCTGGCGCTCGACCCCGATAGCGTCTGGATCACATACCGCCTGTCGCGAGATTTAGTGAACGCAGGTGAGCGGGCCGAGGCGGATGCGCTGATGCGCGCGATGGCCAGCCGCAGGCCGGGCGATGCCGAACGGGTGTATGCCTGGGGCCTTTATTTATCCGGCAACGGCCAGGACGACATGGCCCTGGCGCAGATTAACGCTCTGCCGCGTAGCCAGTGGAACGACAATATTCGCGAGCTTGAGGCGCGTCTGCGGAGCGACAAGATTCTGCGCCAGGCCAACGGGCTGCGCGACGCGGGCCAGGAGGCGCAGGCGATTGCGCTGATTAAGCAGCAGCCCGCTTCGGTTCGCTACGATCTGACCCTCGCCGACTGGGCGCAGCAGCGCGGCGACGCGCAGGCGGCGATCCTCCAGTACAACGCGGCGTTGCGTAAAGAGGCCAGTAACGGCGACGCCCGGCTGGGGCTGGCGGAAGTCTACCTTGCCGAGGGCGACAAGAACGCCGCGCGCGCGCAGGTCGCGCAGCTGAAGGGCGAGGACGCCGCATCGATCAATATGCAGCGGCGCGTCGCGCTGGCTGAGGCCGGGCTGGGCAACGCGGCGCAGGCGCGGCAGATCTTTAGCCGTATCACCACCCAGGCGAAAGCGCAGCCGCCGTCGATGGAGAGCGCGCTGGTGCTGCGCGATGCGGCGCGTTTTCAGGCGCAAAACGGCCAGCCGCAGCAGGCGCTGGAAAGCTATAAAGACGCGATGGTGGCCTCCGGCGTGGCGACGGCTCGTCCGCAGGATAACAACACCTTCACCCGCCTCACCCGCAACGACGCCCACGACGACTGGCTGAAGCGCGGGATCCGCAGCGACGCGGCGGATCTTTATCGCCAGCAGGATCTTAACGTCACGCTGGAGCATGATTACTGGGGGTCCAGCGGTACCGGCGGCTACTCCGATTTAAAAGCGCAAACGACGATGCTGCACGTGGACGCGCCGCTGGCCGATGGCCGGATGTTCTTCCGTACCGATTTGGTCAATATGAACGCCGGCAGCTTCTCAACCAACGGCGACGGCAGCTATTCGCCGAGCTGGGGCACCTGCGGCGAAATTGCCTGCACCAGCGGCAGCCTTCACCAGAGCGACGGCGGGGCGAGCGTGGCGGTAGGGTGGAAGAATGACACCTGGAGCGGCGATATCGGCACCACGCCGATGGGCTTTAACGTTGTCGATGTCGTCGGCGGTCTGAGCTACAGCGACGATCTTGGCCCGCTGGGCTACACCCTCAATCTGCATCGTCGGCCGATTTCCAGCTCCCTGCTGGCATTTGGCGGGCAGAAGGACAGCGGCAGCCATACGGGTAAAACCTGGGGCGGGGTGCGCGCCGACGGCGGCGGCGTCAGCCTGAGCTACGACAAAGGGGAAGCCAACGGCGTCTGGTCTTCGCTGGGGGCCGACCAGCTCACCGGCAAAAACGTCGCCGATAACTGGCGCGTGCGCTGGATGAGCGGCTACTACTATAAAGTCATTAACGAGGATAACCGCCGCGTGACGGTCGGCCTGAGCAATATGCTCTGGCACTATGACAAGGACCTCAGCGGCTATACTCTGGGACAGGGCGGCTACTATAGCCCGCAGGAGTACGTCTCTTTCGCCGTGCCGGTGACCTGGCGTCAGCGTACCGAAAACTGGTCGTGGGAGCTTGGCGGCTCCGTCTCCTGGTCACATTCGCGGACGAAAACCGAGGCGCGCTATCCGCTGTTGAACCTCATTCCCTCAGAGTATCGCGCCGATGCCAGCCAGCTCAGCGAGCAGGGCAGCAGCAGCCAGGGCTTTGGCTATACCGCCCGGGCGCTGGTCGAGCGGCGGGTTACCGGCAACTGGTTCGTGGGCGCGGCGGTCGATATCCAGCAGGCCAAGGACTATACCCCAAGCCATGCGCTGCTCTATGTTCGCTATTCGGCCTCCGGCTGGCAGGGCGATATGAATATGCCGCCGCAGCCGCTGGTTCCCTACGCTGATTGGTAGCAGAATAGGCTGAATTACGCGATCAACCGTCACTCCACCCCTGTGTTCGCGTATACTCGTCGTACTTCGCGCCGCGGGGGGCATCTCCCGCTCGCGCTGCGCTAACCGGAACGCCGGCCTGGCGTGCCCGCAAGCCCGATGGCGGTGCTTCGCACCCGTCCTGCTTACCCGTTTAGCGCTCTCTGCCGGGCGTTTGCGAGCTATTTTTCAGATATAATCAGCCTGAAAATACCGGCGTTGATGGACGAAATCCGGACAGTATTCAGTATCAGTGGAGAACACAGTTGCGCGTCAGCCGCTCACTTACAATTAAACAGATGGCGATGGTCGCGAGCGTGTCCATGGCATTTGTATTGGTTTTTTGCTCTATTTTACTCTTTCACTTTGTGCAACAGAGTCGCTTTACTACGGCCACGCAGTTAGAAAGTATCGCCCGCTCCGTTCGCGAACCGCTCTCTGCGGCTATCCTGAAGGCGGATATTCCCGAGGCGGAAGCCATTCTCGGCCATATTCAGCCTGCTGGCATCGTCAGCCGGGCGGACGTGGTGCTGCCGAACCAGTTCCAGGCGCTGCGGATGCGCTTTATTCCGGAGCGTCCGGTTCCGGTCATGATTACCCGCATGTTTGAGCTGCCGGTACAGATATCGCTGCCGATATACTCCCAGGAACGACCCGCTAATCCGCAGCCGCTTGCCTATCTGGTGCTGCAGGCCGACTCGTACCAGATGTATAAATTCGTGATGAGTACGCTTTCTACGTTAGTGACTGCTTACTTCCTGTTGGTGCTGGTTCTGACGGTGGCGATCACGTGGTGCATCAACCGCCTGATCGTCCGTCCGCTGCGTAAGGTGGCTCGCGAACTCAACGATGTTCCGCAGCAGGAGCGTCTCGGGCATCAGCTGACCCTGCCGCGGCTGCATCATGATGATGAGATTGGCATGCTGGTGCGCAGCTACAATCGCAACCAGCAAACCCTGCTGCGTCGGCACGATGAGCTCTCTTTACAGTCCACCCGCTTCCCGGTCTCCGACCTGCCGAATAAAGCCTTCCTGATGGCGCTGCTTGAGCAGGCGGTGGCCCGCCCGCAAACGTCGGCGCTGCTGGTGGTCGCCTGCGAAACGCTGCAGGACACCGCCGGCGTCCTGAAAGAGGCCCAGCGCGAAATACTGCTGCTGACCCTGGTGGAAAAACTGCGGTCGACGATCCCATCTCGCATGGTGCTGGCGCAGGTCAGCGGCTATGACTTTGCGATTCTGGCTAACGGTATTACCGAGCCCTGGCAGGCGGTGACATTAAGTAAGCAAGTGCTCACTGCAATCAGCGAGCGCCTGCCGCTGCACGGTATCCAGCTTCGCCCCTGCGCCAGCGTCGGAATTGCGATGTTTAACGGCGAACTGAGCGCGGAGCAGCTCTATCGCCGCGCGATTTCAGCCGCCGTCGCCGCGCGGCGCAAAGGTAAAAATCAGATTGAGTTTTTCGACCCGCAGCAGATGGAGAAGGCGCAGCGCCGGCTGATGGAAGAGCACGATATTCTGGCGGCGCTGGATAATCAGCGGTTCGCCATCTGGCTGCAGCCGCAGGTGAATATCGCCAGCGGCGAAGTGTGCGGCGCGGAGGTTCTGCTGCGCCAGCGCCAGGAGGACGGCAGCTGGCTGCTGCCGCCGGATCTGATTGAACGTATTGAGGCCTGCGGGCTGATTGTCCCGGTCGGCTACTGGGTGATGGAAGAGGCCTGCCGCCAGCTTGCCGCATGGCAAAGCCAGGGCATTATGCTGCCGCTATCGGTGAACGTATCGCTGCTGCAGCTGCTGCACCACGACCGGGGCGCAGAGATGCTGACCCTGCTCTCGCGCTATCGCATTGCGCCAGGCACGCTGGTTATCGAAATTACCGAAAGCCGCCGGCTGGACGATCCGCGGACGGTGGTCTCCCTGCTGCGCCCGCTGCGCGAAGCGGGCGTTCGCATCGCTCTCGATGACTTTGGCATGGGTTACGCCGGGTTGCGCCAGCTCCAGCATATGAAATCGCTGCCGGTTGATATCCTGAAAATCGATAAGGCTTTTATTGATATGCTGCCCGAAGATACCAGCATGGTGCCGGCGATTATTCAGCTGGCGCGCGGCCTGAACCTGCGCATTGTGGCGGAAGGCGTTGAGAAACAGGAGCAGTTCCGGTGGCTTCAGGAGGCCGGCGTCGATGTTGCCCAGGGCTATCTTTTTGGCGGCGCCTTACCGCAAGAGGCGTTTACGGCGCAGTTTTTACAGGTGAATGAAGAGGGTGCAAGCCTGTAACGGGATGCTGACTTGTGCGAGTCAGCTCTAAGTTTTTAACAATTCCGTTGCAATTTCACGCTTAGTTATTTCTGAAATGTTTCCCGGGTGTTACTTTTAAGCCACAGACGACATATAACCCTTCCCGGTCTGTGGTTATACCCAAAGGACACCCTATGAAAACCTCTCTCTTCAAAAGCCTTTATTTTCAGGTTTTGTCGGCCATTGCGATCGGTATTCTGCTGGGCCATTTCTACCCGGAACTGGGCGCGCAGATGAAACCCCTCGGCGACGCCTTCGTTAAACTGATTAAAATGGTTATTGCACCGGTTATCTTCTGCACCGTCGTGACGGGGATTGCCGGGATGGAAAGCATGAAGGCCGTCGGCCGTACCGGCGCGGTAGCGCTCCTCTATTTTGAAGTCGTCAGTACCCTCGCGCTGATTATCGGGCTGATCATCGTCAATGTGGTGCAACCCGGCGGCGGCATGAACGTCGATCCGGCCACCCTCGATGCGAAGGCCGTGGCGGTCTACGCCGAGCAGGCAAAAGATCAGGGCATTGTCGCCTTCCTGCTGGATATTATTCCCGGTAGCGTGATTGGCGCTTTCGCCAGCGGCAACATCCTGCAGGTGCTGATGTTTGCGGTGCTGTTTGGTTTTGCCCTGCATCGTCTGGGCAGCAAGGGCCAGCTGATTTTTAACGTTATCGAAAGCTTCTCGCAGGTGATCTTCGGCATCATCAACATGATTATGCGCCTTGCGCCGATCGGCGCCTTCGGGGCGATGGCCTTTACCATCGGGAAATACGGCGTCGGTACCCTCGTACAGCTGGGCCAGCTGATCGTCTGCTTCTACATTACCTGTATTCTGTTTGTGGTCGTGGTGCTGGGCTCTATCGCCCGGATAACCGGCTTTAGCATCTTTAAATTTATCCGCTATATCCGCGAAGAGCTGCTGATTGTTCTTGGCACCTCCTCGTCCGAATCGGCGCTGCCGCGCATGCTGGATAAGATGGAGAAGCTGGGCTGTCGCAAATCGGTGGTGGGGCTGGTGATCCCCACCGGCTACTCCTTCAACCTCGACGGCACCTCCATCTACCTGACGATGGCGGCGGTATTTATCGCTCAGGCGACCAACAGCCATATGGATATTTTCCACCAGATAACGCTGCTGGTGGTGCTGCTGCTCTCCTCGAAAGGCGCCGCGGGCGTTACCGGCAGCGGTTTTATTGTCCTGGCGGCCACCATTTCCGCAGTGGGCCATTTACCGGTTGCCGGCCTGGCGCTGATCCTCGGTATCGACCGCTTTATGTCCGAAGCGCGCGCGCTGACCAACCTGGTGGGCAACGGCGTGGCGACTATCGTGGTGGCGAAATGGGTGAAAGAGCTGGACTCCAAACAGCTGGATGATGTCCTGAATAACCGCGCTCCGGCGAACAAATCGCACGAATTATCCTCTTAAATCCATCTGTTAGGCCGTTGTCCCTTGCTGGACTCCTGGCTCCTGCGCATAATTAGGCATCACTCCCCTGGGTTGGGGAGTGATACTAAATGATTATTTTACGTCTCCATGCGACATTTTCCTCTCCGCGTGGTCTAACCGACGTACTTACTCACCATATTTTTTGGCAGCCCTCCAGCGGGCTGCTTTTGTAACCAGGAATGTTCATCAGGGGTTCACATGCAGGGCACAAAAATTCAACTCTTAACGGGTGGTTTGCTGATGATGGCAGCGGCCGGTTATGTGCAAGCAGAAGCGCTCCAGCCGGACCCGGCCTGGCAACAGGGGACTCTCGCCAACGGACTTCAGTGGCAGGTTTTAGCCACTCCGCAGCGTCCTAGCGATCGTATTGAAGTCCGCCTGTTCGTCAATATTGGCTCGCTGAGCGAAAGCACTCAGCAGAGCGGTTTTAGCCACTTTATTCCCCGCCTTGCCTTGACGCAAAGCGGCAGCCTCCCGACGATGCAGGCGCGCTCCTTGTGGCAGCAGAGCATCGATCCGAATCGTCCGCTCCCGCCGGCGATCGTCTCTTATAACTACACCATGTTTAACCTGAGCCTGCCGAATAACCGCAACGATCTGCTGAAAGAGGCGCTGAGCTGGCTGGCTGACGCCAGCGGTAAGCTGGCGGTGACGCCTGAAGCGGTGAATCACGCCCTGCAGGGCAGCGACATGGTGGCGACCTGGCCGCTGGATACCAAAGAGGGCTGGTGGCGCTATCGGCTGAAAGGTTCCATCATGCTGGGACATGACCCCGCCGCGCCGCTTAAAAATCCGGTCGATGCTGCGAAGCTGAAAGAGTTTTATCAGAAATGGTACACCCCGGACGCCATGACGCTGATCGTGGTGGGCAACGTCGATAGCCGCAACGTAGCGGAGCAGATCAACAAAAACTTCGGCGAGCTGAAGGGCAAACGGGAAACCCCGGCCGCGGTGCCGACGCTGTCTCCGCTGCCGACGACGCCGGTCAGCATCATGACCAATACCGTGCGCCAGGATAAGCTGTCGATTATGTGGGATTCTCCGTGGCAGCCTATTCGCGATTCGGTCGCGCTGCAGCACTACTGGCGCGACGATCTGGCGCGCGAAGCGCTGTTCTGGCACGTGCAGCAGAACCTGAGCAAGAACAATATCAAAGACGTAAACCTCGGCTTTGATTGCCGGGTGCTGTACCAGCGCGCCCAGTGCGCGATCAATATTGAATCGCCGGGCAGCAAGCTCAACGCTAACCTGATCGCGGTTTCCCGCGAGCTGGCGAAGGTCCGCGATAACGGTTTACCGCAGGAAGAGTTCGATACCCTGATTGCGCAGAAAAACCTTGAGCTGCAAAAGCTCTTCGCCACCTACGCGCGTACCGATACCGATATTCTGATCAGCCAGCGCATCCGCTCGCTGCAGAATCAGGTGGTGGATATCGCGCCGGAGCAGTACCAGAAGCTGCGTCAGGAGTTTCTTGATTCTCTGACCGTCGATATGCTGAATCAGTATCTGCGTCAGCAGCTTTCTCAGGATATGGCGTTGGTGCTGCAGCAGCCGCAGGGCGAGCCGGAATATAACATGAAGGATCTGAAGGCGACGTGGGAGAAGCTGATGGTGCCTGTACCGACGGCGACGACCGGAGGCGGCGAGGCTGCCGAGGCGCATAGCGACGCGACGGATATTCCCCCTGCCCAGTAGGCCCGGTTGACGAGGGTCTTCCCGGGCTGCGGCACCGATGGCGCAGCCCGGGAGAGCGTTACTGCGGCATCGCTTCGCGCGGAATAATGGCCCCGCGATACTGGATGACCGTGCTGGCGGTCAGGTGCCCACGAGCGGCTGCTGACCGGGCGTCACCGCCGGTCAGGCGCACGGCGAGGTAGCCGGCGCTAAACGAATCGCCGGCGGCCGTGGTATCAACCACCTTCTCCTTCGGCAGCTTCACGGCAGGGATCTCCTGCAGCGGCTCGCCGACAATCGACACCAGGCAAGAATCTGCCCCGCGTTTTACCACCACCTCTTTGACGCCGGCGGCATGGGTCCGGGCAATCACCTCTTCCGCCGGTTTCTCGCCCCATAGCGCATCTTCGTCATCCAGCGTCAGGAAGGCGATATCGGTACAGGTCAGCATTTGCTGATAAACCTGCTGAGTCTCTTCTTTGCTGGCCCACAGGCGCGGGCGGTAGTTATTGTCGAATATCACCTGCCCGCCGTTAGCGCGGCATTCGCACAGCAGCGTTAACAGCTTCTCGCGGCTCTGCGGGCTGAGAATGGCGAGGCTAATTCCGCTGAGATAGAGGTAGTCAAAGGTCGCCAGCTCTTCGCAGATCGCGGCAGACTGCTCGCTTTCCAGCCAGAATTTTGCCGCCGCTTCGTTGCGCCAGTAGTAAAACGTCCGCTCGCCGGTATCGTCGGTTTCGATGTAATACAGCCCCGGTAAACGATCGGCCATGCGCTGGATCAGGTCGGTTTTGACCTCCTCAGCCTGCCAGGACTCCAGCATCTGCTGGCTGAATGCGTCCGTCCCAAGCGCGGTAACGTAGTGCACGGCGAGCGCGCTGGCGTCGGTCTGACGCGCAATATAGACCGAGGTATTTAAGGTATCGCCGCCAAATCCACGGTTTACCGCCGCGTTTTTCTCTGACAGCTCAATCATACATTCGCCGATAACGGCAATTTTTTTAGACATAATCATGACCTGGGATTGAATCGAAATTAGCGCTAGTGTGCGCTGCGTCGTTTTTATGGTCAACCATATTAAAACATCGTTCCATTATTTTTTTTGACATCACGCGAGTAATGTGACGAAAAGCGCATTTGGCGGAGAAAGATGCGCTTTTCAACTATATTCAGGACTGACGAGGAGCAAAGGAGCTGAGAGGGTATGACCACAACCCGCAAGACGATTGCCATTATCTCGGGAACGATAGTCTTACTTATTGTTCTGTTTTTCATCGTACTGGCGACTTTTGACTGGAACCGCCTGAAACCAACCATTAACCAGAAGGTCTCCGCCGAGCTTAACCGGCCGTTTGCCATTCGCGGCGACCTTGGCGTGGTCTGGGAGCGCCAGCGCGACGAGCGGGGCTGGCGGAGCTGGGTGCCCTGGCCCCACGTCCATGCCGAAGATATCGTCCTCGGCAACCCGCCGGATATCCCGCAGGTCATGATGGTACACCTGCCGCGCGTCGAAGCCACGCTGGCGCCGCTGTCGCTGCTGAGCAAGACGGTTTATCTGCCGTGGATTAAGCTGCAGCAGCCCGATGCCCGGCTGATCAGGCTCTCCGAGAAAACCAATAACTGGACCTTTACCCTCGGTGCGGACGACGCTGCGGCCAGCCAGGCCGAGCCATCCGACTGGTCTTTCCGGCTGGATAATATTCTCTTCGATCGCGGACGAATCGCTATTACCGACAAAGTGACGCGCGCCGATATTACCCTGATGGTCGATCCGCTGGGGAAACCGCTGCCGTTTAGCGAAGTCACCGGCTCAGGGGGCAAAGAGGAGCCAAAGAAGGTGGCGGACTACGTTTTTGGGCTGACGGCTAAGGGGAGCTATCGTGACCAGCCGCTCTCCGGCAGCGGTAAAACTGGCGGCATGCTGGCGCTGCGCAGCGAAGGGACGCCGTTCCCGCTGCAGGGCGACTTCCGCTCCGGCAATACCCGGGTGGCCTTTAGCGGGACGGTGAGCGATCCGCTGAGCCTGGGCGGCGTCGATTTACGCCTCAAGTTCTCCGGCGATTCGCTGGGGGATTTATACGATCTCACCGGTATTGTCCTGCCGGATACGCCGGCGTTCTCCACCGACGGACGCCTGCGGGCGGTGTTCAATCAGCAGGGCGGGTCGCGCTTTAGCTATCGCGATTTCAATGGCCGGATCGGCGAAAGCGATATTCACGGCTCCCTGACCTACGCCACCGGCAAGCCGCGCCCGAGGCTGGAGGGCGATGTGGAATCCCGCCAGCTGCGTCTGGCGGACCTCGGGCCGCTGATTGGCGTGAACTCAGAGAGTAAGGCGAGCAAAGCCGAGCAGCGTAAAGGCGAAGCCGCGTCGCAGCCGGCCGGGAAAATCCTGCCTTACGATCGCTTCGAGACCGACAAGTGGCAGCTGATGGATGCCGATGTCCGCTTCAAAGGGCGGCGGATTGAGCACGGCGGCACGTTGCCGATTAGCGACCTCAGCACTCACGTTATTCTTGAGCGCGGCGACCTGCGCCTGCAGCCGCTGCGCTTCGGCCTCGCCAACGGCACTATCGCCGGCAGCCTGCATCTGCAGGGCGATAAAAAGCCGCTGCAGGGCGCCGCTAACCTGCAGGCCAGGCGCCTGAAGCTCAAGGCGCTGATGCCGAACGTGGAGATGATGCAGAAGACCCTCGGCGAGATGAACGGCGATATGCAGCTGCGCGGCACCGGTAACTCGGTGGCGGCGCTGCTGGGCAACAGCAACGGCAATATCAAGCTGCTGATGAACGATGGCCTGATTAGCCGGAACCTGATGGAAATTCTGGGCCTGAACGTCGGTAACTATCTTATCGGGCAGATCTTTGGCGATGACGAGGTGCGGGTAAACTGCGCGGCGGCGAATGTTGATGTGGTTAACGGCGTCGCGCGGCCGCAGATTTTTGCCTTTGATACCGAGAATGCGCTGATTAACGTCACCGGTACCGCCAGCTTCGCCTCGGAGCAGCTCGACCTGACCATCGACCCTGAAAGCAAGGGGCTGCGCATTATTACCCTGCGCTCTCCGCTGTACGTGCGCGGTACGTTTAAATCTCCGAACGCCGGGGTGAAGGTGGGGCCGCTGATTGCGCGTGGTGCGGTTGCGGCTGCGCTGGCGACGCTGGTCACTCCGGCGGCGGCGCTGCTGGCGCTGGTGTCGCCAGCGGAAGGAGAAGCCAACCAGTGTCAGACGATTTTATCGCAGATGAAAAAGTAGGCGCAGAGGAGAAGCTGCCCGGCGCGGCGCGCCGGGCAGCACAGGATTACAGCGACTGGTGGCGAGTTTCGTGGGTCAGCAGCAGCGCAATCAGCGTCAGCGCGGCCATCGAAGCCAGATAGAGCCCTACCGCCATCAGGCCATAGTTGCCCTGCAGCCAGGCTGCGATATAGGGCGCAACGGAGGCGCCAAGAATCGACGACACGTTATAAGAGAACGATGCGCCGGTGTAGCGTACTTCCGTCGGAAACAGCTCCGGCAGCAGGGCGCCCATCGGGCCGAAGGTCAGCCCCATCAGGCTTAAGCCGATCAGCAGAAATGCGAAGACCAGCGCCGGCTGACCGGAACCCAGCAGCGGTTTAAAGGCGAACAGGGCGAAGAGAATAATCATTGAGGTAATGACGATCATGCTCTTACGACGACCAAACGCATCCGCCAGCAGGCCGGCAATCGGCACCATCACGCCAAAGCCAATTACCGCCATCATCAGCATCCACAGCACTTCGTTACGCGGCAGACCGAGGCCCACCGGCGCAGCGCCGGTGCTGAAGGTCATGGAGTAGACGGTCATGATATAGAACAGGGTATAGGTGGCCAGCATGATAAAGGTGCCGAGTACGGTCACCCGCACGTGCTTAGTCAGCAGCGTCCCCAGCGGGATTTTTACCTGCTTCTTCGCCGCAGCGATTTTGGCAAAGACCGGCGTTTCATGCAGCGAAACGCGGACATACAGCCCGATAATGACCAGCACGGCGGAGAAGATAAACGGCACGCGCCAGCCCCATTCCATAAACTGCTGGTCGGTCAGCAGCCAGGAGAGCAGCAGGAAGGTTCCGTTTGCGAAGAAGAAGCCGATAGGCGCGCCCAGCTGCGGGAAGGAGCCGTACAGCGCGCGTTTGCGCGGCGGGGCGTTCTCGGTTGCCAGCAGCGCCGCGCCGCCCCATTCGCCGCCCAGGCCAAGCCCCTGACCAAAGCGCGCCAGCGCCAGCAGCATCGGAGCCAGAATGCCAATGCTCTCATAGCCCGGCAGCAGGCCGATGACTACGGTAGAGATCCCCATGGTCAGCAGCGAGGCGACCAGCGTTACCTTACGGCCGACGCGATCGCCGAAGTGACCGAACAGCGCTGAGCCAATCGGACGCGCGACGAAGGCAATGGCGAAGGTTGCCAGCGACTGTAGCGTCGCGGCGGCAGGATCGCCCTGCGGGAAGAAGATATGCGGAAATACGATAACCGCGGCGGTGGCGTAGATGTAGAAGTCGAAGAACTCAATGGCGGTGCCGATGAGTGAGGCAACGACGACCTTATTGCGCGAGTTAACCGGTGCGGTTTCCTGCGCCTTGTCGAGCGTGGTGGCTGTGGCTTGCATAGATCTTTCTTATTTTTAGCGAACGAAAGGCCATATAGCCACAGCAAAAGCGACATTTCAATCTGTAACAGGGCGCGGAGGAGGCTAAAAAATGGGCAAAAAGCGGATAATTTTCGTGCCTGAAAAATAACTTCTATGAAATGCTTCACATAAATAAAACAATAGCAGATAAAACCAGGTTTAGGTTAAATAAAAGTTACGCGTTGGATTTATCTGCTGAAATGATGGATCGGGCTGAATGATACCTCTCCGTTCAGCCCGATACGGCGTCAATCGTGGGTTTTCCCCGGCATCCGGCGGTCGTCTTTATACTCGGCGGTGGCAATCCACGCCGCGCAGAAAAGCGTCAGGCGCGCGAAGAAATAGAAAAAGGCCATCAGTCCTAAAACGGAGCCAAACGCGGCGCCCGAAGGGGACTTCACCAGCGCTGGCAGCGTCCAGGTCATCACGATTTTGATGACCTCAAAGCCGATTGCCGCAATCATCGTGCCGCGTATCAGCGCCTTGCGCCGCGGGCGGTGGCGCGGCAGGCGCCAGAATATCCAGAAAAACAGCAGGTAGTTGGCGAAAATTGAGATCGCCAGGCCAATTAGCCGCCAGGCCGGTTTTAACCACTCAATGTTATCGAGATACAGCGCGGAGATAATGGTCTGCTGCGCGGCGCCGGCAATGGAGGTAATGGACAGGGTAATAATCAAGGCGACCAGCAGGCCGATTAATGAAATAAAGTCGCGGAAGTATTTTACCCAGATTTTTTCCTGATCCTGCGGCGTACGCTCCCAGACGTCGCGGGACTGGGCGCGGATGGCTTCCCGCAGGTTGCCCATCCAGTTAATGCCGGAATAAAGCGCGACCAGCAGCCCGACCAGGCCGACGGTAGTGCGCTGCTGAACCGCGGTATTGATGGTGTTCTTCAGCGTCGCCGCCAGCGTCGGATCGCTGACGTTGAGCAGGATTTTATCGAAGATGTCCTGCAGCAGCGTCGGATGCCAGGTGAGGACAAAGCCGGCGGCAGCGAAGGAGACCATCAGTATCGGGATCATCGACAGAAACGAGAAGTAGGTGATGGCCGCGCCGAACTGATTGCCCAGGCGGTCGTTAAAGCGCTCGGCCGCGCGGATCAGGTGCGCAATAATCGGATTCCGCTGGACCTTTTCCGCCGTCCCGGTCACGCTTTTCAGCGCCTGGTTTGCTTTCTGTCCCACGGCGGATTCGTTGATGGCGGCCAGCTTGCTTTTACTTTTTTCCAGCTGCTGGCCCGGATCCTGAGTCGGGCGTGTGGCGTCGTTTTCCGGTGTCATTAGTTATTTCTTCCTTTCTTTACAGCGAGATTCAGCAAAAATTATATACGCAAAATGCCGGTTGCGGCGGCGGGGCGGCAAACCCGACCGCAGGGCCCCGGCAAAACGGGCCCCTCGCGGGCTAATCGACGTAGCCTTTCATCACGCCACCGAGCCACTCCATAAACAGGTGTACGCGGCGCGAAAGATTGCGCCGATGCGGGTAGATTAGCGAAACCGGCAGCGGTTCCGCGCGGTATTGAGGCAGAATTTCAATCAGCTCGCCGGTACGCAGCGCTTCGCGAACGCCGACGCGCGGAACCTGAATAATACCCAGCCCGGCCAGGCAGGCGGCCTGGTAGGTCTCGGTGCTATTGACGGTCAGTATGCCGCCGGTTTTTACCCAGCGCGCGGCGCCATCGCTGATGACCTCAAAACCCGCCGGGCGGACGCCAAGGGTGCTGGCATAGTGGATCAGGGCATGATCGCCGAGATCGTCAAGAGAGTGCGGGTAGCCGAAGCGCGCCAGATACTGCGGGCTGGCGCAGTTAATTTGCGTCAGCTTACCCAGCGGACGCGCGATCAGGCCGGAATCTTTCAGCGTACCGACGCGGACGACGCAATCAAAACCTTCACGGATCACGTCAACCAGCCGATCGCTGCTGCTCAGTTCGAGCTCGATCCCCGGATACTGCTGCAAAAAGGCCGGCAGCCGCGGAATAATCAGCTTTTTTGCCAGGCCGACGGGCATATCTACCCGCAGTCGTCCGCTGATGCTGGAGGGATCGTGCTGGAATATTCCGTCCAGCTCCTCGAGGTTGCTCAACAGATCTTTGGCGCGTTCGTAATAGACCATCCCGTCCTGCGTCAGCTGCACCCGGCGGGTGGTGCGGTGCAGAAGGCGCGCGCCGAGGTGGCTTTCCAGCGCCTGGATCTGGCGCGATACGCTGCCTTTCGGCAGGCCCAGGGTGTCGGCGGCGCGGGAAAAGCTCTCCAGCTCCGCCACGCGAATAAACAGCTGCATTGCGTGAATTTTATCCATGCCCGAGACCTATTGTTGTTGTCATAGAAACAGTAAAACGTAATTTAGCGTATTTATTGTTTTTCCGTCAGCTAATAAGCTCTTTTACGATGCAAATGCAACTGATAAGGGGTTTCTGATGACACACCGTATTGCTTTAGTGACCGGCGGCAGCCGTGGATTGGGAAAAAACGCGGCGCTGAAGCTGGCGGCGAAGGGAACCGATATTATCCTGACCTACCACAGCAACCGGCAGGCGGCGCTGGAAGTTGTCGCTGAAATCGAACAAAAAGGGGTTAAAGCTGCGGCATTAGCGCTTAACGTCGGCGATACGGCGAGCTTCGAAAGCTTTGCTCTGGAGGTGGAAAAACTCCTGCAACAGCGCTGGCAGCGCGGCACCTTTGATTATTTATTAAACAACGCCGGGATCGGTCTCAACGTCGCCTTTGCTGAGACCCGCGAAGCGCAGTTTGATGAGCTGATGAATATCCATTTTAAAGGCCCGTTCTTTCTGACCCAGCGTCTGCTGCCGCTGCTGCAGGACGGCGGGCGCATCCTCAACGTCTCAAGCGGGCTGGCCCGCTTTGCGCTGCCGGGATACGCCGCCTATGCATCAATGAAAGGAGCGATGGAGGTGCTGACCCGCTACCAGGCAAAAGAGCTGGGCGCGCGCGGGATCTCGGTGAACATTATTGCGCCGGGGGCCATCGAGACGGACTTCGGCGGCGGCGTGGTGCGCGATAATAAGCAGGTAAACCAGCATATTGCGGCACAAACGGCGCTGGGGCGGGTTGGGCTGCCGGACGATATCGGCGATGCGATAGCGGCGCTGCTGAGCGACGATCTGCAATGGATGAACGCCCAGCGCGTGGAGGTTTCCGGCGGGATGTACCTGTAAGCCGTCAGGCCGCGGCGCTAGCCCGCTGCGGAGGCGGGCCGGTGATAATCGCGCGGCAGCAGGCCAAATAGCCAGTCGTTATGCCAGCGGCCGTTGAGCCAGTAGCATTCGCGCAGCTCGCCCTCCAGCAGAAAGCCGGTTTTCTGTAACAGGCTTTTCGAGGCGATGTTGCCGGCGGTAACTGTGGCGGTCAGGCGACGGACGCCGCCTGCGGAAAAGGCGAAATCGCACAGCGCCTGCAGCGATTCGTAGCCGTAGCCTTTTCCCTGGGCTTGGGGAGTGAACAGGAACCCGACCTCAGCGCAGTCGTCCTCGTGGTGCCGATAGCCGGTTATGCCGAGCGGCGTATGGGTGTGTCGATCGCGGACGATCAGGCACAGCCAGTGCCTGGCGCCCGGCGTCCACGGCGACAGGCGCGAATCGAAGGCTTCACGGATCTCGGCGAGCGGGCGCGAATCGGCAATATAGAGCATCACCTGCGGATCGCGCTGCAGGGCTAAAAAGAAGGACCAGTCATCCAGCTGCAGCGGCGAGCAGCGCAGTCGTGGCGTAAGCAGTTCAGGCATAGTTCAGGATTCCTGCAACGGTCAATAGCGTGACCATAGCAGGACATTCTTCGCCGGAATAGCACCTGGTTATAATGGCTCGCCGTAGAGGCCTATCAGCCGACGCACCACGCCGTTGGTCCAGCCGAAACCATCCTGCAGCGGGTATTCCCCGCCGCCGCCTTCGTGAGGGACGCCGCTGGCAATATGGTACTTCTCAATCAGCTTATGATGCTGCTTGT
The DNA here is from genome assembly GCF_042055345.1 of Klebsiella sp. C349492. NCBI lineage: Bacteria > Pseudomonadati > Pseudomonadota > Gammaproteobacteria > Enterobacterales > Enterobacteriaceae > Klebsiella > Klebsiella sp. C349492. The sequence goes on from NZ_JANQCE010000004.1 coordinate 304,559, forward strand.
AGAAGTGGTTCACCGTTTGCAGCCAGCTTTGGGCTATCTCATCGCCGAGCGGGTCCTGGCCGTACATTTTAAAGCCCTGCACCGCCATCCACTGCAGCGGCGCCCAGCCGTTGGGCTTATCCCACTGCTCTCCGCTTTCATACTCGGTGGCCATAATGCCGCCAGGCGTCAGCAGGCGAGCCCGCACGACGTCGGCAAGGCGATCCGCCTGCTCATGCGTGGCCATCCCGACGTACAGCGCCACGATGCTGGCGGCCGAAAATAGCGCCAGCTGCTCGCGGCGCCAGTCGTAATCGCGGAAACAGCCGCTGTCGTCGTCCCACAAATAGCGCGTCACCGCCGCCCGACGGTCGCTGGCCTTCTGGCGAAAAGCGGCTTCCGTTTCGCGATCGCCCTCAACGCCGGAGAGATTGGCGATCGTATTTTCCAGCTTGAACAGGAACGCGTTCAAATCGATGGGGATAAACTGGGTGGTGCGAATACTCGCCAGGCGGGTGATATCGCGCAGCCAGCGGCTGGAGTAGTCCCAGCCGGAGGCAGCGCCGGCGCGCAGGTCGCGATAAACCTCGTTAGGCGGGCGGCCGGAGCGTTTTGCCGTTTCCACATCTTCGCGCCAGGACTCGTCGCGCGGGGTGTCGCGATCGTCCCAGTAGCGGTTGAGCAGCGAGCCGTCCGGCATACGTACCGCGTGGCGATACGCCTGGTTCGGGATCAGCGACTCGGCGCCGTCCATCCAGAAGCGGTACTCCATCTTCAGATGCTCAAGGTAGCGGCGAGCGCCGCGCACGCCGTCCTCTTCAAACAGCTCAACCATCAGGGCAAAAACCGGCGGCTGTGAACGGCTGAGGTAGTAGGTGCGATTGCCGTTAGGGATATGGCCGTAGGTTTCAATCAGCCAGGCGAAGTTATCCGCCATGCACTTCAGCAGGTCTTCGCGGCCGCTCTCCGCCAGACCCAGCATCGTGAAGTAGGAGTCCCAGTAGTAGGTCTCGCTAAAGCGGCCGCCGGGCACAATATACGACTGCGGCAGCGCCAGCAGCGACGACCACGGGATATGATCCTGCGGCTCGCGGGTGAGGATCGGCCAGAGGTGATCGATATGCTCCTTCAGGGATCGCTTAGGATCGGAAACGTAATCTTCCGCGCGATGATCCGGCAGCCAGAAGTGATCCTCGACGAACTGCCGCAGATCGAACCCTGGGGTGCGCCTCACCCGGCGGTAGTGGATTAAAATATCCAGCGGGTCCTGCTTTGGCGCGCAGTCGGGGAAGGTTTTGCTGTCGGCGAAAATGCGCGATTTTTGCACGTGGGCGAACAGCTCCAGATAGCGATCGGCCGGGGTCAGGGCGTCAGACGCCGGCAGCCCCTCGATAATTTCTGGCTCCGGTTCGGCGTCGAACATTTCGTCCAGTTTTAACTCATACGGATCGGCTTCGTAGCGCAGATCGACGTCGATCTTCAACTCATCGCTATTATCGTTGCGTAATGTCTGGCTGGACATAGTGATACGGACCTCCGGATCGCGTCGCTTAATGGCGCCGGGTATCCCCGGCATGGTTTTTAAGCTTAGTCATTCGCTTCGGTTTTCGTGGGGGAAACTGTGCGGCAGGTCACGCTTCTGTGCAAATACCTGAAGGCTGTATTTTTATTACTAACTGATTTTTATCGTTAATTTATGATCTGATGCTCTGAGGCGCGCGGAAAAATTCAGAGCAATCGTTTTGCAACAAAATCTTATTTCGTCGGGCTGACGCGGGATCACTCCCACGCCGCTTCCAGCATCTCCAGCAGCTGTTCGCTACTCAGCGTGACCGGGTTGGCTTTCATCGACGATGAGCCGCTGGCGGCCAGCGCGGCGGGCTCAAGCGCCTGATGCGCCACGCCAAGGTCATTCAGGTTGCCGAGCCCCGCGCTGCGGCTCCATTCGTGCAGGCTCTCCCAGGCGGTATCCGGATGCACGTTGAGCCCGTCGGCCAGCCAGCGGCGCACGTCGTTAAAGCGCCCGCGCAGGGCTTCATCGGTGACCAGCGATTCGTTAAGCGCGAGGCCGAAGGGCAGCAGGCAGCCGCACAGCGCGCCGTGGGAGGCGTTGCTCAGGCCGCCCAGCGGTCCCGCCAGGCCGTGAACCACGCCGAGACCGGCATTGGCCAGCGCCAGGCCGCCGCACAGGCTGACCCAGGCCATTTCATCGCGGCTCTGCGGGCACTCTTTCGCCATCAGCGTTTTTAGCGCTTTGATGCCGCGCGGGATCGCTTCCCGGCACAGGGCGTCGGTAAAAGGATTGGCTCGGGTACACAGCCAGGGTTCGATAAGCTGGGTGATCGCATCGAGGCCGGAGCCCAGCGTCACCGCCCGCGGCGCGTTATCGGTGAGCGCCGGGTCGACGATCGCCAGGTCCGGCAGCATACGGTCATCGCGCAGGCTGACCTTACGCTGCTGCTGCACGACGTTAATCACCGCGTTTTTCGTCACCTCGGCTCCGGTGCCGGAGGTGGTGGGGATGGCGACAAACGGTAGCGGATGCGCCTCCAGTACCCGACCGCTGCCGACCACTTCCAGATACTCGATGACCTCCCCGGATGCCGGCACCAGCGCGGCGATCGCCTTGCCGGCGTCGATAACCGCGCCGCCCCCGAGGCTCACTACCGCCCCGACGCCCTCTTCGCGGGCCAGGCGCACGCCCTGTTCGATAGCATGCAGGTCGGGCTCATGGGCGATGGAGAGGGTCGTCACCTCAAGCGCGTGGGCGCGAAGTTCGGCCAGCAAAAAGTCGGCCCGCTGCGGGCTGGCGCCATGCACCAGCAGCACCTTGCCGCTGTGCTGGGCCAGCCAGGGCGCAGCGCTCCGCGCCAGGCCGCGACCAAAACGAATATTTCCCGGGGTTAAAACGTTAAAGGGGGTCAGCATCACGGGCTCCTGTATCGGCGAAAAAGGCTGGAATCAACTATACCCTAAATAATTCGGGTTGCAGGAAGGCGGCAACGCAGGTAAGTGACCGGGGCGAGCGAGGAAAGCCAACGCATATGTCATTACATATTATCCGCCAGGCTGCTCCGTTGCTGGCTGTACTCGCGCAGCCGATGGAGTATGGTGAATAAAACGTCCCTTCGGTTAAGGAATCCCTGACAATGCTAAGAATACTGGGTAAACGCTCATCAATTAACGTCCGTAAAGTGTTGTGGACCTGCGAAGAAGCGGGCCTTGAGTATCAGCAGGAAGATTACGGTAGCGGATTTCAGCCGATTGATACCGCGGAGTTCCGCGCGCTGAATCCGAACAGCCTGGTGCCGGTTCTGCTGGATGACGACTTTGTCCTGTGGGAGTCGAACAGCATCTGTCGCTACCTGGCGCGCAAAGCCGGGCGCGACGATCTGCTGCCCGCCGCGCCGCGGGCGGCTGCCGAGGTCGAGTGCTGGATGGACTGGCAGGCCACGGAGTTTAATAACGCCTGGCGCTACGCGTTTATGGGCCTGGTGCGTAAGGACCCGCGCTTTCAGGACCCGGCGGCGCTGAAAGAGAGCATTGCCAGCTGGACCCGCTGCGTGCAGATAGTGGACGCTCAGCTTCAGCAAACCGGCGCGTGGCTGGCCGGCAGCCGGTTTACGCTGGCGGATATCGTTCTGGGCCTCTCGGTCCATCGCTGGAAAATGACGCCCTTCGCCCACCCGGAGATGCCGGCCGTTGAACGCTGGTATATGGCGCTCAACCAGCGCCCGGCGTTCATGCGCCACGGTAATAACGGCACGGCGTGACGGCGGGATAAAAAAATGTCCAGAATTACATCGCCCTGGGCGTTAAATTCAGCCTGTTCGCTTTGCAATCACCGACGACTGCCGTTACGATCTGCGTCCCTTTTTTATCCACCCGGTAGCGCGTACGGCAGGAAGGTATGGTTTGAGCAGGCGGTTGAGCCCTGTGTTGCTGGCGTCTCTGCTGCTTGTCGGATGCTCCGGAACGCTTTCGCAAATGAGTGTCCCTTCTGACGAAACCAGTCAGGTTGGGCAAAACGGGCATCTGCTCTCCATTGATTCCTTCGTTAACCATTATATGCAGAGCAAGCAGGTGAGCGGCGTGGTGGTGGCGGTTATCCAGCATAACGGCCCGGCGGAATTTCACTGCTACGGCGTGACCGATGCGAAAAATCGCTACCCGATTACCCCGGATACGCTCTTTGCCCTGGGATCGCTGAGTAAAGGGATCACCGCCGAGGTGATAACCCTGCTGGTCAATGAGGGGCGGTTGCAGTGGGACGATACGCTCTCCATGCTGCTGCCGCCGGAGATCCGGCTGAGCGAGGATGCCCAAAAAATCACCCTGCTACAGCTGGTCACGCATACCTCCGGCCTGCCGCGTCAGCCGATGAACCTGCTGTCGCTGGAGCATCTGCTGGCCTACCTGAGCGATGGGGAAAACTTCTACCACGACCTCGACAGCGACGATGCGCTGGGCTATCTCCGCACCTTCAGCGCGCCGCGGGTGCGTGAGCCTGAGTACTCCAATCTTGGCTACGCCGTTCTGGGCTACATCCTCAAATATCAGACCGGGGAATCCGTTGATACGCTGGCGTCGCGGATGATTTTCCAGCCGCTGGCGCTGCAGAGCACCAGCTTCGTGCCGTCAACGCTGCGCGGATACTCCCGGCGCGCGCTCGGGCATGCGGGGGATCAGCCGAAATTTAAAACCCGCGGAGCGCTGACTCCGGACTGGCAGTTCAGCAACAATATGGTCGGGGCGGCAAACCTGTACAGCGATGCCCGGGACCTGATCGCCTGGGCCCGCGCCCATTTTTCACCGACCCATAACGCGGCGCTGGATAAAGCCTTTGCCGACGTCGGCGCGGACTACTATCCGCGGCAGACGGAGGCGGCGAATATTGCCTGGGTTACCGATACGATCGGCGGGCAGAAAATTACCTATCAGGTGGGCTATATCGGCGGCTATTCCAGCTATATCGGTTTCGATAAAGCGAACCAGAATGCGGTGGTGGTGCTGCAAAATAGCTTTAACTGGAGTAACTACATCGGGCATGCGATTTTGCAAAATCAGGCGGCGGGAACGGCTTATCAGGCGCGCCATGAGGGGTTAAAAAAAGCCCCGTGAGTACGGGGCCTTGAAGATTAGCGCATGGTAACGAACTCTTCCGCGGCGGTCGGGTGAATCGCCACGGTATTGTCGAAGTCCTTCTTGGTGGCGCCCATCTTCAGCGCGACCGCAAAGCCCTGCAGCATTTCATCCATGCCGAAGCCGATGCCGTGAATACCGACAATCTTCTCTTCCGGACCGACGCAGACCAGCTTCATGCGGCACGGCTGGCGGTGCGAGGTCACGGCGGTATACATCGCGGTAAAGGACGATTTATAGACCTTCACCGCCTCATCGCCGTACTGCTCGCGGGCCTGCGGCTCGGTTAAGCCGACGGTGCCGATCGGCGGGTGGCTGAAGACCACGGTCGGGATGTTGCTGTAGTCCAGATGCTCTTCCGGCTTGTTGTTGAACAGACGCTCGGAGAGGCGGCGGCCGGCGGCAACGGCGACCGGCGTCAGCTCGACCGCGCCGGTGTTATCGCCCACCGCGTAGATCCCCGGCACGCTGGTGTTCTGCAACTTATCCACGACGATATAGCCTTTGTCGTTGGTCTTCACCCCGGTAGCCTTGAGGTTGAAGTTATCGGTCTCCGGCTGGCGGCCAATGGCCCAGATCAGGCAATCGACGGTCTGGCTGCGGCCATCTTCCAGGGTCAGGGTCAGGCTGCCGTCGGCGTTTTTCACCACCGACTGCGGAATGGCGTGGGTATGCAGCTGCGGGCCTTCGGCGTTCATCACCTCAACCAGCGTCTCGACAATCAGCGGATCGAAGCTGCGCAGCGGCGCGTGCTTGCGCACGAACAGATGCGTCTCGGCCCCCAGACCGTTAATCACGCCCGCCAGCTCAACGGCAATATAGCCCGCGCCGACAACCGCCACGCGCTTCGGCAGCGCCGGCAGCTCGAAGAAGCCGTTGGAATCGATGCCGTACTCTACGCCCGGAATCGACGGATGGCTCGGGCGGCCGCCGGTGGCGATGAGGATATGATCGGCCGTCAGGGTTTCGCCGTTGACTTCAACCGTTTTGGCGTCGATAAAACGGGCGAAGCCTTTAATCACGTCGACCTTATTTTTACCCAGCACGTTGTCGTAAGAGGTATGAATGCGGTCGATATAGGCGCTGCGGCTGGCAACCAGCCTGTCCCAGTCGAAGTGATTGATGGTGGTATCGAAACCGTAGTCCGGGCCGTACAGGTGAATCGCTTCGCGAATCTGCGCCGCGTGCCACATGATCTTCTTCGGTACACAGCCGACGTTAACGCAGGTGCCGCCCAGATCTTTCGCTTCAATCAGGGCGCACTTCTGGCCGTACATCGCCGCGCGGTTGATGGAGGCAATACCGCCGCTGCCGCCGCCGATAGCAATGTAGTCATAATGTTTGCTCATGAGTCATATCCTTAATATCTGAATGCTGCGATTGTATACCGGAAATCAATAGGTTCCGCCGATGACTGCGATTACTCCGGGACGATCCAGCTAACCGTTGCATGACCGATGCCGGTCGGCACCAGCTTTTTGTGCAGCCACGGCAGGACGTTGTTCATCTGCTGTTCCAGCTTCCACGGCGGGTTGATAACGATCATCCCCGACGCGGTCATTCCACGCTGGTCGCTGTCCGGGCGCACGGCAAGCTCAATCTGCATGATTTTACGAATGCCGGTAGCTTCTAACTCTTTGATCATTCGCTTAATCTGCGCACGTAAGACCACCGGGTACCACAGCGCATAGGTGCCGGTAGCGAAGCGCTTGTAGCCTTCGTGAATGCCGGTAACGACCGCCTGGTAATCGCTTTTAATTTCGTACGGCGGGTCGATAAGAATCAGACCGCGACGGGAGGCGGGCGGCAGCTTAGCCTTCAGCTGCTGATAACCATCGGACTTTTCCACGCGCGCGCGCTCGTCTTTCTGGAATTCTGAGCGCAGCAGCGGGAAATCGCTCGGGTGCAGCTCGGTCAGCTGCAGGCTGTCCTGCTCGCGCAGAAGCTGGCGGGCAACCAGCGGCGAGCCCGGATAGTAGCGCAGCTGGCCGCTACGGTTGAAGTGCTGAACCACGGAGATATACGGCTCCAGCTCGGCCGGCAGGTCATCCTGCTGCCAGATGCGGGAGATGCCTTCCAGGTACTCGCCGGTACGCTCGGCGTGCTCGCTGCTCAGATGGTAGCGTCCTGCGCCGGCGTGGGTGTCCAGATAGAGAAACGGTTTCTCTTTCTCTTTCAGCGATTCAATGATCAGACTCTGAACGGTGTGTTTGAGGACGTCGGCGTGGTTGCCTGCGTGAAAGCTGTGGCGATAACTGAGCATGGATGCAGAGATTCCGGGAATTAAACAAGATAACCGATAGTTTACCGCAGATCCGTGCGGATTACCGCTGTAGCGCCGTGCTGTTTCAATTGTGGCAAAAGCGTTGCAAAACATAACGGTGTCATAAAAATGTCAAACGGTCGCGCTAGCGTCGCGTGCAGGCAAGGTAATTGTTTGAATAAAAGGAAAAATAATGAAACTGCAAATCACACTTCTGACGTCGGCGCTGATCCTGGCGCTGCCGGCGCTGGCAAAAGACGTCCCGCTTAATCAGGCGGCGGCGATCGCCGCCAGCGTCACCCCTGCGGCCGCCAGTCCGGCGTTTGACGCGCTGGAAAGCCAGACGCTGGCGGCGCTGCGCCAGGCGCTGAAAGGGGATGCCGCAACGCTCACCCGCGGCCAGCTGGAGCACGCTAAGCAGAATAAAACCCAGGCGGATAAAGCCTGGCTCAAGGCCAGCGGCTACGATTTTCAGGCTAAAGCGAACCAGCAGGCGGGGATTGAGCTGCTCTCGGCGTTCAGCAAACTCCCTGATTCGGTGGTGAAAGATAACCTCGCTACCGTCACCGCCATTAACCGTGATGCCACCCAGGCTACCCGACACCAGGCGTTGGCCGATGCCGAGGGGATAAGCTATCTCTACTTCCTCAGCGATGCGATGGGGCCTCGGCTGGGCAAAGCGTTCCTTACGGCCTACGACAAAGGCGAGCTGGGCAAAGCGGCGGCGCTGATTAAGGCCAGCGAAGTCAGCACCGGGGCGGCGAAAAAGCACTTCAATAACCCGCGTCCGTTCCTGATTCAGGGCAACACTATCCATCTGGTGCCGGATGACGTGGTGGTGAAGGATAACCAGCCCTATACCGCCGACGAGGGCTCTTTCCCCAGCGGGCACACCAATACCGGCTATACCGATGCCCTGCTGATGGCCGAGATGATCCCGGAACGCTTTGATGCGCTGGTCACGCGCGGGGCGCGCTACGGCTACTCGCGGATCGTCCTCGGCGTCCACTACCCGCTGGACGTGATGGGCTCGCGGATGGTGGCGCAGCGTAACGTCGCCCACTATCTGAACGATGCAAAATATCGCGCGCTGTTTAACGAAGCGCGCGATCAGCTGCGCGCCGCGCTGGAGAAAGAGTGCGGCACCTCGCTGGCTGAATGCGCGAAAACTGCCGGGAAGGACGATCCCTATCGCGATCCGGCCATGAACGCCTTTTATCGCTTCACCATGACCTACGATCTGCCGCAGCAGAAGGGCGAGAAGCAGGCCCTGAAGGTGCCGGAAGGGGCCGAGGTGCTGCTGGAGGCCGCCTTGCCGCATCTTTCCGCCGCACAGCGTCGGGCGCTGATGGTGAAAACCGCGCTGCCGGCCGGCTACCCGCTGTCGGGAGAGACCGCCGACCAGCAGTTCTGGCAGCGCCTCAACCTGCCTGCCGCCTGGCAGATGGCGCAGAAGACGCATTAATCTCACGCAGCCCGGCGAAGCATCGCGCCAGCCGGGATTTTGCTCAACGGCCGGGCTTATTGCAGCAATACCCGGCGCTGAGCATCGCGCGACATTGAAATTCACCCAACTATCCCCCATTCTAGATCCCATGCTAAAGCGCCGGAACGCGCGCTTCATTTCCCCTTTTCAACAGGACTGCGCATATGACCAATCCATTACTGACGCCTTTTTCATTGCCGCCTTTTTCTGCAATCAAGCCGGAGCATGTGGTGCCTGCGGTCACCAAAGCGCTGGACGATTGCCGGGCATCGGTAGAGAGCGTCGTGGCGCAGGGCGCGCCCTATAGCTGGGAGACGCTGTGCCAGCCGCTGGCGGAAGTCGACGACGTGCTGGGGCGTATTTTTTCTCCTGTCAGCCATCTGAATTCGGTCAAAAATAGCCCGGAGCTGCGTGAAGCCTACGAACAAACCCTGCCGCTGCTGTCGGAATACAGCACCTGGGTGGGCCAGCACGAAGGTCTGTACAAAGCGTATCGCGATCTGCGCGACGGCGACCACTACGCCACCCTGAACACCGCCCAGAAAAAGGCGGTGGATAACGCGCTGCGTGATTTTGAACTCTCCGGTATCGGGCTGGCGAAAGAGCAGCAGAAGCGCTACGGCGAGATTGCCGCGCGCCTCTCCGAGCTGGGCAATCAGTACAGCAACAACGTGCTCGACGCCACGATGGGCTGGAGCAAGCTGGTGACCGACGAAGCCGAGCTGTCCGGGATGCCGGAGAGCGCGCTGGCGGCGGCTCAGGCTCAGGCGCAGGCCAAAGAGCAGGAAGGCTATCTGCTGACCCTGGATATCCCGAGCTACCTGCCGGTGATGACCTACTGCGAAAACCAGGCGCTGCGCGAAGAGCTCTATCGCGCCTACTCCACCCGCGCTTCTGACCAGGGACCGAACGCCGGTAAATGGGACAACAGCCCGGTGATGGCGGAAATCCTCGCCCTGCGCCACGAGCTGGCGCAGCTGCTGGGCTTCGACAGCTACGCCTCAAAATCGCTGTCGACCAAAATGGCGGAGAACCCGCAGCAGGTGCTCGAGTTCCTGACCGACCTGGCGAAACGCGCCCGTCCGCAAGGGGAGAAAGAGCTGGCCCAGCTGCGCGCCTTCGCTAAAGCGGAGTTTGGCGTTGAGGAGCTGCAGCCGTGGGATATCGCCTGGTACAGCGAAAAGCAGAAGCAGCACCTTTACAGCATCAGCGATGAGCAGCTGCGCCCCTATTTCCCGGAAAACAGAGCCGTTAACGGCCTGTTCGAGGTGGTTAAGCGCATTTACGGGATTACCGCCAAAGAGCGTACCGATATTGACGTCTGGCACCCGGAAGTGCGTTTCTTCGAGCTGTATGACGAAAACGGCGAGCTGCGCGGCAGCTTCTATCTCGATCTCTATGCGCGCGAGCACAAGCGCGGCGGCGCGTGGATGGACGACTGCGTCGGCCAGATGCGCAAGCTGGACGGTTCGCTGCAAAAGCCGGTGGCCTACCTGACCTGCAACTTTAACCGTCCGGTTAGCGGCAAGCCGGCGCTGTTCACCCACGATGAAGTGATCACCCTGTTCCACGAATTCGGCCACGGTCTGCACCATATGCTGACCCGTATCGATACCGCGGGCGTGTCCGGAATTAGCGGCGTGCCGTGGGATGCGGTTGAGCTGCCGAGCCAGTTCATGGAGAACTGGTGCTGGGAGCCGGAGGCGCTGGCGTTTATCTCCGGCCACTACGAGACCGGCGAACCGCTGCCGCAGGCGCTGCTGGAAAAAATGCTCGCCGCGAAGAACTACCAGGCCGCGCTGTTTATTCTGCGCCAGCTGGAGTTCGGCCTGTTCGACTTCCGCCTGCATGCGGAGTACCAGCCGGAGCAAGGGGCGAAAATCCTCGAAACGCTGGCGGAAATCAAAAAGCAGGTCGCCGTGGTGCCGGGTCCGTCGTGGGGCCGCTTCCCGCACGCCTTCAGCCACATTTTTGCCGGCGGCTACGCGGCGGGCTACTACAGCTACCTGTGGGCCGACGTGCTGGCGGCGGACGCCTTCTCTCGCTTCGAGGAAGAGGGTATTTTCAACCGTGAAACCGGTCAGTCGTTCCTCGATAACATCCTCAGCCGCGGCGGTTCTGAAGAGCCGATGATTCTGTTCAAACGCTTCCGCGGCCGCGAGCCGCAGCTTGACGCGATGCTGGATCACTACGGGATCAAGGGCTAATTTACCCGACAGACTTCAGGCTGCCTCTTCGGCAACTGCACTCACTCACCCCGGGAACGCGCTCTGTGTACGTTCCCGGGGATTTTTTCCCTTGTTGTCCTGCGGCAACGCGAATTGTTTAGGGTAAAGCGGAAGTGAAAATCTGCTTAATTGATGAAACGGGCGCCGGAGACGGCGCCTTATCCGTTCTTGCCGCCCGCTGGGGGCTGGAGCACGACGAAGACAGCCTGATGGCGCTGGCGATGACGCCGGAGCATCTGGAATTACGTAAACGCGATGAGCCGAAGCTTGGCGGCATCTTCGTTGATTTTGTCGGCGGAGCGATGGCCCATCGGCGTAAGTTCGGCGGCGGACGCGGCGAGGCGGTGGCCAAAGCGGTGGGGGTAAAGGGCGACTATCTGCCGGACGTGGTGGACGCCACGGCGGGGCTGGGGCGCGACGCGTTTGTGCTCGCCAGCGTAGGCTGCCGCGTGCGGATGCTGGAGCGTAACCCGGTGGCGGCGGCGCTGCTTGATGATGGCCTGGCCCGCGGCTACGCCGATCCGGAAATCGGCCCGTGGCTGCAGCAGCGCCTGCAGCTTATTCACGCCTCAAGCCTGACGGCGCTGACCGATATTACGCCGCGGCCGCAGGTGGTCTATCTCGACCCGATGTTCCCGCACAAGCAGAAAAGCGCGCTGGTGAAAAAAGAGATGCGCGTCTTTCAGTCGCTGGTGGGCGCGGATTTAGACGCCGACGGCCTGTTGGAGCCGGCGCGCCTGCTGGCGACCAAACGCGTGGTGGTCAAACGCCCTGACTACGCGCCGCCGCTGGCGGATGTCGCCACGCCGAACGCGGTGGTTACCAAGGGCCATCGGTTTGATATTTACGCCGGTACGGCGGAATAACCCCTTCTCGCGGAATATCCCGGCCGGTACGCCTTATCCGGGCTACGTAGCCCGGTCAGCATCGCGCGGCCGGGGCGCGGTTAGACAAACGGCGCCAGCGGATCGGCGATCTCAAAGGCAATGGCTCTATCGGCCTTCGGGGGATAGATAAGCTCGCTGGTTATCGATATCTTCACCTTTTTCGCCTCTTCCCGCGTTAGTTTCACCTGCTGGTCCCAGCCTTCGGTATAGACCGCGCCCCAGGCGCCGAGATCCAGACAGGTGACGTAGTTTTCCTGACGATAGGGCAGCGGAGCGACTTCCAGCAGGCTGGCCGCCGCGTTATTCCCGGCAAATTTGCCCAGCAGAATAGCGTGCTGGCAGGTCATCAGCGCGTGGTTGCCTTTGTCATCCGTGGCCGCGTAGGCCACGTCCCCGGTGGCGTAGATCTCATCATGGCCCATCACCTGAAGATCGCGGTTGACGTGCAGGCGACCCTGGCGATCGCGCGGGGCGTCAATCTGCGCCGTCAGGTCGTTGGCCTGTACCCCCACGGTCCAGATAACGGTCTGCGACGCAATGGTCTGCCCGTCTTTGAGCGTGACGCCGGCCGCGTCAATGCTTTCGACCTCCGTATTCACCAGCCACTCAACGCCGAGCTCTGCGGATGCCTGGACGATAACCTCGCGCAGCGCGTCGCTGTAGCGCGAGCCCGGCTGCGGGCCCCGTTCAACTACGACTACTCTGGTCTTAGCATTTGAGCCCAGGATGGCCCGCAGTTTGCCCGGAAGCTCCATCGCCATCTCGATGCCGGTAAAGCCGCCGCCGCAGACGACGACCGTATTGCGCGCCACGCTATCCGCGGCGTGGGCCAGGGATTTCAGATGGTTTTCCAGAACGGTGGCGCTTTCCAGCTGGTCGAGATCGAAGGCGTGAGCCTCGGCTCCGGCGACCAAAGAACGGTTAACGTGGCTGCCGCTGGCGAGAATCAGCCGGTCGTAGCCCGCGCGCTGCGCGCTGCCGGAGGCATCGACCCACGCCACTTCTCTGGCGGCGGGAACGATGCGCGCAACGGTACCGCGCAGGAAGCTGACGCCGGTGGCGTCAAATAATGGCTGTAGCGGGGCGACCAGCGTCGGCACATCGTCCTCATAGAAACGTGGACGCACCCGCAGCTCGGGCTGCGGGGCAATAACCGTGATTTCCACGGTCTCGTCGCGGTGCATATCCGCCAGCCGAGCGGCGCTGAGCGCAGCCCACATTCCGGAAAAGCCCGCGCCGACGATCAGGATTTTTTTAGCCATTATTGTTTCACTCACTGTTTGCTACGATGTATTTACTCGGATTTTATTTGTCGTAGTTATAGAATGCAACGTGATTTGTGCCCTCGGCAGAGCGAAATGGCGGAATGCGGTATTATCTATATGATAAACAATTAAATAATTATTTATTCTGCGGCATGCTATGGCGTCTGTCTGGTATGGCTACGATCAAAAAGCTACAATAACTCAGATTTGTTTTGGCTGAGATAAGAGAATGGCGTTCTACAGTTCTGGCGTTGAGTACGGCATCCATAGTTTGATGTGCATGGTGGACAGCAAAGGCGATGCGCGCGATATGAGCGTGCGGGAAATCGCCGAGCTGCAAAGCGTGCCCTACGACTATCTGGCCAAAATATTTACCCGCCTCTCCCGGGCAGGCCTGGTGCGCAGCATGGAAGGCAAGGGCGGCGGCTTCCAGCTGGCGAAGCCCGCCGAACACATCACGGTGCTGGATGTGGTCAATGCTATTGATGGCGATAAGCGTATTTTCGAATGCCGTGAAATTCGCCAGCGGCTGGCGGTATTTGACGAGCAGCCGCCGGAATGGGCCTGTGAAGGCATTTGTGGCGTGCGCTCGGTGATGGATATGGCCCAGCAGCGTATGGAAGAAGCGCTCGGGCAGCATACAATTTTGGATCTCGCCCGCAAGATGTACCGCAAAGCGCCGGATGAGTTTGTGATTGAAGTGCAGGAGTGGATTGACGCCCGTAAGAGTTAACCTCAGCCAGCTGCCGCTGGCCGAGGGCGGAAGCTGCCGCTATTTGCTGCCGGCAGGCGTATTGATCATGCGGTTGAGCCACGGCACCAGAATCGCCATCACTATCGTTACCGCCAGCGTCACCAGGCCAATTTTGCCGAACACGTTGGTGTAGATCGGCAGGGTCTGCAGCGGGTCGGTGATATTTTCCGGCACCGCGGTGAACGTCGCCACGTATCCCCCCATCAGGAAGGCCGCTGCCTGCGTCAGGAACCACATCCCGAGGATGAAGCCCATCAGCTGCTGCGGAACCAGCGCGGCGACCATCGCCAGGCCGAGCGCGCTAATCAGCAGCTCGCCGAGGCTCTGGAACAGATAGACCAGCACGATAAACCACGGCGAAGTGAGCCCCTGCGCGTCGGCAAACCAGATGCCGGCGGCGGCGGCGGTCAGGAAGCCCAGCGAACATAAAAACATTCCGAGGGTAAACTTCATCGGCATGGTCAGGTCCCGGCCTTTGTTGCCCAGGCGGGTGTAGATCGCGGCCAGCACCGGGCTGGCGACCACCACCCAGAACGGATTCAGCGCCTGGAAGCTGACCGGGTTAATGGTGATGCCAAGGATTTGGTGGTGCACGTTGTTGATGGCAAAAAAGTTGAGCGACGTGGGCATTTGCGCATACAGGATGTAGAACAGCACCGCTTCCAGCATCAGGATAAAGGCGACAAACATCCTGTTGCGGCCGGTTTTATCGAGCTTGAAGGCCTCGCGAAAGAAGAAAATAATCACCACGACAGAGAGGACGATCAGCACCAGGTTGGCGATTTTCACGTTATGCATAAGCCAGGCGCAGAGGAAAATCATCGCTACCGTACCGACCAGCACATACAGCAGGTTGCGCGGAACTAACGGCCGATGGTCGGGCTCCGAACCGATATCTTTGACCATCCCGCGGCAGGCGAAATAGACCAGCAGAGCGATAATCAGCCCTGCACCGCACAGGTTGTAGGTGACGGCATAGCCAAACTTCTCCGCAATCACCGGCGCCAGCGATAGCGACAGCAGGGAGCCGATGTTAATCGACATGTAAAACAGGGTGAAGGCTCCGTCCAGGCGCGCGTCGTCCGGGGGATAGCACTTTGACAGCAGGCTGGCGGGGTTGGCCTTAAACAGCCCGTTGCCGACGGCGATGGTGCCCAAGGCGATAAAAATGAGCTCGGGTTTTAAGAGCGACAGCCCGGTCATGAAATAACCGAGCGCCAGCACAATCGCACCCAGCACCAGCGTCCGTTTGGTGCCCAGCAGGTGGTCGCCGACGTAGCCGCCGATGGAGATCAGGCCGTATACCAGCGCCGCAAATGCGCCAAAGGTAATAAACGCCTGTTCCTGAGAGAATCCGAGCTGTTTAACAAAGAAAACCGCCAGGATGCCCTGGACGCCGTAATAGCCAAATCGCTCCCATAACTCTACAAAAAAAATCATGAAGAACGGCCGCGGTTGCTGCAGCAGGCCCGTAGGTGCAGTTGTTTTCATATTCCTTCGCCTTTTAGTGCTATCCCAAAAAAGTATGCACGCGTATGCCAGAACGCGCTGAAAAAGTATGATGACGCGCTATGCTGCGGTCATTGGCCGAATCATTAGATTATTATATAGATATTTTTTCTTATAATTGGTTGATCACACTAACTGATATTGAATGGGTGGCTTTATGTGCTGTTTATTCGGCGCGGAGATGCGTTAACGAGCGTTGGGGATAGCGGTGGGCGGGGGATGTCTGCGCGGGCAGAAAAAACGCCCGCATAAGCGGGCGCAGACAGGCTGATACTGAGAAAGGCGGGAACGTTATTCGTCTTCTTCGTCGCGCAGCGGCACAATCAGCATATCGACATGTACGGTGTTGATCAGCTGGCGCGCGGAGGACATCAGCTTGCTCCAGAAGTCCTGATGGTGGCCGCAGACGACCAGGTCCATATCGTATTTTTTAATCGCATCAACCAGCACCTGACCGAGATCGCCGCTGCCGCTCAGGGTTTCCGTAATCGGATAGCCCGCATTGCCGGACAGCTCGCTCAGCGCATGATGGGTCTCTTCAGAAATGCGTTTCTGCATGTCGCCCAGATTGACGTCGATAAGACCGGTGTAGAGGTCGGAGTAATTAACATCGACGTGGATCAGGGAAACCTTGGCATTGTAGGGACGCGCCATAGAAACGGCTTTCTCTACCAGCACTTTGCTTTCCGGGGAAAGGTCTACTGCAATAAGAATATGTTTGTAAGCCATAGTGTTACTCCTTCCATAAGTTGTCGATGACCGTTGGACCAGACAGCTAGCGCTGCCGCTTCGCCCGCGTCCTGCGTGCTAATTCGCGGGGGTTCAGTCCGTTAAGGACTTAATTGTAGAAGATATTTCTACCTTATAGCGCCCCTCGCGCTCCGTCAATGCGCCTGGTTCACCAAATAGTTAAACAAATATATCCATCTTACGTATTGATAACGATTAACCTTGTGGTAAAAAAATTAACTGATCTCCTACACTATTTAATGAGCCGATCGAATAAATAAACGTGATTGGTATCGCACTCTTCTATTGTATGGGTTGGGTATTGGGGAGCGCTAGCCCCGGAGACGTCTCCGAGGGCGGGTCGCCGGGGAGGATGTATGATCAGCACAATTGCGCTGTTTTGGGCCCTGTGTATCGTTTGTGTGGTGAATATGGCACGCTACTTCTCATCATTGCGTGCGTTGCTGGTAGTGCTGCGTGGTTGCGATCCCTTGCTGTATCAATATGTTGATGGCGGAGGTTTTTTCACCTCTCATGGCCAGCCGGGTAAACAGATGAGGCTGGTCTGGTATATCTACGCCCAGCGCTACCGCGATCATCACGACGACGAGTTTATTCGTCGCTGTGAACGGGTGCGGCGGCAGTTTATTTTGACCAGCGCGCTATGTGGCCTGGTGGTGGTGAGTATGGTTGCATTGATGATTTGGCACTGAGCATAAGAAAGGCGAGGCTAGTCTCGCCTTCTTTACATCGGAGTCAGGGCTTAACTGAGAATCTGAGGTCTGAGATATTGTCCTGGATGGAGATAACCTTCCCGCTGTAAGAGAGGTTCACTTCTCCGTTTTTATCTATGCCGGCACTCGTAAGACTCCCTGTCCCCTCAATCACCGGGCTCTTCTGCGTAAGCTGCTGGATAATTTCTGTATTGTTCCCTGCTATCTCATGCGACAGATAGTAACGATAGATTGTAGGCACCGTTGCGCCACCTCGGTTGTTAACGGTCATATAGAGCCAAACGCCGTCAGACAATTTATAAACACGCTGGAGCTCATCGCTATTTCGCGGATCGGGATGGTGGTTTAGCCACACAAATCCGACGATCAGGGCCAGAAGTGCCAGCGTAACAAACCGATGGATCCATCTAATAGCCGTTCTGAATGGCATAATCTATCCCTTCTCTGATATTGCGCTGATCCGTAGGGTCATCTCCATAGGGAGGTTTTTCATACCATTTCCCCCATTCGGGTTTTGAGGTTCCCGCACGACCCTGCGCCCAACCTGCGCCCATAAGAAGAATGTTTGCAGGAATACCAGCGGCGGTGCCGGTAGCCCCAAAATTGAAATTACCGAACGCGGCGAAATATGGGTCGAATTTTTTATAATCCCACGGGCCGCCATTTCTGACTTTTTGATAAAACCAGTAGTACGTTGATGGGGTAGCCATATTACGTGACATTCCTTGACGGCGTGCTTCACGCATATTGCCCGCTATAACGATTGAACCAGGTCCTGGGATGGGGACAGCAGCCATACATTCTCCACTGTGAGTTATCTTATCCTGGCCGGGATGATATTTTTTTCCCCCAGGTTTTTTGAACAAAAAATGTTCAGATTTTCCTCATGCCAGAAAAAGATTAAGTAAAACAGCGGACATAAAAAAAGCGGGTCAGTTTCCTGACCCGCTTTTTTGTCGCTTTCAGCTTCTTAGATAATCTTCAGCGCTATCCAGTACAGCCCGCCTGACAGCAGAATCGCCGCCGGGAGAGTGAGAACCCACGCCATCAGAATACTGGTGACGGTTTTTTTCTGCAGTCCGCCGCCGTCAACGAGCATCGTCCCCGCAACCGAGGAGGAGAGCACGTGGGTGGTGGAAACCGGCATGCCGGTGTAGCTCGCCAGACCAATCGATACGGCTGCGGTCATCTGGGCCGACATACCCTGGGCGTAGGTCATGCCTTTCTTGCCAATCTTCTCGCCGATCGTGGTCGCCACGCGACGCCAGCCGATCATGGTGCCGATACCTAACGCCAGAGCAACCGCCATAATGATCCAGATTGGCGCGTATTCGATGGTGCTCAGCATATCGGTTTTCAGTTTCTTCAGCAGACGCTTATCATCGCCATTCACTTCCGGCAGCTTCGCGACTTTGTCGGTGGTGTCGGAAATGCACAGCATAATGCGACGCATCTGGCTGCGCTGATCGAGCGTGAGCATGTCGTAGCTTTCGATTCCGGTTAGCATCGTTTTCACGCGGCTAAGCGCGTTGACGGTGTTCGACGGATGGCAGTGGAATTCGCCCGTGGCGACCGCGCCGGCTTCCGGTGAAGGAATCAGCTGGTCAACGCCGGTCGCTTTCTTCAGCAGCTCAGGGCGCTGCTCGAAGAAGGTTTCCACGTTATTGACCGCGTCGCGGGTACGGGTGATTTCGTAGCCGGAGGCATTCATGTTCACCACGAAACCTGCCGGCGCTACGCCGATAAGCACCAGCATGACCAGGCCAATGCCCTTCTGACCGTCGTTCGCGCCGTGCGAGAATGACACGCCTATTGCTGACAGGATCAGCGCAATACGGGTCCAGAACGGCGGCTTTTTCTTTCCGTCTTTCTTTTCACGTTCAGCAGGAGTCAGGTGGATGCGCGCGCGTTTCTTGGTGTTGCTCCAGTAACGGCGCAGAATGAAAATCAGGCCGCCAGCCACCACCAGGCCCACGATAGGCGAGACGATCAGCGAGGCGAAAATACCGATGACTTTCGGGATATTCAGCGCGTCAACCACCGAGGTGCCGGTCATCAATGCATTGGTTAAACCAATCCCGATGATGGCGCCGATCAGCGTATGTGAACTGGAGGCCGGAAGACCGAAGTACCAGGTTCCGAGGTTCCAGATAATTGCCGCCAGCAGCATGGAGAACACCATAGCGAGGCCATGTGCAGAACCCATGTTAAGCAGCAGGTCGGTCGGCAACATATGCACAATGGCATAGGCTACGCTAAGACCACCTAACAGAACGCCGAAAAAGTTGAAGAGGGCCGCCATCGCCACAGCAAGCTGCGACCGCATTGCGCGCGTGTAGATCACAGTTGCAACAGCGTTTGCGGTATCATGAAAACCGTTAATCGCTTCGTAAAACAGCACGAAAGCTAAAGCAAGCAATAGTAATAGCCCGGTATGTAAATCCAGACCGGCAAATAAATGTAGCATAGGACGTTACGCCATTTTGAGGACATGAACGCGGCGCATTATCAGTGACTTTGGCGGCGTGGGCAAAGTGAAATATAGACTTTTTTTGATTTCCCTGCTCTTTGCGCCCGCCTCGCTTGGGAGTAATCCTATATCTTTCAATGATGTACATAAATACTTAATTTTTCGCGCTGGTGCGACCAGCGTGAAATATTTACAATTCCCGACAATCGGGACATGAGGAAAGCAGTGTGGAAAGATTTGATGCCATTGTAATCGGCGCCGGGGCGGCGGGAATGTTTTGTGCGGCGCAGGCAGGCCAGGCGGGGCTGCGCGTGCTGCTGCTGGATAATGGCAAAAAGCCGGGCCGTAAAATCCTGATGTCCGGCGGCGGGCGCTGCAATTTTACCAATATGTATATCGAGCCGGCGGCCTACCTCAGCCAGAACCCGCATTTTTGCAAGTCGGCGCTGGCGCGCTACACCCAGTGGGATTTTATCGAGCTGGTGGGTAAACACGGCATCGCCTGGCATGAGAAGACGCTCGGTCAGCTGTTCTGCGATGATTCTGCCGAGCAGGTGGTCAACCTGCTGCTGGCCGAGTGCGAAAAGGGCGGCGTGCAGATCCGCCTGCGCACGGAGATCCTTAGCGTCGAGCGCGACGACGCGGGCTTCACGCTACAGCTTAACGGCGAAACGGTGGCGGCGAACAAGCTGGTTGTCGCCTCCGGCGGCCTGTCGATGCCGGGCCTTGGCGCGTCGCCGTTCGGCTACAAGCTTGCTGAACAGTTTGGCCTGACGGTGCTGCCGACCCGCGCCGGCCTGGTGCCTTTTACCCTGCATAAACCGCTGCTTGAGCAGCTGCAGGTGCTCTCCGGCGTATCGGTGCCGTCGACCATTAGCGCCGAAAACGGCACGCTTTTCCGTGAGAATCTGCTGTTTACCCATCGCGGGCTATCCGGCCCGGCGGTGCTGCAAATTTCCAGCTACTGGCAGCCCGGGGAGTTCGTCAGCGTCAATCTGCTGCCAGACTGCAATCTCGACGACTTCCTCAACCAGCAGCGGGCCGAGCATCCGAATCAAAGCCTGAAAAATACCCTGGCCATGCAGCTGCCGAAGCGTCTGGTCGAGTGCCTGCAGCAGCTGGGGCAGATCCCGGATGTGACGCTGAAGCAGCTTAACCTCCGCGAGCAGGAGGCGCTGGTTGAGATGCTGACCGCATGGCGGGTGCAGCCAAACGGCACCGAGGGCTACCGCACGGCGGAAGTGACCCTCGGCGGCGTGGATACCAACGAACTCTCGTCCCGCACGATGGAAGCGCGTAACGTGCCGGGGCTCTATTTTATCGGCGAAGTCATGGACGTCACCGGCTGGCTCGGCGGCTATAACTTCCAGTGGGCGTGGTCCTCCGCCTGGGCCTGCGCGCAGGCGCTGGCCCAGGCGTAAGACGGTGTCAGCCTCCCGCTGCGGGAGGCTGACACCTGGCCAGTTAGTTCAATCCCAGAAAATACTGGGCGATTTTGAAGTAGATAATCAGCCCGGTCCCGTCGATCAGGGTGGCGATAAACGGCGCGGAGACCACCGCCGGGTCAATGCCGACGCGCTTGAGCACCATCGGGATCACCGACGATACCAGCGCGCTCCATAGCGTAATGCACACCAGCGTCAGGCTGACGATCAGCGTGATTTCCATTCCGATGCCCATCATCCAGGCGCGCAGGCATCCCGCCAGCCCGAGCGTGAGGGCGATCAGCAGCGACGTCGAGACCTCTTTACGGATAACCCGCCCCATATCGCGCAGCCGCACTTCGCCCAGCGCCATGGAGCGCACCAGCGTGGAGGTGATCTGCGTGCCGCTGTTGCCGCCGGTGCCAATCAGCAGCGGGATGAAGAAGGCCAGCGCAATGGCCGATTCCAGCGCCTCTTCAAAGTGCTGTATCACGCTGCTGGTGTAGGCTTCTGCGACGAACAGCAGCAGCAGCCAGACCGAACGCTTCTTCCACAGCGTCCACGGGCTGATCTCCAGATAGGGCTTCTCCAGTGGCAGCGTGGCGCCCTGCAGATGCGCGTCTTCGGTGACCTCATCTTCCAGCAGATGGGCGATCTCTTTCTCCATCAGGCAGCCGACCAGCTCGCCTTTTTCGACCACCGGCACCAGCGTAAGCCCGCGTTCGCCCAGTTCGGCAACCACCTGCTGGCGCTCGTCATCGGGCTTGACGCGGAACAGGCAGCTGTCCATTAAGTAGCGAATAGGCTGAGTGGTATCGCTCTCCTGCAGCAGTTTTTTAATCGACAGGCTGCCGCGCAGCTTCCTGCCGGCGACGACGAAAACCTGGCCTGGAATATCATCGCTGCTGAGCTGCGAGACAAAGCGCTCCCGCGCTTCATGGACGCTGAGCTGCTCCGGCAGCGTAATAAAATCGGTACGCATGTACTGGGCGATCGCATCGCCGTCGAAGGCGGCGGTAGCCGGATGGGTGGCGCAGTGTTGGATGGATGACATGGTGTAATTCCCTATAAAAAATCACTCATAGGGGCGAACAAGACAGGATGAGCACAGGCAGATCCCTACGTCCTGGTTTTAGCACTGCACAACGTATCCGTCCGGCACGAATGCCGTCAGAAGTTACCTTGGCAACACCTTGATTCGATGGATGCCTGTATTTCCCTGAGTGGTCTCTCTCGATACCAGCAGGGCGGTAACTTATATTTGTGCAGGAGCCTCGCCATAACGAGATCGTTAAATGAGGCGCCATTATTGGCGAAGGGGGATCGTTCACCAAGCTTATAATTCAACAGGTTTATCAACTGTTGATAAACGGCGGCGGTTTTGTTTACCGGCCCGCCATCGTGTTCCCGCCGACGGCGATACTATGGGTGGGAGTGCTCTTCTTCGGCGGTCAGGCAGTGCAAATGCCCGTGGCGCACGCCGCGCTGGGCAATCACCTCATCGGCGAAGTGCTGCACCTGGCCCATCTCCCCCTTTAGCACCGCAATCTCCAGGCAGTCATCGTGGCTGATGTGCACATGCAGCGTGGCGACGGAGAGATCGTGGTGATGGTGCTGGGTGGCAATCAGCCGGCTCGCCAGCTCGCGCTTCTCGTGTTCATACACGTAGGAGAGCACCGCGTAGCCGCGCTGTTCGCTCTTTTGCGCGTGCTCATGCATCAGGGCGTTGCGCAAAATATCGCGCACCGCTTCCGAGCGGTTGTTATAGCCCCGCTGTTCGCTGAGCGTATCAAGGGTGGCGAGGAGCTCATCATCAAGGGTCAGGGTTACGCGCTGCATGGCCGTTTCTCTTTAGTCAGGGAGGCTGGAAAAGCGGGAAGTACCGCGCGCTGTAGCGCCCGGCCCGCCGTGGACTGAAGACGCAGCGGTGAGCTTATCTCCGTCGTTTCAACAATTTGCCCGCTCTCCATCACCATCACCCGCTGGCAAAAGCGTTCGACCAGCCGCAGGTCGTGGGTGATAAACAGGCAGGCGGTAGAAAACTGTACCTGCAGACGCTTGAGCAAGGCAACGATCTCCGCCTGCAGGACGAGATCCAGATTCGACACCGCCTCATCAAGGATCAGCAGCTGCGGCCTGACGACTAGCGCCCGGGCCAGGCACACGCGCTGGAGCTGGCCGCCGCTGAGCTGCAGCGGGCGCTTGTGGAGCAGGTCAGCGGAGAGATCGACCGCCTGCAGCATCGCCTTCACCTGCGCCGTGCGCTCATCGCGGGAGTAGCGGAACAGGTGGTGCAGCGGTTCGCTGATAATCTCCAGCACCGTTTTACGCGGATTCACCGCGCTCAGCGGGTCCTGAAAAACCAGCTGGATATCGCGGCGAAAGGTGCGCAGAGCCTCATCCTTCAGGGCCGTGAGCGGCGTATCGCGCCAGGCGACGACGCCGCAATTCGGCGACTCCAGCCCCACCAGCATTCGCGCGAGGGTGCTCTTGCCGCAGCCGCTGCGGCCGAGCAGGGCGACCGTCTCCCCCGGTGCGATGCTGAGATTGATCTGCTGCAGCACCGCCGGGTGATGCGGATAACCGTGGCTGACGCCAGCGACGTTAAGTAAATTCACGCTCTGCTCTCCATTCCGTACAGCGCCAGGTGCGCCGCCAGCAGCCGCCGGCTGACCGGATGCTGCGGGGCGCTGAACAGGGTTGCCACATCGCAGCGCTCGACAATACGACCGCCATCCATCACCGCGACCTCGTGCGCCAGCCGCGCCACAACGCCCATATCGTGCGTGATCAGCAGCAGGCCCTGGCCGCGGGTGGCGACGATCTCTTCCAGCAGGTCAAGAATGCGCGCCTGGGCGACGGCATCGAGGTCGGTGGTGGGCTCATCAGCAAAGATAAACGGCGCCTCGCTCAGCACGGCCAGGGCAATCATCATCCGCTGCAGCATGCCGCCGCTCATCTCGAAGGGATAGCGCCTGAGCAGCCGGGCGGGGTTCTCCAGCCCCACCGCCTCCAGCGCGGCGATAAATGAGGACTCATCCAGCGGCCGGCCGACGGCGCGGCAGGTTTCCCGGGCGTGAGCCGCCATGGTGTGCAGCGGGTTAAAGGCGCTGCGAGGATTCTGCATGATGGTGGCGACGGTGCCTCCGCGCAGCTGCCTGCCGTGGACCGGTATCCCGTCGAGCAGGATGCGCCCGGCGCTTTGTCGGACGCCGGGCGGCAGAACCTCAAGGGCCGCGGCGCAGGTCAGCGATTTCCCGCAGCCGCTGCTGCCGAGCAGCGCCAGAACCTGGCCGCGGCGCAGCGTCAACGACAGATCGTGGACCAGAGGTTGCCCGGCGTGGAGGGTGAACTGCTCGAGCTCGATCTTCTGTGGCATCAGTGGCTATGCTCCGCGATCAGGTGAGGATCGAGACGATCGCGCAGCGCGTCGCCCACCAGGTTAAAGGCCATCACGCTGATAAACAGCGCCAGGCCCGGCCACAGCATCTGCAGCGGCTGGGTCCAGATGTACTGGCGCGCGTCGTTAATCATCACTCCCCACTCCGCGGTCGGCGCGCTGACGCCGAGGCCAAGGAACGACATACCGGCGACGTGCAGCATCATATGGCCGATATCAAGCGTGGCGAGCACCAGCAGCGACGGCACCACCGCGCCTGCCAGATGATCGACAAAGACGCGGATATGCCCCGCCCCGCAAAGCCGGGAGGCGAGCACAAACTCGCGCTGGCGTAGCGAAATCGTCAGGCTGCGCACCATCCGCGCGTACCATGCCCAGTGCGACAGGGCGATGGCGATAATCACGTTAGTCAGACCGGTACCCAGTACGCCGACCATGAAAAACGACAGGATTGAGGTCGGGAAGGTCATAAACATATCGGCAACCCGCATGGTGAGCTGGTCGACCCGGCCGCCCATTAGCCCGGCGCAGCCGCCGATGACCAGCCCCAGCGTCAGCACCAGCAGCAGGCAGGCCAGCACCGCGCCGAGAGAAACCCGCGTGGCGGCCAGCAGACGGGAAAGAATATCGCGTCCCAGGTGGTCGGTACCCAGCCAGTGCCGGGCGTCCGGCGAGAGCAGGCGTGACGGTAAATCAACGGCCTGCGGGTCGTAGGGCTGCCACCACTGGGCGGTGAGGGCGATCAGCACCAGCAGGATAATGGCGATCAGCGCCAGGCGAACCGGCCAGCGGGCGGAAAGAAAAAGGTTCACTGGCGTACTCCTTCATGGCGGCGAATGCGCGGGTCCAGCGCGGCGTTGAGCAGGTCAACCGTCAGGTTGCAGAGCGCAAACACCACCACCATCACCAGCGTGAAGCACTGGATCACCGGGTAGTCGCGGTTAAAGATGGCCGACACCGCGTAGCGCCCGATGCCCGGCCAGGCAAAGATGTTTTCGATAATCATCGTGCCGCCAATCAGCTCGGCAATATGCATCCCGATAGCGGTCACCACGGGCAGCGAGGCGTTGCGTAGAATATGGCGGCGTTCGGTTTGCCTGTCGCTCAGCCCGCGCAGCCGCGCCCAGGTGACGTGGCGCTGGCCGGCAACCTCCAGCATGCTGGCACGCAGCAGGCGGGCGTTAATGGCCAGCGACATCAGGGCTATCGACGCCGCGGGCAGAATAAGGTGCTGCCAGCCGCCGTAGCCCAGCGCCGGCAGCCACTGCAAATAGACGGAAAAAAACATCACCAGCAGGAAGGCGAGCCAGAAGTTGGGCATCGAGACGCCGAGAAAAGCGATCGCCCGCACGATGAAATCCGCCGGGCGATCGCGATGGCGGGCGGCCCAAATCCCCAGCGGCACGGAGGTCAGCAGGATAATGACCAGCGCCGCGCCCGCCAGCTGCAGTGTGGCGGGCAGGAAGTGCATCACGTCGTCGATCACCGGTCGCTGGGTGGCGAAGGAGAGGCCAAAATCGAGATGCAGCGCCTTCCATAGCCAGCTGGCGTACTGGGTGACGAGCGATTGGTCCAGCCCGAGCATCGCGCGCGTGGAGGCCACCATCTCCGGCGTCGGCGGAAGATTTGATAAGCGCAGATAGTCCAGCGCCGGGTCGCCGGTGCCGAGACGCAGCATGAGAAAGATAATGACCGAGGCGGCGAAAATCATCGGTATCAGCAGCAGGATGCGCCGCAGTACGTAGCGTCGCATCAGGGCTGCTCCGGCCGGATCTGTTCGAACGGAATCTCGGCGGCGATGGCAGCGTAGGGGATCGTACCGAGCTCGGGTTTTGCCACCACCATCATCGAGACGTAGCTGATGGGCAGATAGACCGCATCGTTGTGCAGGCGGGTGAGGATGTCGCGATACAGCGCCCGGCGCCGGGTTTCGTCGGTGGTCGTCAGCACCTTGCCAATCTGCTGGTCGATAAGCGCCTTATCGGCTAATCCCAGCTGGGCCTGATAGTCGGCGTGAGAGGGCACGCGCATTGAGCTCATAAAGGCGTGCGGATCGTACGGTGCGCCCCAGGTGCGGTTAAAAATCATGCCGAAGCGCCCGTCGCGCTGGCGGGCATAAATACTGCTCTCTTCTTCGCCGTTCAGCACGACGTCGACGCCAACCTGACGCATATCGGCCTGCATAATTTCCGCCATGGATTTGCTCAGGGCGTCGGTGCCGATAAACGACATCTCGATGCGCAGCGGCTGGCCATTTTTCCGGCGGATCTCCTCGCCTGCGGGCTTCAGCCAGCCGGCCTTTTCCAGCAGGGCGTTAGCCCGCTGCGGATCGTAGCGGCGCGGCGTTAAGCCGATATTGGCGTAGGGCACCGAAGGGGCAAACAGCGTATCGGCGACCTGCTGGGTGCCGTACAGCGCGTTGTCGATCAGCGACTTTTTGTTGACCGCATAGTTTAGCGCTTCCCGCACCGCCAGCTCATTAGTGGGCGCTTTGGCAGAGTTAAGCGCCAGCATCACCGTTTCGACGGGCTGAGAAAGCTGGGTGCGCCAGGCCGGGTTATGGCTGAAACGCGCGAAGGTATCCAGCGGCAGCAGGCCCTCGTTGCCATAGAGCAGATCGATATCGCCGGTTTCAAAGGCCACGGCGCGGGTCATCGGGTCCGGGATCACCTTTACGGTCACCTGGTCAAGCGCCGGTTTTTCGCCCCAGTAGCGTGGGTTACGCACCAGCACATCAAACTGGTTGAGTTTCGCGGTTTTCAGCACCCACGGCCCGGTGCCGATGGGCGCCTTAATGCCGTGCAGGGTGCCGCCGTCAACAAACTGTGACGGGGCGATAAAGCGGAACGGACGCGGCAGAGCCAGTTCCTGGAGAAAAGGGTAGTAGGCGCTTTTGAGGGTGATTTGCAGCCGGGTATCGCTCAGCGCTCTGACATCGCTGATCTGGTTGGTCAGCTCCAGCCAGGCGTGGCGCTGCCTGTTCGCCAGCACCGCCTGAAAATTGGCTACCGCCGCCTGGGCGTTAAACGGCTCGCCGTTGGAGAACTGCACGTCACTGCGCAGGGTAAACAGCCAGACTTTCCCGTCCGCGGAGTGGCTCCAGCTGCTCGCCAGCCACGGCTTGACCGAGCCATCCTGCTGATATTTGACCAGCGGCTCGTAGACCATGCTTTGGGCGAACATCTGGTTGGGGGTATAGAGGTGGGGGTTCAGAGGACCTACGTTAACCGGCCAGGCGGTAACTAATTCACGCGCGGCGGCGCCGGTTAGCAGAGGCAGACAGATGAAAACCGCCGTCAGAAAAGGGCGGAAAAAGGTGCGGAGGATCGACAAAGCGTTAATCTCAGTGAGCAGGAAAGTATGATGATTTTAATAATTCATCATACTTTAGGAGTAACTCAGATCAATCAATGGCCCGATAGTATAAGAAAATCATATATAAGCGGCGCCGTCAGGGGCGCCTGAAGAGATCCAGCAGCGTGGCGAGCTGTTCATCAATGGGGGTGACGTCGCGCTTGACGATCAGGTGCAGCGGGGTCGCGCGTCGGGCGCCGTGGCTCAGCGGCAGCGGCTTCAGCTCCCCTTGGGCGAGCTGCGGACGAATGCGCTCTTCGGGCAGCCAGCCGAAACCGACCTGATACAGCACGGCATCAATAGCGGCATCAATGGTGGAGAAGGTCCACGCGTCGCGGCCCGGCTGGCGTTCATTGTGGCGATCGGCGATCTGCACCAGCGGCCAGCGGGCCAGGGCGCTATCGTCCAGCGGCCCGTCGAGGGCGGCGAGCGGATGGTCCCGGTGAGCGACGGCGATAAAATCGATGTTCATCAGCCACTCGCCGCGGCCGGTAATGTCCTGGCGGCGGGTGAGCACCATCACGTCAGCCTCGCCGCGCGCCGCGCTCTCGTCGCCGATGTTTTCCAGCACCTCCGTCAGCCTGACCTGGGTTTGCGGGTAGCGCTGCTGGAACTGGCGCAGAATAGCAAACAGCCGCTGGCGAGGAAAAATGCTGTCGACGACCAGATCGAGCCTGGTACGGGCGCCGTTGCGCAGCGCAATAGCGTGATTTTCAACATAATAAAAAGCCTGCAGCAGCGGCTTAACCTGGGCGAGCAGCAGCTCGCCCGCCGGCGTTAATACCGCGCGGCGCCCGGATGGCGTCAGCAGCGTTACCCCCAGCCTTTCCTGCAGCAGGGCGAGGTTGTAGCTGACCGACGACTGGCTGCGATGGGTCTCCTCCGCGGCTCTGGCAAAGCTGCCCAGGGCGATAACCTTCTCCAGCAGGGCCCATTGTTCGAGCGTTGTCTTGTGCATAATTCATCTAAAAAGTGGATGGATTCAATCAAAACATAGCGTTATTTATTCATTTTTTAAAGCAGTACTCTGGGTTCCAACAACAGAGGAGCAAGCACAATGAACGCTTTCGACAAACACGATTTGAGCGGTTTTATCGGCAAACATCTGGTTTATACCTACGATAACGGGTGGAATTACGAAATTTACGTCAAAAACGGCCGCACCCTGGACTACCGTATCCATAGCGGGATCGTCGGCAACCGGTGGGTAAAAGATCAGCAGGCTTTTATCGTTCGGGTGGGGGCCAGCATCTATAAAATCTCGTGGACCGAACCGACCGGGACTGACGTCAGCCTGATCGTTAATCTCGGCGATCGGCTGTTTCACGGCACCATCTTCTTTCCGCGCTGGGTTATCAACGATCCGCAAAAAACCGTCTGCTTCCAGAATGAGCATATCCCGCTGATGGAGTCGTACCGCGCCGCCGGCCCGGCCTATCCGACGGAAGTGATTGACGAGTTTGCGACAATTACCTTTGTTCGCGACTGCGGCGCGGATAATGACGCTATTATTAATTGTCCTGCTAACCAATTACCTGCAGATTTTCCTGCAAACTTGTAATACTCCGGAAATAATTTTGTGATCTATGTAAGATTTCTCTCTTTAGTATCATAGAGTAAAATTTTATTTATTGTTTAACGGTTTAATGTTTGTTTACTTTACCGCCCCGTGCTCCTGGCCCGTTCTGAGTCAGGGGCCGAATTCCCCGCTTAAAACCGCCATCACAGTTAATAAACTTATTTATAAAACAACTGGTTGTATTGTCGATCGCCAACTATATTAATTTCTTAATATTATCCTAAGCAACCCCGTCTAAATTAAATAACGTCAAATACCCTGGAATGAAAATGTGGCATTGAAAGAATTTCATTTTCATTTTGTTTAAGTCCGCTGGCGCAGGATATTTTTTTCTACCGGCCTGAGTTTGTTCGGGCCATATACAGAACAGGAAAATGATGAGCGAATTTTTGCCGTTTTCGCGCCCGTCAATGGGTGACGCAGAGCTGGCCGCGCTGCGTGAAGTTTTGCAATCAGGTTGGATCACTACCGGGCCGAAAAATCAGGCGCTGGAAGAGGCCTTCTGCACGCTGACCGGCAACCGGCATGCGGTGGCGGTCAGCTCGGCGACCGGCGGCATGCACGTCACGCTGATGGCGCTGGGCATCGGCGCCGGCGATGAGGTGATCACCCCTTCGCAGACCTGGGTCTCGACCCTGAACATGATCTGTCTGCTGGGCGCGACGCCGGTGATGATCGACGTCGATCGCGATAACCTGATGATCGCCGCTGAAGCGGTCGAAGCCGCGATTACCCCCCGCACCAGGGCCATCGTTCCCGTGCATTACGCGGGCGCGCCGGCGGATATCGACGCGATTCGCGCCGTCGGCGAGCGTCACGGCATCGCGGTGATTGAAGATGCCGCCCACGCGGCGGGGACCTACTACAAGGGCCGTCACGTCGGCAGCCGCGGTACCGCAATCTTCTCCTTCCACGCCATTAAAAATATGACCTGTGCCGAAGGCGGCCTGATCGTCACCGATGACGACGAGCTGGCTTCGCGTATCCGTAGCCTCAAATTCCACGGCCTTGGCGTTGATGCCTACGACCGCCAGACCCTCGGCCGCGCTCCGCAGGCGGAGGTGATCTCCCCGGGCTTCAAGTACAACCTGGCCGATATCAACGCCGCGCTGGCGCTGGTGCAGCTGGAGAAGCTGCCGCACGCCAACCGGCGTCGCGCCGACATCGCCCGCCGCTATCTGAGCGAGCTGGCGGATACCCCGTTCGCGCCGCTGCAGGTGCCGGGCTGGGAGCACCAGCACGCCTGGCACCTGTTTATTATTCGCGTCGATGAGGCCCTCTGCGGCATTAATCGCGATGCCTTAATGGAGCAGCTGAAAGCCATGGGGATCGGCACCGGCCTGCATTTCCGCGCGGCGCATACGCAAAAGTATTACCGCGAGCGCTTCCCGACGCTGTCATTGCCGAACAC
The DNA here is from genome assembly GCF_042055345.1 of Klebsiella sp. C349492. Taxonomy (NCBI): domain Bacteria; kingdom Pseudomonadati; phylum Pseudomonadota; class Gammaproteobacteria; order Enterobacterales; family Enterobacteriaceae; genus Klebsiella; species Klebsiella sp. C349492. The sequence continues at coordinate 335,173 of NZ_JANQCE010000004.1, forward strand.
GGAATGGAACAGCGCGCGCATTTGTTCACTCCCGCTGTTCCCGGATATGACCGATGACGACGTCACCCGCGTTATCTCCGCTCTGCACCAGCTGTCAGGACGTTAATATGTTTACTTATCCTCCCGTGAAGAAGGTCTCGGTGGTTATCCCTGTTTATAACGAGCAGGAGAGCCTGCCAGAGCTCATTCGCCGCACGGATAGCGCCTGCGCCACCCTTGGGCGCGAATATGAAATCCTGCTGGTCGATGATGGCAGCAGCGATGACTCCGCCCGCATGCTGACGGCGGCGGCCGAAGCCGAAGGCAGCCACGTCGTGGCGGTGCTGCTGAACCGCAACTACGGCCAGCACTCGGCGATCATGGCGGGTTTTAGCCACGTCACCGGCGATCTGATTATCACCCTCGATGCCGACCTGCAAAACCCGCCGGAGGAGATCCCGCGGCTGGTGGAGAAAGCGGACGAGGGCTATGACGTGGTCGGTACCGTACGTCAGAACCGCCAGGATACCTTCTTCCGTAAAACCGCGTCGAAGATGATCAACCGCCTGATCCAGCGCACCACCGGCAAAGCGATGGGCGATTACGGCTGCATGCTGCGGGCCTATCGCCGCCATATCATCGACGCGATGCTCAACTGCCACGAGCGCAGCACCTTCATCCCGATCCTCGCGAATACCTTTGCCCGCCGGGCGGTGGAGATCCCGGTGATGCACGCCGAGCGTGAGTTCGGTGATTCCAAATACAGCTTTATGCGCCTGATTAACCTGATGTACGACCTGGTGACCTGTCTGACCACCACGCCGCTGCGCCTGCTCAGCGTTTTCGGCAGCGTGATCGCCCTGCTGGGCTTTGCCTTCTCGATCCTGCTGATTGTGCTGCGCCTGGTATTAGGCCCGCAGTGGGCGGCCGAAGGGGTATTCGTGCTCTTTGCCGTGCTGTTTATGTTTATCGGCGCCCAGTTTGTCGGCATGGGTCTGCTTGGGGAGTATATCGGCCGCATCTATAACGATGTTCGCGCCCGCCCCCGCTACTTTATTCAACGTGTTGTTCGTCAGCCGGAAACGGCATCTCAAGAGGAAGATCGTTCATGAAAGCCGTAGTCTTCGCTTATCACGATATGGGTTGTGCCGGTATTCAGTCCCTGCTGGACGCCGGGTATGACATTGCCGCTATTTTCACCCATCCGGATAACCCCGGCGAAAACCATTTCTTTGGTTCGGTGGCGCGTATCGCTGCGGAACAAGGTATCCCGGTGTGGGCGCCAGAAGATGTGAATCACCCGCTGTGGATTGAACGTATCCGCGAAATGACGCCGGACGTCCTGTTTTCCTTCTACTACCGCAATCTGCTGGGCGATGAGATCCTCAATATTGCGCCGCAGGGCGCCTTTAACCTGCACGGCTCCCTGCTGCCGAAATATCGCGGCCGCGCGCCGCTGAACTGGGTGCTGGTCAACGGTGAAAGCGAAACGGGCGTCACCCTGCACCGCATGGTCAGCCGCGCCGATGCCGGCGATATCGTCGCGCAGCAGACGGTGGCTATCGGGGGCGATGACGTGGCGCTGACCCTGCACCGCAGGCTGTGCTCGGCGGCATCCGAGCTGCTGGGCCAGGCGCTGCCGGCGATCCGTGAAGGCAAAATTGACGCGCGCGCGCAGGATGAGAGCCAGGCGACCTACGTCGGCCGCCGTACGCCGGAAGATGGCCGTCTTGACTGGGAGCAGCCCGCGCAAACCCTGCATAACCTGGTCCGCGCCGTATCCGATCCGTGGCCGGGCGCGTTTGGCTATACCGGCGCCAGCAAATTTATCGTCTGGAAATCTCGCGTCCGTCACGACCTGCCGGCAGCGAAGGCGGGGACGGTGATTTCCACCACGCCGCTGGTGGTGGCCTGCCAGGACGGAGCGCTGGAAATCGTCACCGGTCAGACCGATCGCGGCGTCTATATTCAGGGTACGCAGCTGGCGCAGGCTTTGGGCCTGGTCTCTGGCGCCGTGCTGAGCAGCAAACCGGTGGTGGCGATTAAGCGCCGCACCCGCGTGCTGATCCTCGGCGTTAACGGGTTTATCGGCAACCATCTGACCGAGCGCTTACTGCAGGACGATAATTACGAAATCTACGGTCTGGATATCGGCTCCGATGCCATCAGCCGCTTCCTTGAGAATCCGCGTTTCCACTTCGTCGAAGGGGATATCAGCATTCACTCCGAATGGATTGAGTATCACATTAAGAAATGCGACGTGGTTCTGCCGCTGGTGGCGATCGCCACGCCTATCGAATACACCCGTAACCCGCTGCGCGTGTTCGAGCTGGACTTCGAAGAGAACCTGAAGATTATCCGCGACTGCGTGAAGTACGATAAGCGCATTATCTTCCCGTCGACCTCTGAAGTGTACGGTATGTGCACCGATAAAAACTTCGATGAAGACAGCTCGAACCTGGTGGTGGGGCCGATCAACAAGCAGCGCTGGATTTATTCGGTATCGAAGCAGCTGCTCGACCGCGTTATCTGGGCCTACGGCGATAAAGCCGCTCTGCGCTTCACCCTGTTCCGTCCGTTTAACTGGATGGGGCCGCGTCTGGATAACCTCAACGCCGCGCGTATCGGCAGCTCCCGCGCCATTACCCAGCTGATCCTCAACCTGGTTGAGGGCTCGCCGATTAAGCTTATCGAAGGCGGTAAGCAGAAGCGCTGCTTCACCGATATCAGCGACGGTATTGAAGCGCTGTTCCGGATTATCGAGAACAAAGACGGCCGCTGCGACGGGCAGATTATCAACATCGGTAACCCGGATAACGAAGCCAGTATTAAAGAGCTGGCGGAGATGCTGCTGGATTGCTTCGAGCGCCATCCGCTGCGCGGCAGCTTCCCGCCGTTCGCCGGCTTCCGCGATGTCGAAAGCAGCGATTACTACGGTAAAGGTTATCAGGACGTCGAGCACCGTAAGCCGAGCATCCGCAACGCGAAGCGCTGCCTGAGCTGGACGCCGACGGTACCGATGGAAGAGACCGTCGAGCATACCCTCGACTTCTTCCTGCGCACCGTTGAACTGGCGGATGATAAGAGATCATGAAACAGGTCGGCTTACGCATAGATGTTGATACCTTTCGCGGCACGCGGGACGGAGTTCCGCGGCTGCTGAGCCTTCTGGCCCAGCACGGGATTCAGGCAAGCTTCTTTTTTAGCGTTGGGCCGGACAATATGGGGCGCCATTTGTGGCGCCTGATAAAACCGAAGTTTTTGTGGAAGATGCTGCGCTCAAAGGCGGCCTCGCTGTACGGCTGGGACATCCTGCTGGCCGGTACAGCCTGGCCCGGGCGGCGCATCGGCGCGGGCAATGAAGAGGTGCTGCGCGCGACGGCGCAGGCCCATGAGGTGGGCCTGCACGCCTGGGATCACTACAGCTGGCAGGCGTGGAGCGGCGTCTGGCCGCAGGAGCGCCTGACCCTGGAGGTTGAGCGCGGGCTGCTGGAGCTGGAGCGGATTATTGGCCAGCCGGTGACCTGCTCCGCCGTCGCCGGCTGGCGCGCCGACCAGCGGGTTATCAAAGCCAAAGAGTCCTTCGATTTTCTCTACAACAGCGACTGCCGGGGCAGCCGCCCCTTCCGGCCGCAGCTCGGCAACGAGACGCTGGGTACCGTGCAGATCCCGGTCACGCTTCCCACCTGGGATGAGGTTGTCGGCAGCGCGGTTGATGCCGGCGGCTTTAATCGCTATCTGCTGGACTGCATTCATCGCGACCCGGGCGTCCCGGTCTATACCATTCATGCCGAAGTTGAAGGCATTGCGTTTGCGCAGCAGTTTGATGAGCTGCTGACGATGGCGGCGCAGGAAGAGATCCAGTTTTGTCCGCTAAGCCAGCTGCTGCCCGCTGATTTTAGCGAGCTGCCGGTGGGCAAGGTGGTACGCGGTGAACTGGCCGGCCGGGAAGGCTGGCTTGGGCGTGAACAATTATTGAGTCAGGACGTATGAAAAGCATTCGTTATGGTATCTCCCTGCTGGCGCTGTTTGCCCTGTATTACGTACTGCCGCTGAATTTCCGCCTGCTCTGGCAGCCTGACGAGACGCGCTACGCGGAGATTAGCCGCGAAATGCTGGCCTCCGGCGACTGGGTGGTGCCGCATTTCCTCGGGCTGCGTTACTTTGAAAAACCAATTGCCGGCTACTGGATTAACAGCATCGGGCAGTGGCTGTTTGGCCACAACAATTTCGGCGTGCGCTTTGGCTCGGTCTTCTCCATCAGCGTGACCGCGCTGCTGGTTGCCTGGCTGGCGTGGCGGATCTGGCGGGATAAACGGCTGGCGATCCTCTCCGGCGTGATGTTCCTGACCGCGCTGCTGGTCTACGGTATCGGCACCTATGCGGTGCTGGACCCGATGATCGCCATGTGGATGGCCCTCGCCATGTGCAGCTTCTGGGGCGCCGCTCAGGCGCAGACCCGGAAGGGCAAAGTGGCCGGCTATCTCCTGCTGGGCGTGGCCTGCGGGATGGGGGTGATGACCAAAGGCTTCCTCGCGCTGGCGGTGCCGGTGGTTGGCGTACTGCCGTGGGTAATTGCGCGTAAGCGCTGGCGCGAAGTGCTGACCTGGGGCTGGCTGTCGGTGGGCGTCTGCGCGCTGGTGGTGCTGCCGTGGGGGTTGGCTATTGCCCAGCGCGAGCCGGACTTCTGGCGCTACTTCTTCTGGGTGGAGCATATTCAGCGCTTTGCCGAGAAAGACGCTCAGCATAAAGCTCCGTTCTGGTACTACATTCCGTTCCTGATTGCCGGAAGCCTGCCGTGGCTGGCGCTGCTGCCCGGGGCGCTGAAGCGCGGCTGGACCGAACGCGACGACGCCCGCGGCGCGCTGTATCTGCTGGGCTGGGTGGTGATGCCGCTGCTGTTCTTTAGCATCGCCAAGGGCAAGCTGCCGACCTACATCCTGCCGTGCTTTGGGCCGCTGGCGATCCTGATGGCCCGCTATGCGCTGAATGCGGCGAAAGCGGGGGCGAAGGTGCTGCGCATCAACGCCATGATCAACATCGGCTTCGGCCTGGCTGGCCTGCTGGCGGTGCTGGCGGTCTCGCCGTGGAGCTTCATGCACAAGCCGGTGTGGTCGCAGATTGAACTGTATAAATGTCTGCTGGCGGCCTTGATATTTGCGCTCTGGGCGCTGGTGGGCTGGCTGACGATGAAGGACAGCGCCCGGCGCTGGCCGCTCGCCGCCTGCTGCCCGCTGGGGCTGGCGCTGCTGGTGGGCTTCGCGATCCCTGACCGGGTCATTGATAGCAAGCAGCCGCAGTTTATGGTCGATATCGTCGGCGAGTCGCTGGCGCCAAGCCGCTACGTGCTGACCAATAACGTCGGTATTGCCGGCGGCCTGTCGTGGGAGCTCAGGCGCAGCGATATCATTCTGTTCGATAAGCAGGGTGAGCTAAAATACGGTCTCGACTGGCCGGATGCGCAGGGCCGCTTCGTCAGCGAGGGCGACTTTGCCAGCTGGCTGGAGACGCATCGTCAGCAGGGGCCGGTGTCGCTGGTTCTGCTGATGGACAAAGGGGAGAATATGAACGACCTGGCGCTACCGAAACCCGACAACTCCTATGAGTTAGGACGGGTTGTGTTCATCCAGTATCTGCCGCAATGAGCATCTGGATCTGCCTGGCGCTCGCCAGCCTGCTGAGCTGCGCCGGGCAGCTGTGCCAAAAACAGGCCACCCGCCCGTCCAAATCCGGACTGCGCGGGCGGCATATTCTCGGCTGGCTGGGGCTGGCGCTGCTGGCGCTCGGCGGCGGTATGCTGCTGTGGCTGAGCGTGCTGCAGGCGATCCCGGTGAGTATCGCCTACCCGATGCTGAGCCTCAACTTCGTCTGGGTCACCCTCGCGGCGTGGGGCGTCTGGCACGAGCCGGTAGCGCGCCGCCATTGGGTCGGGGTCGGGATGATTGTCGTGGGTATCGTGATTCTCGGGAGTAGCGTCTGATGGGCTTAATCTGGGCGCTGCTTAGCGTCGGGCTGGTCAGCGCCGCGCAGCTGCTGCTGCGCGGGGCGATGGTCGAGCTGCCGCCGCTGACCGACCTGGTCACGTTTATCGGCCATCTTGTCCATCTCCGGGCCGGCACCTTCGGCCTGGCGCTGGGGCTGAGCGGCTATCTGCTGTCGATGGTGTGCTGGTACTTTGCGCTGCACCGTCTGCCGCTCGCCAAAGCCTATGCGCTGCTGAGCCTGAGCTACATTGTGGTGTGGGCCGCCGCTATCTGGCTGCCCGGCTGGCATGAGGCTTTCCGCTGGCGCTCGCTGCTGGGCGTGCTGATTATCGTCGCCGGCGTGCTGACCATCTTCTGGCCGCTGAAGCGTAAAGGATAGCTTAGCCCAGCCGTTCGACCTTGAGCTCGAACGGCGTCGGCGTGCACACCGCCAGGCTGAGGGCGCCAAGCTGGAGCTGGCTGACCGACAGCCGGGAGCGGAAGCAGCTGTCGACGCTGGCAATCTGCCAGGCGCTGCCGCCACGCTGCTTAACGATCGCTTCTTTACGCGTCCAGATGCGCCAGAACGCCGCCAGCTGTTGCTCCGGCCGTTCGGCCTCCACCTGCGCATGCTCGCCAGAGCTAAATACCGCATTGGCGATCCGACGCCAGTTTTCTCGCGGGCGAATGACTTCGATATCGCAACCGACTTCCCCCTCGTCGCTGAGCAGTAGCGCGATATCGTCGCCGCTGTGGCTGAGGTTAAACCACAGCGACGTCCCGTCAGAAAACCCCGGCTTGCCCTGTTCGGCGTAGATAATCTCGGGCAGCGGCGTCACCGCCTGATACAGCAGCGCGCGGCCGGCTAACCAGCCGGCGCGGCGCGCGCTCTGCGGCGCGAGGGCGGAGAGCGCCGGCGGCAGCGCCCGCGTGCTTAAGGTCGAAATTTTCCCCAGCAAAAGCCGATACATATTAAGACCAACGTTTAATGATGATGGAGGTGTTGATGCCGCCAAAGGCGAAGTTATTGCTCTGCAGATACTCGCAGTCAATCCTGCGCGCTTCACCCATGATGTAATCGAGCTCGCCGCACTGGGGGTCCGGCTGACGCAGGTTGAGCGTCGGGGCGAACCAGCCTTCACGCATCATCTGCAGGCTCATCCAGGCTTCCAGCGCCCCGCAGGCGCCCAGCGTATGGCCAAAATAGCTTTTCAACGAAGAGATCGGCACGCGACTGCCGAAGAGGGCGGCGCTGGCCCGGCTTTCGGCAATATCGCCGCGATCGGTCGCCGTACCGTGGGCCGAGATATAGCCGATATCTTCGGCGCGTAAACCGGCCATGCTGAGCGCCTGCGCCATGCAAATTTGCATCGTTTCCTGCTGCGGCTGGGTGATATGCGCGGCGTCGCAGTTGGTGGCAAAACCGACGATTTCGCCGTAGATCGTCGCGCCGCGCGCTTTGGCGTGCTCCAGCTCTTCGAGGATCAGCGTACCGGCGCCTTCGCCTATTACCAGGCCATCGCGACGCGCGTCGAACGGCGACGGGGTGGTTTTCGGCTCATCGTTGCGCTGGCTGGTGGCGAAGAGGGTATCAAAGATCGCCGCTTCGGACGGGCAGAGCTCTTCGGCGCCGCCGGCCACCATCACCGTTTGATAGCCGTGGCGAATGGCTTCCCAGGCGTAGCCGATGGCCTGGCTGCCGGACGTGCAGGCGCTGGAGGTGGGAATAACCCGCCCGCGCAGGCCGAAGAAGAGGCCGGTGTTGACCGCGGTGGTGTGCGGCATCATCTGTACGTAGGTGGTGCCGGTAATGTTGTTGGTATGCTTTTCCGTCAGCATGGTGGCAAACTCGCTCACCGGGCCGGTGCTGCCGGTCGAAGAGCCGTAGGCAATACCGGTTTCGCCGTTCGTGAGCACCGCCTCGCCGATCAGGCCGGCCTGCTCCAGCGCCAGCTCGCTGGCGCGGGTGGACATCAGCGATACCCGGCCCATGGCGCGAATACGCTTGCGGGTATAGTGCTCCGGCAGGGTGAAATCGTCGATCGGCGCGCCGAGCAGGGTGTGCAGGCCGTCATAGATTTGCCATTCCGGCATCTTGCGCACGGCGTTCTCGTAAGAGAGCAGCCTGGCGGAAACGTCCTGCCAGTTTTCCCCAAAGGCGGTGACGCCGCCCATCCCTGTAATCACGACACGGCGTGTCATAACATACCTCCATTGATGGAAATAACCTGGCGGGTGACGTAACCCGCAATGTCGGACATTAAATAGCTGGCCAGCCCGGCAACTTCATCCGCCTGGCCCATACGCTTCATCGGGATCAGCGCCATCGCCTCTTTCTGCGCGGCCTCTTCCATCTCGATCATCCCGGTATCAATCAGCCCCGGCGCAATGCAGTTGACGGTGATTTTGCGTTTCGCCAGCTCAATGGCCAGCGCTTTGGTGGCGCCGATAATGCCCGCCTTCGCCGCGCTATAGTTGACCTGACCCCGGTTGCCCATCACCCCGGAAACGGATGACAGGGTAATAATCCGCCCGCCCTGACGGGCGCCGATCATCGGCATAATGCACGGCTGAATAACGTTGTAAAAGCTGTCGAGGTTGGTGTGGATAACGCAATCCCAGTCGTCGTCGCTGAGCGCCGGGAAGGCGCCGTCGCGGGCGATCCCGGCGTTGCTTACCACGCCGTACCACGGACCGTGGGCGGCGATATCCTGCTCCAGCGCCTCGCGACACTGCTCGCGGTTGGCGACGTCAAAGCTCAGCACCCGCCCGGCGCCGCCGGCGGCCTGCAGGGTCTCGAGGGTTTCCCGCGCGCCCTCGGCGTCGCGATGGTAATGAACGCCGACGGTAAAACCGTCCGCCGCCAGCTGGCAGGCGATGGCGCGGCCGATGCCCTTGCTGGCACCGGTCACTAATACTGAACGACTCATGGTTTCTCTCCCTGATTAAAAAGCGTCGTTAACTCTTCGGCGGTAGGCTGGAAGGTATTCACCCTGCCGGTTGCCAGCGCCTCATCCCCGGCGCTGATGGCGCACTCGAAGCTGCCAAAACGCGCGTCCTGCATTAACAGATTAACGCTGATGGTCAGCGTCCGGCCGGCGGGCAGAACCCCCGCGGCGCAGATTAGCTCCCTGGCGCCGAGCACCATGCCGAGCGCAATACTGCTTTGCCCCTGCCGGCGGCGATGCCAGCCTGACCAGACGCCGACGGTCTGCGCCATCAGCTCCAGCGCAAACCAGCCGGGCAGGTTGCCGTCGGCGTCAAGAAACGGCGCCAGCACGCTGCGGCCGGTGACGGCAACGCGGCAAACGGCGGTTTCGTCAGTGACCTTCAGCACCTCTTCCAGCAGCAGCATCGGCGCGTCGTGCGGCAGGTAGTCGCCGGGCGACAAATAGTGGTTCATAAAACTCTCCCGAGCAGAATGCTGGCGTTATTGCCGCCGAAGGCGAACGAGTTGGACAGGATCGTCGGCCGGGCGAGCGGCTGCGCTTTCTCGATAATGCCGCAGGCGGGCAGCGCCGGGTCGCGCGGCGAAAGGCTGAAATCCTGGGCGGGCAGCGGCAGGCTGCGCTGGAGGATCAGCATGGCGATTGCCGCCTCGGTGATCCCCGCCGCGCCAAGCGTATGGCCGGTCAGATGCTTGGTGGAGCTGCACGGCACCTGCTCGCCAAACAGCGCGCTCACCACCTGCGATTCCACCTGGTCGTTAAGCGGCGTGGCGGTACCGTGCAGGTTGATGTAGCCCACCGCGTCGGCGGCGATACCGGCATCGTCGAGCGCCTGGCGAATGGCGCGGATGGCCCCTTCGCCCTGCGGATGGGGAGCCGAAATATGGTGCGCATCGCTGGACTCGCCCACGCCGAGCAGGGCGATGGGCTGCGGCTCCCGGGTCAGCAGCATCAGCGCCGCGCCTTCGCCAATCGTAATTCCGCAGCGGTCGCGGCCGAAGGGCTGGCATAGCGTTGGGGAGAGGGACTCCAGGCTGTGGAAGCCGTTCACAGGCATCCGGCTGAGGGAGTCGGCGCCGCCGACAATCGCCACGTCCGCGAGGCCGGCCTCGATCAGCCGCCGCCCGCTGATTATCGCGCGGGCGCTGGAGGAGCAGGCGGTGGAGAGGGTAAAGGCCGGGCCGTCGAGATCCAGCCAGTGGCTAAGAAAGCGCGACGGGTCGCCCAGCTCCTGCTGCGGGTAGTGCCAGGCTGCGCTCGCCTTCGCGTTGAGCGTGAAGTCCACGTGCCTGTCGCCCTCATCGAGCCCGGAGGTGCTGGTGCCAAGCACCACCGCCACCCGATCGCGGCCGTAGCGGGCGATAGCGTCGTCCACCTGCGGCTGAATCTGCGCCAGCGCCGCCAGCAGCAGCTGATTGTTGCGCGAGCGGTGGGCCGCAAAAGCATCGCCGATGGCGGGCAGCTCGCCGTCAACGCCGCCGAGTATCGCCTGCGGTTGTCCCAGCAGCCAGCCGGCGCGCGGGCGCATACCGGGGGCGATACCGCGCGTCAGGTTGCAGGCGATCTCGTCGAGGCTGTTGCCCAGCGCGTTGATCATGCCGACAGCGGAAATGTAGATCATCTCAGTCGCCCAAATATTGAATGGTGATGTGGTAGCCGAAGGCCTGCTGCTGAATGCTGATGGGTTCACGGCGGCCTTTGCGGTTCAGGTAGGTGATTTCCGTCACCAGCCTGCCGCGGGCGTTGCGCAGCTCGCGCCTGTCGCCGGCGTCGGTCAGCGTCCAGCCTTTCGGCAGCTGCGGCTGCCAGGCCGCTATCGGCCAGTGGCTGAGCATCACGTCCGCCAGCACCTGGCTGGCGGGCGGCATCTGCGGCACCACGATCGACTGTTCGGTATGCACGCCTTTTTCGTCATAGGTGACGAGGAACAGACGAATGCCCACCGACGAGAGCCCGGCCAGCGTCACCTTGTGCGCATCGGCGTTGAGCATTACCAGCAGCGACCGGGTCTGGCCGTTAAAGCTGCCGGTCAGCAGCTGCTGTGAGCTGAGCGACGGCGAGATGCCCGGCGCCGGGAGCGTCACGCGGGCGCCCGGCTCCAGCCACGCCTGCGGGCGCCCCTGCTGCGCCTTTTGCGAATGGCCGCAGCCGGCCAGGGCTAAGGTGGCAATCAGCGCGAGGGCGCGGCCGAGTTTGTGCTTCATCATCTTCTTTTTTTCCCTTTTTTGCCGGGCATCGCCAGGGGCGATAGCAGGAAGGCGGTGAAAATCCCGCTAACCAGCACGATGCCAAAGCTGGCGATCGCCTGGGTTGAGCTAAACACCAGCATGCCGAGGGTCAGCAGCGTGGTCATCATGGCCAGGGTGACGGCCAGCAGCGAGGTCAGCGGCGTGCCGCGCGGATTGCTGAAAAACAGCGTGTAGTTGATGCCGATCCCCAGCACCAGCACCAGCGCCAGCAGCGAAAACAGATTAAGCGTATGGCCGCTGAGGGAGAGCGCCGCGAGGCCGCAGCCTAATGAGAGTACCGAAGGCGCGAGGCTGATAAGCCCTTTGCGCCAGCCGAGGCGCAGAACCGCCCCGCAGGCGATGGTGGCCAGGGCGATACCCAGCAGTCCGGTCAGCAAATGGCGATAGAGGGCGAAGAGCTCGTCGAAAGCGCTTTTCCTGTCGACCCACGCCACGCCGCTATATTTCGTGCTCAGGGCCTTCAGCGCCGGACTCTCCTTCACGCCGTCAACCGGCACCAGCACGCCGCTCTCGCCGTTCTGCAGGGTTATCCATAGCAGGCGCCAGCCTTCGCTGGCCGGGCTGGCAAGCCAGGCCTCCACGGTGACCGGCATGGGGTTGAGATCCGCATTGACCGCCTGCAGCCCGGCGCTTTGCAGCGCGCGGCTGACCGCCGGGGAGGCCGCTTTCAGCAGCGTCAGATCCTGGCGCTGACGGGCCAGCGAGTTCAGGGGGATCGTTCGATAGCCGTTAAGCTGACCCTGATTTTTCGCCTGTTCCAGCGCGGGTACAAAGGCTTCCAGCCGCTCCAGCGTTTGCTGCGGCGTCCTGCCGTAGACCACGAACCACTTCTGATCGACGCCCTGGCCGGTTAAGGCCGCGATCGTCTTTTCCTGCGCCAGAAGAGGCTGCGGCAGCGCCTGCAGCTGGGAAATATCGTCATCGACGCGCAGGGTGGCTATCCCCGCCAGCGAGAACAGCGCCAGGGCGACCGGCAGACCGATGGCGAGCTTTTTATTGCGTCGCCATGCCGCCAGCCAGCGCAGCATCAGGACCATTGCCGGTACCGGACGCACCGGCAGGCCGCGGGAGAGCAGCGGATGCCAGAAAATGACCGTCAGGCAGGAGGCGCTTAGCCCGGCGGCGGCGAATACCGACATCTGGCGAATGCCGGGGAAAGGCGCGAGCATCATAATCAGATAGGCCACGACCACCGTCAGCAGCGCCAGCAGCAGCGCGTTGCGTACCTTGGCGAGGCTTTGCCACGGCGTGACCTCGTTGCCGTGCACCATCCGCTCGGTCAGATAGTAGAGCGTGTAGTCGGCGGAAATACCGATAATGCTCATGCTCATCACCAGCGTCATCAGGTGCAGTTCGCCGAACAGCAGCAGCGTGGCGACGGTGCCCGCCAGCGCGCCGATGCCGATGGAGATCAGGCTCAGGATCAGCGGACGCAGCGAGCGAAAGACCGCGACGATGAGCATAATAACGCCAAATATCGTGGCAACGCCGAGGGTTGAGATGTCCCGTTTTGCCTGCTGGCTGGCGTAGTCGCTGTAAAATACCGTGCCGCGCGAGAGCAGCTGAGCCTGCGGATAGCGGGCCTTGAGCTCCGTTTGCAGGGCGGAGAGGGTGGTCACCAGACGATGCGTTTGCTGCATATCAAACGAGGAGCCCGCCAGCTCGCCGTGCAGCAGGTACCATTGGTTGCCCTGCCGATCCTCGGTCACCAGCCAGCCATCCTTCAGCTGCATACGCTGGCCGTTTTTCGCCATCGCCAGCTGCGAACCGCGCATCAGCATCAGCGGGTCGTTTTGCAGCTCTTTGCCGCTGACGCCGGAAAAAGCGGAATAGAGCTGAGAGAGGACCCACTGCGCCTGGGCTTCGCCGCCGTTTTGCAGGCGGGCGCGGGTGGCATCATCAATCAGCCCGTTGCGGTGCTGCCAGAAAAACGTGCCCCAGGCCTGCTGGCTGTCGGCATCCATCGGGCCTTTCACCGTCGCCAGCGCGTGGGATTTCTGCAGCAGGCTGAGCCACTCGCGGGCAACCTGCGGATCGGCCTGCTTGCCGGGGCTGACCAGCCACACCAGCTGCCGATCAAGGCGCTGCATAAAGCCCTCATTGAGGCTCGGAGGAACGGCGCCCAGCGCCTGTTTCGGCAGCATCGCCAGCACGCTGCTGTTCATCCGCGACTGGGGCAGCAGCGCCAGCAGCACGCCCAGCATCACAAGGCAGACGAGTCCCCACAGCAGCGCGAAGCTCTTGCGGTTACCGTGCAGCAAATCGTTGGCGTTCGTCATCGGTCAGTTGCGCTGGCGTAAGTTGATGTTGAGAAAGGGTGATATCGGTGCGGTCGCCCTGCCTGTCGTTCAGCTGAATGCGTTCCAGGTAGGCCTGCCCGCCGAGATCGATGGTGGCGAAGATTTTATCCAGCGGCGTGGCTATCGGCGTCAGGCGCAGCGTCCAGCGGCCTGCGCCCGCATCGGTGAATTCAACGCGGAAGTTCTGCTCCAGCACCTTGCGGTCGGCCTGGAACAGCGCCCGCAGCAGATGGTTGAACTGGAACATCTGCGGGTTGCTGTCGGCGGTGATGGTCTGCGGCGGCTGGCCGTTAATCGCCTGCACCATTCGCTTGTCATCGAGCAGCAGCTGCATCGGGAACGGCTGGGTTTGATCCCACAGCAGACCCTTATCGCGGGCGATCAGCATCGTCCCCTGGGATCGCAGCGGCTGCGGCAGATCCTTGATGGTGCGGGTTTGATCGAAGTGGGCGCGGATAACCGGCTGCCCGGTGAAGCGCTGCTGCAGATCGTCGAGCGTCAGCGCGCTGACCAGCGGGCTGACGAGCAGCGCCAGCAGGGGCCAGAGTTTCATGGCGTGACCCCCATGCGTTCAAACAAAATATCCGGGCTGACGAAGCTCATTTCCCGGCTTTTCTCTTCTACCGCGACCTGAATGGTGTAGCCGGTGGTGGTCCGTTTTCCGCTGACCGCGTCAACGATCTCATAGCTAATGCGTAGCCGGTTCTCATACTCTTCGAGGCGGGCGCGCACGCGAAAACGCTGTTCAAAGGTCAGCACGTCGCGGTACCTGACGCGGGTGTCGACGACCGGCCACAGGTAGCCGGACTCTTTCATCTGCCGGTAGCCGTAGTTGAACTGATTGAGCAGCGCCTCGCGGGCAATCTCGAAGTAGCGGAAGTAGTTGCCGTGCCACACCACGCCCATCATATCGACGTCGTGAAACGGGACGGTCAGCTCTACCTCGGCAGTAAAACGGGGATCGTTAAGCACCCTTTACTCCTTCTCTTTGGCGTCTGGCAGTTGCCAGAAATCGAAAAAATTAAACCAGTCCAGCGGCGAGCGCAGCGCGTAGTGCTCAAGGCGGCTGGCGTAGCGATCGACCGCGCTTTGTATGGCCTCCTCGCGCCCGGCGCGCGGCAGGATCAGCGGATCGGCGAACGGTTCACAGTGAATATGCAGCTTGTCCTGCTGGCGGAGGGCGAAAATGAGCTGCACCGGGCAGCGCAGAACGGATGCCAGAATAAACGGTCCCTGCGGGAACGGCGCGGGCTGGCCCATAAACTCGCTCCAGCAGACGCGCCATGTACCGCCGCGCTGGGGCGTCACCGCAATGCGGTCGCCGACAATCGCAATCCATTCACCGCGCTCCAGCTTCTCTTTCAGCAGGATGGCGGTATCCGGGCCGATATCGGTTACCGGTATCAGGTTCAGCCCGGCCTGCGGCGCCATCTCCTGCATGATTTGCTTAAAGCGGCGCGCGTTCTCGCTAAACACCAGCGCATTGATGGTTTTTGTTCCCTGGAGCTGCGCCAGCGCCCGGCAGGCTTCGACGTCGCCAAGATGCGATGCCAGCAGCAGCTTGCCGGTGGGGGCGCTGCGGTGCAGCGTTTCCTGCGCTCCCGGCGCAAAAACCACATCGCGATCGAAGCGGAGTTCGCCGCGCCAGCCGGCGATTTTATCGAGCATCGCATGGCCAAAGCGCAGAAAGTGGCGATAGCTGTTCAGCGCAGGCAGCGGCTGCTGCCGGGCGATAAGCTGCGCCCGCACGCGGGAGAGCCACTCCCGTGAGGCCCGGCGGGCGCGGTGCGCGCTGAGCCAGTAGACGGCGACCACCGGATAGAGCAGCAGCGAAAACGCCTTGCGCCCCAGCAGGCGCCAGACCAGCAGCATCAGGCGCATGCCCCACAGCCCTTTGACCTCCTCCTGCCGCGCCCAGTGTACGGGGGAGCGGCGCAGCAGCAGGGAAGGGATACGCGGCAGCATGCCGAGGAACAGGCGCGTATGCATCCAGGAGATGCGACAGTTATCCTTGAAGGCATCAAAATGAGACAGCCCGTCCGGCGGATAGGTGACGCGCGTCGGCACAAAATAGCTGGGGTTGCCCTGCCAGTAGAGGCGGACCATCACTTCGGTATCAAAATCCATGCGCTGACCGAGGGCGACGCGCTGCGCCAGGCGCAGCGTCGGCGCTATCGGGTAAACGCGAAACCCGCACATGCTGTCTTTCAACTGCAGCGACAGGGTTTCGATCCACACCCAGACGTGCGTTATCCAGCGTCCGTACAGGCGCGAGCGGGGGATGGAGTCGTCGTAAATCGGCTGGCCGGAAATCAGCGCCGCCGGATGGCTGCGGGCGAGGTCGAGCAGCTGCGGAATATCTTCGATGGCGTGCTGGCCGTCGGCGTCGACCTGCACGGCGTGGCTATAGCCGGCTTCGGCGGCGGCCTGCAGCCCGCGGATCACCGCGACGCCCTTGCCGGCGTTTTCGGCCAGCCGGATCAGCGTGAGGTTCGGCTCCCGCGCCGCCAGCTCGCTCAGCTGCCGGCGCGTCTCCTCGCTGCTGCCGTCGTCCACCACAATGCAGGGCAGGCTGAACGGCTGCAGCCGGGTCAGCACGCGCGCCATCATCGCCCCGTGGTTGTAGCAGGGGATCACCACGCAGGGGCGGAAGGTTAGCGACATAGGCGAATTTTCCCGCTGCTGGCGGTATGGCGCGCGTCGCCGTCGTGGCGCTGATAGCTAAAGGTCAGTATCTGACGCGCTTCCTGCCAGCTCAGGGCCAGCGTGACGGTGGCCTCCGGCAGCAGCGGAGCCTGGAATTTCACGTTCTGAATGCTGTGAAAGCGCCAGCCCGGAGCCAGCAGCGTGGTGGCGTAGTGCATCGCCCAGTCCAGCTGCGCGACGCCGGGCAGCAGCGGCTGTACGGCAAAATGCCCGCCGAACCAGAAGAGGTTAGGGTCGAGGTGCAGGACGATCTCTACCTGCTGCGGCTGTGCCTGATGGCGCTCTATTTCATGGGGTATCATGAAAAAAATTCCTGTAGTTGCGCATAGACACGCTTGTTCATACTGTTGACCGGGATGTCGTCAATAACGCGCCAGTAGCGGGGGATCGCCACCGGTTCCAGCGTCGGGCGCAGCGCCTGTCGCCACTGCCGCTCAAGGGTTTTGCCCTCGTGCCGCCAGCGCTGACGGGTCTGCGCATCCAGTACCAGCAGCGCGCCAATCCCCTGGCGATCGCCGCGGGTGACCGGCAGAGCCACCGCGTCGCTGATCCCCGGCAGGTTCAGGAGCCTGAGCTCTATTTCGCTGAGCGAAATCCGCTTCTCTTCGATTTTGACCACCCGCCCCCGTCGCCCGGTCAGGCGAAACTGGCCGTTGGCGGTAAATTCCAGGGTATCGTCGATTAACAGCCCGTCTTCATCGGCGATAAGCGGTGAAAACAGGCGGAAAGACGCCCCCTGCTGCAGGAGCCTGATGCCGGCAAAGGGCTGCCAGGCCGCCTCTTCCTGGCGGCGCGAGCGCCAGGCGATCACGCCGGTTTCGGTGCTGCCGTATATTTCATCCGTCCAGACCTTCAGCCAGGCCGCCGCGCGGGCGACATCCTCGGCGGGAAGCTGGCCGCCGGCGGAGAGGATCATCTCTACCGGCGGCGGCGTCAGATGGGGATCGAGACGTTTCAAAAACGCCGGACTGCTGATAAACGCATAGCGGTATTGATGGCCCAGGGCGCTGAGCTGCTCCGCGTAGTAGAGCATGGACGCATGGAGCGGCAGGCCGAGGGCCATCGGCAGAAAGATGCGAAAGGTGAGCCCGTAGAGGTGCTGAGGCACGACCGAGGCCACGATGCGGCAGCCTTCAAGGCGGGTAGCGAAGCGCGAGGCCAGCAGTTCGGCTTCGCGGTCAAGATGGGCGATCGGTTTGATAACCCGCTTTGGCTTCCCGGTTGAGCCTGAGGTAAACAGCTCTACGCAGGCGTCACCGGCGATGCTTTGCAACGCGCCGGGCTCCGCCATCGCGCGCCCCGCGCTGCCGATGACCAGCGAGGGTCCGTGCCAGCCGAGGGGCCCGTCGCTGAGGACTCCGTCAAACAGCGCCCGCTGTTCATTCAGCAGCGAGCCGCGGCTATGTCCCGGAATCACCGGAATTTTATGCGCGTGCAGCGTGGCCAGTAGCGCAACGAGAAACAGATAGCTGTCTTCAAAGCACAGCGCCCAGCGCTCGGCGTCATGCCGCTGGAGTTGCTCGACCCATTGCGCCACGTCATAGCGCAAATGGCCCAGGGTCCAGGTCTGCTCATCCAGCCAGGCGATCGGCGTGTCCGACGGGCGCGGCGCGTCCAGCCAGCGCGCCAAAGAGAGAGGCGGTATCATGACGATTCTCGCTTTATCATCCGCCGGCGCACCAGCCACTCTGCGGCCATCAGCGTGCCGATCAGCAGATAGGCAATCATGCCGTTCCACGCCGTCCAGAGCGCCATATCGCCATACAGCGCGGTAAAGAGCGCCATGCCGCCGTTAAGAATAAAGAGGCCGCACCAGATTTGCGTCACCCGGCGGGTATAGCGTACGCCTGCCGCGGAAAGCCGCGGATCGCGCAGGCGCGCCAGCCGTTCAACAACCGGCATCGCTGACCACAGCGAGCCGCCGAAAACGGCGAGCATCACGCCGTTGACCACCAGCGGGTAAAACAGCAGCAGCTGGTGCGTTTTCAGCAGGTAGCTGGCGGTGCAAAGGGCGATACCCGCCAGCGCCACCAGCCGGGTGACGGCGCCCAGCGGTCCCGCCTGTCGCCGGGTCTGGCGAAAGCGTAACAGCAGAATCAGCGCCATCAAGGGAAGCAGCCAGTGCAGGCTGTTGCGCGCGAGGCCCAGCCAGATTAAAAACGGCCAGGCCAGCAGGAGCAGGCTCGTTAGCAGCTGTATGCCCTTAGATGAAGGGGCTCCCGACATGCGGGTCAGGCTTCTCGGGACAAGCGTTCAACCGCATCAACCACGTCCTGTACGGTACGCACGGCTTTAAACTCTTCCGGCTTTATTTTCTTGCTGGTCTTCTTTTGCAGATGGACGATCATATCGACGGCATCAATGCTGTCCAGCTCGAGGTCTTCGTACAGGCGCGCTTCCGGGCGGATCTCCTGCGGGTCGATTTCAAACAGCTTAACCAGAAGCGCCGAGACTTCGGCATAAATATCATGTGATTCAGTCATAGGTCGTGCCTCAGGTACGTTGAGCGTGGATGAACGCGGCCAGGGTCGCGACGGAGAAGAAGTGCTGGCGCATCTCGTCGCTTTCGGCGGAAAGCACCACGCCGTAACGGTTTTTCACCGCCAGCCCGAGCTCCAGGGCGTCAATGGAATCCAGGCCCAGGCCGTCGCCAAAGAGCGCCGCGTCGGTGTCGATGTCGTCAGCCGACAGCTCTTCCAGATTCAACGTGTTGATGATGAGATTTTTCAGTTCAAGATAGAGCGCTTGCATCATTAATTCCTGAAGTAGGCGTAGTACCTGATTGTAATTGAAGCAAAATATGCCGATTTAGCTGTCTTGCTGCCAGCGACGGTTCTTGTGAGTTTTCGTCGTAAAACTGGGCGATCCGCACCCGCTCGCCTACCTCGATGGTAAACAGGGGCCGGGTCGCCGGCGCATCGTACCATTTACTGTTTTTGCCCAGCATATGTTCGCTGCAGCGAATGACCACTACGCGTAAATCGCTGGCACAGCGCACGGCAATATTGGCCGCGCCGCGCTGAAGGATCATGGGTTCGCCCGGCAGGGTGCGGGTTCCCTCAGGGAAAATTAAAATGGTATCGCCCTGCTGCAGGCGCTGCCGGCTGGCGGGCAGTAGCGCATCGGCCTGATCGTTAATTAAGTAGTCCGCCGCGCGGATCACGCCGCTGACGAACGGGTTTTTCAGTAAGGCGCTTTTTACCAGGCAGTCGGTCTCGGGCATGATTGAAGCCAGCATCACGTAGTCGATCAGGCTAGGATGGTTCGCCACCACCAGGCATCCGCGCTCCTGGCGCAGGATGTCGTCGCCCACGATTCGGTAATCCAGCACGCCGACGGCTTTGACCACCGTTAAGAAGAGGCGGAAGCTGGCCGCAATGCTGCGCCGCGCCAGGCGACGGCGGCGGGATTTATCTCTGATCACCAGCAGCAGCAGGTTAAACCAGACCACGGACAGCAACAGCCCGCCAAGGCCAAACAGCGCGAAGCAGACGCCGGTCATGAGCCCGCGCCAGGCGCGATTTATGCGTGACAGAATGCCGTTCATGAGCGGCTCCACTGCCACTGCAGGCGCTCGCCGGGCAGGGTAAAGGTTGGGGTATCCTGCAGGTAGTGGCGTAAAAACTGCAGGCTTTGCGGCAGCTCCGCCTCTTCGCTCCGCGCCGCGCGCCGCGTCGAGCAGCGCCACTCTTCGCCCGCTTCGATAACCAGCGCGAGCGCATAGGGCCAGGTGGGCATCGCGGGGGGAAGATACGGGTGATAAAACTCCGGGAGGTGGCCGTCGAAATCAACCATCAGCACGCGCTGATAGCCCGCCTGCAGCAGACAGATCGCCTCGCACAGCCCCTGCTGGAAGGTATCCCGCCCGGCGGAAAGTGAAGAGGAGACGATCGGCTTTTCGGCGGCGATGGTCAGGTTGCCGACCGCGGAATTATGGACAGACAGCGCGAAGTCGGTAGGGGAGAGCGCCTGTTCCGTCGCCAGCGCGTGCAGGATGCGGTAGTTGCGTTCAAGCTCACCATGACGGCTGGTGTACAGCACGGCATCGATGGGATGGCGGCGCAGCATCGCCAGTCCGCACTCAACGGCAAGCCGGCTGCCGGAGCTGAGTCGTCTGGCGGTCATCATCGGTAATTCGCTTAGCTTTGCCTGAGGCGCCGCCGGATCGATGGCGTGCGAAAGCCGTGACCACTGCTGCCACTGCGCCGTTTCGCTAAGTCCTGGGGCTCTGCCCTGCCAGTCAATTATGTTTAGTGCAAATTTCATCAACGCGAGTCCGCGGTAAATCGGTGATTCCGGTAGCGTTTTTTAACGCCACCTTGTTATTTTTCTGCTGACCTGCCAATACAGTATGACCGACGTCAGGTTATCGGGCGCCGCTGTCCGCATTATTTGCCGATCGATTTCGCGTATTTTCAATATTTTCGCGCATCAGTGCAATTTATTGTGGCAAATCTAAGAGCATGACCCGAATATTTTCATCATTCTGGCCGCGGTCTGAGGCGCATTTTTCTCAGCGCCCACCACATATCATACAGGGCGACTCGCGAATACATAGGATAATGCCGAATCAAATGGCGGTTCGGCATATCCCGCGCGCTTTCCGGCGATCGCCGGCTGGCGTTAGCGGGATGATGCCGATATAGCTCCGGGCGCTATATTCCTCTTTGGGGGTAAGAAAACGACCTGCCCCTAATCATATCGCGCCGGAGAGCGGGCTGTTACTGTACGCTTCCCGCGGCCAAATTAACCTGGATGTCTTTATCCAAATTATGTACCCAGCGGTTATAGTTTTTATGGATTTGACCACCGGAGGCCATCAGGTTGAGGCTGCTGAGGTAATGAATAGAATAACCGGTCGCGGAATAGTTAATTTGTACTTCAGCGACGTGATCGCGCGCCTGCTGGCGGGCTTTGATAATACCCGGCGCCGTTTCCGACATTATCCACTGACGCTGTACGCCGGCTCTGAGAATAGCGTTTTTTACCTGGGCATCGGTATGGCCTGCGCTGACCGTAGTCTGAATTTGTTCGATGGGCGCCGTGCGGGCGCAGCCTGCCAATGTCCCGATAACGGCAATAGCCGCCAACCACTTAACAACCTTTTTCATGAACGCTTCCTGTCGAATTATGAGTTATATGATGAGATGCCCAATGCTAAGAATAATTAATATCAGTCTCACCGGGCCGGAATTATGTCTCAGGTAAATATCTCGCGCGTTTTCCGTTTTGACGTCAGGCGAGAAGGGGGTTCATCATAAAGCATAGATCGCGAGGTCACCAGCAACAATGAGTAATGATGATGGATTTCAGATGGTTAAAATTTACTTTGCTAGCCTAAAATTCACAAAAATTATACAATCATCGCTATTCTTCAGCATGGAATTAAGCAGTCGGCTTATTCAGTCATATCATTCCCGCCATTTAATAATAAGCAAATTATTACCCGGCTATATAATGGGGGATTATTTCCCCGGGCTCAGGGCGCAGCGGAAATTTAGCTTTATTTACCCGGTTATGCTGTGAAAAGCGTAAATCAATATTCTGTTCTGGTAGCTGTTTTTCAAATGACGACGTGGTAACGGGCAAAAACCGAGTGGGGGAAACCTGCTGAACCTTAATGCCTGGACCGGCGCTTAACGGATTCCGCTTCAGGCTGCGGATTGTCCCGATAGCGACGTTTAATTTTGCCGGCGGCTGACATCGCTCTGCCGCCGGGCTGGCGGCAAAAAAATGGCCTCCGGTGGCGACACCGGAGGCCATAACGTCTGACCGCGAATTACTGAATGGACAGGGTATTGATGATGTTTTCCGCCGCAGTTTGCGCCTGCTGCTGGTTGTCTGCCGGCAGAGTGATCTGCAGGGTCAGCAATTTATCATCCACCTTGCCGAGAAGCACCGAAGACCAGGCGGTCTGTCCTTTGGCGGAGATGATGCTGTCCAGCTGCTGCAGCGTGTGGCCTTTGATCTCAACGGATTTATTGGTCACGACCTGCAGCTGCGGATCGCGGCTGCGCTGCTGCTCTTCCAGGCGCTGAGCCAGTACGGCTAAATCTTCATTGGTGCTGTCACCCACAATCACGATCACCGCTTTCTGACCTGTTACATCAGAATAGACGTGCATGTTGTTGGCCTGAGTGCCCAGCTTACCGCTCTGGTCGGTCATCCCTGCAGGCAGGGAGAAGCTCAGCTTGCCGTCCAGCAGGCTCACGGTTTGTCCGCTGGCGTTGCTTTCAGCCGCAGCCCCTTCGGTTGGCGCTTTTGAATCGCTGTTATCACAGGCCGCAAGGCCCATAACCAGCAGGCCAATACCGACATATTTAACCAAATTGCGCATTGACATCTTCCTTTCGATAAACGGCCATTAACGGCTCATTCGCTTATCTTATCACATCAGTCTGCGAGTACTCTTAACCTGGCTGCAATGCTGACAAATCAGATTTATCTGCCATTTTTTTCAGCAGCATATTCAACAACATGCCGTACATCGGCAGGAAGAATACGATGCTAATCAGCACCTTGAAACAGTAGTCGACGATGGCGATTTCTCCCCAGTGGGCCGCCATAAAGGGGTCCGGGCTACGCCAGAAGGCGATAAAGAAAAAGGCCAGCGTATCGCTGACGTTGCCAAACAGCGTGGAGGCGGTTGGCGCCAGCCACCAGCGGCGATTTTGCCGCAGGCGGTTAAAGACGTGGACGTCGAGGATCTGCCCCAGCGCATAGGCCATAAAGCTGGCGACAGCGATACGCGCCACGAACAGGTTGAAGTGGGCGAGTGCGGCAAAGCCCTGCCATTCGCCCATATAAAACAGAGCGGAGACGCCGTAGGAGATCAGCAGCGCCGGGACCATCACCGCGAGGATGATGCGTCGCGCCAGCGGTGCGCCAAAAATGCGTACCGTCAGATCGGTGGCGAGGAAAATAAACGGAAAGCTGAACGCGCCCCAGGTGGTATGGAAACCAAAAATGGAGATCGGTAGCTGCACCAGATAGTTACTGGAGGTGATCACCAGCAAATGGAATAGCGATAGCCAGACCAGCGCTTTTTTACGCTGTACGGTAGTAAAGGGATTCATATTGTGACCTTTTTATGCCCGTTATCCTTCAGGCTGCAGAGGCGTCGCCGCTTGTCTACAACACGAATGAGTGAGGGACTGAAATTTGGGGTGAGGGAACCCAATTAAAAACGGCTGCATGATACTGCGTTGGGGGCGTAATGCAACGGTTGTTTTTCGCGCAAACGTTAACCTGGCTTGCGTCGCGTGCGGGTGGCGGTAAACTAGGGCCGTTTTGTTAACGTGAGATGAAAATGAGCGAACTTTTTTCCACTCCTGACCACACTTTGGATGCGCAGGGGCTGCGTTGCCCGGAGCCGGTAATGATGGTGCGCAAAGCCGTGCGTACGATGCCGGTTGGCGAGACGCTGCTGATTATCGCCGACGATCCGGCGACAACCCGCGATATTCCCGGCTTTTGCCGCTTTATGGAACATGAGCTGGTTGCCCAGGAAATTAGCGCGCTGCCGTACCGCTATTTGATTCGCAAAAACCACTGAGCTCCCCGCTAAGCGCAGCGCCGCCGGGGAGCGTGTCCGCTACTTCTGGCGTAACAGCCGCAGGGCGTTGGCGGTGACCAGCACCGTGGCTCCGGTATCCGCCAGCACCGCCAGCCACAGTCCGGTCAGGCCGAGCAGCGTGGTTATCAGGAAAATCCCCTTCAGACCCAGCGCAATCGCAATGTTCTGCCGGATGTTGGCATGGGTGGCGCGAGCCAGCGAAATCATCTGCGCCAGGCCGGTTAAGCGGTTATGGGTTAACGCCGCATCGGCGGTCTCCAGCGCCACGTCGGTGCCGCTGCCCATCGCAATACCGATGGTGGCCGCCTTCATGGCCGGCGCGTCGTTGATGCCGTCGCCGACCATCGCCAGCGGCGCTTCGGCGTTGAGCGCCATCACCGCCGTGACCTTATCTGCAGGCAGCAGCCCGGCGCGGAACGTCAGCCCCAGCTCGTTGGCGATGGCCGCCGCCGCGCGCGGGTTATCGCCGGTCAGGATCACCCCCTGCACGCCGAGCTGATGCAGATCTTCCACCGCCTGGCGGGCGTCGTCGCGCAGGGTATCGCGCAGCGCCAGAATGCCGAGCAGGATATCCTCACGTAGCACCAGCACCACCGTTTGGCCGGCGCTCTCCAGCCGCTGGATCTGCTCTTCGTACTCGGCCGCCGCCCCATTACCCGCCGCGCAAATTAACACCCGGCGGCCGGCAACTTCAGCTTCTATACCGGAACCGGCCAGCGCGCGCTGGGCGCTGGCGGCCGGGATGCTCAGCCCTCGCTGCTCCGCTTCGCGGACAATGGCCTGGGCCAGCGGATGGCTGGAGCCTTGCTCCACCGCGGCGGCCAGCGCCAGCAGGCCGTTCTCATCGATGTCGGCGGTGACAATCGCCGCGCTTACGCGCGGCTGGCCGACGGTCAGGGTGCCGGTTTTATCAAAGGCGACCTGGCGAACCTGCCCGAGCTGTTCAAGCGCGGCGCCGCCTTTAATCAACGCGCCGCGACGGGCCGCGACCGCCAGCCCGGAGGTGATTGCCGCCGGGGTTGAAATGACCAGCGCGCACGGGCAGCCGATCAGCAGCAGCGTCAGCCCTTTGTAGATCCACGGTAGCCAGGCGCTGGCAAAAAACAGCGGCGGTACGATGGCCACCAGCAGGGCGACGAGCATAATGGCCGGGGTATAAATACGGCTAAAGCGATCGATAAAGCGTTCAATGGGCGCCCGGCGTTCTTCGGCTTCTTCAATCAGCTTCAGGATACGATCGATAGCGCTGTCGCCGGGTTCAGAGATAACCGTCAGCTGCACCAGACGATCGACGCTGGTTGCGCCTGCCGCCACGCGTTCGCCGGAGCTGCGTTCCACCGGGACGGATTCGCCGGTTAACGCGCTTTCATCGAAGCTGGCAAACGGCGTCATCAGCCGACCATCGGCGGGCAGGCGCCCGCCGGCGGCGACCTCAATCAGATCGCCGGGGCGCAGGTCGCGCTGGGCGACGGTTTCCCGCACGCCGTCGCGGACCCGTATGGCGGTATCGGGCTTCAGGGCCATAAGCGCGCTGACGCCCTGGCGAGCGCGGCTGGCGGCCCAGCCTTCAAGGCGTTCGCCGATCAGGAACAGCAGCAGCACCATTGCGGCTTCGGCGGTTGCGCCGATAAACAGCGCCCCGATGGCCGCGACGCTCATTAGCGTTTCAATGGCGAACCAGCTGCCGCTTTTGATCAGCCGCAGCGCCTGGCGCGCGACCGGCCATAGGCCAACGAGGGTGGTGGCAGCGAAGGCCAGCTCGCCGAAGGGGTGATTAAACTGCTCCAGCCCCCAGCTCAGGGCCATCATCAGCACCAGGGTTATCAGCGGCAGATTATCCCGCAGCCAGGAGGTTTCCCGCTGCGGAGTATTCTCATCTCGCAGCGTATAGCCCGCCGCGCGTACCGCGCTTTCCACCTGCGGGCGGATATCGCTCCCGGCGTTCACCAGCAGCTTTTCCGTGGCAAACAGCACCTGCACCTGGCTGACGCCCGGCACCTGGCGTACGGCATTCTCCACCTTCCGGGCGCAGGCGGCGCAGTCCATGCCGTCGACCAGCCAGCTGTAGCGCGCGGTTTCCATGGGTTCTTCGCGGGTTTGCGCCGCGCAGGAGGAGTCCGTACAGCAGCCGTCAGGCTGTGCGGCAGCGGGCTTTAATTTGAATGACGAGAACTGTGGGACTTTTTTATCCTGAGCTTCTGGAGTCGACATGACACCCTCCGGGTAATGATAATTTTCTCATTGCCCAGAGGATACACTTTGGAGTCGACTCCAGAGTCAAGCGCTAAATTAGAGGTACAGCGCGCGAACGATCAGGAAGTGCCCGGCGAAGTAGAATGCGGCGGCAATCGCGTTATCGGCGCGGAAGCGGCGGCGATAGTGGCTGACCAGCCAGACAATATTACCCAGCAGCAGGAAGGCGGCGCCGATAAAGCCGGAGAGCGCGGTATCGGTCGGGCGCACGAACCACAGTTCGCCCGCCAGCCAGACCATTACCAGCGTCATGCCGATAAAGGTGAAGACCGGCAGACGCATCTCTTCCAGCCGGCTCCAGATAACCGCCAGCAGCAGCGCGCCAACGACCAGCAGCACCAGCGGCAGCGGCCAGAAAAATGACAGCGTCATCTGGCTGGCGAACCAGATGGTATAGAGCAGATGCGAAAGGAAAAATGCGCCGACGGCGTACATCACCCGCTGGCGCGGCAGCAGCGTCAGCGCGTCGCCGAGCAGCGAGGCGCACAGGCCGGCCAGCACCAGATAGCTGATGGCGTTGAACATGGGCGCCTGCCAGGCAAGGAGCAGCAGCAGAATCAGCGTGACGGGTTTAAACAACCAACGTTGCCAGGTTGGTCCACGGTAGGACGCATCGACGTAAAGCCATGCGGAAAAACAGACAGCAATAAACGACCAAAGCATAGTGAGTCCCTGTATCTGTTATCGCTATACCCGCCGCCTTTCAAGCCGTAACCCGAAATGCATAGGGTATAAGTAGTTGTACTGACGGTACTAAAACTCAGTGTAGTGGCTCGGGCGGGCAGATGACAATGTTAATCAAGGCGCGGTATGCTTATTCATGAGAATTCTTATGGGTAAGATGAATGAGCAAGATCCCGCTGTTTTTTATTATTGTCGTGGCCATCATTGTGATAGCGGCATCGGTTCGCTACGCGCAGCAGCGACGGGAAAGCAGGGACAACGACGCCGCGCCGCTGCTGCAAAGGCAGGTGGTGGTGAGTAACAAACGGGAAAAGGTGGTTAACGATCGCCGTTCGCGCCAGCAAACCGTCGCTCCGGCCGGCAGCGAAATGCGCTATGAGGCCAGCTTCAGGCCGGAAACCGGCGGGCTCGACGTCAGCTTTCGTCTTGAAGAGGCGCAGTATCATGCGCTTAGCGTCGGCGACAGGGGCATGCTGAGCTACAAAGGCTCAAGGTTTGTCGCGTTTACGCCAAATCCCTGAGCCTGCCGCCATCACTTCTTACGCAGCGTAGCCTTGAGCTTTTTCTGCCAGGCGACCAGCTCGAACACGCCGAAGATAAAAATGCGCACCTGCTCGAAGCGGCCCAGCGGCGGCGCATCTTTGGGCTGAGTGGCTTTCAGCAGCGTCAGCTGCAGGCCGTGCATCAGGATCATAAAGATAAGCGCGACGTTAACGAAAATATTCAGCGGCTTAGGGAAAGGCTGAAACAGGTTTAAGAGCAAAAACGCCCATACGCATAGCATCAGTACCCGGCCTAGATTAATCAGCATTCTTCTCTCCTTGTGCCTCTCGTTGATAGAGGCGGTAGGCGACCTGTCCGGCCACTTTCTCACGATACAGGTGCCAGCCTGCCGGTACCGGCGGTAGCCCATTTTCGACTTCACTCTCGACGTAGATCAGCGCTTCGTCGGCGAGCCAGCCGTTACTCTCCAGCAGCCGCAGCGTCTCTTCCAGCAACCCTTTGCGGAACGGCGGGTCGACGAACGCTATCTGGTGCGGCGTGCCGGGCTGATTAAGCCAGGTCAGGGTATTGGCGTTGACCACCGTGCCGTTGCTGGCTTTCAGGGTCGCCAGGTTTTTCTGCAGCTGTTGGGCAACGCCGCGCTCCATCTCCAGCAGCGTGGTGCTGCCCGCGTAGCGGGATAGCGCCTCCAGCCCCAGCGCGCCGCTGCCGGCAAAGCAGTCAAGGCAGCGCGCATCGACCATAGACGGCGCCAGCCAGTTAAAAAGGGTTTCACGAACCCGGTCGGTGGTCGGGCGCAGGCCCGGGCTCTCCGGCACCGGTAATTTTCGGCCCCGCCACTGTCCGCCGATAATGCGGATCTGGCCGCTGCCTGCGTGGTTTGGTTTCTTCATCTCTCTGCTCAAGTCTTAACTTCCAGCCTGCTATTCTAGCGATCGAAGGCGGATGACGAAACCTTAATCCGGGGGCGGTGATGCGCGTTAAGTTAAGTGATAGACTATCTGACTAATTTCATTATTTTTCAGCTTCCGCGACAGATATGCCGAAGCTGTGCCATGAATAATCAGCGAGGAGTGTAGTCGCAAATGGCGAAAGAGAAAAAACGTGGCTTCTTTTCCTGGCTGGGCTTTGGACAAAAAGAGCAGGCGCAGGAAACAGAAGTTGAGCAAAAAGTAGAAGGGCTGCAGGAAGCTGCGGAACAGGCTCCCGCAGCGCCGGCTGAGGCCGTTGTTGCGCCTGAAGCCGAGGCGGAGCGCGCCCCGGCGGCAGAGAAAGAGGACGCGGAGGCCTTTGCCGCTGACGTCGTTGAGGTCACCGAACAGGTTGTCGAAAGCGAGCTGCCGCATCCGGTGGCGGCGGCAGAATCCGCCGTTGAAGAGATTGCTCCGCCGGTCGCCGCGACAGACGATGCGCCGGCCGTTGGCGAAGCGGAAGAAGAACTTGCCGCCGAGCCGGCTGTCGTAGAGCCGGAAGCTGCGCAAGCCGCCGTCGAAGAAACGGCGGTGGAAGAGCCGCTGGTGGAAGACGTTATTGCCCAGCCGGCGGTTGCCGAAGCGCTTGTTGAACAGCTGCCGGAAGAGGTTGTCGCCCAGCCGCAGGCTGCCGTCGTTGAAGAGGCGCTGATTGAGGATGAGCCTGCGCTGTCGGACGACGAGCTGGAAGCCCAGGCGCTGGCGGCAGAAGCTGAGGAGCAGAGCGAGCCGCAGGAAGCCGCCCAAATCGAGCAGGAGAAGCCGACGAAAGAAGGTTTCTTCGCCCGACTCAAGCGCAGCCTGGTTAAAACCAAACAGAACCTCGGTTCCGGATTTATCAGTCTGTTCCGCGGCAAAAAAATAGATGATGATCTCTTCGAAGAGCTGGAAGAGCAGCTGCTGATCGCCGACGTTGGCGTGGAAACGACCCGTAAGATTATTACCCACCTTACCGAAGGCGCCAGCCGTAAGCAGCTCCGCGATGCCGAAGCGCTGTATGGCCTGCTGAAAGAAGAGATGGGCGATATTCTGGCTAAAGTTGACGAGCCGCTGAACGTTGAAGGGAAAACGCCGTTTGTTATTCTGATGGTTGGCGTCAACGGGGTGGGTAAAACCACGACCATCGGCAAGCTGGCGCGTCAGTTTGAGCAGCAGGGCAAGTCGGTCATGCTGGCCGCGGGGGATACCTTCCGCGCCGCCGCGGTAGAGCAGCTGCAGGTCTGGGGTCAGCGTAATAATATCCCGGTGATTGCGCAGCATACCGGCGCGGACTCGGCTTCGGTTATTTTCGACGCCATTCAGGCCGCCAAGGCGCGCAACGTTGACGTCCTGATTGCCGATACGGCGGGCCGTCTGCAGAATAAATCGCACCTGATGGAAGAGCTGAAGAAAATCGTCCGCGTGATGAAGAAGCTGGACGAAGATGCCCCGCATGAAGTGATGCTGACAATTGATGCCAGCACCGGGCAGAACGCGATTAGCCAGGCCAAACTGTTCCATGAGGCCGTTGGCCTGACCGGCATCACGCTGACGAAGCTGGACGGTACCGCGAAAGGTGGGGTTATCTTCTCGGTCGCTGACCAGTTCGGTATTCCGATTCGCTATATTGGCGTCGGTGAACGTATTGAGGATCTGCGTCCGTTTAATGCGGGCGACTTTATTGAGGCACTTTTTGCCCGAGAGGATTAATAATGATTCGCTTTGAACAAGTCAGCAAAGCCTATCTCGGTGGGAGACAAGCGCTGCAGGGGGTGAACTTCCACCTGCAGTCGGGCGAGATGGCGTTCCTGACCGGCCACTCCGGCGCGGGGAAAAGTACCCTGCTCAAGCTTATCTGCGGCATCGAGCGGCCGAGCGCCGGCAAAATTTTGTTCGGCGGCCACGATATTAGCCGCCTGAAGAGCCGGGAGGTGCCGTTTTTGCGCCGCCAGATCGGCATGATTTTCCAGGATCACCACCTGCTGATGGATCGTACCGTGTTTGACAACGTGGCGATCCCGCTGATTATTGCCGGCGCCAGCGGGGATGATATCCGCCGCCGGGTATCGGCCGCGCTGGATAAAGTCGGGCTGCTGGACAAAGCGAAAAATCTTCCTATCCAACTCTCCGGCGGTGAGCAGCAGCGCGTGGGCATCGCCCGCGCGGTGGTGAACAAGCCTGCGGTGCTGCTGGCGGATGAACCGACCGGTAACCTCGATGAGGCGCTCTCGGAGGGGATTTTACGTCTGTTTGAAGAATTTAACCGCGTAGGGGTAACGGTTCTGATGGCGACGCACGACCTGGGGCTGATTTCCAGTCGTTCGTATCGCATGCTGACCCTGAGCGACGGGCATATGCACGGAGGCCACTGGGGTGAATAAGCGCGAGGCAATAAACCACATTCGCCAGTTTGGCAGCCGATTTGACCGCATCCGCAATGCCGCAGGGGCAGGCGGTGGGCGCAATGCGCCGAAGCGGCCGAAAGCGGCGCCGAATCCGGCTTCCCGGAAAAGTAACGTTTTCAATGAGCAGGTGCGCTATGCCTGGCACGGCGCGGTTCAGGATCTGAAAAGCACGCCGCTGGCCACCTTCCTGACCATCATGGTCATCGCCATTTCGCTGACGCTGCCGAGCGTGTGCTACATGGTGTACAAAAACGTTAACAGCGCGGCGTCGCAGTACTATCCATCGCCGCAGATCACCGTTTATCTGGAGAAGACGCTGGACGATGACGCCGCGGCGCGGGTGGTCGGGCAGCTGCAGGCAGAGCAGGGCGTGGAGAAGGTCAACTATCTGTCGCGGGATGAAGCTTTAGGCGAGTTCCGCAACTGGTCCGGCTTTGGCGGCGCGCTGGATATGCTGGAAGAGAACCCGCTGCCGGCGGTGGCGATTGTCGTGCCGAAGCTGGATTTCCAGGGAACCGACTCCCTCAACACCCTGCGCGATCGGGTTGCGCATATTCAGGGCGTCGATGAAGTCCGTATGGATGACAGCTGGTTTGCGCGCCTCTCTTCGCTGACCGGGCTGGTTGGCCGCGTATCGGCGCTGATCGGCGTGCTGATGGTTGCCGCCGTGTTCCTGGTGATCGGCAACAGCGTGCGTCTGAGCATCTTTGCTCGCCGCGATACCATCAACGTGCAGAAGCTGATTGGGGCGACCGACGGTTTTATCCTGCGTCCGTTCCTCTACGGCGGCGCGCTGCTGGGCTTCTGCGGCGCATTTTTATCGCTGATCCTGTCGGAGATTATGGTGATGCGCCTGTCATCAGCGGTAACGGAAGTGGCGAAGGTATTCGGTACCCAGTTTGAGCTCAGCGGCTTAGGCTTCGACGAGTGTCTGCTGATGCTGATCGTCTGCTCGATGATTGGCTGGGTCGCGGCCTGGCTGGCGACGGTGCAACATTTACGTCACTTTACTCCCGATTAAAAATTTTCTGGTATAATCTTTCCCTGCACTGACTGAATGTCTCTCTGCAGGGAAAGAGTCCCTGTTGTCTCTTCCCTACGCTTCATCTCCATGTCACATTTTGTGCGTAATGTATTCACACCGTTGCATGGAACTTGTGGATAAAATCACTGTCTGATACTAATGTGGGTGATATTCTCGTTGCTCATAAACGCTGGCATGTTTGTTGCCCGGTTGTCTAAGCGGGAACTGTCAAGCCAGACGATATCGATTGAGAGGATTTGAATGACCAAAGATATGCAAACTTTAGCCTTAGCCCCCGTTGGTAACCTGGAATCTTACATCCGGGCTGCGAACACATGGCCGATGTTATCGGCCGATGAAGAGCGGGAGCTTGCTGAAAAGCTGCATTACCAGGGCGATCTGGAAGCAGCGAAAAGGCTGATCCTGTCTCACCTGCGCTTTGTTGTTCATATTGCTCGTAACTACTCGGGCTATGGCCTGCCGCAGGCGGACCTGATTCAGGAAGGCAACATTGGCCTGATGAAAGCCGTGCGCCGTTTTAATCCGGAAGTCGGCGTGCGCCTGGTCTCCTTTGCCGTGCACTGGATTAAGGCCGAAATTCACGAATACGTTCTGCGTAACTGGCGTATTGTGAAAGTCGCGACCACCAAAGCCCAGCGTAAGCTGTTCTTTAACCTGCGTAAAACCAAGCAGCGTCTGGGCTGGTTTAACCAGGATGAAGTCGAAATGGTTGCCCGCGAGCTGGGCGTGTCGAGCAAAGACGTGCGTGAGATGGAATCGCGTATGGCGGCGCAGGACATGACCTTCGACATGTCGTCGGACGATGAGTCCGATAGCCAGCCGATGGCTCCGGTGCTCTATCTGCAGGATAAAACGTCTAACTTTGCCGACGGCATTGAAGATGATAACTGGGAAGAGCAGGCGGCAAACAAGCTGACTGACGCGATGCAGGGCCTCGACGAGCGTAGCCAGGATATCATCCGCGCCCGCTGGCTGGACGAAGACAATAAGTCCACGCTGCAGGAGCTGGCGGATCGCTACGGCGTTTCGGCTGAGCGCGTGCGCCAGCTTGAAAAGAACGCCATGAAGAAACTGCGTACCGCTATCGAAGCGTAAATCCGACCGGCATCAAAAAAAGCTCTCGCTGTCTCAGCGGGGGCTTTTTGTTTTTTATCCCTCCATGCGTCAACCATATTAATTTCTTCTTCCGCTGGGCTTGAATGCCGGGCAGGCGCTATTGTTTTTAGACAGGCACGGCTTACTAAATTCATGAAGGGAGAAAGCGGGTGAAAAATAACGATCTTAATCAGCGCCGCCAGCAGGCGACGCCGCGCGGCGTAGGCGTGATGTGCGACTTCTACGCGCAAAAAGCTGAGAACGCGACGCTGTGGGATATCGAAGGCCGGGAGTTTATCGATTTTGCGGCGGGGATTGCTGTGCTGAATACCGGGCATCGGCACCCCAAAGTTGTCGCCGCGGTGGCCTCGCAGCTGGAGGCCTTTACCCATACGGCATATCAGATTGTCCCCTACGCCAGCTACGTCACGCTGGCCGAACGCATTAACGCTTTGGTCCCGATATCCGGCGCCGTGAAAACGGCCTTCTTCTCTACCGGCGCGGAAGCGGTAGAGAATGCGGTCAAAATTGCCCGCGCCTGGACCCGTCGGCCGGGAATCATCACCTTTGGCGGCGCCTTCCACGGCCGAACCTACATGACGATGGCGCTGACCGGCAAGGTCGCGCCCTATAAAATCGGCTTTGGTCCGTTCCCTGGCTCTGTTTTTCATGCTCAGTACCCTAATTCGCTGCACGGCGTCAGCAGCGAAGAGGCGATAAAAAGCCTCGAGCGCCTCTTTAAAGCCGATATCGCGGCGGATCAGGTGGCGGCCATCGTCCTTGAGCCGGTACAGGGCGAGGGCGGGTTCAACGTTGCGCCTGCCGGGTTTATGCAGGCGCTGCGCGCGCTGTGCGATACCCACGGCATCCTGCTGATTGCGGATGAGGTTCAGTCTGGCTTTGGGCGAACCGGCAAGCTGTTTGCGATGGAGCACTATAGCGTGCAGCCAGACCTGATCACGATGGCGAAAAGCCTGGCGGGCGGGATGCCGCTTTCGGCGGTTTCCGGGCGGGCAGAGGTTATGGATGCCCCTGCTCCGGGCGGCCTTGGCGGAACCTACGCCGGGAACCCGCTGGCGATTGCCGCCGCGCATGCGGTGCTGGATGTGATCGCCGAAGAGCAGCTTTGCCAGCGGGCAAATGAGCTTGGCCACCATCTGGTGGAAGTCCTCAATCAGGCCAAAGCATCGTGCCCGCAGATTGCCGAGGTGCGGGCGCAGGGGTCGATGGTTGCGGTCGAGTTTTTTGATCCGCAAACCGGCGAGCCGGCGGGCGAGTTCACCCGGGCCGTCCAGCAGCGCGCGCTGGCCGAAGGGCTGCTGCTGCTGACCTGCGGCGTTTACGGCAACGTCATCCGCTTCCTCTACCCGCTCACTATCCCCGATGCTCAATTCCGCCAGGCGCTGACGATTATTCAGCGCGCGCTGGCCGCATAGCCTCACATCTCGCCACTCTGCGGAGTGGCGTTCTGCTTCAGTCACATAACTGTTACATAACCTAAAAAATTGTTGTTTCAAATTCTGAAAAATGGGATATGTTCTAGCATAGTGTGCTGCATAGGCGCGAGCGGCAGACCTTAATCTAGCTATCATATGCTTTTCTTATGTGATTAATTAGAATAATGCGCTAAAAAACAACATCACAACAAATGCAAAAAACCATAATAGTGGGGAGCTTCAGGATGAATATGAAGGGTAAAGCGTTACTGGCAGGATGTATCGCCTTGATAATGAGCAACGCAGCGCTGGCTGAAGATATTAAAATTGCCGTGGTTGGGGCGATGTCTGGCCCGGTGGCGCAGTATGGCGATCAGGAGTTTACCGGCGCTGAGCAGGCGGTTGCCGATATTAACGCTAAGGGCGGTATCAAAGGCAATAAGCTGCAAATCGTAAAATATGATGATGCCTGTGACCCGAAACAGGCGGTAGCGGTGGCCAACAAGGTCGTTAATGACGGTATTAAGTACGTTATCGGCCACTTATGCTCCTCTTCTACTCAGCCGGCGTCCGATATCTATGAAGACGAAGGCATTCTGATGATCACCCCGGCCGCGACGGCGCCGGAGCTGACCGCGCGCGGATATAAAATGATTCTGCGCACCACTGGCCTCGATTCTGACCAGGGCCCGACGGCGGCTAAATACATCATTGATAAGGTTAAACCGAAGCGTATCGCTATCGTTCACGATAAGCAGCAGTATGGCGAAGGTCTGGCGCGTGCGGTGCAGGATGGCCTGAAAAAAGGCGGCGCTAACGTCGTGTTCTTTGACGGTATCACCGCCGGTGAGAAAGATTTCTCCACTCTGGTGGCGCGTCTGAAGAAAGAAAATATCGACTTCGTCTACTACGGCGGCTATCACCCGGAGATGGGGCAGATTCTGCGTCAATCGCGCGCGGCCGGCCTGAAAACGCAGTTTATGGGGCCGGAAGGCGTAGCGAACGTTTCCCTGTCTAACATTGCCGGTCAGTCCGCTGAAGGCATGCTGGTCACTAAACCGAAGAACTACGACCAGGTCCCGGCGAACAAACCGATCGTCGACGCCATCAAAGCGAAAAAACAGGATCCGAGCGGTGCGTTTGTCTGGACCACCTATGCAGCTATCCAGTCGCTGCAGGCAGGCCTGAACCAGTCTGAAGACCCGGCAGCCATTGCGAAATACCTGAAAGCAAACTCTGTTGATACCGTGATGGGGCCGCTGTCATGGGATGCGAAGGGCGACCTGAAAGGCTTCGAGTTCGGCGTGTTTACGTGGCATGCGGATGGCACCGCGACCGACGCCAAATAATTTAACCTTCGCCTTTCACGCTACAGGTGCGTTGGCTGCGCTCCTCAACCCCGGTCACTTACTCATGTAAGCTCCCGGGGATTTCACAGCTTGCCGCCTGCCTGTAGCGCGAAATTCTCGGTTAAATAAATGGCCTCTTTTAGGCCGGGAAAAGCGGGGTGATTGGTTAAATACAGCGTGATTCTGGCCGGGTAAAGTAGAAATTCTCGGTTAAATAAATTGTCAATTTGTAGGCCGGATAAGAGAGATCCTGGTTAAATGAATGGTCAATTTACGACCTGGAAAAGAGGGGGTTATGGGTGAAATGAAGAGTGATATCGTTGCCTGGATAAAGGTCATGCTGAATAAGCTGAAGTAATCATCGCCCGGATAAGGCGTGATATGCCGCTATCCGGGATTCTCCCGCTTCGTTTTTAACGCTTTTCCCAACCACCGTCCTGGGCGCTGAAGCCCAGCGCTTGCATAAACGCTGACATGACGCGGTAGTCTTCAATTCCGGTATCCGCCATCCGCCAGCGACCGATTTCTGGATTTCTTTGCAGCACTTCTTCCACCAGATACTGCCCGACGCCGCGACGGCGGGTGACTTCGCGCACGTACAGCGCGCTCAGCTCGCCCTCTGCACCGTCTAAGGTCACGCAAACGGCGGCCAGCAGACGTTCGTTAAAGCGGGCGGCGTAAATAGCGTGGCTATCATCCACGGGGAGCCCGGCCAGATCGCGTGATGGCCAGATTTTCCCTAAATCGATGCGATCCTGATCGCTGAAGTGCGTTAAACGAATAATGGTCAGTTTCATGCGCGGCAAGTCCAGTCAAAACGGATGCGCCAGTGTACCCAAAATTACTACCCGGCGGAGCGCTGTTTTTTGCGGATTCATCAGGTGATTCGTTTTCCTGGGGAAGGCAGGGTAGCGCAATGCGTTATGGATCGAAAAATAAGCAGAGTTTTAACCTAAAGTGCAGCGTTTTATTCCGCCGTATGTATCGTTATTTTATGCTAAAAACGGGACTTTTTTTGTTTATCTTCGCGTGAATACAGAATATTATCTTTGCTTAATCGCCTGAAAAATAGAGATTTTAATCTGGTTTCAGGTAAAAAACTGCGCTAAACCATTAAAGATCATGGTAAAAGTAGCGTTGTTTAATAAAAGCACAGAATGCTTTTTAACCATAAAAATACAAAATATTTACACCACATCACGAACGGGGTCCTGGAGCATGAAAAGGAACGCGAAAACAATCATTGCGGGATTAGTCGCACTGACCATGTCGCACGCGGTAATCGCCAAAGAGATAAAAGTCGCCGTCGTTGGTGCGATGTCTGGTCCGGTCGCGCAATGGGGCGACATGGAGTTCAACGGTGCGCGTCAGGCAATTAAAGATATTAACGCGCAGGGTGGGATTAAGGGCGATAAGCTGGTTGGCGTGGAATATGACGACGCCTGCGACCCTAAACAGGCCGTCGCGGTGGCGAACAAAATCGTTAACGAAGGGATTAAATACGTTATCGGCCACCTCTGCTCCTCCTCAACGCAGCCGGCATCCGATATCTACGAAGATGAAGGCATTCTGATGATCTCTCCGGGGGCCACTAACCCCGAGCTGACTCAACGCGGCTATCAGTACATCATGCGTACCGCCGGCCTCGACTCCTCGCAGGGGCCGACCGCCGCAAAATATATTCTGGAAAAGGTTAAACCGCAGCGTATTGCTATCATTCATGACAAGCAGCAGTACGGTGAAGGCCTGGCGCGTTCGGTCCAGGAGAGCCTGAAAAAAGGCAACGCCAACATCGTCTTCTTCGACGGGATCACCGCCGGTGAGAAAGACTTCTCCGCGCTGCTGTCTCGCCTGCAGAAAGAGAATATTGATTTCGTTTACTACGGTGGCTATTACCCGGAAATGGGCCAGATGCTGCGCCAGGCGCGAGCTAACGGCCTGAAAACCGTATTTATGGGTCCTGAGGGCGTGGGCAATGCTTCGCTGTCCAATATCGCAGGCGCCGCGGCAGAAGGCATGCTGGTGACAATGCCGAAACGCTATGACCAGGATCCGGCAAACAGCGCTATCGTAGACGCGCTGAAAGCGGAGAAAAAAGATCCGAGCGGGCCGTACGTCTGGATTACCTACGCTGCCGTGCAGTCCTTAGCGCAGGCGATGGACAGAAGCAGCAGCCAGGAGCCGCTGGACTTAATCAAAGATCTGAAAGCTCACGGCGCGAAAACCGTGATTGGGCCGCTGAATTGGGACGAAAAAGGCGATTTGAAGGGATTTGAGTTTGGTGTCTTCCAGTGGCACGCGGATGGGTCATCCTCGGCCGCAAAATAAGACAACCACTCGCATGGTTTGAGCCGCAGATGCGTAGACGACGTTTATCCGCCCCGGGGCTTCCGGGGAGGGAAACATTTGCCGCCCGTCCGCCGCTCGAGTCGTTGAGAGTGGGATTCAACATCCCGCCTTGTCGGGTTTAGAAAGGTTACCTTATGTCCGAGCAGTTTCTCTACTTTCTGCAGCAGATGTTTAACGGCGTCACGCTGGGCAGTACCTATGCGCTGATCGCCATCGGTTACACGATGGTATACGGCATTATTGGCATGATTAACTTCGCCCACGGCGAGGTGTATATGATAGGTAGCTACGTCTCCTTCATGATCATTGCCGCGCTGATGATGATGGGCATCGACACCAGCTGGCTGCTGGTCGCCGCCGGATTTGTCGGGGCTATCATTATTGCCAGCGCCTATGGCTGGAGTATTGAACGCGTGGCCTATCGGCCGGTGCGCAGCTCCAAGCGACTGATTGCGCTGATTTCCGCCATCGGGATGTCAATCTTCCTGCAAAACTACGTCAGCCTGACGGAAGGGTCGCGCGATGTGGCGCTGCCGAGCCTGTTTAACGGCCAGTGGACGGTGGGCAGCAGCGAAAACTTCTCTGCCACGATCACCACCATGCAGCTGGTGATTTGGATTGTCACCTTTGTGGCGATGCTGGCGCTGACGCTGTTTATTCGCTATTCGCGTATGGGGCGTGCCTGCCGCGCCTGCGCGGAAGACCTGAAAATGGCCAGCCTGCTGGGAATTAACACCGATCGCGTTATTGCCTTGACGTTTGTTATCGGCGCCGCTATGGCCGCGGTCGCCGGGGTGCTCCTCGGTCAGTTCTACGGCGTTATCAACCCCTATATCGGCTTTATGGCCGGGATGAAAGCATTTACCGCCGCGGTACTGGGCGGCATTGGCAGCATTCCTGGCGCGATGATCGGCGGCCTGATTCTGGGCATCGCCGAAGCTCTCTCCTCCGCCTACCTCAGCACCGAATATAAAGACGTGGTCTCCTTTGCGCTGCTGATTCTGGTGCTGTTAGTGATGCCTACCGGCATCCTGGGTCGCCCGGAGGTTGAGAAAGTATGAAACCGATGCATATTGCAATGGCGCTGCTCTCCGCGGTGATGTTCTTTATTCTGGCCGGCGTCTTTATGGGCGTGCAGCTGGAGCTGGACGGCACCAAACTGGTGGTAGATACCGCGGCGGATATCCGCTGGCAGTGGATCTTCATCGGCACGGCGGTGGTCTTCCTCTTCCAACTGATGCGCCCGCTGTTCCAGAAAACCCTGAAAAACGTCTCCGGGCCGAAGTTTATTCTGCCGGCCATCGACGGGTCGACGGTAAAGCAGAAGCTGTTCCTGGTGGCGCTGCTGGTTATCGCCGTCGCGTGGCCGTTTATGGTGTCGCGCGGCACGGTGGATATCGCCACCCTGACCATGATTTACATCATTCTCGGCCTGGGGCTGAACGTGGTGGTGGGGCTGTCCGGCCTGCTGGTACTGGGCTACGGCGGCTTCTACGCTATCGGCGCCTACACCTTCGCGCTGCTGAACCACTATTACGGCCTCGGCTTCTGGACCTGCCTGCCGCTGGCGGGGCTGGTCTCGGCCGCTGCGGGCTTCCTGCTGGGCTTCCCGGTGCTGCGCCTGCGCGGTGACTATCTGGCGATTGTGACCCTCGGCTTCGGCGAAATTGTGCGTATTTTGCTGCTCAATAACACCGAAGTGACCGGCGGCCCGAACGGCATCAGCCAGATCCCTAAGCCGACGCTGTTTGGCCTCGAGTTTAGCCGCAGCGCCCGCGAAGGCGGATGGGATACCTTCAGCAACTTCTTTGGCGTCAAGTACGACCCCAGCGATAGGGTGATTTTCCTCTACCTGGTGGCGCTGCTGCTGGTGGTCTTCTCGCTGTTCGTGATTAACCGCCTGCTGCGCATGCCGCTGGGCCGCGCGTGGGAAGCGCTGCGTGAAGATGAGATTGCCTGTCGTTCTCTGGGCCTCAATCCGACGCGCATCAAGCTCACCGCCTTTACCATCAGCGCCGCGTTTGCCGGCTTTGCCGGGACGCTGTTTGCCGCCCGCCAGGGCTTCGTTAGCCCGGAATCCTTTACCTTCGCCGAGTCGGCCTTCGTGCTGGCCATCGTCGTGCTGGGCGGGATGGGCTCGCAGTTTGCGGTGATTCTGGCCGCTATTTTACTGGTGGTATCGCGCGAGCTGATGCGTGATTTCAACGAATACAGCATGCTGATGCTGGGTGGCCTGATGGTACTGATGATGATCTGGCGTCCGCAGGGTCTGCTGCCGATGACGCGCCCGCAGCTGAAGCTGAAAAAAGGTCAGGCTAAAGGAGAGCAGGCATGAGTCAGCCATTATTATCCGTAAGCGGCCTGATGATGCGCTTTGGCGGCCTGCTGGCGGTCAACAACGTGTCGCTGGAGCTGCGTCCGCAGGAAATTGTTTCGCTGATCGGCCCTAACGGCGCCGGGAAGACCACGGTTTTTAACTGCCTCACCGGTTTCTATAAGCCGACCGGCGGTTCGATTATGCTGCGTGACCAGCACCTGGAAGGGCTGCCGGGTCAGCAGATTGCCCGCATGGGCGTCGTGCGTACCTTCCAGCACGTGCGCCTGTTCCGCGAAATGACGGTGATTGAAAACCTGCTGGTGGCGCAGCATCAGCAGTTGAAAACCGGCGTCTTCTCCGGGCTGCTGAAAACGCCGACCTTCCGCCGCGCGCAGAGCGAAGCGCTGGATCGCGCCGCCGCCTGGCTCGAGCGTATCGGCCTGCTGGAGCAGGCTAACCGCCAGGCCAGCAACCTCGCCTACGGCGACCAGCGGCGTCTGGAGATCGCCCGCTGCATGGTGACGCAGCCGGAAATCCTGATGCTGGACGAACCGGCGGCGGGCCTGAACCCCAAAGAGACCAAGGAGCTCGACGAGCTGATCGCCGAGCTGCGCAGTCATCACAACACCACCATCCTGCTGATTGAACACGATATGAAGCTGGTGATGGGCATTTCCGATCGCATTTACGTGGTAAACCAGGGCACGCCGCTGGCCAACGGAACGCCGGAAGAGATCCGCAACAACCCGGACGTGATCCGCGCATACCTTGGTGAGGCATAAGCATGGAAAAAGTGATGTTATCTTTTGACAACGTAAGCGCCCACTACGGCAAGATTCAGGCGCTGCATAACGTCAGCCTGCATATTAATCAGGGGGAGATAGTGACCCTGATTGGCGCCAACGGCGCGGGTAAAACCACGCTGCTCGGCACCCTGTGCGGCGACCCGCGCGCCAGCAGCGGGAAGGTGGTGTTTGATGGTAAGGATATTACCGACTGGCAGACCGCGAAAATCATGCGCGAAGCGGTGGCGATTGTTCCGGAAGGGCGTCGCGTCTTCTCGCGTATGACGGTCGAAGAGAACCTCGCGATGGGCGGTTTTTTTGCCGACCGTGACCAGTTCCAGACCCGCATTAAGTGGGTATACGAACTGTTCCCGCGTCTGCTTGAGCGCCGCATTCAGCGCGCGGGCACCATGTCCGGCGGCGAACAGCAGATGCTGGCGATTGGCCGTGCGCTGATGAGCCAGCCGCGCCTGCTGCTGCTCGATGAACCTTCTCTGGGCCTGGCGCCGATTATTATCCAGCAGATTTTCAACACCATCGAACAGCTGCGCGAGCAGGGGATGACCATTTTCCTTGTGGAGCAGAACGCCAACCAGGCGCTGAAGCTTGCCGATCGCGGCTACGTGCTGGAAAACGGCCACGTGGTGCTCGAAGATACGGGCGACGCGCTGCTGGCTAACGAGGCGGTGCGTAGCGCCTACCTGGGAGGCTAATCTCCTCGCTCTTATTCCCGGCCGCCCGGCCGGGATATTCCTTAGCCAGAACGGAGCGCTGACGCCGCTGGCCGGGAATTATCCCCTTGACGTGTCGCAGCTCCCACTTTCCTGTCTCCGATCTTTCATCGTCTTGCCATCTCTCTGACGCCTTACTATCTTTTTTTTGTAATAAAAGAGTTATTTTTCTGTAATTCGAGCATGTCATGTTACCCCCGCGAACATCAAACGCGTGAAATCGCGCATCTGGAACAACAAGAGAGATAACCGATGATATCGTTACGACATACGGCTTTAGGACTGGCGCTTAGCCTGGTATTTGCTGGTCAGGCCCTCGCAGTAACTACCATCCCGTTCTGGCACTCAATGGAAGGGGAACTGGGTAAAGAAGTTGATTCTCTGGCGCAACGTTTCAACGCAGCTAATCCGGATTACAAAATTACGCCGGTGTACAAAGGTAACTACGAGCAGAGCCTGAGCGCCGGTATCGCTGCGTTTCGTACCGGTAACGCTCCCGCGCTGCTTCAGGTTTATGAAGTCGGTACCGCGACGATGATGGCATCAAAAGCCATTAAGCCGGTGTATCAGGTCTTCACCGATGCGGGCATTAAGTTTGATGAATCGCAGTTCGTGCCGACCGTTTCCGGCTACTACACTGATTCTAAAACCGGCCACCTCCTCTCCCAGCCTTTTAACAGCTCCACCCCGGTGCTGTACTACAACAAAGACGCCTTCAAAAAAGCCGGCTTAGATCCGGAGCAGCCGCCGAAAACCTGGCAGGATCTGGCCGCCTATACCGAGAAGCTGAAGGCCGCCGGAATGAAATGCGGCTACGCCAGCGGCTGGCAGGGCTGGATTCAGATTGAGAACTTCAGCGCCTGGCACGGTCTGCCGGTGGCGACGAAAAACAACGGCTTCGACGGCACCGATGCGGTTCTGGAGTTCAACAAGCCGGAGCAGGTGAAGCATATCGCCATGCTGGAAGCGATGAACAAGAAGGGCGACTTCAGCTACTTCGGGCGTAAAGATGAGTCCACCGAGAAGTTCTATAACGGCGACTGTGCGATTACCACCGCCTCCTCCGGCTCGCTTGCTGATATCCGCCAGTACGCCAAATTCAACTATGGCGTCGGTATGATGCCGTACGATGCCGACGTTAAGGGCGCGCCGCAGAACGCCATTATCGGCGGGGCGAGCCTGTGGGTCATGCAGGGTAAAGATAAAGAGACCTACACCGGAGTGGCGAAATTCCTCGAGTTCCTCACAAAACCGGAAATCGCTGCGGAATGGCACCAGAAAACCGGCTATCTGCCGATCACCACCGCCGCCTACGATCTGACCCGTCAGCAGGGCTTCTATGACAAGAACCCTGGCGCCGATATCGCCACCCGTCAGATGCTGAACAAGCCGCCGCTGCCGTTCACCAAAGGCCTGCGCCTGGGCAATATGCCGCAGATCCGCACCGTTGTGGACGAGGAGCTGGAAAGCGTTTGGACCGGCAAGAAAACCCCGCAGCAGGCGCTGGATTCAGCGGTTGAGCGCGGTAACCAGCTGCTGCGTCGTTTCGAGCAGTCGACTAAGTCGTAACGTATTGATGCCGATTGATTTATGGCAGTAGGTCGAACGGACGTTCCCCGGTAGCGCCTTGCTTACCGGGGGATATCCGCCTTGGGCGATTGCCGGCAGCAGCGAATCATTTGGCATCAACGAGCAAAAGAGTAACCTCATGTCATCAACCCGTCCGGTATTCCGCTCGCGCTGGCTGCCCTATCTGCTGGTTGCGCCGCAGCTGGTTATCACCATTATTTTCTTTATCTGGCCCGCGGGTGAAGCGCTGTGGTATTCGCTACAAAGCGTCGATCCTTTTGGTCTCTCCAGCCAGTTCGTCGGCATGGATAACTTCGTTACCTTGTTCCACGACCCGTACTATCTGGACTCATTCTGGACCACCATAAAATTCAGCTCGCTGGTGACGTTCAGTGGCCTGATCATTTCGCTGTTCTTTGCCGCGCTGGTCGACTACGTGATACGCGGCAGCCGCCTTTATCAGACGCTGATGCTGCTGCCCTACGCCGTCGCGCCCGCGGTCGCCGCGGTGCTGTGGATTTTCCTCTTTAACCCGGGGCGCGGGCTGATCACCCACTTCCTCGCCGAGATGGGCTACGACTGGAACCATGCGCAAAACAGCGGCCAGGCGATGTTCCTCGTGGTATTTGCTTCGGTATGGAAGCAGATTAGCTACAACTTCCTGTTCTTCTTCGCCGCGCTGCAATCGATCCCGCGTTCGCTGGTGGAAGCCGCGGCAATTGACGGGGCCGGTCCGATCCGCCGCTTCTTCAAGCTGGCGCTGCCGCTGATTGCGCCGGTGAGCTTCTTCCTGCTGGTCGTCAACCTGGTTTACGCCTTCTTCGATACCTTCCCGGTTATCGATGCCGCCACCGCCGGCGGCCCGGTACAGGCGACGACGACGCTGATTTATAAGATCTATCGTGAA
This sequence comes from Klebsiella sp. C349492, assembly GCF_042055345.1. Classification (NCBI taxonomy): domain Bacteria; kingdom Pseudomonadati; phylum Pseudomonadota; class Gammaproteobacteria; order Enterobacterales; family Enterobacteriaceae; genus Klebsiella; species Klebsiella sp. C349492. Next base: position 379,273 of record NZ_JANQCE010000004.1, read on the forward strand.
GGTTTCGCCGGGCTCGATCTCTCCGCTTCCGCCGCGCAGTCGGTGGTGCTGATGATGCTGGTGATTGTGCTGACGGTGGTTCAGTTCCGCTATGTTGAACGTAAGGTGCGCTACCAATGATTGAGAACCGTCCAGGGCTGACGATTTTCAGCCACACCATGCTGATTGCGGGGATTGCCGTCATTCTGTTTCCGCTGTACGTCGCCTTTGTCGCGGCAACGCTGGACAACAAGGCGGTCTTTGAGACGCCGATGACGCTGATCCCTGGCGGCCACCTGCTGGAAAATATGGCCACCATCTGGAAACAGGGCGTGGGGGCCAACAGCGCGCCGTTCTGGCTGATGATGCTCAACAGCTTCATCATGGCGTTCAGCATTACGGTGGGCAAAATCGTGGTGTCGATGCTGTCGGCATTCGCCATCGTCTGGTTCCGCTTCCCGCTACGTAACCTGTTCTTCTGGATGATCTTTATCACCCTGATGCTGCCGGTTGAGGTGCGAATTTTCCCGACGGTGGAAGTGATTGCCAACCTGAAGATGCTCGATAGCTACGCCGGGCTGACGCTGCCGCTGATGGCCTCGGCAACCGCCACCTTCCTGTTCCGCCAGTTCTTTATGACCCTACCGGATGAGCTGATTGAAGCGGCGCGGATCGACGGCGCTTCGCCGATGCGCTTTTTCCGCGACATCGTGCTGCCGCTGTCGAAAACCAATCTCGCGGCGCTGTTCGTTATCACCTTTATCTACGGCTGGAACCAGTATTTATGGCCGCTGCTGATCGTCCAGGACGTCAATCTTGGCACCGCAGTAGCCGGTATCAAAGGCATGATCGCCACCGGCGAGGGTACCACGCAGTGGAATCAGGTGATGGCGGCAATGTTGCTGACGCTGATTCCCCCGGTTGTTATCGTTTTAGCCATGCAGCGCGCGTTTGTGCGCGGTTTAGTGGACAGTGAGAAGTAGGTTGTATCCCTTGATTGTTCGTGGCGTCGACGCTGAGCCGAAACCGCGTAATCAAGGCGGAGGATGATGGACATAGTGGGCCTATGTCCAAATCCGACAACGCAGAGTACGCGGTTTCGGCACGCGTCCCGAAGGGCTGGGGCCATTTTTGCCCGGTACCGCGTTACTCGCGTCTTATTTGGGCCCACCAAACTGCGACGCTTGCGCCTTGCCCCGAGCAAAAATAGCCGCCAGCGACGTTCATGAACAATCAAGGGATACAACCTTTTATGGCAGGACTTAAACTACAGGCAGTAACCAAAAGCTGGGATGGCAAAACCCAGGTAATTCAGCCGCTGACGCTCGACGTGGCGGACGGGGAGTTTATCGTAATGGTCGGGCCTTCCGGCTGCGGCAAATCGACGCTGCTGCGGATGGTGGCCGGGCTTGAGCGGGTGACCAGCGGCGATATCTGGATTAACCGCCAGCGCGTCACCGAGATGGAGCCGAAGGATCGCGGCATCGCGATGGTGTTCCAGAACTACGCCCTCTACCCGCATATGAGCGTGGAGGAGAATATGGCCTGGGGGCTGAAAATTCGCGGGATGGGCAAAAGCCTGATTGACGAGCGGGTGCAGGAAGCGGCGCGCATTCTGGAGCTCGACGGCCTGCTCAAGCGCCGCCCGCGCGAACTCTCCGGCGGCCAGCGCCAGCGCGTGGCGATGGGCCGCGCCATCGTTCGCGATCCGGCGGTATTCCTGTTTGATGAACCGCTGTCGAACCTTGATGCCAAGCTGCGCGTGCAGATGCGCCTGGAGCTTCAGCAGCTGCACCGTCGGCTGAAAACCACCTCGCTGTACGTCACCCACGATCAGGTCGAGGCGATGACCCTTGCTCAGCGGGTGATGGTGATGAATAAAGGCGTCGCCGAGCAGATTGGCACGCCGGTAGAGGTTTACGAAAAGCCGGCCAGCCGCTTTGTGGCGAGCTTTATCGGCAGCCCGGCGATGAACCTGCTGGACGGCCGCATCAGCGATGACGGCAGCCGTTTTGAACTGGAAGGCGGCCTGCGCCTGCCGATCAATAGCGAGCATCGTCGCCACGCCGGGCGTAAGATGACCCTCGGTATCCGTCCGGAACATTTTGCAGCAGGCCCCGAGACGGAAGGCGGCGTACCGCTGGTGATGGATACGCTGGAAATTTTAGGTGCCGATAACCTCGCCCACGGGCGCTGGGGCGAACAGAAGCTGGTCGTCAGGCTGCCGCATCAACAGCGTCCGGCGGCGGGCAGCACCCTGTGGCTGCATCTGCCGCAGGATCATCTGCACCTCTTTGATGGTGAAACAGGACAACGCGCATGAGTTACTGGCCTTACCCCCATATCGTCGCCCATCGCGGCGGCGGAAAGCTGGCGCCGGAGAATACCCTCGCCGCTATCGATACCGGCGCTCGCTTTGGTCATACCATGATCGAGTTCGACGCCAAGCTGTCGAAAGACGGGCAAATCTTTTTGCTGCATGACGATAACCTTGAGCGCACCAGCAACGGCTGGGGCGTGGCGGGCGAGCTGGCGTGGCATGAGCTGCTGAACGTCGATGCGGGAAGCTGGTACGGCCGCGAATTTAAAGGCGAACCGCTGCCGCTGCTGTCCGCCGTGGCGGAGCGTTGCCGCAAGCTGAACATGATGGCCAATATCGAAATTAAGCCAACCACCGGCACCGGCCCGCTGACCGGCAAGGTGGTGGCCTTAGCGGCCCGCGAGCTATGGCAAGGTATGACCGCGCCGCTGCTTTCATCGTTTGAAATCGACGCCCTGGAAGCGGCGCAGCAGGCCGTGCCGGAGCTGCCGCGCGGGCTGCTGCTGGACGAGTGGCGTGAGGACTGGCGCGAGCTGACCGCCCGGCTGGGCTGCGTGTCGATTCACCTGAACCATAAACTGCTCGATGAAGAGCGGGTGGCGAGCCTGAAGGCCGCCAGCCTGCATATTCTGGTGTATACCGTCAATAAACCCCAGCGTGCCGCCGAGCTGCTGCGCTGGGGCGTAGACAGCATCTGTACCGATGCGATAGACGTCATTGGCCCCAACTTCCAGCCATAATCTGCCGACAGGCGGCCCTTACGGGGTCGTCTGTCGTGGCAGCATGCCGCCGCTATTATTCGGCAGCACCTGCTGCTGTGACGGATTCAAATTCCCGCTTTGCGATACGCGCTGCTGGTTGTTATTCAGCTGCGTCTGAAGATGCTGCTGCTGAGCGCGCGTCTGGCTCTGGATATCCTGCTTCAGCATATTCTGCTGTTGCTGCTGCTGGACCTGCATCTGGTTTTGCATCCGCTGCTGGCTGGGGACGACATACCCCGGCTGGTTGGGATTGTTGGTGGTATTGAGCGGCTGTGCCAGGGCGGTCAACGGCATCAGCGCCGCCAGAAATAGTATTGCTTTCATTGTTCTCTCCTCCCGTGCGTGGGATCGCTTAAGTGTACCTCCTTTCCGGCATAACAATGATTTTTTAGGACTTATCAACCAGGCTTATGCAGGGATAAAAACACATTCAGGAGTATGGCAATGAGAACAACAGTATTCTGGCGTCAGGCGGTCATCGCACTGCTGCTGGCGGGCGGGAGTTTTACCGTCGCCGCAAGTCCCGCACCGCCTCCCGTATCCTACGGCGTTGAAGAGGATGTCTTTCACCCGGTTCGCGCCCAGCAGGGAATGGTGGCTTCGGTTGACGCGCTGGCCACCCGCGTAGGCGTGGATATTTTGCGCCAGGGAGGGAATGCCGTCGATGCGGCGGTTGCCGTGGGCTATGCGCTGGCGGTCACGCACCCTCAGGCGGGCAATATTGGCGGCGGCGGTTTTATGATGCTGCGCACCAAAGACGGTAAAACGACGGCCATTGATTTCCGCGAAATGGCGCCGGAGCAGGCGACCCGCGATATGTTCCTCGACGATCAGGGCAACCCGGATAGTAAAAAGTCGCTGACCTCGCATCTCGCGTCCGGCACGCCGGGCAGCGTTGCCGGCTTCTCGTTGGCGCTGGAAAAATACGGCACGATGCCGCTGAACAAGGTGATTCGTCCGGCCATTAAGCTGGCTGAAGAGGGCTTCACGGTAAACGATGCGCTGGCGGACGACCTGAAAACCTACGGCAGCGAGGTGATCCCGAACCACGCCAACAGTCGGGCTATCTTCTGGAAAAACGGTGAGCCGCTGAAAAAGGGCGACAAGCTGGTACAAAAGCAGCTGGGGAAAAGCCTGGAGCTGATCGCCGAGCACGGCCCGGACGCGTTTTATAAAGGGGCGATTGCCGATCAGATCGCCGATGAGATGCAAAAAAACGGCGGGCTGATAACCAAAACCGATCTGGCGGGCTACCGGGCGGTAGAACGCACGCCGATAAGCGGCGATTATCGCGGCTACCAGGTATTCTCGATGCCGCCGCCTTCCTCCGGGGGGATCCACATCGTGCAGATCCTCAACATCCTCGAAAACTTCGATATGCATAAGTTCGGCTTCGGCAGCGCGGACGCCATGCAGGTGATGGCGGAAGCGGAGAAGCACGCCTATGCCGATCGCTCGGAGTATCTTGGCGACCCGGATTTTGTCAAGGTTCCGTGGCAGGCTCTCACCAGCAAGGCCTACGCCAAATCGATAGCTGAACAGATCGATATTAACAAAGCGAAACCCTCCAGCCAGATCCGCCCGGGCAAGCTGGCGCCTTACGAGAGCAATCAGACCACCCACTTTTCGGTGGTGGATAAAGACGGCAATGCGGTGGCGGTGACCTACACGCTAAATACCACTTTTGGCACCGGTATTGTGGCGGGGAACTCCGGTATCTTAATGAATAATCAGATGGATGATTTCTCGGCGAAGCCCGGCGTGCCCAACGTTTACGGGCTGGTGGGCGGTGACGCCAACGCCGTCGGGCCGCAAAAACGCCCGCTGTCGTCAATGTCGCCGACGATTGTGGTGAAGGATGGTAAAACCTGGCTGGTCACCGGCAGCCCTGGCGGCAGCCGTATTATCACGACCGTGCTGCAAATGGTGGTGAACTCCATCGATTTTGGGATGAACGTAGCGGAAGCCACCAACGCGCCGCGCTTCCATCATCAGTGGCTGCCCGATGAGCTGCGGGTAGAGAAGGGCTTCAGTCCGGATACGCTGAAGCTACTGACGGAAAGAGGGCAGAAGGTAGCGGTGAAAGAGGCGATGGGCAGCACGCAAAGTATTATGGTCGGCCCGGACGGCACGCTGTATGGCGCATCTGACCCGCGTTCGCCGGGGGATTTAACCGCCGGATACTAAGCTATCTTTAACCCTCTCCCCGAACGGGAGAGGGTTGGGAAGGGCTACTCTTTCAGGCGCGCCATAAAGAGGGCATCGACGTATTCGCCGTTGCGCAGCGCAAATTTACGCCCGGTACCTTCAACGCTAAATCCGTATTTGCGATAGACGGCAATGGCGGGGTCGTTATCAGAAAATACCGTTAATTCAATGCGTTCGACGCGTAGCCAGTTATCGCACAGATTTACCATCTCGCGCATCAGGGCGCTGCCGACGCCGCGTCCGTGAAAGTTTGCCGCCACGCTCATGCCGAAGGTTGCGACATGGCTACGGCGCGGACGGGTTTCAACGCTGAGCATCAGGTGTCCGACGACCTGCTCGTCGATGCTGGCGACCAGATGGTGGCCGTTGGGCCGGGGCTGTAGTCGTTCCTGCCACGTTTCCATCGCCGGATGAGGAAGCTGTAGCGTGTCGTGATAGACCTCCGGGTGTGCAGTCAGCTGACGTAACGGCTCTGCATCGCGCGGTTCGGCGTGGCGTATCACTATCTCACTCATTCCTCTTCTCCTTAGCGCCTGCATATCAGGCTTTATCTGCTCGTTTAGTCCCTTTCAACATCCCTGACTTTAAAAAACGCGTCAACGGCTAATTTTTGCAAAAAGAAGTAGACAAGTGCGAATGAGAATGATTATTATTGTCCTGCATTCAGGGAGACCCTTGCGGAAAGCCTGAAAGCACGACATTGCTCACATTGCTTCCAGTATTACTTTAGCCAGCCAGGTGCTGGCTTTTTTTTTGCCTTTTTTTGCCGGTCGTTTCCACCATCTTGAGTGGGTTAAGAGTTAAGTTCGTGACCGGGGTGCGCTATGGTTAGGAGCAGAAACCTCAACTAAGGACTGCGTTATGACTCTGCACTGCGCGTTTATTGGATTCGGCAAAAGCACCACCCGCTACCATCTTCCTTACGTCCTGCACCGCAAAGACCGCTGGCATGTTGCGCATATCTATCGCCGTAGCGCGAAGCCGGAAGAGCAGGCGCCGCAGTACTCGCATATCCACTTCACCAGCGATCTCGATGAGGTACTCAATGACCCTCAGGTCAAGCTGGTGATTGTCTGCACCCATGCCGACAGCCACTTTGACTACGCGAAACGCGCGCTGGAAGCAGGGAAGAACGTACTGGTGGAAAAACCCTTCACCCCGACGCTGGCCGAAGCGAAAGAGCTGTTTGCGCTGGCAAAAAGCAAGGGGCTGACGGTAACGCCGTACCAGAACCGCCGCTTTGACTCCTGCTTCCTGACCACTAAGAAGGTGATTGAAAGCGGTAAGCTGGGTGAGATCGTTGAAATTGAAAGTCATTTCGACCTCTATCGCCCGGTGGCGGAAACGCAGCCTGGATTAGCGCAGGATGGCGCTTTTTATGGCCTTGGCGTGCATACGATGGATCAGATCATTTCCCTGCTCGGCCGCCCGGATCGCGTGGCGTACGATATCCGCAGCCTGCGTAATAAGGCCAACCCGGATGATACCTTTGAAGCTCAGCTGTTCTACGGCGACCTGAAGGCGATTGTCAAAACCAGCCACCTGGTGAAGCTGGCGTATCCGAAATTTATCGTTCACGGCCATAAAGGGTCGTTTATCAAATATGGCATCGACCAGCAGGAAACCAGCCTGAAGGCGAATATCATGCCGGGTGAGCCGGGCTTTGCGGCAGATGAGAGCATTGGCCTGCTGGAGTACGTTGATGATAACGGCGCGAGCGTGCGTGAAGAGCTGCGGGTGGAGCCCGGCGACTACGGGCGGGTATATGATTCGCTATACGAGACCGTGGTGAACGGGGCGGAGAATTACGTCAAGGAAACTGAAGTTCTCACCAATATGGAGATCCTTGAACGCGGCTTCAGACAGCCATCGCCGGCCACGATAACCCTAGATAAATAAGCTTTCTTAGCTCCTCTGCTCTTATTCATATTTTTTGAACAGAGGAGTCAATTTTCACCCTCTATGATCGTTACCGGAATGGGTCCACACTTATTCCATCGAAAACATACGGGGGTGCAACATGATCTACTTACGCAAAGCTAACGAACGCGGTCACGCTAATCATGGCTGGCTCGATTCCTGGCATACTTTCTCTTTCGCCAACTATTACGACGCCAATTTTATGGGCTTTTCCGCTCTGCGCGTCATTAACGATGACGTGATTGACGCCGGCCAGGGCTTCGGGACACACCCGCATAAAGATATGGAAATTCTGACCTACGTGCTGGAAGGGGTGGTTGAACACCAGGACAGCATGGGTAACAAAGAGCAGGTTCCGGCAGGTGAATTCCAGATTATGAGCGCCGGTACCGGGGTTCGTCACTCGGAATACAACCCGAGCAGCACCGAGCGTCTGCACCTGTATCAAATCTGGATTATGCCGGAAGAAAACGGCATTGCTCCGCGCTATGAGCAGCGCCGGTTTGATGCTCTGCAGGGCAAACAGCTGGTGCTGTCGCCGGACGCGCGCGAAGGCTCGCTGAAAGTGCATCAGGATATGGAGCTTTACCGCTGGGCGCTGCTGAAAGACGAGCAGTCGGTCCATCAGATTGCCGCGGAGCGTCGCGTGTGGATTCAGGTGGTGAAAGGTGAAGTGACCATCAACGGTACCAAAGCGACGACCAGCGATGGCCTGGCGATTTGGGATGAGCAGGCGATCTCGGTTCACGCCGATAGCGACAGCGAAATCCTGCTGTTCGATCTGCCGCCGGTCTAATACTCAGGCCTGCTTTCTGTCGGTCACCCGGTCGCTTACGCGACCGGGGATTTTTGGCGCAGCGGCTTCGGTGCCGCTCGCGCGATTTCGGCCATTAACGCTAAATAAAGTCGTTAGCGCGCTTTTCTCCGGGAAGGTTGCGCTTTGTCCGTGATAAACTGAGAAAATCTCTCCCATTTATCACAGTCAGGACGATGAAAAAGAAAAGACCCGTACTTCAGGATGTAGCCGATCTTGTCGGCGTGACCAAAATGACGGTCAGTCGCTTTTTACGTAACCCGGAACAGGTTTCCGAGGCTCTGCGTGGCAAGATTGCCGTTGCTCTCGATGAACTGGGTTATATCCCCAATCGTGCCCCTGATATTCTCTCCAACGCGACCAGCCGCGCCATCGGCGTGCTCCTGCCCTCGTTAACCAATCAGGTCTTTTCTGAAGTGCTGCGCGGTATTGAAAGCGTCACCGATGCTTTTGGCTATCAGACCATGCTGGCGCACTACGGCTATAAGCCTGAAATGGAAGAGAAACGCCTCGAATCGATGCTCTCATGGAACATCGATGGCCTGATCCTCACCGAACGTACCCACACGCCGCGGACGCTGAAAATGATCGAAGTCGCCGGCATCCCGGTCGTCGAGCTGATGGACAGCCGCTCGCCGTGCCTCGATATCGCCGTCGGTTTTGATAACTTCGACGCCGCGCGCCAGATGACCGCCGCCATTATTGCCCGCGGCCATCGCCACGTGGCCTATCTTGGCGCGCGTCTTGATGAACGTACTATTATCAAGCAGAAGGGCTATGAGCAGGCGATGCACGACGCGGGCATGACGCCGTACAGCGTGATGGTCGAACAATCTTCTTCCTACTCGTCGGGGATTGAGCTGATGCGCCAGGCGCGTCGCGAATATCCGCAGCTTGACGGGATCTTCTGCACCAACGATGACCTTGCGGTCGGCGCGGCCTTTGAGTGCCAGCGTCTGGGATTAAGAATTCCGCATGATATGGCGATTGCCGGCTTCCACGGCCACGATATTGGCCAGGTTATGGAGCCGCGCCTTGCCAGCGTGCTCACGCCGCGTGAGCGGATGGGGCGCATTGGCGCCGAACGCCTGCTGGCACGTATTCGTGGTGAGATCGTTACCCCTAAGATGTTAGATTTAGGTTTCACATTGTCACCGGGTGGATCTATTTAAACTGACAAGTTTGAAGTAGATCACACATATTCACTTCTGGCACGAATGGTGATTGCTTCTCCATAAGTCCGGTATGACAATGTTACCGATAACAGTTACCCGTAACAATCAACCTGTGCGCGCGCCCGTTCACCTCCGAATCCAAACGGCCTGAAGGACGACGCGTATGTGTCCAGTGGGAGGAAGCTTTGAGCACGACTAACCATGATCACCACGTCTATGTCCTGATGGGCGTTTCCGGTAGTGGAAAATCCGCTGTCGCCAGCGAAGTGGCGTATCAGCTGCATGCCGCGTTTCTCGATGGTGACTTTCTGCATCCGCGTAGCAATATCAACAAGATGGCCTCCGGCGAGCCGCTGAATGACGATGACCGAACGCCGTGGCTTCAGGCGCTGAACGATGCCGCCTTCGCCATGCAGCGGACGAACAAAGTGTCGCTTATCGTTTGCTCGGCGCTGAAAAAAAGCTATCGCGACATTCTGCGCAAAGGCAACCCGAACCTCTCCTTTGTCTACCTGAAAGGTGATTTCGACCTGATCGAAAGCCGCCTGAAGGCGCGCAAAGGTCACTTCTTCAAAACCCAGATGCTGGTGACGCAGTTTGAAACCCTGCAAGAGCCCGGCGCAGACGAAGGCGATGTGTTAATCGTCGATATTGATCAATCGCTGGAAGGCGTGGTCGCGAGCACCATTGAGGTGATCAACAAAGGCAGTAACTAGTGAGTACATTAACGCTTGTTTTAACAGCAGTCGGCTCCGTTTTGCTGCTGCTGTTTTTAGTCATGAAGGCGCGTATGCATGCCTTCGTGGCTTTGATGGTGGTTTCTATTGGTGCAGGTCTCTTTTCCGGGATGCCGCTGGATAAAATTGCGGCGACGATGGAAAAAGGGATGGGTGGGACGCTCGGCTTTCTGGCGATCGTCGTGGCGCTGGGGGCGATGTTCGGTAAGATCCTTCATGAAACCGGCGCCGTCGACCAGATAGCCGTTAAGATGCTGAAATCTTTCGGCCACAGCCGGGCGCATTACGCCATTGGCCTGGCCGGCCTTATCTGCGCGCTGCCGCTGTTTTTCGAAGTGGCTATCGTACTGCTGATTAGCGTCGCCTTCTCGATGGCGCGCCATACCGGCACCAACCTGGTTAAGCTGGTCATTCCGCTGTTTGCCGGCGTAGCCGCCGCTGCGGCATTTCTGCTGCCGGGGCCCGCGCCCATGCTGCTGGCATCGCAAATGCACGCCGATTTTGGCTGGATGATCCTGATTGGCCTGTGCGCCGCGATCCCGGGGATGATTATCGCCGGGCCGCTGTGGGGCAACTTTATCAGCCGCTATGTCGAACTGCATATTCCGGACGATATCAGCGAGCCGAGCCTGGGCGAAGGCAAGATGCCGTCGTTTGCTTTTAGCCTGTCGCTGATCCTTCTGCCGCTGGTGCTGGTGGGGCTGAAAACGATCGCCGCGCGCTTTGTCCCGGTTGGCTCCAGCGCTTATGAATGGTTCGAATTTATCGGCCATCCGTTCACCGCGATTCTGGTGGCGTGTCTGGTGGCGATTTATGGCCTGGCGTACCGCCAGGGGATGGCGAAAGACCGCGTCATGGAGATCTGCGGTCACGCACTGCAGCCTGCGGGGATTATTCTGCTGGTCATCGGTGCGGGCGGCGTCTTTAAACAGGTGCTGGTTGATTCCGGCGTCGGCCCGGCGCTCGGCGAAGCGCTGACCGGGATGGGCCTGCCGATTGCGATTACCTGCTTCGTGCTGGCGGCTGCGGTGCGTATTATCCAGGGCTCTGCAACCGTCGCCTGCTTAACGGCGGTTGGTCTGGTGATGCCGGTTATCGAGCAGCTGAACTACAGCGGTGCGCAAATGGCGGCCCTGTCGATTTGTATCGCCGGCGGTTCAATCGTCGTGAGCCACGTCAACGACGCGGGCTTCTGGCTGTTCGGTAAGTTTACCGGCGCAACGGAAGCCCAGACGCTGAAGACCTGGACCATGATGGAAACCATTCTCGGCACCACCGGCGCCATCGTCGGTATGATTGCGTTTTCGCTGCTCAGCTAAACGTTAAATAAGAGAGCCCGGCGCAGCGCTGCCGGGCTCTTTTCGCCTGACAGCAGACGCCGTTTTTATCCTCGCTTCCTGCCCCGTCAATAGCCCATTTCGAGGCATAATGAGAGCTACGACAAAAGCCTGACACCTCACCATCCCAGGCTCCGCAAGAGTTCGTCGGATTTCGCCGCGCTGCGGTTAACGGCCCGTTTTCCGCGTTAATTCATAATCCAGATCAATAAAAGCGCGGCGGAAATTATTCCCTTTCCGCCGCGCTTTCCCCGATAATCTTTAAGGTTTTTCTGAATGCCAATGGCTACAGATGCCGCATGAGATAAGTTGCTTTACTGATTGTCGGTCAATCATTGATTAATTTCACTTGCGACTTTAGCAGCATTTTGTAATGTGAGGGATGATCCAGTAGGAAACTGGCTTGGCACAAACAGCACACATCTCCCAGGAAATACGTTATGAAAAATGTTGGTTTTATCGGCTGGCGCGGAATGGTCGGCTCTGTACTCATGCAACGCATGGTTGAAGAGCGCGATTTCGACGCCATTCGCCCTGTTTTTTTCTCCACCTCCCAGCTGGGGCAACCTGCTCCATCATTCGGTGGCAGCACCGGCGGTACGCTTCAGGATGCATTTGACCTGGAAGCACTGAAGGCGCTGGATATTATCGTGACATGCCAGGGCGGCGATTATACCAATGACGTATATCCGAAGCTGCGTGAAAGCGGCTGGCAGGGTTACTGGATTGATGCGGCCTCTTCGCTGCGCATGAAGGATGACGCGATCATTATTCTTGACCCGGTTAACCAGGACGTGATTACCGCCGGCCTGAATAATGGCGTGAAGACTTTCGTCGGCGGCAACTGTACCGTCAGCCTGATGCTGATGTCCCTCGGCGGCCTGTTTGCTCAGGATTTAGTCGAGTGGGTCAGCGTGGCGACCTACCAGGCGGCCTCCGGCGGCGGCGCGCGCCATATGCGTGAACTGCTGACCCAGATGGGCCAGCTGCACGGTCACGTCGCGACGGAGCTGGCAAATCCGGCCTCCGCGATTCTGGATATTGAGCGCAAAGTCACCTCGTTAACCCGCAGCGGCGATCTGGCGGTGGACAACTTTGGCGTACCGCTGGCCGGTAGCCTGATCCCGTGGATCGACAAACAGCTCGATAACGGCCAGAGCCGTGAAGAGTGGAAGGGCCAGGCGGAGACGAACAAGATCCTCGCCACCTCCGCGGCTATTCCGGTTGACGGCCTTTGCGTGCGCGTTGGCGCGCTGCGCTGCCACAGCCAGGCGTTCACCATCAAGCTGAAAAAAGACGTTTCCATCCCGACCGTTGAGGAGCTGCTGGCGGCGCATAACCCGTGGGCGAAAGTGGTACCTAACGATCGTGACATCACCATGCGCGAGCTGACTCCGGCTGCCGTGACCGGCACCCTAACGACTCCGGTTGGTCGCCTGCGCAAGCTGAATATGGGGCCGGAGTATCTCTCGGCCTTTACCGTCGGCGACCAGCTGTTGTGGGGCGCCGCCGAGCCGCTACGACGCATGCTGCGACAGCTAGCGTAAACACAGGATGAACAATAAAGGGGGTGTCTGACACCCCCTTTTTTTGCGTAATACAAGGAGTAAACGCGGATGTTTGATTTTTCTCAACGGGGGTAAGAAAGCCTTGGCTATGCTTTAGTAAGGAACGACGTTTCCTTGCCTGAAGGTGGGACGGAGCAGAGGGATGCACAGCGTGCTGCGCCGTTCAGGTCAAAAAAAGTCGCCAGATACAGGAAAGGGCGGCACTTACAACAGGATGAAACCATGTCTAATCATATTGATAGAGACGTGATTAATGCGCTTATTGCCGGTCATTTTGCGGACCCTTTTTCCGTGCTTGGCATGCACGCCACCGATGCCGGGCTGGAAGTACGCGCATTATTACCCGATGCCACCGACGTGTGGGTGATCGAACCGAAAACCGGACGCAAAGTCGGCAAGCTTGAGTGCCTCGACTCTCGCGGTTTCTTTAGCGGCGTTCTGCCGCGTCGAAAAAATGCTTTCCGCTATCAGCTGGCCGTTACCTGGCACGGTCAGCTCAATCTGATTGATGACCCTTACCGCTTTGGCCCGCTGCTGCAGGACCTGGACGTATGGCTGCTCGCTGAAGGCACCCATCTGCGGCCCTATGAAACCCTCGGCGCCCACGCCGCTACGATGGACGGCATCACCGGCACGCGCTTCTCGGTGTGGGCGCCGAACGCCCACCGGGTTTCCGTCGTCGGCCAGTTCAACTACTGGGACGGCCGCCGCCACCCGATGCGCCTGCGTAAAGAGTCGGGGATTTGGGAGCTGTTTGTGCCCGGGGCGCAGAACGGTCAGCTGTATAAATTTGAGATGATCGACGCGCACGGCCACCTGCGGGTGAAGTCCGACCCCTACGCCTTTGAAGCGCAGATGCGCCCGGATACCGCCTCGCTGATCTGCGGTTTACCGGACAAAATTACCCAGCCGCAGGCGCGCAAGCAGGCGAACCAGTTTGATGCGCCGGTTTCGATTTATGAGGTCCATCTTGGCTCCTGGCGTCGCCATACCGATAACAACTTCTGGCTGAGCTATCGCGAGCTGGCGGACCAGCTGGTGCCTTATGCCAGATGGATGGGCTTTACCCATCTGGAGCTGCTGCCGGTTAACGAACATCCGTTTGACGGCAGCTGGGGCTACCAGCCAACCGGACTGTACGCGCCCACCCGACGCTTTGGCACCCGCGAAGACTTCCGCTACTTCATTCATGCGGCGCACGCCGCGGGCCTCAACGTGATCCTCGACTGGGTGCCGGGCCACTTTCCCTCCGATGATTTTGCCCTCGCCGCATTTGACGGGACCTCGCTGTATGAGCACAGCGACCCGCGCGAAGGCTATCACCAGGACTGGAATACGCTGATCTACAACTACGGCCGCCGGGAGGTCAGCAACTTCCTGGTGGGCAACGCCCTGTACTGGATTGAGCGCTTCGGCATTGACGCCCTGCGCGTCGACGCGGTGGCGTCGATGATCTATCGCGACTACAGCCGGAAAGAGGGCGAGTGGGTGCCGAATGAGTACGGCGGGCGGGAAAACCTGGAAGCGATTGAGTTTCTGCGTAATACCAACCGCGTTCTCGGCGAACAGACCCCTGGCGCGGTAACGATGGCCGAAGAGTCCACCGACTTTGCCGGGGTGTCGCGTCCCTCCTCGACGGGGGGGCTCGGCTTCTGGTTCAAATGGAACCTCGGCTGGATGCACGACACCCTCGACTACATGAAGCTCGATCCGGTTCACCGCCGTCATCACCATGACAAGATGACGTTCGGCATGCTCTACAACTACACCGAGAACTTCGTCCTGCCGCTGTCCCACGATGAAGTCGTGCACGGCAAAAAGTCGATTCTGGACCGCATGCCCGGCGATGCGTGGCAGAAGTTTGCCAACCTGCGCGCCTACTACGGCTGGCTGTTTGCCTTCCCCGGTAAAAAGCTGCTGTTTATGGGCAACGAGTTTGCCCAGGGGCGGGAGTGGAACCACGACGCCAGCCTCGACTGGCATCTGCTGGAAGGCGGCGACAACTGGCACCACGGCGTCCAGCGTCTGGTTCGCGATCTGAACCATACCTATCGCCGCCACAAGGCGCTGCACGAGCTTGATTTTGACCGCTACGGTTTTGAATGGCTGGTCGTGGACGATCATGAGCGCTCGGTGTTTGTCTTCGTCCGTCGCGATAAGGCCGGGAATGAGATTATCGTCGTCAGCAACTTCACGCCGGTGCCTCGTCACGGGTATCGCTTCGGGATTAACCAGCCGGGGCGCTGGCGCGAAGAGCTGAATACCGACTCGATGCACTACCACGGCAGCAATACCGGCAACGGGGGAGTGGTGGAAAGCGACGCGATCGCCAGCCACGGCCGCGAGAACTCGCTCTCGCTTACCCTGCCGCCGCTGGCAACCATCTGGCTGGTACGGGAGGCGGAATGACGACGCTTTCGCCAGGAAAGCCCGCTCCGCTGGGCGCAAGCTACGACGGGAAAGGGGTGAACTTTACCCTCTTTTCCGCCCATGCCGAGCGGGTAGAGCTTTGCATATTCGATGAGCAGGGGAATGAGCGACGTTTTGATCTTCCCGCGCGCAGCGGCGATATCTGGCACGGCTGGCTGGCCGGCGTCGGGCCAGGTTTGCGTTACGGCTATCGCGTTCACGGCCCGTGGCAGCCCGAGCAGGGGCACCGCTTTAACCCGGCGAAGCTCTTGCTCGATCCCTGCTGCCATCGGGTGGAGGGCGCGCTGCCTGACAATGAGCGTCTTCACGGCGGCGACCGGCAGCCAGATAACCGCGACAGCGCGGCAATAGCGCCGAAGTCGCGGGTCGTCGACCTGCATTACGACTGGCTGGGCGACGTACCGCCGCGCACGCCGTGGGGTCAGACGGTCATTTATGAAGCTCACGTCAAAGGGCTGACCTGGCTGCATCCCGGGCTGCCCGAGGCGATTCGCGGCACCTACCGGGCGCTGGGTCATCCGGTGATGATCGACTATTTCAACACGCTGGGTATTACGGCGCTGGAGCTTATGCCGGTGGCGCAGTTTGCCAGCGAACCGCGCCTGCAGCGAATGGGGTTGAGTAACTACTGGGGCTACAACCCGCTGGCGATTTTCGCCCTCGACCCGCGCTACGCCAGCGAGCCCGAGCGCGCGCTTGACGAATTTCGCGATGCGGTGAAGGCGCTTCACGCCGCAGGTATCGAGGTGATCCTCGATGTGGTGCTGAACCACAGCGCTGAAATCGATCTTGAAGGACCGACCTTCTCCCTGCGCGGAATCGATAACCGTAGCTATTATTGGATAAGAGAAGATGGCGATTACCACAACTGGACCGGCTGCGGGAACACCATCAACCTCAGCCATCCTGGGGTGGTGGAGTATGCCCGCCAGTGCCTGCGTTTCTGGGTGGATGAGTGCCACGTTGATGGCTTCCGCTTCGATCTGGCTTCGGTCATGGGACGGACGCCGGAGTTTCGTCAGGATGCGCCGCTGTTTGAGGCGATCCGCCGCGATCCGCTGCTGGCGGAAGTGAAGCTGATTGCCGAGCCCTGGGATATCGGCGTCGGGGGCTATCAGGTGGGCAATTTCCCGCCGCTTTTTGCCGAGTGGAATGACCATTTCCGCGATGTCGCTCGCCGTTTCTGGCTGCAGCAAAACGCGTCATTGGGAGACTTCGCCCGGCGCTTTGCCGCTTCCAGCGATCTCTTTCAGCGTAGCGGGCGGCAGCCGGCGGCGGCGGTAAATCTGATTACCGCCCATGATGGATTCACCCTGCGCGACTGCGTTTGTTTCAATCAGAAACATAATGAGGCGAACGGTGAGGAGAATCGCGATGGGACTAACAATAACTACAGCAGCAATCATGGTATAGAGGGCTTAGAGGCTACGCTCGACGTGATTGAAAGGCGGCGAGATAGCGTTCACGCCCTGCTGGTGACGCTCCTGCTGTCGCAGGGTACGCCGATGCTGCTGGCGGGTGATGAACACGGCCATAGCCAGCATGGCAACAATAATGCGTACTGTCAGGACAACGCGCTGACCTGGCTTGACTGGGGCAAGGCGAACCGCGGGCTCACCGCGTTCACCGCCGCGCTTATTCATCTACGCCGCCGTATCCCCGCGTTAACCGGCAACCGCTGGTGGCAGGAGGGAGACGGCAGCGTTCGCTGGCTAAACCAACACGCTCAGCCGCTGAGCGCTGATGAGTGGCAGCATGGCGCGATGCGTATGCAAATCCAGCTATCCGAACGCTGGCTGATTACGCTGAACGCCACCCCAGAAGTCACAAATATGGAATTACCTGCGGGGGAATGGCACGCCGTTCTTCCGTTCGCCGGAGAGAACAATCCGGTCATCATGGATGTCTGGCATGGGCCCGCGCACGGAGTGTGCGTATTTCAAAGGTCGTAAGCCCTGAGGCTTCCGGTAAGTTTCGCGGCGGCAACGCGGCGGGAAGGGCAGGAAGGCTGGGATGTAAAAAGGAGTTAATCATGGTTAGGCTAGAAAAGAACGATCCGTTGATGCTGGCGCGTCAGTTGCCCATCAAAACCGTCGCGTTGATTCTTGCGGGTGGTCGCGGTACCCGACTGAAAGATTTAACGATTAAGCGCGCAAAACCGGCCGTCCATTTTGGCGGTAAGTTTCGCATTATCGATTTCGCATTATCTAACTGCATTAACTCAGGTATTCGCCGCATTGGCGTTATCACCCAGTATCAATCGCACACGCTGGTACAGCATATTCAGCGCGGCTGGTCGTTCTTTAGCGAAGAGATGAACGAGTTCGTCGATTTGCTTCCGGCGCAGCAGCGCGTGCATGGGGAAAACTGGTATCGCGGCACCGCGGATGCGGTAACCCAGAACCTCGATATTATTCGTCGCTACAAGGCGGAGTACGTGGTGATCCTCGCCGGCGATCATATCTATAAGCAAGACTACTCGCGCATGCTTATCGATCACGTCGAAAAAGGGGCACGCTGCACCGTGGCCTGTATGCCGGTGCCCATCGAAGAGGCATCCGCTTTCGGCGTGATGGCGGTTGATGAGAGCGACAAGATCATTGAATTTGTCGAAAAGCCCGCCGTGCCGCCCGCCATGCCGAGCGATGTAAGCAAATCGCTGGCCAGCATGGGTATCTATGTCTTTGATGCCGATTATCTTTATGAGCTGCTGGCGGAAGATGATAACGATGAAAACTCCAGCCACGACTTCGGCAAAGACATCATTCCGAAGATAACCGAAGCTGGCATGGCTTATGCACATCCTTTCCCACTCTCCTGCGTACAGTCGGACCCCCAGGCCGAACCCTACTGGCGCGATGTGGGGACGCTCGAGGCCTACTGGAAAGCAAACCTCGACCTGGCATCGGTGACGCCGGAGCTGGATATGTACGATCAGAACTGGCCGATTCGCACCCATATGGAGTCGCTGCCGCCGGCTAAATTCGTTCAGGATCGCTCCGGTAGCCACGGCATGACGCTGAACTCGCTGGTTTCCGGCGGCTGTATTATCTCCGGCTCGGTGGTGGTGCAGTCGGTGCTGTTCCCGCGCGTGCGGGTGAACTCATTCTGTAACATTGATTCGGCAGTCTTATTGCCAGAAGTTTGGGTCGGACGCTCGTGCCGCCTGCGCCGCTGCGTGATCGACCGCGCCTGCGTGATTCCGGAAGGCATGGTGATTGGTGAACACGCGGAAGAAGATGCGCGTCGGTTCTACCGCTCAGAGGAAGGTATTGTGCTGGTCACCCGGGAAATGCTGCGGAAGTTGGGGCACTCACAGGAGCGATAATGCAGGTCTTACACGTATGTTCAGAGATGTTCCCGCTGTTAAAAACCGGCGGTCTGGCGGATGTTATTGGCGCGCTGCCTGCGGCACAAATTGCAGAGGGTACCGACACGCGCGTGCTGCTACCCGCGTTTCCTGATATTCGTCGCGGGATAACCGATGCGCAGGTGGTGACGCGCAGAGATACCTTTGCCGGCCGCATTACGCTGCTGTTTGGCCATTTTAACGGCGTGGGTATTTATCTGATTGATGCTCCGCATCTCTACGATCGCCCGGGGAGTCCTTACCACGATACCAACCAGCATGCCTACACCGATAACGTGCTGCGCTTTGCGCTGCTTGGCTGGGTGGGCAGCGAAATGGCCTGCGGGCTGGACCCTTTCTGGCGCCCTGACGTTGTGCATGCCCATGACTGGCATGCGGGCCTGACGCCAGCCTATCTGGCGGCGCGCGGCCACCCGGCGAAATCGGTTTTCACGGTGCACAATCTGGCCTATCAGGGGATGTTCAACTCCTGGCATATGAACGAGATCGAGCTGCCGTGGTCGTTCTATAACATGCACGGCCTTGAGTTCAACGGCCAGCTCTCGTTCCTGAAAGCGGGCCTCTATTATGCCGACCATATTACGGCGGTCAGCCCAACCTACGCCCGGGAGATAACCGAACCGCAGTTTGCTTACGGCATGGAGGGGCTGCTGCGTCAGCGGCAGCACGAGGGGCGCTTATCGGGCATTCTGAACGGCGTAGATTCAAACATCTGGAATCCGCAAAACGATCTGCTGCTGGCCGCGCGCTACGACCGCGATTGTCTTGAAGACAAGGCGGAAAACAAGCGTCAGCTGCAAATTGCGATGGGGCTGAAGGTGGACGACAAGGCGCCGCTGTTTGCCGTTGTCAGCCGCCTGACCAGCCAGAAGGGGCTGGACTTAGTGCTTGAAGCGCTGCCGGGCCTGCTGGAGCAGGGCGGACAGCTGGCGCTGCTCGGCGCAGGCGATCCGGTGCTGCAGGAGGGCTTCCTGGCCGCGGCGGCCGAACATCCTGGCAAAGTGGGCGTCCAGATTGGCTACCATGAGGCCTTCTCGCACCGCATTATGGGCGGCGCCGACGTCATCCTGGTACCCAGCCGCTTTGAACCGTGCGGCCTGACGCAGCTGTATGGCCTCAAGTACGGCACGCTGCCGCTGGTACGGCGTACCGGCGGCCTGGCGGATACCGTCACCGACAGCTCGTTAGAAAATCTGGCCGATGGCCTGGCCAGCGGATTTGTCTTTGAAGACAGCAATGCCTTGTCGCTACTGCGAGCAATTCGGCGCGCATTCGTTCTGTGGTCGCGCCCTTCGCTCTGGCGTTACGTGCAGCGTCAGGCGATGAATATGGATTTTAGCTGGCAGGTCGCAGCGAGCTCTTATCGCGAACTTTATCAACGCTTGATGTAACCCCAGGAGTCATTGCGATGAATGTACCCTTTAGCTACGCATCACCGACGCTGAGCGTTGAGGCATTAAAGCACTCTATCGCCTACAAGCTGATGTTCATCATCGGCAAGGACCCGGCGATCGCGAATAAACATGAATGGCTTAACGCCACGCTGTTCGCCGTGCGCGACCGGATGGTCGAGCGCTGGCTGCGCTCTAACCGCGCCCAGCTTTCGCAGGAAGTTCGTCAGGTTTACTACCTGTCGATGGAGTTTTTGATTGGCCGCACCCTCTCTAACGCGCTGCTGTCGCTGGGCATCTATGAGGATGTGAACAAAGCGCTGGAAGAGATGGGGCTGAACCTTGAAGAGCTGATTGATGAGGAGAATGACCCGGGGCTGGGCAACGGCGGGCTCGGGCGCCTGGCCGCCTGCTTCCTCGACTCTCTGGCGGCGCTAGGCCTGCCCGGCCGCGGCTACGGCATCCGCTATGACTACGGGATGTTTAAGCAGAATATCGTCGACGGTCGGCAGAAGGAGTCGCCGGACTACTGGCTGGAATACGGCAACCCGTGGGAATTTGAACGCCATAATACGCGCTACAAAGTGCGCTTCGGCGGGCGAATTCAGCAGGAGGGGAAAAACTCCCGCTGGGTGGAAACCGAAGAGATCCTCGCGGAAGCCTACGATCAGATTATCCCGGGCTACGATACCGATGCCACCAATACGCTGCGGCTGTGGAGCGCTCAGGCCAGCAGCGAGATCAATCTGGGTAAATTCAACCAGGGCGACTATTTCGCGGCGGTAGAAGATAAAAACCACTCCGAAAACGTATCGCGCGTGCTCTATCCGGATGACTCCACCTATTCCGGGCGCGAGCTGCGCCTGCGCCAGGAGTATTTCCTCGTCTCCGCGACGGTGCAGGATATCCTTAGCCGCCACTATCAGCTGCATAAAACCTACGCCAACCTGGCCGACAAAATCGCCATCCACCTCAATGACACCCACCCGGTGCTGTCGATTCCGGAACTGATGCGTCTGCTGATTGACGAGCATAAGTTTAGCTGGGATGAGGCGTTTGAAGTGACCTGTCAGGTCTTCTCCTACACCAACCATACCTTGATGAGCGAAGCGCTGGAGACCTGGCCCGTTGATATGCTGGGTAAAATTCTGCCGCGCCATCTGCAGATTATCTTTGAGATTAACGACTACTTCCTCAAGACGCTGCAGGAGCAGTATCCCAACGATACCGCGCTGCTGAGCCGGACGTCGATTATCGACGAGTCCAACGGCCGCCGCGTGCGGATGGCCTGGCTGGCGGTGGTTATTAGCCATAAGGTCAACGGCGTTTCCGAGCTGCACTCCAGGCTGATGGTGGAGTCGCTGTTCGCCGAGTTTGCGCGGATTTTCCCGATGCGCTTCACCAACGTGACCAACGGCGTGACCCCGCGCCGCTGGCTGGCGGTGGCGAATCCGCCGCTGTCGAAGGTGCTGGATGAAAATATCGGCCGCACCTGGCGTACCGATCTGAGCCAGCTGAAGGAGCTGGAGCAGCATATTGATTATCCGACGGTGAACCAGGCGGTGCGCCAGGCGAAGCTGGAGAACAAGCAGCGGCTGGCGAACTATATCGGCCAGCAGCTTAACGTGGTGGTGAACCCGAAGGCGCTGTTCGATGTGCAAATCAAGCGTATCCACGAGTACAAGCGTCAGCTGATGAACGTGCTGCACGTGATTGCGCGCTATAACCGCATCAAGGCCGATCCCGACGCCGAGTGGGTGCCGCGGGTCAATATCTTCGCCGGGAAAGCCGCTTCGGCTTACTACATGGCCAAGCATATTATTCATCTCATTAACGATGTGGCGGCGGTCGTCAACAACGATCCGCAGATCGGCGATAAGCTGAAGATCGTGTTTATCCCTAACTACAGCGTCAGCCTTGCCCAGCTGATTATTCCGGCGGCGGATCTCTCCGAGCAGATCTCGCTGGCGGGAACGGAAGCTTCCGGGACCAGTAACATGAAGTTTGCGCTCAACGGCGCGCTGACGATTGGTACCCTCGACGGGGCTAACGTCGAAATGCTGGAGCACGTGGGCGAGGAGAATATCTTCATCTTCGGCAACACCGCGGAGGAGGTTGAGGCGCTGCGTCGCAGCGGCTACAAACCGCGCGACTACTACGAGCAGGACCCGGAGCTGCACCAGACGCTGACGCAAATCGGTACCGGTCTGTTCAGCCCATCGGAGCCGGGCCGCTATCGCGACCTGCTGGATTCGCTGATTAACTTTGGCGACCACTATCAGGTGCTGGCGGATTATCGTAGCTACGTCGATTGCCAGGATAAGGTGGATGAGCTGTATCGTCACCCGGAGGAGTGGGCCACCAAAGCGATGCTCAACATCGCCAATATGGGCTACTTCTCTTCCGACCGCACGATTCAGGAATACGCCGACCATATCTGGCATATCGATCCGGTGCGCCTGTAACCGCCGTTACGCCATAAAAAACGGGGCCTGATGGCCCCGTTTTTTTATCCTTCTTATCCCCTCAGACCGCGCTTTTCGATGCAGTTACTGGCCGGCGAGAACCCCGTCGGGGACGCCTACGAGGCCAGAGAGAGCTCAGACTTTCCCACGTGCTGCGCCAGCCATTCGCTAATGCGCGCCTGCTGTTCTGCGCTGAGCCACATGCCCTGTTTGGTACGACGCCAGATTGCGTCATCCAGGCTGCGAACCCACTCATGTTCCACGAGGTATTTCAGCTCGGCTTCATAAAACTCGTGGCCAAAATCTTCCCCCAGGTCGGCAAGCGATGCCGCCTCGCCGAGCATCCACTCGCTGTTGCTGCCGTACGTCCGGGCGTAGTGGCGCGCCATTGATTCGCTGATAAACGCGAAGCGGCGGCGCAGTTTGGCGGCGTAGTCGTCGCGATCGCCGTCGATATCGCCCCCGGGCAGAACGGCGGTTTTGGTCCATGCCGGGCCGATGCCTTTGTAGTACGGCGTCAGTTTTTCCAGCGCGTGCTCTGCCAGCTTGCGGTAGGTCGTGAGCTTGCCGCCAAAGACCGACAGCAGCGGCGCCTGGCCGTTTTCGTCATGGATATCGAGCGTGTAGTCGCGGGTGATCGCCTGCGGTGAATCCGATTCATCGTCGCACAGCGGGCGGACGCCGGAGTAGGTCCAGACGATATCGTCGCGGGACAGCGTCTTTTTAAAGTGCGCGTTGTAGGCGTTCAGCAGGTAGCTAATCTCTTTGTCATCAATCGCCACTTTCTGCGGATCGCCGTTGTATTCCACGTCGGTGGTACCGATTATCGAGAACTCGTCCATCCACGGGATCACGAACACGATCCGCTTGTCTTCGTTTTGCAGAATGTAGGCCTGCTTCTGGGTATGCACGCGCGGTACCACGATGTGGCTGCCTTTAATCAGGCGGATACCGTAAGGGGAGCGCAGGTGCATGCCTTCGTCAAAGAAGTGTTTGACCCACGGGCCGGTGGCGTTCACCAGGCCCCGCGCCTGCCAGGTAAACTTCTCGCCGCTATCGATATCTTCCGCCTCGACAATCCACAGCCCGTTTTCGCGTCTGGCGGAGATGGCCCGGGTGCGGGTACGAACTTCACCGCCCTTGCGCACCACCATCTGCGCGTTCGCCAGCACCAGCCGCGCATCGTCTACCCAGCAGTCGGAATATTCGAAACCGCGCACGATTTCAGGTTTTAGTACCGATTCTGCGCCAAATCGCAAGCCGGTTGAGCTGGGTAAACTGGTGCGTTTTCCCAGATGATCGTACATAAACAGACCAATGCGGATCATCCACGCCGGGCGCAGATGCGGGCGGTGCGGCAGGCGGAAGCGCATCGGGAAGGCGAGATGCGGCGCCATTTTTAGCAGCACTTCACGCTCGGCCAGCGCTTCGCTGACCAGGCGGAATTCGTAGTGTTCAAGGTAGCGCAGCCCGCCGTGAATCAGCTTTGAGCTGGCGCTGGAGGTGGCGCAGGCGAGATCGCGCGCTTCCAGCATCAGTACGGATAAACCACGCCCGGCGGCGTCTGCCGCGATACCGGCACCGTTGATGCCTCCCCCTATCACAATCAGATCTTTGGTTTCCACGTTCGCTACCTCTGGCACTTTCGTTTAAGCTCATAAATGTTCGATATCGCTCAATATAGCAAACAAACGCGCCATTGGTAACATCAAAAAAACATTTCAGAGTGATGCATGTAACATATTGGCGTTTATTTCCCGTCTGACGGTACACTAGATAGTAGAATCATGGCCGGTAACCAGCCTGCTATATCACCCCGCAATAAAGAGACAAGAGCACATGGATCACTTTGAATGTATCAACGTAGAAGAGGCGCATCAGAAGCTGCAGCAGGCGATGGCGGTACTGGTGGACATCCGTGACCCGCAAAGCTATGCGATGGGCCACACTCCGGGTGCGTTTCATCTGACCAACGATACGCTGGGCGCGTTTATGCGTGATAACGACTTTGAGACGGCGGTGATGGTGATGTGCTACCACGGAAATAGCAGTAAGGGCGCCGCGCAGTATCTGCTGCAGCAGGGCTATGACAAAGTCTACAGCGTGGACGGCGGCTTCGATGCCTGGCATCGTCACTTCCCGGCCGAAGTGGCTCACGGAACGCTCTGAGCCGTTACCGTATACGCTTGATGTTTCAAACGGCCGCCGTGCCGGGCACCGATGCTCGCCCGCGGCTGCCGTCGCCACGCACCTTGAATGATTTTGCGTATATACTGTCCCCCTTTGTGTGGAATAAGCGACCCGCTGCATGTTAATGATTACCTCTTTTGCTAACCCGCGCGTGGCCCAGGCGTTTGTCGACTATATGGCGACCCAGGGCGTTATCCTGACGATTCAGCAGCACAGCCAGAGCGACGTCTGGCTGGCGGACGAAAGCCAGGCTGCGCGGGTTCAGGCCGAACTGACTCGCTTTCTCGAAAACCCCGCCGACCCGCGCTATCTGGCGGCAAGCTGGCAATCGGGACAAACCAACAGCGGGCTGCACTACCAGCGCTTTCCCTTCTTCGCGACCCTGCGCCACAACGCCGGGCCCTTTACGTGGGCGGTTCTCGTGCTCTGCGTGCTGGTCTTTGTGCTGCAAAATGTCCTTGGCGACCAGCCGGTTATGCTGCTGCTGGCCTGGCCGTACGATCCCTCACTGAAGTTTGAGGTCTGGCGCTACTTTAGCCATGCGTTGATGCACTTCTCGCTGATGCACATTCTGTTTAACCTGCTATGGTGGTGGTACCTCGGCGGCGCGGTTGAAAAACGGATTGGCAGCGGCAAGCTGGTGGTGATCGCCGTCATCAGCGCGCTGCTGAGCGGATTTGTTCAACATCAGTTTAGCGGCCCCTGGTTTGGCGGCTTATCCGGCGTGGTGTATGCGCTGATGGGCTACGTCTGGCTGCGGGGAGAGCGGGATCCGCAGAGCGGCGTTTATTTACAGCGCGGCTTGATACTCTTCTCCTTAGTATGGTTAATTGCTGGATGGTTTGATGTTTTTGGCATGTCGATTGCGAACGGCGCGCACGTAGCCGGCCTGGCGACCGGACTGGCGATGGCGTTTGTTGATACTCAGCATGTGCGAAAACGAACATAGAGACTCCCCCGTCATCCATGATAAGCGAGTCAAATTTTCCCAGGGATATTGCATGAAACAAACACAACGTCATGACGCTATTATCGAGCTGGTAAAAAAACAGGGATATGTCAGTACGGAGGAGCTGGTTGAGCAATTTTCCGTCAGCCCGCAGACCATTCGTCGTGACCTGAACGATCTCGCCGAACAAAAAATGATCCTGCGCCATCACGGCGGCGCCGCGCTGCCGTCCAGCTCGGTTAACACCTCCTGGCACGACAGGAAGGCGACCCAGACCCAGGAAAAAGAGCGTATTGCCCGCAAGGTTGCCAGCCAGATCCCCGACGGGGCGACGCTGTTTATTGATATCGGCACGACGCCAGAAGCGGTGGCGCACGCGCTGCTGGAGCACAACGATCTGCGCATCGTCACCAACAACCTCAACGTTGCGAATACGCTAATGGTGAAGGACGACTTCCGCATTATTCTGGCGGGCGGCGAGCTGCGCAGCCGGGACGGCGGGATTATCGGCGAAGCGACGCTGGATTTTATCTCCCAGTTCCGCCTTGATTTTGGCATTCTCGGCATCAGCGGCGTCGATAGCGACGGCTCGCTGCTGGAGTTTGATTATCATGAAGTCCGCACCAAGCGCGCGATTATTGAAAACTCGCGCCACGTGATGCTGGTAGTGGATCATTCGAAATTCGGCCGTAACGCGATGGTGAATATGGGCAGCATCAGCATGGTTGATGCGGTTTATACTGACGTGATGCCGCCAGCGGGCGTACTGAAGGTTATTAAGGACAATAACCTGCAGCTGGAGCTGTGCTAAACGGCGTCAGACGCCGTATCCCATCATTTTAAGCAACCGCTGGGCGTGCTGAACGGCATCCTGGCGGTGCGCGACTCCGAGCTTCTGATACAGATTGCGAATGTGCGTTTTAATGGTCGTTGCCGCGACGTCAAGCTCGCCGGCGATCTGCTCGTTGCTATAGCCGGAATAGATCAGGCCGAGCACCTGCCATTCGCGCTGGGTGAGCGGGCTGGTCCGGATAAGCTCCGGGACTTCCGGGTGGTTGAGCAGTCGTTCGACAAAGCCTTCATCGAAGTGGGCGAACTTGTGGCGATGGTGCTGGTTGATATCGCGCAGAATGCGCTGAGCGCGATGCTGCTCCAGCTCCGGCAGCGTATTGAGCTGAATAAGCTGGCGCAGCTGCTGGGCCATAGCCTCGCCTTCGATAACAAAGTGATTGATAAATCCGGTGCGGTTGGCGAGCGTGAGCGCTTCCAGCAGGACTTTTTGCGCCTCGCTCTTACGTCCCGCCTGCCAGTAGAGCTGGTTGAGCAGCAGCAGGTTGCGGTTAATATCGCTCATCAGGCGCAGCGAACGCGCGTTTTCATTGAGCTCTTCCAGCACCATTTCGGCGGAATCGAAATCACCGAGCAGGATTTGCGCTCTGGCGATGTTGCGCCACTGGCTTTGCAGGAAGTGGTTATTGGCGAACTCCGGCTTCGGCGTCTGGCGCAGCCAGTTGGCCGCCGAGGCTTTATCGCCGATCATCTGCCAGTAGATCACCCGCACCTTGTCGGCATTTGACACCCAGTCGCTGTGATAGTGGCCGTTGCCGAGCAGGTTTTCCAGCCGGTTCAGGTGGCTGCGGGCATTATCTAAATCCCCGCGCGCCAGCGAGCACTGCACCATTAACGCCAGGCACTGAAGCTGCTGCTGTGGTTGATAGGTTGAAAGAACGTCCATCCCGCCGCGCGCAGAGGCCTCGGCTTCGTCCAGCCGCGCCCAGGCCCACAGCAGCTGGGCGCGAATGCGCAGCAGGAATTCGTGCATCGGCAGCTGTTCGAGGTGCTGGTCGCGGATGAGCTGGAAGGCTTTCTCCTGAATTTCCCACGCCGCCTGCAGGAAACCCTGGGCAAACAGGATTTCACTTTGCTGGATCATGCTCCACAGGGCGTAGTGCCAGATATCGTGGCGGCGAGCCATCTGCTCCGTCTGCTGCATCACCGCCAGCGATTTGCTGAGCTGGCCCTTGCAGTGCAGAACTTCGCCGTGCACCGAGGTGGCGACGATGCGGCTGTAGTAGCTTGCCAGCGGCAGCTCTTCTAATGCCACCATCGCCAGACGTTCGGCTTCGTCCTGATCGCCGGCATTAATGGCGACCTGCGCGCGCAGGGCGTTAAAGTCGCCATGCATGGCGATATCCATCTCCGCGTCCATCTCCTGCTCAGCGCGGGCCAGCAGGGTGTTAACTTCGCTGTAGCGGTGCTGGCTTTGCATCAGCCAGGCCTGCAGCAGGATCAGCCGCGGGTTTTCCAGCAGGTTTGACCACGGCAGCGCCGCCAGCGACTGTTCGAGCAGCCCCAGCTCGCTGTGGTTGAACATGCCCCAGGCGTGATTAAGTAAAATATCGCGCAGCATTTTGGCATCGCCGGCCGCCAGCGCATGGTGGATCGCTTCGCTAGGGAAGCCCTGCGCCATCCAGCCTTCCGCCGCACAGCGGTGAATCTCGGGCAGCTCGGTCGCCAGCTCCCACTGACAGCGCTGGCGCAGGAAGTTGCCGAACAGCGGATGGTAGCGGAACCACTCGCCGGAATCGTCCATGCGCTGCATGAACAGCCCCTGGCGTTCAATCTCCTCCAGCTGCATCTGGCCGTTTTCTTCACCGGTAACGCGAACGATAAGCGCATCGTTCATCGAACGCAGCAGCGAGCTTTTTAGCAGCACGCTGCGGGTGCGCGCGTCAACGTTGTCCAGCACCTCATCGACGAGGTAGTCGGAAAGGTGGCTGGCGTTAATGCCGGCGAGGCGGCGGGCGGAGTGCTGGGCGGAGGAGTTATTCTGGCGCGCGGAGAGGGCGATAAGCTGGAGGGCCGTTGCCCAACCGGCGACGTCGTCGCAGAGCCTGCTGCTATCTTCAGCCTCAATAGGCGAGGCGAGGCGGCAGTCGAAAAACTGTTTTGCTTCCTGATGGGTAAACGCCAGCTGCTGGCTGCCAATTTCCAGCAGCTGATCGCGCACGCGCAGGTTGGCAATACCCAGCTGCGGCAGGTTACGCGACAGGACCACCAGAGTCAGGTTTTCCGGCTGGTGGCGCAGGAAGAAGCGCATGGCGTCGTGGATCACCGGATTATTGATCAGATGGTAATCGTCAATGACGAGGAATAGCGGACGCTGCCACTCGGCAAGCTCGATGAACAGCTGCGCGAACAGCGAGGGCAGGCTGGCATACTGGCGCTTTTGCACCATCGTTTCGCTGGCCACGCAGTGGCCCCCGGTCGCCTGTTGAATAGAGGCGATCAGATAGCTGGCAAAACGCTCCTGCTGGTTATCGCCTTCATCCAGCGAGAACCACCCGAGCTCATTTTTTCCTGCCGCCCACTGAGAAATGAGCGTGGTCTTGCCATACCCGGCGGGGCTGGTGACCAGCGCGAGACGATAATTGTTCGCGCCGGAAAGTTTCGCCAGCAATCGTTCGCGAACCACGGTGTGTTCAAGGCGGACTGGGCGACTTAATTTAGACGGAATCAACATAGTTCAACATTTCGCTGTGCAAGAGAGGAGGTGCGATTTTTTTTGCGCTTCGTAATTAATACCTAATAAGGTCGGCGATAATGAAAGTTATTGCAAGTTATGTCCGAATTTTATGCTCTTGAATTTGCACCATGTCACAAATTCTCAATTAGATCGTCAACATCCTAAAACCGGTACCAGTGGGCATGACGTCTGGGTTTTCCTCACTTTCACCTGCCGGGAAATCACTTTTATTCCCATTTTTTGTAGTTGTTTGTTTTTATTAAGTTAATGTCAGTTAATTCTGATAAGTAATCTCTTTGACGTATTTACATCATCAAACATGTTTATTTTGCTGCAGGCCTAATTGTTATTTGCTGATAATTAGCAGGGGCTTTTTTATTCATCCGTGCGGTATTGGGCTGTAACAAATCTGTTAGCACGGTAATTGAACGGTATATTGTTTCCTGGCGGTGAATTTTGCAGCATCTTTTTAGCGGGAGGCTACCGTTATAGTGGCAGCGATCACACTTTTCGCTCATCCCTGCTACTCCTCCCTGGCTAATCCCTGCCGGGATGAGGACGTTATCCCGGCAGGTCGGCACACTAACGCTAACGTTTTAGTAAAGGACCCGGATTTCTTATGTCACAGACTTCTTTTAACAAAGATCGGTTTCAGGCTGCACTGACGCGTCAGTGGCAGCATTTTGGCCTACAGTCCGCTTCTGAGATGACCCAGCGTCAGTGGTGGCGTGCCGTGAGCGGCGCGTTAGCCGAGCTGCTGGCTGCTCAACCGGCAGCGAGGCCTGCGGAAGGTCAACGCCACGTTAACTACATTTCGATGGAGTTCTTGATTGGTCGTCTGACCGGCAACAACCTGCTTAATCTTGGCTGGTATCAAGGGGTGAGCGACGAGCTGAAGGCGCACGACATTCACCTGACGGACCTGCTGGAAGAGGAGATCGATCCGGGCCTCGGTAACGGCGGTCTGGGTCGTCTGGCGGCGTGCTTCCTGGATTCGATGGCCACCGTCGGCCAGTCGGCAACCGGCTATGGCCTGAACTATCAGTACGGTCTGTTCCGTCAGTCTTTCGACGACGGCCAGCAGGCGGAAGCGCCGGATGACTGGGGACGCAGCAGCTATCCGTGGTTCCGCCACAACGAGCAGCTCGACGTGCAGGTAGGGTTAGGCGGCAAGGTCTCGAAAAACGGGCTTTGGCAGCCGGCGTTCGTGATTACCGGTGAAGCCTGGGATCTGCCGGTGCTGGGCTATCGCAACAACGTCGCGCAGCCGCTGCGCCTGTGGCAGGCTAAGCACGCGCATCCGTTCAACCTGACCAAATTTAACGACGGCGATTTCCTGCGCGCCGAGCAGCAGGGCATTGACGCGGAAAAACTGACCAAAGTGCTCTATCCGAACGATAACCACCAGGCCGGGAAAAAGCTGCGCCTGATGCAGCAGTACTTCCAGTGCGCTTGCTCGGTTGCCGATATTCTACGTCGTCATCATCTGGCGGGCCGTAAGCTGGGCGAGCTGGCGGATTATGAAGTGATTCAGCTGAACGATACCCACCCGACGATTGCGATCCCTGAACTGCTGCGGGTGCTGATCGATGAGCACCAGCTGAGCTGGGACGACGCGTGGGCAATCACCAGTAAAACCTTCGCCTATACCAACCACACGCTGATGCCTGAAGCGCTGGAGTGCTGGGACGAGAAGCTGGTCAAAGCGCTGCTGCCGCGCCATATGCAGATTATCAAAGAGATTAACGCCCGCTTTAAGACGCTGGTGGAGAAAACCTGGCCCGGCGACGAGCAGGTATGGGCTAAGCTGGCGGTGGTGCATGACAAGCAGGTTCGCATGGCGAACATGTGCGTGGTCAGCGGTTTTGCGGTAAACGGCGTGGCCGCGCTGCACTCCGAACTGGTGGTGAAGGATCTGTTCCCGGAATATCACCAGCTGTGGCCGAACAAGTTCCACAACGTGACCAACGGCATCACGCCGCGCCGCTGGATTAAACAGTGCAACCCGGCCCTGGCCGCGCTGCTCGATAAATCGCTGAAAAAAGAGTGGGCGAACGATCTCGACCAGCTGATTAACCTGGAAAAGTACGCCGATGATGCGGCGTTCCGCCAGAGCTATCGCGAGATTAAGCAGGCCAACAAGGTTCGCCTGGCTGAGTTTGTGAAGGCGCGTACCGGGATCGACATTAACCCGCAGGCGATTTTTGATATCCAGATTAAGCGCCTGCATGAGTACAAACGTCAGCACCTCAACCTGCTGAATATCCTGGCGCAGTATAAAGAGATTCGCGAAAACCCGCAGGCCGACCGCGTACCGCGCGTGTTCCTGTTCGGCGCGAAGGCGGCACCGGGCTACTACCTGGCGAAGAATATCATTTTCGCTATCAACAAGGTGGCGCAGGCCGTCAATAGCGATCCGCTGGTGGGCGATAAGCTGAAGGTGGTCTTCCTGCCGGACTACTGCGTGTCGGCCGCGGAAATGCTGATCCCGGCGGCGGACATCTCTGAACAGATCTCGACGGCGGGTAAAGAAGCCTCCGGTACCGGCAACATGAAGCTGGCGCTGAACGGCGCGCTGACCGTCGGCACGCTGGACGGCGCGAACGTTGAAATCGCCGAGCAGGTGGGCGAGGAGAACATCTTTATCTTCGGTAATACCGTGGAAGAAGTTAAGGCGCTGAAGGCCAAAGGCTACGATCCGCTGAAATGGCGTAAGAAAGATAAGCTGCTGGACGCGGTGCTGAAAGAGCTGGAAAGCGGTAAGTACAGCGACGGTGATAAGCACGCGTTTGACCAGATGCTGCATAGCCTGCTCAAAGGCGGCGACCCGTACCTGGTGCTGGCGGACTTCGCGGCCTATGTTGCCGCGCAGAAGCAGGTGGATGAGCTGTACCGTGACCAGGATGCCTGGACCCGGGCAACGATTCTGAATACCGCCCGCTGCGGAATGTTCAGTTCCGATCGCTCAATTCGCGATTATCAGCAACGTATCTGGCAGGCAAAACGCTAAGGACAGGCCTATGGAGACGAAACGCCTTGATAACGCCGCGTTAGCGGCGGGGATCAGCCCGAGCTACATCAACGCGCACGGCAAGCCGCAGTCGATTGCCGCGGTGACCAAGCAGCGTCTGCTTGATGCGATGCATCGTACGACAACCGCCGCGCAGGTGGCGGTTAACCCGCTGCCGAATGTACAGGTTTTCACCCACGGCAAAAAAATGTCGCTGCCGGTGGCCGGGCACGGTGAGTTTCAGTGGATCCTTACCACCGAAGAAGGGAAGCAGTATCAGGGGCAGGTAAAAGGTGGCGACACGCTGTCGCTGCCGACGAAGCTGCCGGAAGGCTATCATACCCTGACGCTCACCCGGGACGGCGACCGCTGGCACTGTCGGGCGATTGTCGCCCCCGTGCGCTGCTACGAGCCGCAGGCCCTGAAAGAGGGGCAGAAGCTGTGGGGCGCCTGCGTGCAGCTGTATACGCTGCGTTCGGAAAAAAACTGGGGGATTGGCGACTTCGGCGACCTGCGCGCGATGCTGCCGCAAATCGCTCAGCGAGGCGGGGCGTTTATTGGCCTCAACCCGATTCATGCGCTCTATCCGGCGAACCCGGAAAGCGCCAGCCCGTACAGCCCCTCCTCGCGCCGCTGGCTGAACGTTATCTATATCGACGTTAACGCGGTCGAAGATTTCCGCCTGAGCAAAGAGGCGCAGGCGTGGTGGCAGCTGCCGGCGACCCAGCAGGCTTTACGGGCGGCACGGCAGACGGATGATGTTGACTACACCGCCGTCACGGCGTTGAAAATGACCGCGCTGCGCATGGCCTGGAAGGGCTTCTCTGCCCGCAGCGATGAGGCGATGACGGAGTTCCGTCAGTTCGTTCAGCGCGAAGGGGAAAGCCTCTACTGGCAGGCGGCGTTCGATGCGCTGCACGCGCGGCAGGTCCAGCAGGATCCGCTGCGCTGGGGCTGGCCGGCATGGCCAAAGGCGTATCAGGATATCTCCAGCCCGGAAGTGAAGGCTTTCTGTTCTGAACACGCCGATGAGGTGGATTTTTACCTCTGGCTGCAGTGGCTGGCCTGTTCGCAGTTTGCCACCTGCTGGCACACCAGCCAGCGCGATGCGATGCCGATTGGCCTCTATCGCGATCTGGCGGTTGGCGTAGCGGAAGGCGGGTCTGAGACCTGGTGCGATCGCGAGCTTTACTGCCTGAAAGCCTCGGTAGGAGCTCCGCCGGATATTCTGGGCCCGCTCGGGCAAAACTGGGGCCTGCCGCCGATGGATCCGCACATCATCGTCGCCCGCGCCTACGAGCCGTTTATCGAGCTGCTGCGCGCCAATATGCAAAACTGCGGCGCGCTGCGTATCGACCACGTTATGTCGGTTCTTCGCCTGTGGTGGATCCCGTACGGCGAAACCGCCGATCACGGAGCCTACGTCCAGTATCCGGTAGACGATCTGCTGTCTATTCTGGCGCTGGAGAGTAAGCGTCATAGCTGCATGGTGATCGGTGAAGATCTTGGCACCGTGCCGGTGGAAATTGTCAGCAAGCTGCGTAAGAGCGGCGTCTACTCCTACAAAGTGCTGTACTTTGAAAATGACAATGAAAAGACGTTCCGTGCGCCGCAGACGTATCCGGAGCAATCAATGGCTGTGGCAACAACGCATGACCTGCCAACGCTGCGCGGCTACTGGGAAAGCGGCGACCTGACGCTCGGCAAATCTCTGGGACTCTATCCGGATGAAGTGGTGCTGCGTGGGTTATATCAGGACAGGGAGCTGGCGAAGCAGGGGCTGCTGAATGCGCTGCATCGGTACGGCTGCCTGCCTAAGCGCGCCGGACATAAAGCGTCGCTGATGACGATGACCTCGACTCTGAACCGCGGAATGCAGCGCTACATCGCCGACAGCAATAGCGCGCTGCTGGGCCTGCAGCCGGAGGACTGGCTGGAGATGGCCACGCCGGTTAACATTCCGGGCACCAGCACCGAATATCCGAACTGGCGGCGTAAGCTTTCGACTTCGCTTGAGCAGATGTTTGCCGATGCGCAGGTCAACAAGCTGATCAAGGATTTAGACAAGCGTCGCAGGGCGGCGGCAAAGAAGAAACCGTAATGAGATCGTGCTTCCCCGGCGGCGGAGATTCGTCGCCGGGGAAGCGGCGAAAACAAACGATAAAAAGGCCGGGTAGCATCACGCATACCCGGCCTTTTTTTATGCTTAATTGATCCTTACACGACCATTCCCAGCAGCAGACAGCCGATCAGGCCGCAGACCGAGATAATCGTTTCCAGCATCGACCACGATCTAATGGTCTCGCCGATGGTCAGGTTGAAGTATTCCTTAAACAGCCAGAATCCCGGGTCGTTGACGTGGGAGAAAATCACGCTGCCGGAGCCGACGGCGATAACCATTAGTTCCGGGCTGACGCCGGTGGTGGCGATCAGCGGAGCGGCAATACCGCCAGCGGTGATGGCGGCGACGGTCGCTGAACCCAGCGCAATACGCAGAACCGCCGCAATTGACCACGCCATAAACAGCGGAGACATGCTGGAACCATGCATCATCGAGGCGATGTACTTATCCATGCCGCTATCAACCAGAACCTGCTTAAAGGCGCCGCCGCCGCCGATAATCAGCAGCATCATGGCGATGATTTTAATCGACGAGGTCAGCGTTTCGTTGATCTGTTCCATCGAGCGGCCACGGTTAAGGCCAAAGGTAAACAGAGCAATCAGGACGGCGATCAGCGTTGCCATAACCGGGTCACCAAAGAACTCGGCCCAGGAGAGGAACGCGTGGCCTTTCGGCAGCACCATTTCGGCAACGGCACGCATCGCCATCAGCACGACCGGCACCAGAGAGGTCCAGACGCTGACGCCAAAGCCCGGCATCTCTTCGTCAGTGAAGGTCTTCGGGTTGTGCAGGCCTTCCGGAATTGGCTTATCGATATTTTTCAGGAAGCGGGCGAAGACCGGGCCGGCGAGGATCACGGTCGGGATTGCCAGCAGCGTACCGTACAGCAGGGTTTTACCCATATCGGCGTGGAAGATCGTGGCGATCGCCGTCGGGCCCGGGTGCGGCGGCAGGAAGCCGTGGGTAACGGAGAGCGCGGCCGCCATCGGTACGCCAACGTACAGCAGCGGGATGCGGGCTGATGCGGCGATGGTGAACACCAGCGGCAGCATGAGTACGAAGCCCACTTCATAGAACAGCGCGAAACCGACGGTGAAACCGGTCAGGACCACCGCCCACTGAATGTGCTTTTTGCCAAATTTAGCGATGAGCGTGGTGGCAATTCGCTGCGCGCCGCCGCAGTCCGCCAGCAGCTTGCCGAGCATAGCGCCGAAGCCCATGATCAGCGCGAGGCTGCCGAGGGTGCCCCCGACGCCGTTTTTGATGGATACGATGACTTTATCCAGAGGCATGCCCTGCATAAGCCCGACGGCGAGCGCCACCAGAACCAAAGCGATGAAGCCGTTCATTTTGAAGCGGATCATCAGCAGTAATAACAGGGCAACCCCGATAGCAACGATGACTAATGGCATAATTTACCTGGCCTTTCATTTGTTATGGGTAACGTAAAAAATCAATCTTGTTCCGTTTGCTCCTGGCGGGGATACAAACTGTGTGGTGCCATAAAATCGACTATCACTTCTTATCAGAAAGGATAGCTGGCTATTTTTATAGCAGCGGAGCCTGAGAGAGATGATACGGGTAACATGTGAAGGTTGAGAATCACCCTGGCGGTGAATATTTTAAATATGAGACTTAAGTCATACTCTTTCGCGGGTTTTTTGCATGTGCGACTAGCGATAAAGCGGGCGGAGTAACGTCAGGAGGGGGCGGCCCGGCAGCAAAAGTACGGCCGGGCTGGGGAGTGCGGTATGGCGGGCTGCTTAGTAGTAGGAGTGCTCGCCGCGCTGATGCTCGGTCAGATCGCGCACGCCTTTCAGGTCCGGGAATTCGTTCAGCAGCTGCTTCTCGATCCCTTCCTTCAGGGTCACATCGACCATCGAGCAGCCGTTACAGCCGCCGCCGAATTGCAGAATCGCCAGGTTGTCTTCGGTGATTTCCATCAGCGTAACGCGACCACCGTGGCCGGCCAGCTGCGGGTTGATCTGCGACTGCAGCATATACTCAACGCGTTCCATCAGCGGCGCGTCGTCGGACACTTTACGCATCTTGGCGTTTGGCGCTTTCAGCGTCAGCTGGGAGCCAAGCTGATCGGTCACGAAGTCGATTTCAGCATCTTCCAGATACGGCGCGCTGAGTTCGTCGACGTACGCGGTCAGCTGCTCAAACTTCAGCGTCGTGTCGGTGTCTTCCACCGCATCCGGTGGGCAGTAGGATACGCCGCACTCAGCGTTTGGGGTGCCGGGATTAATCACAAATACGCGAATTTGTGTCCCTTCTTCCTGATTTACCAGCAGTTTGGCAAAGTGCGCTTGTGCAGCATCGGAAATACGGATCATAGCGTTGGCCTAATAGTTGACTATTTTACTGGGTTATAATACGCCCATCAGCAGGGGTCTACAAGGTACGGCATATACACCATACCTGAACCGTCGCGGCGCCGTTTCGCAAAAGCAGGCGGGATATCTCGGCGACGGTGCTTCCGGTTGTGACGACATCATCCACAATGGCGATATGGTGACCCTGAACCGATAATTCAAGCTGAAACGCATTTTTCAGGTTCTGCTTGCGCAACCTCGCGGTGAGCTGGTGCTGGGTTGCAGTAGGGCGGTTGCGCCGCAGCGCGTCGCTGCGCCAGATAGCGCGCGTCCAGCGGGCCAGCGGACGGCACAGCAGGTCGCTCTGGTTAAAACCCCGCCGCCATTGCCGCCGCTGCCACAGCGGGACGCCGACAATCCGATCCGCACGAGGTAAGCCTTCGCTTTGGCGGATACGCAGCAGCAGCAGGCGAGCCAGCGCCGGGGCCAGCTCGGGGCGCCGGGTAAATTTCAGCTGATGGATCAGGCCGCTGAGCGGCGGAAGGTAGTCGCTGACGGCCACCAGCCGCTGCCACGGCGGAGGGTCCTGTATACAGCGCCCGCAGGGAACGGCGCTGACGCCGGCAGGTAGACCGCAGCGCGGACACCGCGGCAGCCGGGACGCCAGCGATGCGGCGCAGCGGGAGCAGAATCCCCAGCTGGCTATGGCCAGCGGCATTTGGCATAGCCAGCATAAGCCGTGTGCTGTTAGCATATTTCCCCCTCATATCTGGTGAAAAGAGAACAATAGCTGATGAACGACATCTGGTGGCAAACCGTGGGCGAAGGGAAGTGTCATCTTGTGCTGCTGCACGGATGGGGACTGAATGCCGGGGTGTGGGATTGCATTACGCCGCAGCTGGCTTCGCACTTCACGCTGCATGTGGTTGACCTGCCGGGCTATGGTCGCAGCAGCGGCTTCGGCGCGCTGTCGCTGGAGGAGATGGCGCAGCAGGTGCTGGCAAAAGCCCCCGAGCAGGCCATCTGGCTGGGCTGGAGCCTGGGCGGCCTGGTAGCAAGCCAGATAGCCTTACAGCATCCGCAGCGCGTACTGGCGCTGGTTACCGTCGCTTCGTCCCCGAGCTTCAGCGCTCATGGCGATTGGCCGGGCATTAAACCGGAAGTGCTGAGCGGTTTTCAGCAGCAGCTCAGCGACGACTTTCAGCGTACCGTTGAGCGTTTTCTGGCTCTGCAAACGATGGGAACCGAAAGCGCGCGCCAGGATGCCCGAGCGCTGAAAAGCACCGTCCTGTCGCTACCGATGCCGTCGATAGCGGCGCTGAACGGCGGGCTGGAAATTCTGAAAACCGCCGATTTGCGCCAGCCGCTGGCCGCGCTGCCGATGCCTTTCCTGCGGCTGTACGGTCGCCTGGACGGCCTGGTGCCGCGCAAAATCGTCCCTCTTCTCGATACGATGTGGGAAAAGAGTGAATCCATCGTCTTCGAAAAGGCGGCACATGCGCCGTTTATCTCGCATCCACACGACTTCTGCCAACCGCTGCTGGCGTTGAAAAACCGGTTGAGGAATTATTTTTAACCGCACGTGGTAAAAATCCGGGGCATAGCAATACTTAGGTTGTTGCGGCAGATGATTATTTCATTTCATCTCGGCGGCCTAAAAAAACAACCTAATGGAGAGTAGAGGCTATGAAACTTATTACGGGTATTTTGACATCTCTGGTGATTGGCAGTCTGTCGTTTGGCGCGTTCGCAGCGAAAGA
Source organism: Klebsiella sp. C349492 (assembly GCF_042055345.1). Classification (NCBI taxonomy): domain Bacteria; kingdom Pseudomonadati; phylum Pseudomonadota; class Gammaproteobacteria; order Enterobacterales; family Enterobacteriaceae; genus Klebsiella; species Klebsiella sp. C349492. The sequence continues at coordinate 417,623 of NZ_JANQCE010000004.1, forward strand.
AATTCAGAAAGATGAGGTCGCTACGCTGAAGCTGACCAAAGTCGGAAGCATCACCACCTCTAAAACGACCTCGCCGATGGATGCGAAGCGCGATCTGTCGAATAAGGCGGATGAGCTTGGTGGTAAATATTTCGTAGTCATTGCGGGTAACAAAAACGAAAGAACGGTTCACGCTAACGCAGACGTCTACAAATAATCCACTAAGCGGGTCCCTGGACCCGCTTCTCCCCGAAGGCGGCTTTACTCTTCACAACCCGTCAACGCAGCGACCACCACTCCTGTAAGCAGGCCTTTCCTTCCGGGCAGCTTTTGCAGCTGCCGGCCAGGCATTCTTCAGGGTCCTGGGCGATCCGCTGAACCTTGCCCATAGCTTCCAGGCGACTCAGCATCGCGTCAATCAGCGGCTGCGGCGCATGCAGGTGGGCGCTGAGCTGTGCGGCCGCCATACGCCCCTGCAGAGCCAGCATATCGCGTACTTCAATCAACGACGCCATCATCACTCCTTAGTGGCAATCACCGGCCGGGCTCTGGCAGCACGACGACGGCGTTTTGCGCGTGGCCAGCAGCGAGATGTCGACCCGACTGCGCGCGCGACGGAGCAGGCCAAAGAGCACGACGTTGAACAGCACGACGGCGAGGATGCACACCAGGCTGTAGCGCGGGTGCTGGCTAAAGCTCACGGTCTGATAGTAGAGCGTGGAGAGCGACCAGGCGATGTTCAGCCCCCACAGGATGGAGAACGACATCCAGCCGCGGCTCGATTCGCGGGCGACGGCGCCCATCACCGAGATACACGGAATATAGAGCAGGACGAAAATCAGATAGCTGTACGCCGCGGCGGCACTGCCAAATTTGCTGCTCATCACGCCCATAGCGCCGGTGGCCATTTCGCCATCGCCCTTGCTGGCTTCAATCGGGTTCGCCAGCACGCTCAGGCTGAAGGTATCTTTCAGGCTCTGCCAGGTTTCATCCGCTGCCGCCAGCAGCTCGTCGCCGAGGCTAAAGGTCTGCGGATTAAACGCTTCGTTTTGAATGTCTTCCGCGGTATAGAGCGTATTTAGCGTGCCGACCACCACTTCTTTGGCCATTGCGCCGGTGAACAGCCCGACCGTCGCCTGCCAGTTGTCTTCATGAATGCCAATCGGCTTAAACAGCGGGGTGATGACCCGGCTGACCGACGCCAGCGCCGAGTCGTTAATGTTATCCACCAGCCTGCCGCTGAGCGAGAAGCTGTTCAGCGCGCTGAGGAAGATGCTGACGATCACAATGACTTTACCCGCCCGCAGCACGAAGCCTTTCAGGCGCTGCCAGGTCTGAATGACCAGGCTTTTGATATGCGGTACGTGATATACCGGCAGCTCCATCACGAACGGCGAGGCTTCGCCGCGCATAATGGTGTGTTTGAGCATCAGGCCGGTGAGGATCGCCATCACGATGCCCAGCAGGTACAGCGAGAAGACCGCCAGCGCGCCGTTTTGACCAAAGAAGGCCGCGGCGAAGACGGCGAAGATAGCCAGCCGCGCGCCGCAGGACATAAACGGCGCCATCATGATCGTCATCAGGCGCTCGCGCGGCGCATCCAGCGTACGCGCGCCCATCACCGACGGCACGTTGCAGCCGAAGCCGACAATCAGCGGCACGAAGGATTTCCCCGGCAGGCCCAGCGCCTGCATCAGGCGATCCATTACGAACGCCGCGCGTGCCATATAGCCGGAGTCTTCGAGGAAGGAGAGGAACAGGTACATCATGCCGATTTGCGGCACCAGCGGCAGCACGGTGTTGATACCGCCGCCGATCCCCTGGGCGAGGAACACGGTCAGCCAATCCGGGAGATGCAGGGTATAGCCCAGCCACTGAATGCCGTGGATAAAGATAGCCACCGATCCGGCGTCGAATATCGGCTGCAGCGCGCCGCCGATGTTGATGGCCAGTAAAAACATCAGATACATAACGAACAGAAAAATGGGCAGCCCAAGCACCCGGTTGAGGATGATTTTATCCATCGCGGTGGTGAAGCGGCTCGGCTCGGCGGTCAGCGTGTTGCTGACGGCGTCGCAGATGGCGGCAATGCTCTGGTAGCGGGCATCGGCAATATGCAGCGCCGGATCGTCAATCTCTTTGCTCAGGTTCGCAACGGCGGCGTCGAGCTTATCGGCGGCGTCGCCCGCGTAGGCACGGCTGTAGATATCGCCTTCCAGCATCTGCAGGCCGAGCCAGCAGCGCTGACGCTGCGAAATGTCGCGGGACATGGCCTGCGCCAGTTTTTCCGCCTCGCGCAGCAGCGGCTGCGGATAGTACACCAGCTCAATCTCTTTATTTTTCTGGTGACGATCGATAGCCATCTTCAAGGCTTCGATACCGCGGCCGCGGGTCGACACCAGCGGGATAACCGGGCAGCCAAGGCGGGCGGAGAGGGCGTCGACGTCGATGCGAATTTTCTGCTTCTCGGCAATATCCAGCATGTTCAGGGCGACGACGCAGGGGATCCCCAGCTCCAGCAGCTGGAGCGTCAGGTAGAGGTTGCGCTCAAGGTTTGACGCATCCACGACGTTAATCAGCAGATCGGCGTCGCCGCTGAGAATATAGTGGCAGGCAATCTGCTCATCCAGCGAGGTTTGCGAGGAGATGGTGGTCAGCGAATAGGTGCCGGGCAGGTCAACCAGCGTGACCTGATTATCCGTCGTGGTAAAGGCTCCCTCTTTACGCTCGACGGTCACGCCAGCCCAATTCCCCACGCGCTGGCGCGCGCCGGTGAGCTGATTAAATAACGTGGTCTTGCCGGAGTTAGGATTACCAATTAAACCAATGGTTAATTTTTTCATATTTCAGACTCTTATTGCCGGGCCGGACGTTATTGTGCAACCGCTTCCAGTTCTATTAAATCGAGATCTTTTTTACGTAATACCAGGCTCACGCGCCGGGTTTCGATATGAACAGGATCGCCAAGCGGCGCCACGCGTACCACGTTAAAAGAAGAGCCAGGCAACATGCCAAGAGATAACAGTTTCTGCCGATAAGCCGGGCTTATTTCGCGAGAGAAACCGGTGATTTTCCACGCGCTATCAGGAGTGAATTGCATAGGGCCTACTTATATATCGCTAACTGAACGAGAGTTTACCGTGCGCAGCGGTCATGCGGCACCGGGGAGCATAGCCAATGAAGATAAATTCATACTGCAAATAATGATAATGAGAATAGTTTTTATCATCAATACATAACTGGCGTAATAATAGACTTTGTGCGGAAATTTACTGTTTTATTGATATGACTCAAGGTCTGTGCGATAGCAATAAATAAATTAAATATTACATTCTGAAATTAATGTTTAATTAAGGTTTCATTGGTTAATGAAATGAAACCTTAATAAATAGAATTCCCTTCGCGTTTATTAACAGGTTACTGGAATTTATTGTGAAGCGTTTGCGCAATATTGCTGAGTGATTAGCAGGAGTTTGCCCCCCGGAACGGGGGGCAAAGAGAGGCTAGCGTTTTTTACCCATTGCCGCCGCCAGCGCATCCATCATTGCGCTATTGCCGTTCGACTGCGTTTCACGGCCGCGCGGTTTTGCCGCTTTTGCCGGCGGACGATTGCCCTGCGGGCGCTCGCTGCCGCCGCGGCGCGCGTTGCTCTCGCCAGGCTGTTCATCCAGGCGCATCGTCAGGGCAATACGCTTACGCTGCAGGTCAACTTCCATCACCTTAACCTGGACGATATCACCCGCTTTGACCACGGTATGCGGGTCTTCAACGAACTTATTCGATAGCGATGATATGTGCACCAGGCCATCCTGGTGCACGCCGATATCGACAAACGCGCCAAAGTTGGTGACGTTGGTGACCGCCCCTTCCAGCACCATGCCCGGCAGCAGATCGTTCATGGTTTCTACGCCATCAGCGAACTTCGCGGTTTTGAATTCCGGACGCGGATCGCGGCCCGGTTTTTCCAGCTCTTTGATGATGTCGGTCACCGTCGGAACGCCAAATTTCTCATCGGTGAACTCGCTGGCCTTGAGGTTGCGCAGCTCGCTGCTGTTACCCATCAGTTCTTTGAGCGCCTGCTGAGTAGCGGCCAGAATCCGCTCTACGATCGGATAGGCTTCCGGGTGCACGGTGGAGGCATCCAGCGGGTTATCGCCGTGGTTGATGCGCAGGAACCCCGCGCACTGCTCAAAGGCTTTGGGACCGAGGCGGCTCACCTTCAGCAGCTGCTGGCGGTTCTGGAACTGACCGTTTTCATCGCGCCAGGCGACGATGTTTTGCGCCATCATGCGGGTCAGCCCGGCGACGCGGGTGAGCAACGGCACGGAGGCGGTATTCAGGTCAACGCCGACGGCGTTTACGCAGTCCTCAACCACCGCATCCAGCCTGCGCGCCAGCTGGGACTGGCTGACATCGTGCTGATACTGGCCCACGCCGATAGACTTCGGATCGATCTTCACCAGCTCGGCCAGCGGATCCTGCAGGCGGCGCGCGATAGATACGGCGCCGCGCAGGGAAACGTCAAGGTCCGGGAACTCCAGCGCCGCCAGCTCGGAGGCCGAATAAACCGACGCCCCCGCTTCGCTGACGATCACCTTCTGCGCGGTGACCTTCGGGAACTGCTGCTGCACGTCGAGGAAGAAGCGTTCGGTTTCGCGCGATGCGGTGCCGTTACCGATAGCGACCAGCTCAACGTTGTGCTTTTGACAGAGCCCGGCGACCGCCACCGCGGCTTTAGCCGCCTGGCCGGTATGCGGATAGATGGTGTCGGTGGCGACCAGCTTGCCGGTGCCGTCAACGACCGCCACCTTCACGCCGGTACGCAGGCCCGGATCGAGACCCATCGTCGCGCGCAGCCCCGCGGGCGCCGCCATCAGCAGGTCGTGCAGGTTGCGCGCAAAGACGTTGATGGCTTCATCTTCCGCGCGTTCGCGTACGGTGCCCATCAGCTCGGTTTCGAGATGCATCAGGACCTTGATGCGCCATGTCCAGCTCACCACCCCTTTACGCCAGCTATCTGCCGGAGCGTTGTTCAGGCGCAGGCCGAGATGGCTGATAATGATCTGCTCGCAGTGGCTCTCTTTCGGCGGCTCGTCGAACTGCGGATCGGCGTTCAGGGCCAGCTGCAGGATGCCTTCGTTGCGGCCGCGGAACATCGCCAGCGCGCGGTGTGAAGGCACGGTTGAAATCGGTTCATGATGATCGAAGTAGTCGCGGAACTTCGCGCCTTCCTCTTCTTTCCCGCTGACCACGGTAGCGACCAGATGCGCGTTCTTCCACAGATAGTCGCGCACTTTTGCCAGCAGCCCGGCATCTTCAGCAAAGCGCTCCATCAGGATATAGCGCGCGCCGTCGAGGGCGGCCTTGGTATCCGCCACGCCGCTATCGGCATTGATAAATTTGGCGGCTTCGGCTTCCGGATCGTGGGACGGGTCGTTCCACAGCAGGTCCGCCAGCGGCTCCAGCCCGGCTTCGATAGCGATCTGCCCGCGGGTGCGGCGCTTGGGTTTATACGGCAGGTAAAGGTCTTCGAGCTCGGTTTTGCTCAGGGTGGTGGTGATGGCTTTTTCCAGCGCATCGGTCAATTTACCCTGCTCCCCGATCGATTTGAGGATCGACTGACGGCGGTCTTCCAGCTCGCGAAGATAGCCGAGGCGGGTTTCCAGATTACGCAGCTGCGTGTCATCCAGACCGCCGGTGACTTCTTTACGATAACGTGCAATAAACGGCACGGTGTTCCCTTCATCAAGCAGGCGAACGGCAGCTTCTACCTGTTCAGACCTGGCCTGAAGTTCACCCGCAATAATGCGGCAGAGCGAATCATTCATCATGGCTTGGTTTCATCTACTGGATCAAAAAATCAGGGGATAGTTATACGGACTGACACCGCAAAATGCCAGTCGCGGCGGAGGTCTCTCGGAATCTTCCGGGCATAAACCCGGGAGCAAAGTGGCAAATAAAATAGCCCGAGGAGACGGGGGTCTATTTGACGTATTCAATTTCGTTAACGTACCAGCTGGCTTCGCCGGCGGGCGTCTGGACGGTAGCCAGGTCGCCGACCTCTTTTTTCAGCAGGGCGCGGGCCATGGGCGAGTCGATGGAGATATAGTCTTTGCGGCCGAAGATTTCGTCGTAACCGACGATGCGAAAGCGCTTGCTGTCGCCGCTATCGTTTTCAATCTCGACCCACGCGCCGAAGAACACTTTGCCCTCCTGCTGCGGGGAGTAATCAACGATCTTCAGATTCTCAAGACATTTGCTCAGATAACGCACCCGGCGGTCAATTTCGCGCAGGCGTTTTTTATTATACTGATAGTCGGCGTTTTCACTGCGGTCGCCAAGACTTGCCGCCCAGGTAACTTTTTTAGTGACTTCAGGGCGCTCTTCGCGCCATAGATAGTCCATCTCTTTTTTAAGTTTTTCATACCCTTCACGGGTAATCAGCGGCGTTTTCATTAATCGTTCTACCTTCTGATTGTCGGGTATTGCGCAGGGTTCTGTGCTGCTGCGCACGGTTCGTAGCGCGTAATAATACCGACAGGATAAATAATGTGTCGTATGATTAAATGTATACTTAAGCTGCTGTTAAATATGCTTTGTAACAATTTAGCCTGGAATATATACCAGATTTAGCTGGTGAGCGGCACGGGCTTTTTTGAGAATACGCACTGACAATTGCAGTGAACCTTTGGGAGTATAAACAATGCAAGAGAATTATAAGATTCTGGTTGTCGATGACGACATGCGCCTGCGCGCGCTGCTCGAGCGTTATCTGACCGAGCAGGGCTTCCAGGTTCGAAGCGTAGCCAACGCCGAACAGATGGATCGCCTGCTGACCCGCGAGTCCTTCCACCTGATGGTGCTGGATTTGATGCTGCCTGGCGAAGATGGCCTGTCCATCTGCCGTCGCCTGCGTAGCCAGAGCAACCCGATGCCGATCATTATGGTGACGGCGAAAGGGGAAGAAGTTGACCGTATCGTTGGCCTGGAGATCGGCGCTGACGACTACATTCCCAAACCCTTCAACCCGCGCGAGCTGCTGGCGCGTATCCGCGCCGTGCTGCGCCGTCAGGCGAATGAGCTGCCGGGCGCGCCATCGCAGGAAGAGGCAGTTATCGCTTTTGGTAAATTCAAGCTTAACCTCGGCACCCGCGAGATGTTCCGTGAAGATGAGCCTATGCCGCTGACCAGCGGTGAGTTTGCGGTGCTGAAGGCGCTGGTGAGCCACCCGCGCGAGCCGCTCTCCCGCGATAAGCTGATGAACCTTGCCCGCGGCCGCGAATACTCGGCAATGGAGCGCTCCATCGATGTGCAAATCTCCCGCCTGCGCCGCATGGTGGAAGAGGACCCGGCACATCCGCGCTATATCCAGACCGTGTGGGGCCTTGGCTACGTCTTCGTACCGGACGGCTCTAAGGCATGAAACGCGTGCGCTTTTCGCCGCGAAGTTCGTTTGCTCGCACCCTGTTGCTGATTGTCACCCTGCTGTTCGTCAGCTTGGTGACGACCTATCTGGTGGTGCTGAATTTCGCGATCCTGCCGAGTCTGCAGCAGTTTAATAAGGTTCTGGCCTACGAAGTCCGTATGCTGATGACCGATAAGCTGCAGCTAGAGGATGGCACCCAGCTGGTGGTGCCTCCGGCTTTTCGTCGCGAGATTTATCGGGAGCTGGGCATTTCGCTCTATTCCAACGAAGCGGCGGAAGATGCGGGTTTGCGCTGGGCGCAGCATTACGAATTTTTAAGTCAGCAGATGGCGCACCAGCTCGGCGGGCCAACCGAAGTGCGGGTCGAGGTCAACAAAAGCTCGCCGGTGGTGTGGCTGAAAACCTGGCTCTCCCCCAATATCTGGGTGCGTGTCCCGCTGACGGAAATCCATCAGGGCGATTTCTCGCCGCTGTTCCGCTATACCCTGGCGATTATGCTGCTGGCGATTGGCGGAGCCTGGCTCTTTATCCGTATTCAGAACCGACCGCTGGTTGACCTTGAGCATGCGGCGCTGCAGGTTGGGCGGGGCATTATTCCGCCGCCGCTGCGGGAGTACGGGGCGTCAGAGGTCCGCTCGGTGACCCGCGCCTTCAACCATATGGCCGCGGGCGTTAAGCAGCTGGCTGACGATCGCACGCTGCTGATGGCCGGCGTTAGCCACGATCTGCGCACGCCGCTGACGCGTATTCGTCTGGCGACTGAGATGATGGCGGCAGAAGACGGTTACCTTGCCGAGTCGATTAATAAAGATATCGAAGAGTGCAACGCCATCATTGAGCAGTTTATTGACTATCTGCGTACCGGGCAGGAGATGCCGATGGAGCTGGCGGACCTTAACTCGGTGCTGGGTGAGGTTATCGCGGCGGAAAGCGGCTATGAGCGCGAGATTGCCACCGACCTGCAGGCGGGGGAGATCCCGCTACGCATCCATCCTCTGTCCATCAAGCGCGCGCTGGCCAATATGGTGGTGAACGCCGCGCGCTACGGCAACGGTTGGATTAAGGTCAGCAGCGGAAGTGAAGCAAGCAGCGCGTGGTTCCAGGTTGAGGACGATGGTCCTGGCATCAAGCCGGAGCAGCGCGAGCACCTGTTCCAGCCGTTTGTTCGCGGCGATAGCGCCCGCAGCACCAGCGGTACCGGTCTGGGGCTGGCCATCGTGCAGCGCATTATCGATAACCATAACGGTCGGCTGGAGATAGGTTCCAGCGAGCGGGGCGGGCTGTTGATTCGCGCATGGCTGCCGATCCCCGTCCATCGCGCCCTGGCGCCGGCGAGACCGGGCAAAGAGAGCTGATCGCGCTCTGCGCCGATCGTCATCGTCAGCCGGGGAAATGAGCAACGGGGCATAAAAAAGCCGGGCAGCGCCCGGCTTTTGCTTAACGCGGGTTCACGCTTAGCGTTTCGGCCCTGCGGCAACCAGCGCCGCGCCTGCCGGCGTATCGGTATACTTCTCGAAGTTTTCCACAAACAGCTTCGCCAGCTGCTCTGCCTTTTCCTGCCACTGTTCCGGAGAACCGTAGGTGTTGCGCGGATCGAGGATATGGGTATCCACGCCCGGCAGCTCGGTCGGGATCTGCAGGTCGAACATCGGCAGCGTGAAGGTTTCCGCATCATCCAGCGAACCGTTAAGGATCGCGTCGATGATCGCGCGGGTATCTTTAATCGAGATACGCTTGCCGGTGCCGTTCCAGCCGGTGTTCACCAGGTATGCCTGCGCCCCGGATGCCTGCATGCGCTTCACCAGCACCTCCGCGTACTGCGTCGGGTGCAGCGACAGGAAGGCGGCGCCGAAGCAGGCGGAGAAGGTCGGCGTCGGCTCAGTCACGCCGCGCTCGGTTCCCGCGAGCTTGGCGGTAAAGCCGGAGAGGAAGTGGTACTGCGTCTGATCGGCGGTCAGGCGCGATACCGGCGGCAGTACGCCAAACGCATCGGCCGTCAGGAAGATAACCTTGGTGGCATGACCCGCTTTAGATACCGGCTTAACAATATTCTCGATGTGATTGATCGGGTAGGAGACGCGGGTATTCTCGGTCTTTGAACCGTCATCAAAATCGACGGTACCGTCCGGGCGAACGACGACGTTTTCCAGCAGCGCGTCGCGGCGAATGGCGTGGTAGATATCAGGCTCAGCGGCTTCGGAAAGCTTAATGGTCTTCGCGTAGCAGCCGCCTTCGAAGTTAAACACGCCGTCGTCATCCCAGCCGTGTTCGTCATCGCCAATCAGGCGGCGCTTCGGATCGGTGGAAAGGGTGGTTTTACCGGTGCCGGAGAGGCCGAAGAAGACGGCGACATCGCCTTTTTCACCGACGTTGGCCGAGCAGTGCATTGACGCGATGCCCTGCAGCGGCAGCAGGTAGTTCATGATCGAGAACATCCCTTTTTTCATTTCGCCGCCGTACCAGGTCCCGCCAATCAGCTGGATACGCTCGGTCAGGTTAAAGGCGATGAAGTTCTCTGAGTTCAGCCCCTGCTCCTGCCACTGCGGGTTGGTGCATTTCGCGCCGTTCATGACGATAAAATCCGGCTCAAATACCGCCAGCTCTTCATCCGTAGGGCGGATAAACATGTTTTTGACGAAGTGCGCCTGCCAGGCCACTTCGGTAATAAAGCGTACGCTCAGGCGGGTGTCGGCATTAGCGCCGCAGAAGGCGTCAACGATGAACAGACGCTTGCCGGAGAGTTGATGGGTAACCAGCCCCTTCAGGTGCTGCCAGGTCTCCTGTGAGAGCGGCTTGTTGTCGTTCTTGCCCTTACCCTTATCGGACCACCAGACGGTGTCACGGGTCGTATCGTCGCGAACGATATATTTATCTTTCGGCGAACGGCCGGTGAAAATACCGGTATCGACAGCGATAGCACCAAGATTGGTTAATACGCCACGCTCATACCCTTCCAGATTGGGGTCGAGCTCCTCCTGATACAATGTGTCGTAGTCGGGATTGTGGACGATATCCTGGACGTCGTTGATACCATAAGCCTTGAGATCCTGCGGGGTTAAACCATTATTAACGCGCATGTCACTGCTCCTTAGCCAATATATACTGCTTTAAATTGTAGGGGTTATTGAGGGGTATAGACCGCGACCAGGCTCATAGATTTACGTATCTCGACAAACGCCTTGCTGACGGAAAACACGGTGACTCCTGTCACGAAACGGGTGGATTATCTCAGGAAATTGGCTATTGGTGGGGATAGATGTTTCTTAATGGTTAAAAAGTAATTAAAAAAACTGCTGAACTGTGAATGTAATCGCTTTCCTGAAAGAAAATTACGTAACCCTTTCAGTCAGAATCGATTCATCTCGCGCGAAAAAAACTTGACGCCAGGAACGGCGGGGGAGCAAACCCCCGGCGAAGCTCCTGGCGGGGTGGGGCGATTAGTGAAGCTGGGGATCGGCCGGAGAAGCGTTATTGCGGATTTCAGCAATATCCATAGCGTTGAAGAGATAGTGATTGCCGCAGTAATCGCAGTGCATATCAATTTCGCCCTCGTCGGCCAGAATGCTATCAATCTCTTCATCCGGCAGCGTCTTCAGCGCGCCCGCACAGCGTTCGCGGGAGCAGGTACATTTGAACTCCACGTTCTGCGGATCGTAAACCGTGACCTCTTCTTCATGGTACAGGCGCCACAGGACATCGTTGGCCGGCAGGGTGAACAGCTCCTCGGCCTTAATGGTCTCCGTCAGGGTAGCCAGGTGCTCGAAATCAGCGGCCTGGGCGTCCTGCGCCGGCATCACCTGCAGCAGCATGCCGCCGGCCATCGGTTTTCCGTCATGTTCGCCGGTACGAATGATCAGGCGGGTCGGCAGCTGCTCCGAGCGCTGGAAGTAATCTTCCAGGCACGCGGCCAGGGTTTCGCCTTCCAGACCGACGACGCCCTGATAGCGCTCGCCCTCATCCGGAGAGATGGTAATGACCAGATACCCGTTACCCACCAGCGTTTTCAGATCGGCATCTTCCGGGATCTCGCCCTGGATGCGCGCGACGCCGCGCAGCTGCTGCTGGTTAGTGCCGTTAATCACCGCCAGAGAGAGGGGGCCGTCACCCTGGAGCTGCACGGTAATATCGCCGGCAAACTTCAGCGTTGCGGTCAGCAGGCTGGTGGCCACCAGCAGCTCCGCCAGCACGGTTTTGACCGGCTGCGGGTAGCTATGGTTAGCCAGAATTTGTTCCAGAGTTTCTGAAACGGTAACCAGCTCGCCGCGCACGGCATAGTTTTCAAACAGGTAACGATGTAATTGATCGTGTTGAGTCATAATAGTCTCTCTTGCTGGCAACAGCGGTGCCTGGCGTTCAGGCCGTTATTCACTATCGCCGTGTTTAAATCTCATCAGGTCGCGGCGCTCTTTCTTGTCCGGACGTCTGTCGGGATGCGGCATGGTTAGCGCGTTCATCTTGCGCGCCAGCGCCATTTTTTCGCGTTTCTCGATGCTCTCTGCCGTCTCTTCGTACAACGCGACGGCTTCGCTGGCGGGCCGGCGCTGTTCAGTAATGCCTTTTACTATGACGGTGCGTTCGTCGTTGCCCTGGCGTAGCGTCAGGGTGGCGTCCAGCTCGACGATTTTCCCAGGCTTGCTGCGCTGTCCGTTATAGTGCACCTTGCCGCCTTCAATCATCTCGCGCGCCAGCGCACGGGTTTTATAAATGCGGGCTGCCCAAAGCCATTTGTCCAGCCGGATGGCCACGACGGGCTTCTCTTTCATGGCCTCTCCTTTGGCGTCAGCGAGGGGATCAGGCGCCGGTAATCATTCAGGCCAGGATGACGGACGTAGCTCTTTTCCGCCAGCCCGGAATCAGGATTGGTCACCCCGAGGCAATAGCGAATGCCGTACTGCGCTGCCGCATCGAGGATCGCCTCGTTGTCATCAACAAACAGCGTTTTGCGCGCATCGAAGCCGGTTTCCTCAGCCACCGCGCGCCACAGACGCTGATCTTCTTTCGGATAACCAAATGTGTGGGTGGAAAGCAATAAATCAAGGTGTGCATCAAGACCGGTGTGCTTGAGCTTGACCGCCAGATTGTGCGGATGGGCGTTGGTCAGCAGGATGCGCCGCTTGCCGCTGGCTTTGAGGGCAGCAAGGAACGGCACGGTATCTTCGCGCAGGGCGGCTTTCGGCCCCTGCTCGCTGGTCATCGCACGAATATCCAAATTCAGGCGCTCGCTCCAGTAGTCCAGACAGTACCAGTTTAGCGTATGCTGCACCGCGTGATACTCCTGATGCATCGCCTCTCTGGCCTCCTGCAGGTTAAGACCGCGGGCGGCTCCCCAGGTTTCCGGGACCAGCTTTTGCCAGAAATAGTTGTCGAAGGCGAGGTCGAGCAGGGTGCCATCCATATCCAGCAGAACGGTATCAACCTCCTGCCAGGCGATATCAAAGTGCATGGTGAGTCTCCAGCGAGGGGAAATGCGCGACAGGTTAACACACCCCGTCGCGCAAAGGATTACTCGTGATGTTCCGGCGAGGGGATAAGCACCGGGTTCAGGCAGCTTTCATAATACTTCTGAATTTCTTCCATCCGCTGGCGATGGCGCTGGTAGCGGCGAATCGCCAGGACGCCATGCCAGGACATGCAGCCGAGCATCACCAGCAGCAGGAGCGTCGTGCCGAGATAGCGCCACAGCCCTGAACGATCGGGAATGCTGTGCAGATTGATGTGCTGCGTGCCGTTGGCATCGGTATAGAGATTGGTGACAATGCCCTCGGCGTGGAAAGGCGTATGCATCAGCATTCCGGCCAGCCGCTGCAGCTCGCCCCACTGATCGTGGGCAGGGTAATCATACAGGCTGACGGTGGGCCACGGCTGGCTGACCAGATCGCTGCCTTCATCGCTGGCGATTAAGAAACCGCCGGGAGCCGGGCTGTTCAGCGCCTGCGCCGCGCGCGAGGTTTCGCGGATCACGAACGGCGCCGTGGAGGTCGTCACCAGGTTCTCCAGCGACTCCGCGCTGACCGGGCGTAAAAGCACGTTGATGCCGTCCAGCTTGCCGGCGCTGGCGCGTTTGGTCAGGGCATCCCAGCTGCGCGTATTGCCAAGGTTGACCAGCGCATTCTTCAGGCGCGTGCAGTCATCTTTTGCCGAGCATAGGCTATTGGTTTTGATAACGATATCGCCAAAATCATCCAGCAGCACCATTCCGGATTTCTGAATGGCCGAGCGCAGCGCCGGGCTAACGCGTGAATCGTCGTCCGGGTCCGGGTGCAGCTGGCGCTGGACGGACTGCATCAGCGCGGTGGCTTTGCCAACGATGTCAGACTCCGGCAGCGGCAGGGGAGGCGCATCGTTCCAGACGATTTGCGAGCAGTCAAACGGCATAAACGGCGAGTTCTCTTTTGCCGTCCAGGTATCCGGAGTGTGGATATTACACATCCCGATGCCCTGCAGCCGCAGGGTATCGCCGATGCGGACCTGCGACTTTTCTAACTGCGCGACGGTCGTCGCTTCGATCGTCTGTGCGCCTTTGAGCCACGAAAGCGTGAATTTAAACGGCATGTTCAGCGGCACGCTGGCCCACAGCATCACCACCACCAGCAGGGCGCCGGCAGCGATAATGGCGCTGCGTAGCCAGTACTGGAGCGGGAAGTGCCTGACCTCATCGTGTAGCGACAGGAAGCGCCCCTGGCGCGCGACGTGGCGATTGAGATAGATATCCACATCCGTTTGCTGACCGAGATCCTGGGCAATCCACGGCTGCCAGTGGCGCGGGTAGATCAGGTCGATAATACCCAAGGAGATATTATTGATGTGCTCCTGATCGTTTTCGCCAAACAGACCCCAGCGTTTTGGCATTCCGCGCAGGCAGTGGATCTCCCGCAGGGAGTTTTTACGCGGCGGAGCGTACATCCCCCACAGGCCAGCGAGCAGCAGCAGGAGCCCGCCGCCGAGCAGCCAGGGAGTGAAAACGTAGGGGCTGATCAGGCTGAAGTAAAACAGCAGGAACGCGGCGACTATCAGCACCGCCTCGCGCAGACCGTCGGGGCGGCTAAGCGCATGCTCTTCAGCGGTCTCCTGGCGAATATTCAGCAGCTCGATCTGCTCACTCTCTTCACCGCGGATAGATGCCTGAGTTGCCGACGCCCTTTCAAGAGCGTAGCCGCGGGCCTCCTGCGGATAGTCGCTGAGCGCGTGGCCGTTGAGCGCAATGACCAGCGGCAGGCTGTCGGTTGGGATCAGGTCAACGCTATTTTCGTCGTTGATGTGCTGCTCCCAAAACGGCGGCAGGTGGACCTCCACCGAATCAAGGAAGTAGCGCCATTTGTTCGGATCGTCAGTGGTGATGCCGTAGCGGGTGATGGCCCGGGTCACCGTAATAACGGTATCGCTCTGCGCGTTCAGCGTCAGAGAGACGGGCGCAACGCTCGCGCCCGTGGCCGGCATCTTCTGAGCCTGGCTGAGTCCTTCCAGGTACTTTTCTACCGCCCGGCGCTCATCGGCGGAAAGCTTGCGCGTAGCGGCATCGCTAAAGGCATGCAGCAAAGGGAGGCGACGACGTCTGACATGCGCGCGATACCGCCACCCGATCAGCAGTGCGCAGAGCAGCAGCGCCGTGAAAAAAATCAGAAAGGTGCCCATGCCCATCCCATCATAGTTATTCTTTTCTTACCGGTATCGTTGGCTGCCATTAACACTCAAAAGCCATCCTTCAGGATTATTTTACCTGCGATTATGGGCCAGGAAAGAGCGAGAAATCCTCGGCTACGCTCGGTACGCTTCGGTTTCTGCGCGCTATCCGCTCAGACTGCCGGCGACACTAACGCCCGACGGGGGAGGCTCGTCGCGTGAGCCTGCAGTTTGCTACCGGCAGATATTGTGTAAGTAAGGGAAAATTTATTGCGCGTTACAGCAGCATACAAGCTTATCAAAAACGTTAAAATGCAGGAATCGGTAAATTCTCAAATACATTTCAACCTATTGACTTTTTTATCTTTATGATTCTCTCATTGCGACCGAATACGTTGCAACTATGTAAATTAGTGGCGAATTGAATTGCCGAAAGCGTGCTCCATATCGCACAATGACCTCTGTAATCACAGCATAGACCGATAACAATGAGCAAATCATTACAAAAACCCACCATTCTCAATGTTGAAACGGTAGCGCGTTCGCGTCTTTTTAACGTTGAAAGCGTGGATCTGGAATTCAGCAACGGCGTGCGGCGCGTTTATGAACGCATGCGGCCTTCTACGCGTGAAGCCGTGATGATTGTGCCGATTGTCGACGACCATATTATTCTGATTCGCGAATACGCGGTAGGAACGGAGTCCTATGAGTTAGGTTTCTCTAAAGGGCTGATCGATCCGGGCGAGAGCGTGCTGGAAGCGGCGAACCGCGAGCTGAAAGAAGAGGTCGGCTTCGGCGCGCAGAAGCTGACGTTTCTGAAAAAGCTGAGCATGGCACCGTCCTACTTTTCCAGCAAAATGAATATCCTGGTTGCCGAAGATCTCTACCCTGAATCGCTGCCGGGCGATGAGCCGGAACCCTTACCGCAGGTGCGCTGGCCGCTATCCGAGCTGATGACGCTGCTGGACGAAGAAGATTTTAACGAAGCACGCAACGTCAGCGCGCTGTTCCTGCTGCGTGAATGGCTGCAGGCGCAGGGCCGCCTGTAGTTCGAAGACGCTCCTTGCGGCGATGCGACGCATTGAGCGTACGGATGGATGAAAAAGAAAAAGCGCCCGCAGGCGCTTTTTTTGTTTTTGTCAGAACAGCTCGTGGGTCTCTCCACCGCCGTCGGTAAGGGTCGTACCGACTTCATGGACCGCCTGCTGCGTGGGCTGCGTGCCGTCAATAAAGTACTCCGCGCGGCTATTGCCGCCGCTGGCCAGCTGGCCGGTGCTGCGATCGATATTGACCGTGACTATGCCGGAAGGCGGCGTCAGCGGCTCTTCCGGTACGCCTTCAAGCACTCTCTTCATAAAGTCATCCCACGCCGGTTGGGCGCTTTTCGCCCCCCCCTCATAGCCGGAGATCTGCTCTTTAATGGCGCCGGAAGCGGTGGTGCGGCCCAGATCGCGTCGGTGATCGTCAAAGCCAATCCATACTGACGTCACCACGCCCGGGCCGTAGCCTGAGAACCACGCATCTTTCGAGCTATTGGTGGTGCCCGTTTTGCCGCCAATATCGTGGCGCTGTAGATCGCGGCCGGCGCGCCAGCCGGTTCCCATCCAGCCCGGCTCGCCGAAGATGTTGCTGTTCAGCGCGCTTTTAATCAGGAAGGCCAGCGGCGTGTTAATCACGTGCGGCGCGTACTCCGGCGTTCCGCTCTGGGCAACCAGCGCCTGGTTAGCCTGTTCAAGCTGCGGCTGCGGCGGAACTGCCGGGTTTTGCGGATCTTCAGAGGTCGCCACCTCTTCGACGTCTTTATTCTCCAGAACGTTGGACTTCGGCGTATCGCCGTAAATCACCGGGGAGTTGCACTGCGGGCAGGCAATTTTCGGCCGCTCTTCGAAGATTACGCCGCCCTGATCGTTTTCTATCTTACTGATAAAGAACGGTGTGATCAGGAAGCCGCCGTTGGCCATCACCGAGTAGCCGCGGGCAACCTGTAGCGGCGTAAAGGACGCTGAACCCAGCGCCAGGGATTCGGTATGCACGATGTTCTGCGCCGGGAAGCCGAACCGCTGCAGGTATTCCGCCGCGTAATCAACGCCCATCGCGCGCATCGCGCGAACCATCACCACGTTTTTCGACTGTCCCAGCCCCTGACGCAGACGAATTGGCCCCGCGTACTGCGGCGGTGAGTTTTTCGGCTGCCAGTCAGAACCTGCGCCGGCATCCCAGCGGGAAATCGGCACATCGTTGAGCATGCTCGCCAGGGTTAAGCCTTTATCCATCGCTGCGGTGTAGAGGAACGGTTTAATGTTCGACCCCACCTGACGCAAGGCCTGGGTGGCGCGGTTAAATTTGCTCTGGTTAAAGTCGAAGCCGCCGACCAGCGCGATAATGGCGCCATTTTGCGGGTTAATGGAGACCAGCGCCGAGTTTACATCCGGTACCTGCGATAGCCACCAGCTGCTGCCCACCTGACGGACCCAGATCTGCTGCCCCGTCTGCACTGCGTCGGTCACTTTACGCGGCGTGGCGCCCTGCTGGGTATCAGAGATAAAGCGACGAGCCCAGCGAACGCCGTCCATATTCAGCATCACCGACGTACCGTCAGCGAGCAGCGCAACGGCTTCCTGCGGATTCGCTGACGTCACGACCGCCGGAGAGAGCGGCCCGGCGCCGGGCTGATTTTTTAAGGTCGCGATGATTTTCTTGTTGTCCCACGGGGTTTCACCCACTTTCCACAGCACGCCTGCCGGTCCGCGATAGCCGTGGCGCATGTCGTAGTCCAGCACGTTATTACGCACCGCCTGCTGAGCCGCCTGCTGGTTTTTACGGGTAATCGTGGTGTAGACGCGATAGCCGTCTTCATAGGCCTTTTCGCCGTAGCGGTTAACCATCTCCTGACGCACCATTTCGCTGAGGTACGGTGAGGAGAAGGCGATTTCCGGCGCATGGTATCGGGCATCGATCGCTTCGCCACGCGCCTGGTCGTACTGAGGCTGCGTGATATAGCCTTCGCTCAGCATACGCGCCAGCACCACGTTGCGGCGTGCGGTCGCGCGGTCCATTGAGTACAGCGGGTTAAAGGTCGACGGCGCCTTCGGCAAGCCGGCAATGACGGCCATTTCGCTCAGGCTGAGCTGGTCGACGGATTTACCAAAGTAGACCTGCGCCGCGGCGCCGACGCCATAGGCGCGATAGCCGAGGTAGATTTTATTCAGGTACAGCTCAAGGATTTCATCTTTGTTCAGCAGCTGCTCGATGCGGATCGCGAGGAATGCCTCTTTGATCTTACGCATCAGCGTCTTCTCCGGACTAAGGAAGAAGTTACGCGCTAGCTGCTGGGTGATGGTGCTGGCGCCCTGCGACGCATGGCCTGAGAACATGGCGACGCTGGCTGCACGAAAAATACCGACCGGATCGACGCCATGATGCTCGTAAAAGCGGCTGTCTTCGGTGGCAATAAACGCTTTGAGCAGCTCAGGCGGCATTTGTTGCAGGGTTACGGGAATACGGCGCTTCTCGCCATATTGCGCAATAAGCTCGCCATCCGCGCTGTAGACCTGCATCGGGATCTGCAGGCGCACATCCTTCAGGGTCGCGACGTCGGGGAGCTGTGGCTCAATATATTTATAAAGGCCAAAAATCGAGCCTGCACCCAGCAGAACGCAACAGACTGCAAGGATGAATAGATACTTTACGAACTTCACCGGAGATTTCCCATTTAGTTTTATTTGGGCAGTTTATAAACAAACGCGCAGTAGTATAAAGGCAAGCCTGGTGCATTGATAGAGCTCAACCGTAACGGCGGATAAGGAGATATCGGCATGGCTTTCAGGAACTGGCGAATAGGGATGCATATCCAGCAGGATAAGATAGCTATCGTGGCGCTGCGGCTTGAACGCTCCCGCTGGGCGCTGTGTCGCTGGTGGCATATTGCGCTGGCTCCCGGCATCGTCCGAAACGGGCAGGTGGCTGACGGCATTGCGCTGGCCGAGCGGCTGCGCGGCTGGCGACGGGAGCTGCCGCTACAGCATCAGGTGAGCATCGCCTTTCCCGCCAGCCGAACGCTGCAAAAGAGACTCCCTCATCCGCAGCTTTCTCTGCGTGAAAGCGAGCTGGCGATGTGGGCAGCCAGCGCTATGGCCCAGCAGCTGGAAATGCCCGCCTCCTCATTATGCGTCGATTATAGCGCATCCTCGGTCGCCAACGAGTGGCGGGTGACTGCCGCTCAGCGGCTGGATATCGACGCCCTACGCCAGCTTGCCGCCCGGCTAAAGCTCAGGGTTAGCGCCATTGTCCCGGATGCCAGCGCCCTCAGCGCCTTTTTCCCCTGGCTGCCCCCGGAATGGTCAGGACTGGCGTGGCAGGATGAAATGCACTGGATATGGGCTTTGCAGGATAGCTGGGGCAGCTGCCCGTGCGCAGAGGTTGCCTCATTCGCTCAGCTTTCTGCGCGATTAAACGTCCGGCAGCTCGGGCTTTGCGCGGGCCGGCCTGCCGATGAATATCGCTTTGACCCGTGGAGCGTGATCCATCGCCTGCAGCCTCCGCTTCCTTCCAGCGGCGACAGCTTCGTCGTGGCGCTAGGGCTTGCGCTGGGAGTGCGCTGATCGTGGTGCAGGCAATCAACTTTCTTCCCTGGCGGGAAACGCGTCGGCGGCAGCGGCTGCGCCTTTGGCTGCTCTCTGCCGGCGGGCTGCTGCTGGGCCTGCTGATGGCGCTATCGCTTTCCCGGGCGTCGCGGGAAGCGGACGACAGGCTCGGCTCAGTGAGATTAGCAGCCGAAAATCAGCTGTATGCCGCGCTCCAGCAGCGTGAAAGCCTGATGCGCGAGCAGCTCCGGCAGCATGAAAAGCAGCACCTGCGCCAACGGCAGCGGGAGCTGACCCGATCCTGGCAGCCGCGGCTGCGCAAGATTGCGTCGCTGGTGCCGGAGCCGGCCTGGCTAACCCGGCTGGAATATCAGCAAAACACCCTGACGCTCAGCGGCCTGACCCTTCACCTGAACGCATTATCGGCGCTGGAAACCGCGCTGACGAAGATCGATGGATTTCGGCCGGCAAAAACCGGTGAAACCCGGCGCGATGGCGGTGGGCGCTGGCTGTTTAGTTTTTCCCTTGCAGGAGAAAGCGTTTATGCGGGCACTCATTGAGCGCTGGAAGGCATCACTTTTCCCTCTTCGCGGCGGTTGGCTGGCGCTGGCAATCGCGCTGCCGCTCACGATCGCCGCCGGTTTCTGGCTGATAGCTCCGCCACCGGCGCAGGAAAACGGCCGCTCGGATCGTTTGCGCCAGCAGTGGCGGAAGCTGCTGCCGCTGCGGGGAGCGCTGGCCCAGGAGGAGGCGGTCGGGCTGGCGAGACGGGCTTTTTCCCCGCTTCATCTGCCGGTCGATGAGGCGGCGCTGATTGCCTGGAAGCCCGGAGGAAGAGGCGGGGAGATGGTGCTTGAGCTGCGCTGGCCGTCGGTACCGGCTCTCTTTTCCTGGTTGGCAGACTGCGGGATGCGGGTTGTCGCGTTTTCGCTACATCCGCAGAAAAAGGTGCTGCGGCTGAGCCTGCAGCTGGAGGCCGAAGATGCGGAGTAAATGGTGGAGTCTGGTGCTGCTGCTACCTCTTCCTCTGCCCGGCGAGGAGCGAGATCCCTTCCAGCCGGCGGAAGATCGCTGTCAGGTGGCGCAACTGACGCAGTGGCGCTACGGCGGGGCGATAGGTTCCCCGGAGCAGTGGATCGGTATCCTGCAGGACAGCGCGGGAAAGTGGCGTCGGGTGAGGGTAAACGAAACCCTCGCGGCCGGCTGGAAGATTAGCCTGCTGACGGCGGAAAAAATCGAAATAACGACGGGGCCGGGATGCGACCCCCGGCACTGGCGCTGGCTGCGCGAGGAGAAAAAAGATGCGATGGATAAGCCTGTTATTTCTGCTGCCGCTGGCGGTCGCGGCGGCAAAAAAAGAGCCGCCGATCTCTCTGGTGGTCGATGATGCCCCGGTGGTGCAGGTGCTACAAACGCTGGCGGCGCTGCGTCAGCAGAATCTGGTGGTCGCTTCCGACGTTAGCGGGACGCTCTCGCTGCGCCTGAACAACGTTCCCTGGCAGCAGGCCCTGCGCTCAGTCGTCGACAGCGCCGGGCTGACGTTCAGCCAGCAGGGAACGATACTGTATGTGCATACTTTGGCGTGGAAAAAAGCGCAGCAGGCGCAGCTTGAGTCGGATCGCGCAAAACGAGCACAGAATCTCCCCTTGCAGCGGCATAGCATCGTGCTGCGCTATGCTGATGCGGGCGAGCTTGCGAAGGACGGCGACAGGCTGCTCAGCCCGCGCGGTAGCCTGACCGTCGATAAGCGCACCAACCGGCTGCTGATTCGTGATGACGCTGAACATCTGGCCGCGCTGAAGGACTGGGCTCTGGAGATGGACCTGCCCGTCGGCCAGGTAGAGCTGGCGGCGCATATTGTCTCAATGAGTGAAACCAGCCTGCGCGAGCTGGGCGTGAAATGGAGCCTGGCTGAAGCCAGCAGCATGCCGGGTTCCGGCAAATTTACTGCGCTGGGCAGCCAGCTGGCGGCAAGCGATGCCAGTACGCGCACGGGCTTTAATATCGGGCGCATTAACGGGAGGCTGCTGGCGCTGGAGCTGTCGGCGCTGGAACAAAAGCAGCAGGTAGACATCATCGCCAGCCCGCGCCTGTTGGCTTCCCATATGCAGCCCGCCAGTATCAAGCAGGGGAGCGAGATACCCTATCAGGTTTCCCGGGGAGAGAGCGGCGCAACGGCGGTCGAGTTCAAAGAGGCCGTGCTGGGAATGGAGGTGACGCCAACGGTACTGCAACAGAACCGCGTGCGTCTGAAGCTGCGAATCAGTGAAAATATGCCGGGTCAGGTGCTGAAGCAGGAAAATGGCGAAGTACTGGCGATCGATAAACAGGAAATTGAAACCCAGGTTGAGGTTAACAGCGGTGAAACCCTGGCGCTGGGAGGGATTTTTTCACAAAAGAACAAATCTGCCCGCGACAGTATTCCGCTACTGGGCGATATTCCGCTGCTTGGTCAGCTGTTTCGCCGGGACGGAAAAGATAATGAGCGCCGCGAACTGGTTGTCTTCATTACCCCACGTATTCTGGCAGTGCATTAGGCGTTTTTCTTGCTAAACACGTTTCAGGTGTTTGACGTGAGGACGGATTTAGCATACAAGGGGTACCGATTTGAGAGTCGGGTTCGGCATCAATCCTCCCTTTTTGTCCGGTGATTTATTCTCATAATCGTTCAAGACGTATTGAGGCGGTAAGCGAGTTCACCCCCAGAAACATAGCTAACTATGCACCTGGAGGCGAATAAGTGCAGCCAACGGCGAGGTAGTTTGAATAATGAAGCGTATATTCAGTTGCCAAACCTGCCGGAGTATTGAGATAATTTTTAGTCTGACTCTCGCTCTATTGCATATGAGGTTTCAGTTCATGTCCTGCTGCGCTGGGTGTTCGCGAAGCGGGTTTACCATTAACGAATAGTCTTAGTAGTACCGAAAAAATGGCAGAGAAACGCAATATCTTTCTGGTTGGGCCTATGGGTGCCGGCAAAAGCACTATTGGGCGCCAGTTAGCCCAACAGCTCAACATGGAATTTTACGATTCCGATCAAGAGATTGAGAAACGCACCGGCGCTGATGTTGGCTGGGTCTTCGATGTAGAAGGCGAAGACGGCTTCCGTGACCGTGAAGAAAAAATCATCAATGAATTGACGGAAAAACAGGGAATTGTGCTGGCAACAGGCGGCGGCTCTGTAAAATCCCGTGAAACGCGTAACCGTCTCTCCGCCCGCGGCGTGGTGGTCTACCTGGAAACAACGATCGAAAAACAGCTTGCCCGTACGCAGCGCGATAAAAAGCGTCCTCTATTACAGGTTGAAGCGCCGCCTCGCGAAGTGCTTGAAGCGCTGGCAGACGAGCGCAACCCGCTGTATGAAGAGATTGCAGACGTCACTATTCGTACTGACGATCAGAGTGCGAAAGTGGTGGCAAACCAGATTATTCATATGCTGGAAAGCAATTGATTCTGGCTTAATAAAGTGCGTCAGAGTAAAAGCAACTGAGGTGGACGTCGCGTTATGGAGAGGCTTACTGTAACTCTCGGGGAACGTAGTTACCCGATTACCATCGCGGCTGGTTTGTTTAACGATCCAGCTTCCTTTCAGCCACTGCAATCAGGCGACCAGGTTATGCTGGTCACCAATGAAACGCTGGCGCCGCTTTATCTGGATAACGTTCGTTCCGTACTGGAGCAGGCGGGTGTTAAGGTCGACAGCGTTATTTTGCCCGACGGCGAGCAGTATAAAAGCCTGACGGTGATGGATACGGTCTTCACCGCTTTGCTGCAGAAACCGCACGGCCGTGACACCACACTGGTAGCACTCGGCGGCGGCGTGGTCGGTGATTTAACCGGCTTTGCTGCGGCTAGCTATCAGCGCGGTGTGCGTTTTATTCAGGTTCCAACCACCCTGCTGTCGCAGGTGGATTCTTCGGTCGGTGGTAAAACTGCCGTCAATCATCCTCTCGGTAAAAATATGATTGGTGCCTTCTGGCAGCCAGTTTCTGTCGTTGTCGATCTCAACTGTCTTAAGACGTTGCCGGCGCGCGAACTGTCTTCCGGCCTGGCTGAAGTCATTAAATACGGCGTAATCCTTGACGGTGAATTCTTCGACTGGCTGGAAAATAACATCGATGCGCTGCTGGCGCTGGATGAAAAAGCAATGGCGTACTGTATTCGCCGCTGCTGTGAGCTGAAAGCCGAAGTTGTCGCCGCCGACGAGCGTGAAACCGGGTTACGTGCTTTACTGAATCTTGGACATACTTTTGGTCATGCTATCGAAGCCGAAATGGGCTACGGTAACTGGCTGCACGGCGAGGCTGTCGCTGCCGGGATGGTGATGGCTGCGCGTACGTCCGAACGGTTAGGGCAGTTCAGCGCACAGGATACGCAGCGTCTTATTACGCTGCTACAGCGCGCGGGTCTGCCGGTCAGTGGGCCGCAGGAGATGACCGCGCAGGCGTATCTGCCCCACATGATGCGTGATAAAAAGGTGCTGGCAGGCGAAATGCGGCTGGTGCTACCGCTCGCTATAGGGAAAAGCGAGGTTCGCGGCGGAGTGTCGCACGATGTAGTTCTTGGCGCGATTGCTGATACTGAGCAGGCGCAACAATAAGAAGGTCTAGCCGCGTCCGCGCGGCGTTATCATTTCAGGTGACGTGCAATAGTCGTGAGCATAAGCCTTTTAGTGGGGTGTTAAATGGATGAATTAAAACCAGAAGACGATTTGAGAGCCGATCGCAACGATCGTCGTGCTGGTCGTTCCCGTCAGTCTTCCGAGCGCGATAGCGATCCGCAGATCAATTTTGATGATGTCGATCTTGAGGCGGACGAGAGCCGTCCGACGCGCGCGAGTAAAGCACGTCGTGAGCGCGATGAAGAAGAGTATGAAGAAGACCTGGAGTCTGAAGAAGACGAGGTCGAAGAGCAGCAGGTTGAGCGCCGTCCGCGTAAGCGTAAGAAAGCGCCAGCGAAGCCTGCCTCTCGCCAGTATATTATGATGGGGGTGGGGATCCTCGTGCTTCTGCTGCTGATTGTCGGCATCGGTTCCGCACTGAAATCGCCGTCTTCCTCTAACGAACAAGCGGCGACAGGTGAGAAGAGTATCAATCTGTCAGACGCACAGGACAACAGCGGTCAGCCTGCCGCTCAGGACCAGACCGCGGGTAACGCCCAGCAGCAGGATGTTTCTCTGCCGCCAATTGCGTCTAATCCAACCCAGGGTCAGACTACCGCTGAGCCTCAGGGACAGCAGCGCGTCGAGGTTCAGGGCGATCTGAACAACGCCCTGACTCAGCAGCAGGGCCAGATTGACAGCGCCGTGGCAAACTCTACGTTACCGACCGAACCTGCAACCGTCGCCCCGATGCGCAACGGTGCGGCTCCGCGTCAGGCAACCACCGAGCGCCAGACTCAGACAGCCGCCGCTCCGCGTCCGGCTGAGCGTAAGCACACCGTTATTGAGCCGAAGCCGATGGCTACCGCGAAAGCACCGGTTGAGTCGAAGCCGGCACAGCCGAAGCGTGTAGAAAGCACCGTCGCTGCGGCGCCGGTGAGAACGCCAGCCGTAGAGCCAGCTAAGCCTGCCGCGACTGCCCAGGCTAAGCCGACGCCGGCCGCCGCGCCTGCGGCAACCGCAACTGCTGCTCCGGCGGCGACAGCGGCCGCTTCTGGCGGCAAAACGTCCGGCGACGTGAGCTCGATGAAAGCGGCTCCGGCCGGCAACTACACCCTGCAGCTCAGCTCTTCCTCCAACTACAACAATCTGAGTAGCTGGGCGAAGAAAGAGAAGCTGGATAAGTACGTCGTCTATGAAACTACCCGTAACGGTCAGCCTTGGTATGTGCTGGTCAGCGGCATTTACGCTTCGAAAGATGAAGCTAAACGCGCTGTAGCGACTCTGCCAGCGGATGTGCAGGCGAAAAATCCGTGGGCAAAACCGCTGCATCAGGTTCAGGCTGACCTGAAATAAGCCGCGGCGTAGTCTTAAGCGCAGGGTGCTGTCGGAGCTTTCTCCACAGCTGGAGAATGTGTAATTAGTTAGGCAGCATGAAAAAGAATCGCGCTTTTCTGAAATGGGCGGGGGGGAAATACCCCCTGCTTGACGATATAAAAAAACATTTGCCGCAGGGCGACTGTCTGATTGAGCCCTTTGTGGGCGCCGGGTCGGTATTTCTTAATACCGACTTTTCTCGTTATATCCTCGCGGACATCAACAGCGATCTGATCAGCCTGTACAACATCGTCAAATCGCAGGCAGATGATTATGTTACCGCGGCGCAGGAGATGTTTACGCCTGAGAACAACGTGGCAGAGAGATACTACCAGTTCCGTGCTGAATTCAATCAAAGCCAGGACCCGCTTCGTCGTGCGGTGCTGTTCCTTTATCTGAATCGTCATGGCTACAACGGTCTGTGTCGTTACAATCTGCGCGGTGAGTTCAACGTGCCTTTTGGCCGCTATAAGAAGCCCTATTTCCCCGAAGCTGAACTGTATCATTTTGCACAGAAGGCGCAGAATGCGTACTTCTACTGCGAGTCGTATGCCGACAGCATGGCGCGAGCCGACGGGGCTTCTGTGGTCTACTGCGACCCGCCGTACGCGCCTTTGTCTTCTACCGCTAATTTTACGGCGTACCATACGAGCAGCTTTAATTCTGAACAGCAGGCCCACCTGGCGCAGCTGGCGGAGAACCTGTTCGAGCAGCGGGTTCCGGTTCTGATTTCTAACCACGATACCGCGCTGACGCGCGAATGGTATCGTCTGGCTAAACTGCACGTCGTCAAAGTTCGACGCAGTATCAGCAGCAACGGTGGTACCCGAAAGAAGGTGGACGAGCTTCTTGCTCTTTACCGTCCGCCGAAGACTAAATAATTTTCAAGGAGATGCGGATGAAGCAGTATTTGATTGCCCCTTCGATTCTGTCGGCTGATTTTGCCCGTCTGGGTGAAGATACCGCCAAAGCGTTAGCTGCAGGTGCAGACGTTGTGCACTTTGACGTGATGGACAACCACTACGTGCCGAATCTGACTATCGGCCCAATGGTGCTGAAAGCGCTGCGCGGCTATGGCGTCACCGCTCCCATCGACGTGCACCTGATGGTCAAGCCGGTCGACCGCATCATTCCTGATTTTGCCGCAGCGGGCGCCAGCATCATCACCTTCCATCCGGAGGCGTCGGAACACGTCGACCGCAGCCTGCAGCTCATCAAAGAGCACGGCTGCAAGGCAGGCCTGGTGTTCAACCCGGCAACCCCGCTGAGCTACCTTGATTACGTGATGGATAAGCTGGATGTGATCCTGCTGATGTCCGTCAACCCGGGATTCGGCGGCCAGTCTTTCATTCCGCAGACCCTCGACAAACTTCGTGAGGTTCGCCAGCGCATCGATGCATCCGGTTACGATATTCGCCTGGAAGTCGATGGCGGCGTAAAAGTCAGCAATATCGCGGAAATTGCGGCAGCAGGGGCGGATATGTTCGTGGCCGGCTCGGCGATTTTCGACCAGCCGGACTATAAAAAAGTCATTGATCAAATGCGCAGTGAATTAGCGAAGGTTAGTCATGGATAAATTACAGGCTATTCGCGGCATCGCGTTTGACCTCGACGGTACGCTGGTGGACAGCGCGCCGGGCCTGACGGCCGCCGTTGATAGCGCGCTTTACGCTTTAGAACTCCCGATGGCGGGAGAGGATCGCGTTGTCACCTGGATTGGCAACGGCGCGGACGTGCTGATGGAGCGCGCCCTTACCTGGGCACGCCAGGAGCGCGCGACGCTGCGTGCGGCCGGGGGGAAACCTTCCGTCGATCGCGATGACATCCCGCAGGCCGAGCAGCTCGCAGTGCTGCGCAAGCTGTTTGACCGCTACTATGCTGAAGCCGCGGAAGAGGGTAGCTTCCTGTTCCCGGCGGTTGCCGATACGCTGGGCGCTCTGCACGCCAAAGGGCTGCCGCTGGCGCTGGTAACCAACAAACCGACGCCGTTTGTCGCGCCGATGCTGGCAGCCCTGGATATCGCGAAATATTTTAGCGTGGTTATCGGCGGCGACGATGTACAGAACAAGAAGCCGCATCCCGAACCGCTGCTGCTGGTAGCGGAAAAGCTGGGGCTGGCTGCCGCTGAGATGCTGTTTGTCGGCGATTCGCGTAACGATATTCTGGCGGCGAAAGCGGCCGGCTTTGGCTCAGTCGGCCTGACTTACGGCTACAACTACGGTGAGCCGATTGCGCTCAGCGAGCCGGATTATATCTTTGACCAATTTAACGAACTCTTACCCGCTCTCGGGTTACCGTCCAGTGAAACTCAGGAATTAAAAAATGACTAAGCCCATCGTTTTTAGTGGCGCACAGCCCTCAGGTGAATTGACCATTGGCAACTACATGGGTGCGCTGCGTCAGTGGGTGGGCATGCAGGATGACTATCACTGCATCTACTGCATCGTGGATCTGCACGCCATCACCGCGCGTCAGGACCCTGAGAAACTGCGTAAAGCCACGCTGGATACGCTGGCGCTTTACCTGGCATGCGGTATCGATCCGGCGAAAAGCACCATCTTCGTTCAGTCGCACGTGCCGGAGCATGCGCAGCTGGGCTGGGCGCTGAACTGCTACACCTATTTCGGTGAGCTGAGCCGCATGACCCAGTTCAAAGACAAATCCGCCCGCTACTCGGAAAACATTAACGCCGGCCTGTTTGATTACCCGGTGCTGATGGCGGCAGATATTCTGCTTTACCAGACCAACCAGGTACCGGTGGGAGAAGACCAGAAGCAGCACCTGGAGCTGAGCCGCGATATCGCGCAGCGCTTCAACGCTATCTACGGCGAGGTGTTCAAAGTTCCTGAGCCGTTTATTCCTAAATCCGGCGCGCGCGTCATGTCGCTGCTTGAGCCGACGAAAAAGATGTCCAAGTCGGACGACAACCGCAACAACGTGATCGGCCTGCTGGAAGACCCGAAATCGGTCGTGAAAAAGATCAAGCGTGCGGTAACGGACTCCGACGAGCCGCCGGTGGTGCGCTACGACCAGCAGAACAAAGCCGGCGTTTCTAACCTGCTGGATATTCTCTCCGGCGTTACCGGCCAGAGCATTGCGGAGCTGGAGCAGCACTTCGACGGGAAAATGTATGGTCATCTGAAAGGCGAAGTTGCCGATGCGGTGTCCGGCATGCTGGTTGAGCTTCAGGAGCGCTATAACCGCTTCCGTAACGATGAAGCCTTCCTGAATCAGGTGATGAGAGACGGGGCGGAGAAAGCCAGCGCTCGCGCCTCACAAACGCTGAAAGCGGTATACGAAGCGATTGGTTTTGTTGCGAAGCCGTAAGCATCGGCGGTCAAGACAGAACGCATAAAGTCGGTAAAGAGGGCGGGTTAATCCCGCCCTTTTGCTTTTTTGTCCTTGTCCGCCGCCCGCCCGTTCATCATGCTGCGGGCAGAGAAGCCGAAGCGGCGAATCTTAATGGTTAGAGAACCAGTTGAGCCTGTCGCGAAGGCTCACCACGCGGCCGACGATAATCAGCGCCGGGCTCGCCATCTGCTGCGCCAGCACATCCAGCTGATCCAGGGTGCCGGTGACCACCTTCTGGCTGACCGCCGTGCCGTTTTCAACAATAGCCGCCGGCATATCAGCCGCCATGCCGTGGGCAATAAGCTTCTCTCTGATCGCTGGCGCCTGGTTTAACCCCATATAAAACACCAGCGTCTGCTTTTCGACTGCCAGGTTTTGCCAGTCCAGCTCTCCCCCGGTTTTCAGATGCCCGGTGACCAGGCGAACGCCCTGCGCGAAGTCGCGGTGGGTCAGAGGAATACCGGAATAGGCGGAGCAGCCGGAGGCGGCGGTGATCCCCGGCACGACTGAGAAGGGAATACCGGCATTACACAGGGTTTCGAGCTCTTCGCCACCGCGGCCGAAAATGAACGGATCGCCGCCTTTCAGACGCACAACCCGGCGGCCGTTCTGCGCTTCCCGCAGCAAAATTTGGTTAATCTCATCCTGCGGCACGCAGTGGTAGCCCGCACGCTTGCCGACGAACACCCGGTCGGCGTCGCGGCGAACCAGATTCATAATATCGTCTGAGACCAGCCGGTCATAAACCACGACATCCGCCTGCTGAATCTGCTGCAGCCCTTTCAGGGTCAGCAGACCGGCATCACCCGGTCCGGCGCCCACCAGAACGACTTCACCGCGGTGATCCAGCGGTTCGTTCAGCAGCTGCTCGGTCGTATCGGCTACGGCCTGCCGGTCTTCGTTGGCTAACGACTGCGCCAGGCGGTCGTTCATAAACAGCTTTTCCCAGAAGCGGCGACGCTCGGCCACCGTGGCAAACTGTTTTTTAACCCGCGCCCGCAGCTGGCCGGCATAATGCGCCAGCTGGCCCAAATGGAGCGGCAGAACCGACTCCAGCTTTTCGCGCAGCAGCCGCGCCAGCACCGGTGAAGTTCCGCCGGAGGAGACGGCGACCATCAGCGGCGAGCGGTCGATAATCGAGGGCATAATGAAGCTGGCCTGCTGCGGCGAATCCACGACGTTGCAAAAGATACGTCGCGCTTCCGCCGCCTGGCTGACCTGCTGGTTAACGTCGTTGTCATCAGTCGCGGCGATCGCCAGCCAGCAGCAATCGAGCAGTTGGGGATTAAACCTGTCTTTTACCAGCGTCAGCATCTGTTCATCAGCCCACACCTGAAACTGCGGAGAGAAATCGAGGGCGTTAACCGTTAATTTGGCACCGGCATCCAGCAGCAGTCGCGCCTTACGTTCGGCAACATCACCGCCGCCGACCAGCAAACAGTCGCGATCGCGCAATTGGCAAAAAATGGGTAAGTGATCCACGGAATATCCTCGCAGCAGGGCAATGAGAGATGATGAGCCGCCGTAGCATAGCAGCGGAGTACCTACAAAATATACGACTTTTCCGGTGCTTACCGATTAGTGGGCATAAGCAGAACATATGGTTCCCCCTGAATACCAGAGGGAACCACGGAAAATCAGGCTTTAAGCTGAATTTTTCCGTCTTTTACCCGCGCGTCAAAATGGGCGATGGAGTGGCTCTCATCTTCCATGCAGAAGCCGTCGCGCAGACGAAAACGCTGCTTTTTCAACGGGCTGGCGACCCACAGATCGCCTTCATGTTCGGCAATGATGCCGCGAGAAAGAACGCTGGCGTTGAAGAAGGGATCGATATTGCTGATCGCAAAAACCCGCTCGTCCTGGTAAGGGCGGAATACGGCGACCTGCTGCTGGCCAAGCAGCGCGCAGACCCCGGTTGCCGGCAGGATTTCGTCAATCTTGCAGATGTTTATCCACTGGCTCATGCGTTTTCCTCCACCAGAGTCACCGGGATACGCTCATACGGCGTGGCCGGGCGATGCTGTTCGCGTTCCGGCACAACCTGAACGTTCGGGTCGCGCTGGCTGCTGTTGATAAAGTGCCTGAAGCGGATCTGCGCTGCCGGGCTGTTGACGGTTTCAGTCCACTCGCAGGCGAAGGCTGCACGCAGGCGGGCCAGCTCTTCTTCCAGGTGTTCGTTCAGACCAAGCTTGTCGTCGATAATGACGCGCTTCAGATAATCGATGCCGCCTTCCATGTTATCCAGCCAGGGCGCGGTACGCGTCAGCTTATCGGCGGTACGGATGTAGAACATCATAAAGCGGTCGAGATACTTGAGCAGCGTTTCGCGGTCAAGGTCGGCCGCCAGCAGATCCGCGTGACGAGGTTTCATCCCGCCGTTGCCGCAAACGTAGAGGTTCCAGCCTTTTTCGGTGGCGATGATGCCGACGTCTTTACCCTGCGCTTCAGCGCATTCACGCGTACAGCCGGACACGCCAAACTTCATTTTATGCGGCGTACGGATGCCTTTGTAACGGTTCTCCAGCTCGACGCCGAAGCCTACGCTGTCCCCAACGCCGTAGCGACACCAGGTGCTGCCGACGCAGGTTTTGGCCATACGCAGCGCTTTGGCGTAGGCGTGGCCGGTTTCAAAGCCCGCTTCAATCAGCTGACGCCAGATTTCCGGCAGATCGTCTTTTTGAGCGCCAAACATGCCGATACGCTGCGAGCCGGTAATTTTGGTGTAGAGGTTATATTCGCGCGCGATGCGACCGACGGCCACCAGCCCTTCCGGCGTGATTTCGCCGCCTGCGGAGCGTGGGATAATGGAGTAGGTCCCGTCTTTCTGGATGTTGGCGAGGAAGTTATCGTTGGTCTCCTGCAGCGGCGTATGCTGAGGCTTGAGGATGTACTCATTCCAGCAGGAGGCCAGCAAAGAACCCACGGTAGGTTTGCACACTTCGCAGCCGTAGCCCTTGCCGTGTTTCTCCAGCAGCTCATCGAACGTTTTAATGCCTTCGACGCGGATCAGATGGAACAGCTCCTGGCGCGAGTAGGCGAAGTGTTCGCACAAATTATGGTTAACTTCGATACCCTGTTTTGCCAGCTCTGCGTTCAGCACCTGGGTCACCAGCGGGATACAGCCGCCGCAGCCGGTACCGGCTTTGGTTTCGGCTTTCAACGCGGCAACGGTGTGGCAGCCTTTATTGATAGCGGAAATCAGCATGCCTTTGGTCACGTCGAAGCAGGAGCAGATTTGCGCGCTGTCCGGCAGTTTATCGACGCCAATAGAAGGTTTACCGCTGCCGGCATGGGACGGCAGAATCAACGCGTCCGGGTTTTCCGGCAGTTCGATAGCGTTCAGCACCAGCTGCAGCAGATTGCCGTAATCGCTGGTATCGCCGACCAGCACCGCGCCGAGCAGGGTTTTGTTATCTGCGCTGACGATCAGGCGTTTGTAGACCTCTTTGCTCTCATCAAGATAGACGTAGCTGCGTGCGCCGGGCGTGCGGCCATGCGCATCGCCGATACCGCCAACGTCAACGCCGAGCAGTTTCAGCTTAGCGCTAAGGTCGGCGCCGGTGAAGGCGTTGTCCGCGCCGAGGATATGGTCGACGGTAACCTGGGCCATTTTGTAGCCCGGCGCGACCAGACCATAAACGCGGTTGTTCCAGCTGGCGCACTCGCCGATGGCGTAAATATCCGGATCGGAGGTCTGGCAGGTATCATTCACTACGATACCGCCGCGCTGAGCTACCGCCAGACCGCACTGGGTGGCGAGCTTGTCGCGCGGGCGGATACCGGTGGAGAACACGATGAAATCGACCTGCAGCTCGCTACCGTCGGCGAATTGCATGGTTTTCCGCGCTTCGCTGCCCTGCTGGACGATTTCTTTCGTATTTTTGCTGGTATGAACCTTCACGCCCATACTTTCGATTTTGCGCTTCAGCTGCTCGCCGCCCATATTGTCAAGCTGCTCGGCCATCAGCATTGGCGCAAATTCGATAACGTGGGTTTCAACGCCGAGGTTTTTCAGCGCGCCTGCGGCTTCGAGGCCCAGCAGACCGCCGCCGACTACGGCGCCGCGTTTGCTGCGCCGTGCGCAGGATTCGATGGCGTTAAGATCTTCAATCGTACGGTAAACGAAGCAGTCCTGGGTTTCTGCGCCTTTAATCGGCGGGATCCACGGATAGGAGCCGGTTGCCATGACCAGTTTGTCGTAAAATACGGTGCGTCCCGCGCTGGAGTGAATGACCTTCTCCTGGCGGTTAATCGTAATTGCGCGCTCGCCGATCAGGACGTTAACGCCGTGCTTCTCGTAAAATCCTTCACGAACCAGCGAAAGTTCTTCCGCGGTATGATGGGAGAAGTAAGATGACAGGTGGACGCGGTCGTAAGCGATACGGGGTTCTTCGCAGAACACGGTAATATCAAACTGTCCGGCAGGCGCCTTATCAAGAAGCTCTTCGATAAAGCGATGGCCAACCATGCCGTTACCGATAATAGCGATTCTGACTTTGCTCATTTTTGCCTCGATTTCTTTTCTAATACCGCCTACCTTAACGATTCAGCCGGTACACTTATTGATGCAAATCAAATTCAATCCTGCCTACCACTTAATGGGTATTATCATGATTTATTTAGGTTTTTCTAAGTCATGGAAAAGTCAGGCTTTTCCTTTTTGTTGCTTTTGTGTACAAAAACAGTAGGGAATTGCGGGTTCGGGATGGATGAAAATTAAGCAATTTCAACGGGGGTCATCAAGATGACAGCAGCACCACTTTGGTTGATTCAGAACGTGCGCCTGCCGGACCGCGACGGGCTATGGCAGATAGCAATAGATAAAGGCTGCTTTGGCGATATAACCCCGATGGATGAAGCGCGTGGCGATAGCCTTGAAGTGCTCAACGCCCGCGGTGGGCTGGCCATTCCACCGTTTATTGAACCGCATATCCATCTGGATACGACGCAAACTGCCGGCGAGCCGAGCTGGAATCAATCCGGGACGCTGTTCGAGGGTATTGAGCGTTGGGCAGAGCGCAAGGCTTTGCTGAGCCATGAGGATGTAAAAGCCCGGGCGTGGAAAACCCTGAAGTGGCAAATTGCGAACGGTATACAGTTTGTGCGCACGCATGTCGATGTTTCAGACCCGACGCTGACCGCCTTAAAAGCGATGCTGGAGGTGAAGCAGGAGGTAGCCCCGTGGGTAGATTTGCAGATAGTCGCCTTCCCACAGGAGGGGATTTTATCCTACCCCAATGGGGAGGCCTTGCTTGAAGAGGCGCTGCGCCTCGGTGCCGATGTGGTTGGGGCTATTCCCCACTTTGAGTTTACCCGCGAGTACGGCGTTGAGTCCCTGCATATCGCCTTTCGCCTGGCGCAGAAATATCAGCGTCCGCTGGATATCCACTGCGATGAAATCGACGATGAGCAGTCGCGGTTTGTCGAAACGGTCGCGGCCCTGGCTTTAAAAGAGGGGATTGGCCCACGGGTTACGGCCAGCCATACCACCGCCATGCACTCCTATAACGGCGCCTATACCTCGCGGCTGTTTCGCCTGCTGAAGCTCTCGGGGATCAACTTTGTCGCCAACCCGTTGGTGAATATCCACCTGCAGGGACGCTTCGATGATTATCCAAAGCGGCGCGGTATTACCCGGGTAAAAGAGCTGATGGCCGCAGGGATCAACGTTTGCTTTGGTCACGACGACGTTTTAGACCCGTGGTATCCGCTGGGTACCGGCAATATGCTGCAGGTACTGCATATGGGGCTGCACGTTTGTCAGCTAATGGGCTATCAGCAGATTAACGACGGGCTGAAGCTGATTACCGACAACAGCGCCCGCACTTTTGGTCTGAGCGACTATGGCATCTGCCCGGGGAATACGGCCAACCTGATTATTCTACCTGCGGAAAACGGTTTCGAAGCCGTGCGCTGCCAGGTACCGGTACGCTGGTCCATTCGTCAGGGGCGGGTGATTGCCACAACGCAGCTGGCGCAGACCTGGATACAGACCGATAAAGGCGGGGAGGAGCTGTTCTTTACCCGTAATAGCCCCTCTGCTGACGCAAAGGGGCCAAAGGTCTAACGCGACTTAGTGTGACCCTGCCTGCGCGCCGTGCTGGCGGTGGCGGGAGACGAAGCCGAGGATAATGCACATCACAAATACCACGGCATAGAGGCCGTTAGCGGTTTGCAGCGCTGCCAGCGGCCCGCTGGCGGCGACGATAGGGCCGGTGACCACGAAGGTCAGCATCGTCCCGATGGTGCCGCAGGTGAGCACAAAGTTAACCAGCTTCGGTGACGACACTTTGGTCTGCTGCGAGCCCAGGGTGATCAGCGAGGTGTAGATAGCGCTGGAGAAGAAGCCAAGGGTCAGGATAAACCACGGCATATGCTCCGGTGAACCGTTAATAAACAGGTACATCAGCACCGTAGCCAGGCCCGCCAGAACGGTAAGAATGCGCTGCAGGTCGAAGAAACGCAGAATGAAGCTGAATGACCACATACCGATCATGTACGACATCCAGAAATCGCTCACCAGCTTACCCGCGTCGCCAAGGCTCATGCCCAGGCCCTTGGCATATTCCGGCACCCAGGAGATAAAGCCCAGCTGTCCAAGGATATAGCACAGCGCGGCGATGGAAAGAAACAGCACGCCGATACCCCACTTCTCTTTGACTACCGGCTGGCTGTCCTGCTGCGCTTTTTTACCCAGCACCGGGAATTCACAGCCGAAGGTCAGAACGAAGATGGCGACGTAAACCAGACCAATACAGACATACACCCAGTACCACTCAATGCTGCGCGCCAGCAGATAGGCGGCAACCATCGGGAAAATCATTCCCGCCATGCTGAAGAAGGAGTCGGTGAACAGCAGGCGAGCGCCGCGCTGGCGGCCTTCGTACATATGGGTTATCAGGAAGGTACCGATCGACATGGTGATCCCGCTGACCAGACCCAGCACGAACATCGCCGCGGAGAACAGCGTCAGGCTGTGGCCAAAGATCAGCCCGATTACCGCCAGTACCATCAGGATAAAGCCAAAACGCAGCTGCGTTTTCAGCGGCACGATTTCCATCAGCCAGGCGTTCAGGAAGATAGAGATCAGGATCCCGGCATTGAGGAAGGTGAAGGTGTTGCTCATACTGGAAACGGGCAGATGGAAGTAATCCGCGATATTGCCCATCACCATCCCGGTGACGATCACCAACGCTCCGGTCAGGGCGTAGGAGAAGAAGCTGATCCATGTGAGCTTGATACGATTGCTGTTAGTCATGACTGGCCTGTGAATAGAAATGTAAAGCGCGTTGACTCTGCGCCAGGGCGAACAGATTTTATTCATTCGAGTGATGTAAGCAAACGTTTATTATGAAATGTAGATCTTTTTGCATGGATTAGTGTGATGTGGATCTCTTTTATATATTCAGCCGAGCGGCAGACGCCTCGTTACAACTGTTTCAGCTACGTAAAATTAGGTAAAAGGCTGGCCCAGGATGCAAAGGCTCTTTAGAATCAATGCACTTGCTTTTTTTCTGCTCCGTTAAGGAATCTCGATGCTCAAATCAACTCTGGCGGCGGTGGTTGCCGTTTTCGCTATTTCCGCTTTCTCCCCGGCTATGGCAGCGAAGGGCGATCCTCATGTCTTGCTGACGACTTCTGCGGGAAATATTGAGCTGGAGTTAAATAGCCAGAAAGCACCGATTTCCGTAGATAACTTCCTCAAGTACGTGAACAGCGGCTTCTACAACAACACCACTTTTCACCGCGTGATCCCAGGGTTCATGGTGCAGGGCGGTGGCTTCAGCGAACAGATGCAGCAAAAGCAGCCGAACCCGCCGATCAAGAACGAAGCGGACAACGGCCTGCGTAACACCCGCGGTACCATCGCGATGGCGCGCACCGCCGATCAGGACAGCGCGACCAGCCAGTTCTTCATCAACATTGCGGACAATGCCTTCCTCGACCACGGACAGCGTGATTTTGGCTACGCGGTGTTCGGTAAAGTCGTCAAAGGAATGGACGTCGCCGACAAGATTTCTCAGGTCCAGACGCATAACGTTGGGCCGTATCAGAATGTGCCGTCAAAACCTGTCGTGATCCTCTCAGCGAAGGTCCTGCCTTAAGTTCTTCCGCGCGGGCGGCTCACGCTCGCGCCGTTGTTTCCGCCTTTCTGCGTGACCCGAAATTGCTGCTTATACTTGTGGCACAGGGGACGATAAGAGAGGCGAGCATGCGTTCACTCACCGATAAGCAAAAATCCCGGCTCTGGGAACAGACTCGTAGCGTGAATTTTCAGGCCAGCCGTCGCCTGGAAGGGGTCGCTGTACCTTTGGTGACGCTAAGCTCCGAGGAAGCGCTGGCGCGTCTTGCTGAGCTGAGGGGGCGTCATGAGCAGTAAATATGGCGACGATCGCGATCCCTATCTCTATCCCGTACTCGATGTATTGCGTAATCTTCCCGGCATTCGCCAGGCCCGGCGTCTGGAGCAGGTGATGCTGGAGGTCACCTCGCTACGCGCGGCGACGATTCCCCTGGGGCCGCGCGGGCGCGGGCTGCCCTATCTCTGCTCTATTCACCATCAGCTCTACCAGGATATTTTTTCCTGGGCCGGACAGTTCAGGGAAATTGATATCTATCAGGGAGATACTCCTTTTTGTCATTTCGCATGGATTGAAAAGGAGGGCAACGCGCTGATGCGTGCTCTGGAAGAGGAGAACTATCTGAGCGGCCTGGAGCGCAACGCTTTTATTGCGCGCCTGAGCTGGTACTACGGCGAAATCAATGTGCTGCACCCTTTTCGCCTCGGCAGCGGGCTGGCGCAGCGCATTTTCTTTGAGCAGCTGGCGATTCATGCCGGCTTTATCCTCGACTGGCGCGATATCGATCCTGAGGAGTGGAGCCGGGCTAATCAGCTGGGGGCCATGGGCGATCCTCAGCCGCTCGAACGGATCTTTGCCAAAGTGGTAAGCGAAGCGCGAGAATCTGAGTAGAATAGCCCGGTTTTGTTCTTTCCGGAGCCACTATGATCCTGCTTATCGACAACTATGATTCTTTTACCTGGAATTTGTATCAGTACTTCTGCGAGCTGGGAGCCGAAGTGCTGGTTAAGCGTAACGATGAGCTGACGCTGGAGGAGATCGCGGCGCTGGCGCCGGAGAAAATCGTTATCTCACCAGGCCCCTGCACTCCGGATGAATCGGGGATTTCCCTGGCCGTCATCGGGCATTATGCCGGGAAGGTGCCGCTGCTGGGCGTCTGCCTGGGCCATCAGGCTATCGCCCAGGTCTTCGGTGCCACCATCGTCCGCGCCGCCAAAATCATGCACGGAAAAACGTCGCCCGTCAGCCACGGCGGACGCGGCGTGTTTCAAGGGTTAAGCAATCCTCTCACCGTCACCCGCTACCACTCTCTGGTCATTGACCCGGATACTCTGCCTGACTGCTTCGAAGTGACGGCCCGCAGCGAGAGCGGAGAGATTATGGCTATTCGCCATCGCGAGTGGGATCTTGAAGGGGTGCAGTTTCACCCGGAAAGTATCCTCAGCGAGCAGGGGCATCAGCTGCTGGCAAACTTCCTCAATCGTTGATTTGTAGTTGCCATTGACTGATTTTTTATGCATATTTTGTGATTATAATATCACTATCATCATTGCATAACGAAGAAGGATGGCATCACATGGCAACTGAGCAACCGGCAATTACCCGCGCCACGTTCGATGAGGTTATTTTGCCGATTTATGCACCGGCAGAGTTTATTCCGGTAAAAGGTAAAGGTAGCCGCGTATGGGATCAGCAGGGCAAGGAGTACGTTGATTTTGCTGGTGGTATTGCCGTCACGGCGCTAGGCCATTGCCATCCGGCGCTGGTTGCGGCGCTGCATGAGCAGGGGGAAACGCTGTGGCATACCAGCAACGTATTCACCAACGAACCGGCGCTGCGCCTGGGCCGCAAGCTGGTCGATGCTACCTTCGCCGATCGCGTGGTGTTTATGAACTCCGGCACCGAAGCCAACGAAACCGCATTCAAGCTGGCGCGTAACTACACGATCACCCGCCATAGCCCCTATAAAACCAAAATTATCGCCTTCCATAACGCTTTCCACGGCCGTTCGCTGTTTACGGTATCCGTTGGCGGACAGCCAAAATACTCTGATGGCTTCGGGCCAAAACCGGCGGATATCGTTCACGTGCCGTTCAACGACCTGCACGCGGTGAAGGCGGTAATGGACGATCACACCTGCGCGGTGGTGGTCGAGCCGATTCAAGGCGAAGGCGGCGTGATGGCCGCGACTCCTGAGTTCCTCAAAGGCCTGCGTGAACTGTGCGACCAGCACCAGGCCCTGCTGGTATTTGATGAAGTGCAGTGTGGGATGGGGCGCACCGGCTCGCTGTTCGCCTATATGCATTACGGCGTGACGCCGGATATCCTGACCAGCGCGAAAGCGCTCGGCGGCGGTTTCCCGGTTAGCGCCATGCTGACCACCCATGACATTGCCAGCGCGTTCCATGCCGGCTCTCACGGTTCAACCTACGGGGGAAACCCGCTCGCCTGCGCCGTCGCCGGTGCGGCGTTTGATTTGATTAACACGCCTGAGGTACTGGACGGAGTCAACGCGAAGCGCGAACGCTTTGTGCAGCATCTGCAGCAGATTGATGCCCGCTTCGATCTGTTTAGCGATATTCGCGGTATGGGGCTGCTGATCGGCGCGGAGCTGAAACCGCAGCATCACGGCCGGGCGCGTGATTTCCTGTATGCCGCGGCGGATGCGGGCGTTATGGTGCTCAATGCCGGGCCTGACGTCATGCGTTTTGTGCCTTCGCTGGTCATTGACGAGAGCGATATTGATGAAGGAATGGCGCGCTTCGCGCAGGCCGTTCAGCGCGTACTTAGCGCTTAGTTGCGCGTAGCCAGATGCCGTGATGCGGGCGCTGACGCCATGCCACCGACGAGATGGTGTGCATGGTGTTCAGATGATCGAGGATCCGCTGCAGGTGCTGCTCCATAGTGCTCAGCGGGCCACGGGGCACGTCCGCATTCTGCGACTCCATGATATTCACCTCGCCGGCGCTACCCGGCCCGTCGGTATCCAGCCGCTGCTGGCAGCGCTGCAGCGCAATTTCACAGGATTCAAGATAGCGCCGGGCTAGATCCGGCGTCAGCATATTGTGCTCGCGGGCCAGCGTGGTCATGGCGTTGATATGTTCGACAATAAACTGGCTATGGGTGACCCACAGCTTCATATCGTCAAGATAGTGCGAGTTAAACCCGGGCTCCTGCATTGCCTGATTCAGCGAGTTATACAGCGAGTTATGCGCCTGGTTGACGCGCATCCGCCGGTAGGCCAGCGCCGGCGCCTGGTGATCGTCGCTGAGAATGAGCCGGATGGCTTCCTGGTCCGCTTCCAGCGCGTCGTGGGCGTTTTTACGCAGCAGCCCGCTCTGCCACTGCGGCCACAGCCACACCATCCCTCCGAAGGCGATCAGGCATCCGATAAGCGTATCGATAAGCCTGGCGACAATAAACTGTTCGCCGTTAAGCGTCAGCAGCTGCAGGGTATACACCGCCGTGACGGTAAAGCCAACCATCGCCCAGCCGTAGCTCTTACGGATAATCAGATAGCTCAACAGCGTGATAATCAGCATCGCGGTCAGCGTATAGCCCTCCGGGACGTGGAAGTGCAGCGTCAGCCCGGCAATCACCAGGCCGGCAAGGGTACCCGCCGCCCGATGCACGATGCGGACCCGCGTCGCGCCGTAGCCGTTCTGGGTAACGAAAAGCACCGTCATCAGGATCCAGTAGGGTTTGGGAAGATGTAGCGCGCTGCCCATCAGGCTCGCGGCGGTGAGCATCACGCTGATCCGGGCGGCGCTGCGCAAAGCCGGTGATTTGTAAGAGAGATAGTTCTTCAGCGCAGGAAGCAGCGGCAGGCGGCGTTCCTTATCGGCCATCAGGTTACGCGCGTACAGCGGCCGCTGGGTGCGTAGCACCCGGGCAAGGCGGCTGAAGTGCCATGCGCAGAACTGCCCGACCGGGTTGTCGGGGTGCTGCGAGGCAATCTTCTCCAGCGCGCCGATCTGTTTATCCATATTAAAGCGCTGCGGATAGCGGTGGTACAGGATGTCATCCGCCAGAACCCTCAGCCGCGCCGCGACGGTTTGCGCATTCCAGCGGATTACCGCTTCAGCGTGGCTGCGTTCGACCAGTTTCTGCACCTCCTCCGGCTGATGCAGGCTGACGGAAATATGCTCCTGGAGATCGAGGGCAACCTGAAACGCCCGCAGCAGGCGCTTATGATCGTTACGCTGATTGGCCGCCAGCATATGCATCTGCTGGTAGCACTGGGTGATCATGTCGACGACCTTTTGCTGGCGGGTCAGCAGCGGAGGCAGCGAGGTTGCCGGGTCGATATGCTGGGTCAGCAGGCTGTATTTGGCTTCGCAATAGTTGGCCAGCTCCCGGTAGAGCAGGCTGAGGGATTCGCGCAGCGGCTGCTCGCGCCATAGCCAAAACCAGAACCAGTTGAATAGTCCGTACCACAGCGTGCCGAGCGCGTAGATCAGCAGCGGCTCCCAGACCGGCATATTGCCGGCGAGGCTCAGGGTAAAGATGGCGGCAATCAGCGAGGCGGGCAGCAGCCTCGCGTGCAGCGAGCTGATCTCTGCCGTGACGCCAAGGAGCAGGGTCAGGCCGCTGAGAATTAGTGGGAGCGGGATATCATGCTGGAGAAGGAGCTGAACGATCAGGCTACAGCCGGCAAAAAGCGAGCCTCCAATAATCAGGCGCTTAAAGAAGCGCTTATGCGGCGTATCAAGGCCGGCGACGTTGCAGCATGCGGGAACCAGCGAGAACAGCAGGCCCTGCTGCAGATGGCCGAGGAGAAGGCCAATTGCGACCGGCAAACACAGCACCAGCGTTTGCCGCAGTGCGTAGTTGACTTCCGGGTGGTAAATCAGCCTGCGCCACATAGAGGGAAAACAAAAACGGCGTATTGCGGGAGCAACACGCCGTTTTATCAGCTTAACGCGTGCCGTAGACGACGATAGTTTTACCGTGTGCGGAGATCAGATTTTGATCTTCCAGCATCTTCAGAATACGGCCAACGGTTTCACGTGAACAGCCGACGATCTGACCGATTTCCTGACGGGTAATTTTGATTTGCATACCGTCCGGGTGGGTCATAGCGTCAGGCTGTTTTGCCAGGTTCAGCAACGTCTGGGCGATACGACCGGTGACGTCGAGGAAGGCAAGGTTACCGACTTTCTCAGAGGTCACCTGCAGACGGCGGGCCATCTGCGACGAGAGACGCATCAGGATGTCCGGGTTAACCTGAATCAGCTGACGGAATTTTTTATAGGAGATTTCGGCCACTTCACATGCGGTTTTCGCACGTACCCAGGCGCTACGCTCCTGGCCTTCTTCGAACAAGCCTAATTCACCGATGAAATCGCCCTGGTTGAGGTAAGAGAGAATCATCTCTTTACCCTCTTCATCCTTGATGAGCACAGCCACAGAGCCTTTGACGATGTAGTACAACGTTTCTGCTTTTTCACCCTGGTGGATCAGCGTGCTTTTAGATGGGTACTTATGAATGTGGCAATGAGACAAGAACCATTCGAGGGTAGGGTCTGTTTGCGGTTTGCCAAGCACCATGCGCGGTTATCCTCTGTTATAAGCTATCTCCGGGTGCCGACACTACACGGCATCCGGGCATGCAATCGTATTGTTTCCCTATGCCTGGGAAGCTGGCTGGTGATTTTTCTTCAGCCTGTAATGTGAATTCCTCTGCATACATGCAGTACATCAATGTAATACTGTAGCATCCCGACTGTTTTAGCATAGCTTTC
The DNA here is from genome assembly GCF_042055345.1 of Klebsiella sp. C349492. Classification (NCBI taxonomy): domain Bacteria; kingdom Pseudomonadati; phylum Pseudomonadota; class Gammaproteobacteria; order Enterobacterales; family Enterobacteriaceae; genus Klebsiella; species Klebsiella sp. C349492. The sequence continues at coordinate 460,384 of NZ_JANQCE010000004.1, forward strand.
GCCGCGTGTCTCCTGGTGTCTCGCTTCAGCATGATGCAGGTCGCCTTCCGTTGCGAGATTTGTTATGTGCGCGTAATCTGTCAGGAAAATTGCAACCTTGGAGTTAAATTTTATGCAAGCTCGTGTGAAATGGGTTGAAGGGTTAACCTTCATCGGTGAGTCGGCTTCTGGCCACCAGATTTTGATGGACGGCAACTCCGGGGATAAGGCGCCGAGTCCGATGGAAATGGTGCTGATGGCCGCCGGCGGCTGCAGCGCCATCGACGTGGTCTCAATTTTGCAAAAAGGGCGTCATGATGTGACCAACTGTGAGGTGAAGCTGACCTCAGAGCGTCGGGAAGAGGCGCCGCGCCTGTTTACCCACATCAACCTGCATTTTATCGTCACCGGCCGTGAGCTGAAGGATGCGGCCGTTTCGCGGGCGGTGGACCTGTCGGCGGAGAAATACTGCTCGGTGGCGCTGATGCTGCAAAAAGCGGTAAATATCACGCATTCGTACGAGGTTATCGAGGGCCAGGCCTGATGGCCAGCCCGTCGCCCCGGCATGCGTAGCGCTGCCGGGTTTTTAACGGCTTAACCGATCTTTTTCCCCGCCATCAGCCGTTCAACCAGCGGCGTCATGATCAGCTCCATCGCCAGCCCCATTTTCCCGCCCGGTACCACCAGCGTGTTGATATGCGAGATAAACGAGCCTTGCAGCATCGCCAGCAGCCACGGGAAGTCGATATCCTGCAGATTGCGGAAGTGGATCACCACAAAGCTTTCATCCAGCGAGGGAATGCCTTTAGCGGCGAAGGGGTTCGAAGTATCAACGGTGGGAACCCGCTGGAAGTTGATATGGGTTCGCGAGAACTGCGGGGTGATGAAGTTAATATAATCTTCCATCGAACGGACGACCGAATCCATCACCGCTTCGCGAGAATGCCCGCGTTCGCTGGTGTCGCGGATTAGCTTCTGAATCCACTCCAGGTTGACGATGGGCACTACCCCCACCAGCAGATCGACATTGTGCGCAACGTTGTGCTGTGGCGTGACAACGCCGCCGTGCAGCCCTTCGTAAAACAGGACGTCGGTTGGCTCCGGCAGCGGCTGCCAGGGCGTGAAGGTGCCCGGCACCTGATTCCACGGCACGGCCTCGTCATAGGTATGCAGATATTTTCTCGACTGGCCTGTTCCGCTGCGCCCGTATTCGAGAAAGGTATTTTCCAGCAGGCCGAAGTCGTTCGCTTCCGGACCAAAATAGCTGATGTGTTTCCCCTGATCCCGCGCTTTGCGGATCGCCATGTCCATTTCCGGGCGAGTGTAGCGATGGAAGCTATCGCCCTCGACTTCGGCGGCACGCAGGTTCAGCTGGGCGAAGATTTTGCGAAAGGCGAGGCTGGTGGTGGTGGTTCCCGCGCCGCTGGAGCCCGTGACTGCAATCACCGGATGTTTGGCAGACATATCAACTCCCAGATTAAACGATGGTGTGGCGCCGCCTTAGCCGTGGAACTGCTTGCGGGGCATGATGTTGACCGTCTCGTGCAGCTCTGACCACACCAGTACGGCTTCTCCGCTTTTCAGCTGCTGTTTGACATCGGCGACCTTATCGGCCAGCGAACGTTCATGTTCACCATAATCGGTGCCTTCGCGCAACACAAAGCTTTCAATCAGGCTATCCAGGGTTTCGGGATCCAGATCCTGCCAGGGAATAATCATTTTTTTCCTTCCAGCCAGCGCGTCAGCCAGTCCGGGATCCGTCTTTCCAGCCACATCTCAGGCTTGCGCAGCGTGCCGCCGACAAATCCGACGTGCCCGCCCTGTTCGGTCAACTGGTACTCGACGTTGGCCGGCAGCTGCTCCTGCGGTGGAATGGAATGATGGTCCATGAACGGATCGTCTTTCGCGTGAATGATCAGCGTGGGTTTAGTGATATCGCTCAGACGCGGCATCGCGCTGCACTGGCGATAGTAGTCCAGCGCATCGGCAAAGCCGTGAATTTTGGCGGTGATGGTATCGTCAAACTCGCGAATGCGCCGCATGCCTTTTAGCTGGCGTAAATCAACCGGCAGAGAGCCCGGATAGGCTTTCAGCTTGCGCGCGGCGTTAGCTTTTAACAGGTTAAGCAGATAGCGCTGGTAGACGCGGGAGAAGCCTTTGTCCATATGGTAGCTGCAGGCTTCCAGCATGAACGGGGCCGACACGATGACCGCCGCGTCGAGCGGGATGCTATCGCCCTCGTTTGCCAGCAGGCAGCCCAGCATATTACCGCCGAGCGAATAGCCGACGGCGGCCGTAGGCGCGGTACCAAATTCGCGCTGCAGCCAGCGCAGGAACCAGGTGCCGTCTTCCGTCTCTCCGGAGTGGTAGATGCGGTTATTACGGTTAGGCTCGCCGCTACAGCCGCGGAAATGCATCACCACGCCCAGCCAGCCGCGCTGCATTGCGGCGTGGATCAGACCGTGAGCGTAAGGGCTGTGCAGGCTTCCTTCCAGACCGTGAAAAACGACCAGCCGCGGTTTATGTCGGGCTGATTCGGGATCTTCGCTCCAGGCCAAATCGATAAAATCGCCGTCAGGGAGTTCAAGGCGCTGCCAGTGTGGAGTAAAGCCCAGTTTGCGGCGGATCAGTCGCGGCAGCATGGTTTGCAGATGACGATTCCCCACGCCGCGCATTGGATGAAAATCGCGCGAATCGTCTACGGGGGGCGTCATTTCTGTGGGGGTGATTTCAACCATAGCACCAGAACAATTAAGAATCTTATAAATACTATACCGCGCATGAAGTGCGCAGGTTAGCCAATATGTGGTCTTGTGGCCAGCTGTCAGAGAAGCCCCGAAAGCTCATTGTCTGTGAACCGTCGAGGCCGCGCGCTCAACCAGCAGGGCTTAGCCTTCCTGCAGCATCTGCTCCAGCTGTTCTTGCGCATCCAGCCAGGCCATTTCGCACTCTTCCAGTCCTGATTTCGCATTGGCCTGCTGCTGCAGACACGCGGTCAGATCTGCCTTGCGGGATGCGTCATACAGGCTGCTGTCGCCTAATTTCTCTTCCGCCTGCGCGAGCTGGGCGTTGAGCTTATCCATCTCTTTTTCGAGGCGGGTAATCTCTTTACGCAGCGGCTGCGTCAGCGTGCGCAGCTCCGCTTCCCGGCGCTTCTGGTCCTTGCGGGACTGGGCGCTGTTGCCGTTATCTTTTATCGCGTCGGACGACTGGCTTTCCTGCCTCTGCGAGTCGCTCAGCCACTGCTGATAATCTTCCAGATCGCCATCGAACTGCTCAACTTTGCCGTCGTGGACCAGATAGAGATCGTCGGTGGTCGAACGTATCAGGTGGCGATCGTGCGAGACCACCACCAGCGCGCCTTCGAAATCAATCAGCGCTTCGGTTAAAGCCTGGCGCATATCGAGGTCAAGGTGGTTAGTCGGTTCATCGAGCAGCAGGAGATTAGGCCGCTGCCAGACGATAAGCGCCAGCACCAGACGCGCCTTTTCGCCGCCGGAGAAACGCTGGGTTGCTTCGTTGACCTTATCGCTCTGGAAACCGAAGCCGCCAAGATAGTCGCGCAGCTTCTGCTCCAGCTCCTGCGGCGCCAGGCGAGCCAGGTGCTGCAGCGGCGATTCATCCGCCCGCAGGAACTCCAGCTGATGCTGGGCGAAGTAGCCAAGCTTAATTCCTTTGGCCAGCCCCACTTCGCCCTGCAGCGGCTGCAGCTCGCCGGCCAGCAGTTTGATTAGCGTCGATTTACCGGCGCCGTTGCGCCCCAGCAGGCCGATGCGCGAACCGGGAACCAAATTCAGCTTGATCGAGTCGAGGATAATGCGTTCGCCGTAGCCGGCGCTGACTTTTTCCATTTTCAGCAGCGGGTTGGGCAGGCTTTCCGGCGCGCGGAAGCTAAAGTGGAACGGATTATCGACGTGAGCCGGGGCGATAAGCTCCATGCGTTCCAGCATTTTAATGCGGCTCTGGGCCTGCTTCGCCTTGGTGGCCTTGGCGCGGAAGCGATCGATATAGCTTTGCAGATGGGCGACGCGCAGCTGCTGGCTTTCATACATCGACTGCTGCTGCGACAGACGGGTGGCGCGCTGTATTTCGAACGAGCTGTAGTTGCCGGTGTACTCGAACATGTTTTGCTGTTCGATATGAATAATTTTATCGACGATTGGATCGAGAAAATCGCGATCGTGCGAGATCAGAATCAGCGTACCGGTATAGCTTTTAAGCCATTTTTCCAGCCAGATCACCGCATCGAGATCGAGGTGGTTAGTCGGTTCATCCAGCAGCAGCAGGTCAGAGCGGCAAATCAGCGCCTGCGCCAGGTTCAGGCGCATGCGCCAGCCGCCGGAAAAGTCGCTCACCGGGCGCTCCAGCTGTTCGTTGCTGAAGCCCAGACCGTGCAGCAGGCTGGAGGCGCGTGAGCGGATCGTCCAGGCGTCAATGGCATCCAGCTTGCCGTGAACCGTCGCAATCGCGTGACCGTCATTGCGCTCGTTGGCCTGATTTAAATCGGCCTCGAGCTGGCGATATTCACGATCGCCGTCAATAACATAATCAATAGCCGGCTGTGCCAGCGCAGGGGTTTCCTGATTAACCCACGCCAGCTGCCAGTTGCCCGGAAAGGTCATACTGCCGCCGTCGGCGCTAATCTCGTTTTTCAAAAGCGATAGCAGCGTGGATTTACCGCAGCCGTTTTTGCCCACCAGACCGACCTTTTGGCCAGGGTTGATGGTAGCGGTGGCGTTGTCCAGCAGGACGCGTACGCCGCGACGAATTTGTAACGAGGAGAAAACAATCATAAGGCGCCGTATGTTCAGACTATGTTAATTTGTCATTATGATAATGTAATGTGGTAGCAAATAGCTCCACCGGGCCGCAATGGTAGCCCAAAATGAAGACGATACACAAAGTCATTCTGGTTGCGCTGAGGCGCAGCCGTTGTTCAGGCCGCCAGAAGACGTTGGGAGGGGAATGATGTCTCAGACAGCGAAGGTTTTGCTGCTGTATGCCCACCCAGAATCTCAGGATTCCGTGGCCAACCGGGTTTTGCTTGAACCGGCCTTACAGTTGCCGAACGTCACCGTGCACGATCTTTATGCGCACTATCCAGATTTTTTTATCGATATTGCCTGGGAGCAGGATCTCCTGCGTCAGCATGAGGTGATTGTTTTCCAGCATCCGCTGTATACGTGGAGCTGCCCGGCGCTGCTAAAAGAGTGGCTGGACAGAGTGTTGACCCGCGGCTTTGCCAGCGGCGCCGGGGGGAACCAGCTGGCGGGAAAGTACTGGCGTAGCGTGATCACCACCGGTGAGCCGGAAAGCGCCTACCGCCGCGACGCTAACCGCTATCCAATGAACGATATTCTCCGTCCTTTCGAACTGACCGCCGGCATGTGCCGGATGCACTGGATGAGCCCGATTATTGTCTACTGGGCCCGTCGGCAATCGCCAGCCGATCTGAAAAGCCACGCGCGCGCTTATCGCGACTGGCTGGCCAACCCCATCTCGGCAGGAGGAGTTATAAATGGAGGGAGCTGATCTGCTTTTGGCTGGCGTTCTGTTTCTGTTCGCCGCCGTCGTAGCGGTACCGCTGGCCGCCCGGCTGGGCATTGGCGCGGTACTCGGCTATCTGCTCGCGGGGATCGCGATTGGCCCGTGGGGGCTGGGGTTTATCAGCGACGTCGATGAAATTCTCCACTTCTCCGAGCTGGGCGTGGTGTTCCTGATGTTTATCATCGGGCTTGAGCTCAACCCGTCTAAGCTCTGGCGTCTGCGAAGCTCTATCTTTGGCGTTGGGGCGGCTCAGGTTTTGTGCAGCGCGGCGATCCTCGGCGGCCTGCTGATGGTTACCGGATTTACGTGGCAAGCGGCGGTGGTCGGCGGAATTGGTTTAGCGATGTCCTCCACGGCGATGGCGCTGCAGCTGATGCGCGAGAAGGGGATGAGCCGCAGTGAATCCGGTCAGCTGGGGTTCTCCGTTCTGCTGTTTCAGGACCTGGCGGTGATCCCCGCGCTGGCGCTGGTGCCGCTGTTGGCGGGTTCCGGCGACGATCGCTTTGATTGGGTCACGATCGGGATGAAGGTTTTGGCCTTTGCCGGCATGCTGATCGGCGGCCGCTTTTTGCTACGACCGGTGTTCCGCTTCATCGCTGCCTCCGGCGTGCGTGAGGTCTTTACCGCCGCGACGCTGCTGTTGGTTTTGGGCTCGGCGCTGTTTATGGATGCGCTCGGCCTGTCGATGGCGCTAGGGACCTTTATCGCCGGGGTGCTGCTGGCTGAAAGCGAGTATCGCCACGAGCTGGAAATCGCCATTGAGCCGTTTAAAGGCCTCCTGCTTGGCCTGTTCTTTATCTCCGTTGGCATGGCGCTGAATCTCGGCGTTCTCTACACCCATCTGCTGTGGGTTGCCGCCAGCGTCGCGGCGCTGGTGATGGTGAAAGCCCTCGTGCTGTACGTTCTGGCGCGGGTGTACGGCCTTCGCAGCTCGGAGCGAATGCAGTTTGCCGGGGTTCTGAGCCAGGGCGGGGAGTTTGCCTTTGTGCTGTTCTCATTACCGGCTTCGCTGCGGCTGTTCGAAAATGACCAGATGGCGCTGCTGCTGGTCACGGTTACGCTGTCGATGATGACCACGCCGCTGCTGATGACCTTGATTGATTATGTTCTCTCCCGACGCTTTAACCAGCCGGAGGAAGAGGATGAAGCGCCGTGGGTTGAGGATGATAAACCGCAGGTGATTATCGTCGGCTTCGGGCGCTTTGGTCAGGTTATTGGTCGTCTGCTGATGGCCAACAAAATGCGTATTACCGTTCTTGAGCGCGATATCAGCGCGGTTAACCTGATGCGCAAATATGGCTATAAGGTGTACTTCGGCGATGCAACGCAGCTGGAGCTGCTGCGCTCGGCGGGCGCGGAAGATGCGCAGTCAATCGTAATTACCTGCAACGAGCCGGAAGATACCATGAAGCTGGTTGAGATGTGCCAGCAGCATTTCCCGCATCTGCATATTCTGGCGCGAGCGCGGGGCCGCGTAGAGGCCCATGAGCTCCTGCAGGCCGGCGTGGCTCAGTTCTCGCGCGAAACCTTCTCCAGCGCGCTGGATCTGGGGCGCAAGGCGCTGGTCAGCGTCGGAATGCATCCGCATCAGGCGCAGCGCGCGCAGCTGCACTTTCGTCGTCTGGATATGCGAATGCTGCGAGAGTTGATGCCGGTGCATACTGATACTCTGCAGATATCGCGCGTGCGGGAAGCTCGACGGGAGCTGGAGGAGATTTTTCAGCGTGAAATGCAGAAAGAGAGCAGGCAGCTTGACGGCTGGGATGAGTTTGAATAAAGGGTAAATCATTATGGCAGTGCGTAAACGTTTTATTGCCGGAGCAAAATGCCCGGCGTGCCAGGCCCAGGATTCGCTGGCGATGTGGCGTGAAAATAATATCGATATTGTTGAGTGTGTTAAGTGCGGGCACCAGATGCGCGAGGCGGATAAAGAGGCCCGCGAGCATGTTCGTAAAGACGAACAAGTGATCGGCATTTTTCATCCCGACTAGCGTTATCTGTCGCCTTTTTTTAAGCTAGAGGGTACACGGCTGCAGAATTCCGCTACAATCTGCGCCACTATTCTTCCCATGCTCAGGAGATATCATGAAAGTAGCAAAAGACCTGGTGGTCAGCCTGGCCTATCAGGTACGTACAGAAGACGGTGTGTTGGTTGATGAGTCTCCGGTAAGCGCGCCGCTGGACTACCTGCATGGTCACGGCTCCCTGATTTCCGGCCTGGAAACTGCGCTGGATGGTCATGAAGTGGGCGACAAATTTGACGTTGCGGTCGGCGCGAACGATGCGTACGGCCAGTACGACGAAAACCTGGTTCAGCGCGTTCCTAAAGACGTCTTCATGGGCGTTGATGAACTGCAGGTTGGCATGCGTTTCCTGGCGGAAACCGATCAGGGTCCGGTTCCGGTTGAAATCACCGAAGTTGACGACGAGCACGTTGTTGTTGACGGTAACCACATGCTGGCTGGCCAGAACCTGAAGTTCAACGTTGAAGTGGTGGCGATTCGTGAAGCGACCGCTGAAGAGCTGGAGCACGGTCATGTACACGGCGCGAATGGTCACGATCACGACCACGATCATGACGGATGCTGCGGCGGCCACGGTCACAGCCATGACCACGACCACGGTCACGAACATGGCAAAGGCGGTTGTGGCGGGAACGGCGGCTGCGGCTGTCACTAAGACCCATCGTCTTTCAAGCCGCAGGCGCGTTGGCTAGCGCTGCCGGCTATAAAAAAGCGGGGAAACCCGCTTTTTTTACGCCTCAATAATGTGGGGGAGGCGTTTCTTCAGACTGCGATGCGATATACGATGACTGCGTCGCCTTCAGCTTTTCTACCATCAGACGCATATGTTCACGCATCTTTGCCATTTCGATCTCATGGGCGGTGACGGTCTTGTTGAGGTCTTCAATGGTGATTTCCTGATACGCCAGCCGGCTTTCCAGCTCCGCCAGGCGAGTCTCCAGTTTGCTATCGTGCATGAGTAACCTCTTCTGTCTTATCTCGCGGGCGGATTCTACTGAATTTTCAGCATCCGTGCAGCATCGTAACGGCGGACAGGAAACTAATTTATACAAAAATAGTCTGAAAAGAGGCGATATTCAGGAACGTCCGTATGTAGATTTGTCCTGCAACGTTCTATAGTACATTTTTTGCTTTTTACGCTAACCCTGGGGTGAGATGCCCCGGCCCTGGAGAAATGGATGAAATCACTGTTTAAAGTAACGCTGCTGGCGACCACGATGGCCGTCGCGCTGAATGCACCGCTGACCTTTGCCGCTGATACCGCTGCAAAGACGGCACCTGCAACGGAAAGCAAATCGGCATTTAAAAATGACGATCAGAAATCTGCTTATGCGCTGGGTGCATCGCTGGGACGTTACATGGAAAACTCCCTGAAAGAACAAGAAAAACTGGGCATTAAACTGGATAAAGATCAGCTGATCGCTGGCGTTCAGGACGCATTTGCCGATAAGAGCAAACTGTCCGATCAGGAAATCGAACAGACTCTGCAAGCGTTTGAAACCCGTGTGAAAACTGCTGCTCAGCAAAAAATGGAAAAAGATGCATCTGAGAACGATGCTAAAGGCAAAGCCTATCGCGACACCTTCGCTAAAGAGAAGGGCGTGAAAACCTCTAAATCTGGCCTGCTGTATAAAGTCGAGAAAGCCGGTACCGGTGACGCACCGAAAGACAGCGATACCGTCGTTGTGAACTACAAAGGGACGCTGATCGACGGTAAAGAGTTCGATAACTCCTATACCCGCGGCGAGCCGCTCTCTTTCCGCCTGGACGGCGTGATCCCGGGCTGGACTGAAGGCCTGAAGAATATTAAGAAAGGCGGTAAAATCCAGCTGGTCATCCCACCGGATCTGGCATACGGCAAAACCGGCGTTCCGGGCATCCCGGCTAACTCTACTCTGGTCTTCGACGTAGAGCTGCTGGATATCAAACCGGCGCCGAAAGCTGACGCGAAGCCTGAAGCTGCCGCTGATGCAAAAGCGGATGCACCGAGCGCAGACGCTAAGAAGTAATCGAATTGCCGCCGCCGCCCTCAAAGGCGGCGGCTTTTTTATTTGGGGCAGATATAATTAAAACTGGAAAGTGCCTCAAGCGCTGTATTACTTTAGATAGCTTAATCTTATTAATGACGATGAGCCTGCCCTGACAAGCTACACCTCATCCTTCAAGCTGCCTCTGAGCTGGCTGCATTTGCTGACTCCAGCCTCTTACTGGATTCGGTCCTGGGTATCGATAAGAGATAACCTTGTCTCTTACAAGAGCCAGCCTTCGGCTGGTCAAATTCGCTGCTGACGAATTTGTCTCAGATTTGCCGCCTTGGCGTACCTTGAACGGTTTTGTGTAAAAAATGACAGGCTCCTGAAAAGGAGTGCTTTTTTTCATGTCCAGGTCGCTTTTAACCAACGAAACCAGCGAGCTTGACCTGCTGGATCAACGTCCTTTCGACCAGACCGACTTCGATATCCTAAAATCCTATGAAGCGGTGGTGGACGGGTTAGCGATGCTCATTGGTTCCCACTGTGAAATCGTGCTGCATTCTTTACAGGATCTGAAATGTTCCGCCATTCGCATCGCCAACGGTGAACATACCGGTCGTCAAATCGGCTCGCCAATCACTGACCTGGCGCTGCGTATGCTGCACGATATGACTGGAGCTGATAGCAGCGTTTCCAAATGCTATTTTACTCGCGCTAAAAGCGGAGTGCTGATGAAGTCGGTGACGATTGCGATACGCAACCGTGAGCACCGGGTTATCGGCCTTTTGTGCATTAACATGAACCTCGATGTCCCGTTCTCCCAGATCATGAGCACCTTTATTCCGCCGGAAACGCCGGAAGTGAACTCGCAGGTCAACTTTGCCTCATCGGTTGACGATCTGGTCGCGCAAACCCTCGAGTTTACGATTGAAGAAGTAAATGCCGATCGCAACGTTTCCAATAACGCCAAAAATCGTCAGATCGTCCTGAATCTTTACGAGAAAGGCATTTTTGATATCAAAGATGCTATCAACCAGGTTGCCGATCGCCTGAATATCTCGAAGCACACGGTATATCTCTATATCCGTCAGTTCAAAAGCGGTGATTTCCAGGGGCTGGATAAGTAATGCGTTTTGCCATTACGGTGACGGGCCCGGCCTACGGTACGCAGCAGGCCAGCAGCGCCTGGCAGTTTGCGCAGGCCGTGCTGGAGGAGGGGCATGAGCTGATTTGCGTCTTTTTCTATCGCGAAGGCGTCTATAACGCGAATCAGCTGAGCGCCCCCGCCAGCGATGAGTTTGACCTTGTGCGGGCATGGCAAAAATTATACGAAACGCATGCTGTTTCGCTGCATATCTGCGTTGCGGCGGCGCTGAGACGCGGGGTGACGGACGAGCATGAGGCGCAGCAGCTTGGTTTGTCCGCGCATAATCTGCAACCCGGATTCACGCTCAGCGGCCTTGGAGCGCTGGCGGAAGCTGCATTAACCTGCGATCGGATGGTGCAGTTCTGATGAAACGCGTTGCCTTTGTTTTTTCCTCCGCTCCTCATGGCTCCGCGTCAGGCAGAGAAGGCCTGGATGCGCTGCTGGCTACCTCAGCGCTGACCGATGAGCTCGGCGTTTTCTTTATCGGCGACGGCGTGTTTCAGCTGCTACCGGAGCAGCGGCCTGGCGCAATTCTGGCCCGCGACTATATCGCCACGTTTAAGCTCCTCTCCCTGTATGATATTGAACAGTGCTGGATGTGCGCCGCTTCTGCCCGCGAGCGCGGCCTGTCGCCCTCCACGCAGTGGGTCATAGAAGGCGAGTGGCTGGAGCCAGAGGCGCTGCGTGCCCGACTCGATGATTTCAACGTGATACTGCGCTTCTGAGGCCACTATGCTCCACACTCTCAGCGTTTCTCCATGGCATACCGATCTGGCAGCGATGCTGCGTCTGGTAAAGGATGGCGACGATCTTCTGCTGCTTTCCGATGGTGTCATCGCGGCAGCCGCCGGCGGGCGTTTCCTTGAAATCCTGCTTTCCGCCCCCATAACCATCCATGCGCTGCAGGATGATATCGAAGCCCGCGGGCTGACGGGGCAAATTGCGGGCAGTGTCATCAGGGTTGGCTATACTGATTTCGTCAGACTGGCGCTCAAACACCCTGGACAGTTGGCCTGGTAATGGCGGGATTGTTGTATATTTCTTGACACCTTTTCGGCACCGCCCTAGAATTCTGCGTCCTCATATTATCTGAGGCGATTTATTACATGTTTACGAAGCAAAAGCTAAAACCAGGAGCTATTTAATGGCAACAATTAACCAGCTGGTACGCAAACCACGCGCACGCAAAGTTGCAAAGAGCAACGTGCCTGCACTGGAAGCCTGCCCGCAGAAACGTGGCGTATGTACTCGCGTATATACTACCACTCCTAAAAAACCAAACTCCGCACTGCGTAAAGTATGCCGTGTGCGTTTGACCAACGGTTTTGAAGTGACTTCCTACATCGGTGGTGAAGGTCACAACCTGCAGGAACACTCCGTGATCCTGATCCGTGGCGGTCGTGTTAAAGACCTTCCGGGTGTTCGTTACCACACCGTTCGTGGTGCGCTTGACTGCTCCGGCGTTAAAGACCGTAAGCAATCTCGCTCCAAGTATGGCGTGAAACGTCCTAAGGCTTAATGGTTCTCCGTTAAGTAAGGCCAAACTGTTTTACCTTAATGTCAAACTAAACTCTTAGAGTTTTGGACAATCCTGAATTAACAACGGAGTATTCCCATGCCACGTCGTCGCGTCATTGGTCAGCGTAAAATTCTTCCGGATCCTAAGTTCGGATCAGAACTGCTGGCAAAATTTGTAAATATCCTGATGGTAGATGGTAAAAAATCTACTGCAGAAGCTATCGTATACAGCGCGCTGGAGACCCTGGCTCAGCGTTCTGGTAAAAATGAACTGGAAGCTTTCGAAGTCGCTCTCGACAACGTTCGCCCGACTGTAGAAGTTAAGTCCCGCCGCGTTGGTGGTTCTACTTATCAGGTTCCAGTTGAAGTCCGTCCGGTTCGTCGTAATGCTCTGGCAATGCGTTGGATCGTTGAAGCTGCTCGTAAACGTGGTGATAAATCCATGGCTCTGCGTCTGGCGAACGAACTTTCTGATGCTGCAGACAACAAAGGTACTGCAGTTAAGAAACGTGAAGACGTTCACCGTATGGCAGAAGCCAACAAGGCGTTCGCTCACTACCGTTGGTAATCCCTTCGGAGTCATAGTCACCAGACGGGCGCTTCAGATAAGTCGCCCGTTTTGGATAACTTAACTGAACGCCTAAAGAAACAAACGAGGAATCAAATGGCTCGTACAACACCCATCGCACGCTACCGTAATATCGGTATCAGTGCGCACATCGACGCCGGTAAAACCACTACTACCGAACGTATTCTGTTCTACACCGGTGTAAACCACAAAATCGGTGAAGTTCATGACGGCGCAGCAACCATGGACTGGATGGAGCAGGAGCAGGAGCGTGGTATTACTATCACCTCCGCAGCGACTACTGCATTCTGGTCTGGTATGGCTAAGCAGTATGAACCGCACCGCGTTAACATCATCGACACCCCGGGGCACGTTGACTTCACTATCGAAGTTGAACGTTCCATGCGTGTGCTTGATGGTGCAGTAATGGTTTACTGCGCAGTTGGTGGTGTTCAGCCACAGTCTGAAACCGTATGGCGCCAGGCAAACAAATATAAAGTTCCACGTATCGCGTTCGTTAACAAAATGGACCGTATGGGTGCGAACTTCCTGAAAGTTGTTGGTCAGATCAAATCCCGTCTGGGCGCGAACCCGGTTCCGCTGCAGCTGGCGATTGGTGCTGAAGAAGGTTTCACCGGTGTTGTTGACCTGGTGAAAATGAAAGCCATCAACTGGAACGAAGAAGACGCAGGCGTAACCTTCACCTATGAAGATATCCCAGCTGACATGCAGGACCTGGCCGAAGAATGGCACCAGAACCTGATCGAGTCCGCAGCGGAAGCTTCAGAAGAGCTGATGGAAAAATACCTGGGGGGTGAAGAACTGACTGAAGAAGAGATCAAGAAAGCTCTGCGTCAGCGCGTTCTGAACAACGAAATCATCCTGGTAACCTGTGGTTCTGCGTTCAAGAACAAAGGTGTTCAGGCGATGCTGGATGCGGTAGTTGACTACCTGCCATCCCCGGTTGACGTACCTGCGATCAACGGTATTCTGGACGACGGTAAAGATACTCCGGCTGAACGTCACGCTAGCGATGAAGAGCCGTTTGCTGCTCTGGCATTCAAAATCGCTACCGACCCGTTCGTGGGTAACCTGACCTTCTTCCGCGTGTATTCCGGTGTGGTTAACTCTGGTGATACCATCCTGAACTCCGTGAAATCTGCACGTGAGCGTTTTGGCCGTATCGTTCAGATGCACGCCAACAAACGTGAAGAGATCAAAGAAGTTCGTGCGGGCGACATCGCTGCTGCAATCGGTCTGAAAGACGTAACTACTGGTGACACCCTGTGTAACCCAGATGCGCCGATCATCCTGGAGCGTATGGAATTCCCTGAGCCGGTAATCTCCATCGCTGTAGAACCGAAAACCAAAGCTGACCAGGAAAAAATGGGTCTGGCTCTGGGCCGTCTGGCTAAAGAAGACCCGTCTTTCCGCGTATGGACTGACGAAGAATCTAACCAGACCATTATCGCCGGTATGGGTGAACTGCACCTCGACATCATCGTTGACCGCATGAAGCGTGAATTCAACGTTGAAGCGAACGTCGGTAAACCTCAGGTTGCTTACCGCGAAGCAATTCGCGCTAAAGTTACCGATATCGAAGGTAAACACGCTAAGCAGTCTGGTGGTCGCGGTCAGTATGGTCACGTTGTGATCGACATGTACCCGCTGGAGCCGGGCTCAAATCCGAAAGGATACGAGTTCGTCAACGACATCAAAGGTGGTGTAATTCCTGGCGAATACATCCCTGCCGTTGATAAAGGTATCCAGGAACAGCTGAAAGCTGGTCCGCTGGCTGGTTACCCGGTAGTTGATCTCGGTGTGCGTCTGCACTTCGGTTCTTACCACGACGTTGACTCCTCTGAACTGGCGTTTAAACTGGCCGCTTCTCTTGCCTTTAAAGATGGCTTTAAGAAAGCGAAACCAGTTCTGCTTGAGCCGATCATGAAGGTTGAAGTAGAAACTCCGGAAGAGAACACTGGTGACGTCATCGGTGACCTTAGCCGTCGTCGTGGTATGCTGCGTGGTCAAGAATCCAACGTTACTGGCGTTGTGATTCACGCTGAAGTTCCGCTGTCTGAAATGTTCGGATATGCAACTCAGCTGCGTTCCCTGACCAAAGGTCGTGCTTCTTACTCCATGGAGTTCCTGAAGTATGATGACGCGCCGAACAACGTTGCTCAGGCCGTAATCGAAGCCCGTGGTAAATAAGCCGTAGGGTAAAACCAAAATCCCGTGCTCTCTCCTGAAGGGGAGAGCGCTATAGTAAGGAATATAGCCGTGTCTAAAGAAAAATTTGAACGTACAAAACCGCACGTCAACGTCGGTACTATCGGCCACGTTGACCATGGTAAAACTACTCTGACCGCTGCAATCACTACCGTTCTGGCTAAAACCTACGGTGGTTCTGCTCGTGCATTCGACCAGATCGATAACGCACCGGAAGAAAAAGCTCGTGGTATCACCATCAACACTTCCCACGTTGAATATGACACCCCGACTCGCCACTACGCGCACGTAGACTGCCCGGGCCACGCCGACTATGTTAAAAACATGATCACCGGTGCTGCTCAGATGGATGGCGCGATCCTGGTTGTTGCTGCGACTGACGGCCCGATGCCGCAGACTCGTGAGCACATCCTGCTGGGTCGTCAGGTAGGCGTTCCGTACATCATCGTGTTCCTGAACAAATGCGACATGGTTGATGACGAAGAGCTGCTGGAACTGGTAGAGATGGAAGTTCGTGAACTGCTGTCTCAGTACGATTTCCCGGGCGACGACACTCCGATCATCCGTGGTTCTGCTCTGAAAGCGCTGGAAGGCGATGCAGAGTGGGAAGCTAAGATCGTTGAACTGGCTGGCTACCTGGATTCTTACATCCCGGAACCAGAACGTGCCATCGACAAGCCGTTCCTGCTGCCGATCGAAGACGTATTCTCCATCTCCGGCCGTGGTACCGTTGTTACCGGTCGTGTAGAGCGCGGTATCGTTAAAGTTGGCGAAGAAGTTGAAATCGTTGGTATCAAAGAGACTGCTAAGTCTACCTGTACCGGCGTTGAAATGTTCCGCAAACTGCTGGACGAAGGCCGTGCTGGTGAGAACGTCGGCGTTCTGCTGCGTGGTATCAAACGTGAAGAAATCGAACGTGGTCAGGTACTGGCTAAGCCGGGTTCTATCAAGCCGCACACCAAATTCGAATCTGAAGTGTACATTCTGTCCAAAGATGAAGGCGGCCGTCATACTCCGTTCTTCAAAGGCTACCGTCCGCAGTTCTACTTCCGTACAACTGACGTGACTGGCACCATCGAACTGCCGGAAGGCGTAGAGATGGTAATGCCGGGCGACAACATCAAAATGGTTGTTACCCTGATCCACCCGATCGCGATGGACGACGGTCTGCGTTTCGCAATCCGTGAAGGCGGCCGTACTGTAGGTGCGGGCGTTGTTGCTAAAGTTCTGAGCTAATTCTTTAGTTCTGAATTAAAAAGGGCGCTTCGGCGCCCTTTTTGCTGCCTGTCATTTAGACCCGATAGGCCCGAGAGTGAGCAATATAAAAGTGCGTTATCAGATCTATTATATAGACAGCCTATTGTAATCATAACTATTCTCATTTACACTTTGAGCATAAATTGAACGGGAGTGAATATGTACGTTTGTTTGTGTAATGGTGTAAACGATAAAAAAATTCGTCAGGCCGTGCGTCAATTTCACCCTCAATCTTTTCAGCAGTTACGTAAGTTTATTCCCGTTGGAAATCAATGCGGTAAATGTGTCCGCGCCGCCCGCGAGATCATGGAAGATGAATTAACTCGCATGCCGGAATATAAAGAGATCGCCTGAGACCTCCGGCTTTTCTTTGACATCTATATAGTGCGAACTACGCTTCAATGAGTGGAAGCGGAGGGACTATATAATGAAAGGTGATGTCAAAGTCATAAGTTATCTCAATAAATTATTGGGAAATGAGCTTGTCGCAATAAATCAGTACTTTCTCCATGCCAGGATGTTCAAGAACTGGGGCCTGATGCGCCTCAATGACGTCGAATACCATGAATCCATTGATGAAATGAAACACGCCGATAAATATATCGAGCGTATTTTGTTTCTTGAAGGATTGCCCAATCTGCAGGATCTCGGCAAGCTGGGTATCGGTGAAGATGTCGAGGAGATGCTGCAATCCGATTTAAGGCTGGAGCTGGAAGGCGCCAAAGATTTGAGAGAGGCAATCGCCTATGCCGACAGCGTCCATGATTATGTCAGCCGCGATATGCTGATTGAAATCCTTGCCGATGAGGAAGGCCATATTGACTGGCTGGAAACCGAGCTGGACCTTATCGGTAAAATTGGCCTGCAGAATTATCTCCAGTCACAGATTAAAGTTGCTGACTGACAACGTTTGCCATCCACAGTAAAAACCCGCTGCAGCCAAAAAAGGGCCAAACGGCAGCGGGTTGTTCAGGACCTCCCGGCGATTCCAGATAACGATGCGCAGTAGTAGCGTGGCGCAGGCGATTAGCGTCGCCATGAACACCAGCTGCGGCAGCGACTGCCAGCCGTGCCAGGCACCAAGAGCCGCAAGAAATTTCACATCGCCATAGCCTAACCCCTCATACCCGCGAATCCCTCTGTAAAGCCAGTAGGCTAAAGCAAAAGCCAGATACCCCGCGATAGCACCCCAGACGGCATTTTCCAGACCGATCGGCATTCGACAAAGATAAAAAAGCAGGCCAACCCAGAGTAGGGGACAGGTTAAACGGTCGGGAAGCAGCCCATGTCGCAGGTCATGCCAGCAGAGCGCCAGAGAAAACCCGCAGTAGAAAAGCAGGAAGGGGAGAGTCATGTACATGGGATACCCCGACAGATGAGTCGTATGCGCCGATTTTGACCCGGCGAGGAGCGAGCGGCAAAGAACGATAGCTGGTTTTGCGCGCGGCAATCTGCTTAGTTTGCTATTTTTCAGCCGGCAACACCGCTCTTCCCGGCAGCCTCGCAAATATAAATGACGATTTTCTACGCAGCCCTTGTGTTGGGTCCGAATTTGCGTATAATGCGCGGGCCTGTCAAAATTGGCAGGCCGGTTCGATATGAACCCTGATAGAGCTTTTAGCTATCAAACAATGTTCCCAATCGGGGAACTATGTAAGAACGGTTACACTCTCCCATCAATCGTAATGGGTATGAGGAGTAATCATTTCGTCTATAAATAATTGGAGCTCTGGTCTCATGCAGAACCAAAGAATCCGTATCCGTCTTAAAGCGTTTGATCATCGTCTGATCGATCAATCAACCGCGGAAATCGTCGAGACTGCTAAGCGCACTGGTGCGCAGGTCCGTGGTCCGATCCCGCTGCCGACCCGCAAAGAGCGCTTTACCGTTCTGATCTCTCCGCACGTCAACAAAGATGCGCGCGATCAGTACGAGATCCGCACTCACAAGCGTCTGGTTGACATCGTTGAGCCAACTGAGAAAACCGTTGATGCTCTGATGCGTCTGGATCTGGCTGCCGGTGTAGACGTGCAGATCAGCCTGGGTTAATCAGGTCATCGAGCGATTGAGAGGTTGAAACAATGATTGGTTTAGTCGGTAAAAAAGTGGGTATGACCCGCATCTTCACTGAAGATGGCGTATCTATCCCAGTAACCGTAATCGAAGTTGAAGCAAACCGTGTTGCACAGGTTAAAGATCTGGCTAACGATGGTTACCGCGCAATCCAGGTTACCACCGGTGCTAAAAAAGCTAACCGTGTAACCAAGCCGGAAGCTGGTCACTTCGCTAAAGCTGGCGTTGAAGCTGGCCGCGGCCTGTGGGAATTCCGTCTTGCCGACGGTGAAGAATTCACCGTAGGTCAGAGCATTAGCGTTGAACTGTTTGCTGACGTTAAAAAAGTTGACGTAACCGGTACCTCTAAAGGTAAAGGTTTTGCTGGTACCGTTAAGCGCTGGAACTTCCGTACCCAGGACGCTACTCACGGTAACTCCTTGTCTCACCGCGTTCCGGGTTCTATCGGTCAGAACCAGACTCCGGGCAAAGTGTTCAAAGGCAAGAAAATGGCAGGTCAGCTGGGTAACGAACGTGTCACCGTTCAGAGCCTGGACGTAGTACGTGTTGACGCTGAGCGCAACCTGCTGCTGGTTAAAGGTGCGGTCCCGGGTGCTACCGGTAGCGACCTGATCGTTAAACCAGCTGTGAAGGCGTGAGGAGATAGCAATGGAATTAGTATTGAAAGACGCGCAGAGCGCGCTGACTGTTTCCGAAACTACCTTCGGTCGTGATTTCAACGAAGCGCTGGTACACCAGGTTGTTGTTGCTTATGCAGCTGGTGCTCGTCAGGGTACTCGTGCTCAGAAGACTCGTGCTGAAGTAACTGGTTCAGGCAAAAAGCCGTGGCGCCAGAAAGGTACCGGCCGTGCGCGTTCAGGTTCTATCAAGAGCCCGATCTGGCGTTCCGGTGGCGTAACCTTCGCTGCTCGCCCGCAGGACCACAGTCAAAAAGTTAACAAAAAGATGTACCGCGGCGCGCTGAAAAGCATTCTGTCCGAACTGGTACGTCAGGATCGTCTGATCGTTGTCGAGACGTTCTCTGTAGAAGCGCCTAAAACTAAGCTGCTGGCACAGAAACTGAAAGACATGGCTCTGGAAGATGTGCTGATCATCACCGGTGAGCTGGACGAGAACCTGTTCCTTGCTGCGCGCAACCTGCACAAGGTTGACGTACGCGATGCAACTGGTATCGACCCGGTTAGCCTGATCGCCTTCGACAAAGTCGTAATGACTGCTGATGCTGTTAAGCAAGTTGAGGAGATGCTGGCATGATTCGTGAAGAACGTCTGCTGAAGGTGCTGCGTGCACCGCACGTTTCTGAAAAAGCGTCTGCTGCGATGGAAAAAACAAATACCATCGTTCTCAAAGTTGCTAAAGACGCGACTAAAGCAGAAATCAAAGCTGCTGTGCAGAAACTGTTTGAAGTCGAAGTCGAAGTCGTTAACACCCTGGTAGTTAAAGGGAAAGTTAAACGTCACGGACAGCGTATCGGTCGTCGTAGCGACTGGAAAAAAGCTTACGTCACCCTGAAGGAAGGCCAGAATCTGGACTTCGTTGGCGGCGCTGAGTAAGTCGGAGGAGTAATACAATGGCAGTTGTTAAATGTAAACCGACATCTCCGGGTCGTCGCCACGTTGTTAAAGTGGTTAACCCTGAGCTGCACAAGGGCAAACCTTTTGCTCCGTTGCTGGAAAAAAACAGCAAATCCGGTGGTCGTAACAACAATGGCCGTATCACCACCCGTCATATCGGTGGTGGCCACAAGCAGGCTTACCGTATTGTTGACTTCAAACGCAACAAAGATGGTATCCCGGCAGTTGTTGAGCGTCTTGAGTACGATCCGAACCGTTCCGCGAACATCGCGCTGGTTCTGTACAAAGATGGCGAGCGCCGTTACATCCTGGCCCCTAAAGGCCTGAAAGCTGGCGACCAGATTCAGTCTGGCGTTGATGCTGCAATCAAAGCAGGCAACACCCTGCCGATGCGCAATATCCCGGTTGGTTCTACCGTTCATAACGTAGAAATGAAACCAGGTAAAGGCGGTCAGCTGGCACGTTCCGCTGGTACTTACGTTCAGATCGTTGCTCGTGATGGTGCTTATGTCACCCTGCGTCTGCGTTCTGGTGAAATGCGTAAAGTCGAAGCAGACTGCCGCGCTACTCTGGGCGAAGTTGGCAATGCTGAGCATATGCTGCGCGTTCTGGGTAAAGCAGGTGCTGCACGCTGGCGTGGTATTCGTCCTACCGTTCGCGGTACTGCGATGAACCCAGTCGACCACCCACATGGTGGTGGTGAAGGTCGTAACTTTGGTAAGCACCCGGTTTCCCCGTGGGGCCTGCAGACCAAAGGTAAGAAGACCCGCAGCAACAAGCGTACTGATAAATTCATCGTACGTCGCCGTAGCAAATAATTTTAGAGGATAAGCCATGCCACGTTCTCTCAAGAAAGGTCCTTTTATTGACCTGCACTTGCTGAAGAAGGTAGAGAAAGCGGTGGAAAGCGGAGACAAGAAGCCCCTGCGCACTTGGTCCCGTCGTTCAACGATCTTTCCTAACATGATCGGTTTGACCATCGCTGTCCATAATGGTCGTCAGCACGTTCCAGTTTTTGTTTCCGACGAAATGGTTGGTCACAAACTGGGTGAATTCGCACCGACTCGTACTTATCGCGGCCATGCTGCTGATAAAAAAGCGAAGAAGAAATAAGGTAGGAGGAAGAGATGGAAACTTTAGCTCAACATCGCCATGCTCGTTCTTCTGCTCAGAAGGTTCGCCTCGTAGCTGACCTGATTCGCGGTAAGAAAGTGTCGCAGGCCCTGGATATTCTGACCTACACCAACAAGAAAGCTGCTGTACTGGTCAAGAAGGTACTGGAATCTGCCATTGCTAACGCTGAACACAACGATGGCGCTGACATTGACGATCTGAAAGTTGCGAAAATTTTCGTAGACGAAGGCCCGAGCATGAAGCGCATTATGCCGCGTGCGAAAGGTCGTGCAGATCGCATCCTGAAGCGCACCAGCCACATCACTGTGGTTGTGTCCGATCGCTGAGACTCTGGAGACTAGCAATGGGTCAGAAAGTACATCCTAATGGTATTCGCCTGGGTATTGTCAAACCATGGAACTCTACCTGGTTCGCGAACACCAAAGAATTCGCTGACAACCTGGACAGCGATTTTAAAGTACGTCAGTTCCTGACTAAGGAACTGTCTAAAGCGTCCGTATCTCGTATCGTTATCGAGCGTCCGGCTAAGAGCATTCGTGTGACTATTCACACTGCTCGCCCGGGCATCGTCATCGGTAAGAAAGGCGAAGACGTAGAAAAACTGCGCAAGGTCGTAGCGGATATCGCTGGCGTTCCTGCACAGATCAATATCGCCGAAGTTCGTAAGCCAGAACTGGACGCTAAATTGGTTGCTGACAGCATCACTTCTCAGCTGGAACGTCGCGTTATGTTCCGTCGTGCTATGAAGCGTGCTGTACAGAACGCAATGCGTCTGGGCGCTAAAGGTATCAAAGTTGAAGTTAGCGGCCGTCTGGGCGGCGCGGAAATCGCACGTACCGAATGGTACCGTGAAGGTCGCGTACCGCTGCACACTCTGCGTGCTGACATCGACTACAACACCTCTGAAGCGCACACCACTTACGGTGTAATCGGCGTTAAGGTATGGATCTTCAAAGGCGAGATCCTGGGTGGTATGGCTGCTGTTGAACAACCGGAACCGGCTGCTCAACCTAAAAAGCAGCAGCGTAAAGGCCGTAAATAAGGAGCGTCGCTGATGTTACAACCAAAGCGTACAAAATTCCGTAAAGTGCACAAAGGCCGCAACCGTGGTCTGGCGCAGGGTACGGATGTTAGCTTCGGCACTTTCGGTCTGAAAGCTGTTGGCCGTGGTCGTCTGACTGCACGTCAGATCGAAGCAGCACGTCGTGCTATGACCCGTGCAGTTAAGCGTCAAGGTAAAATCTGGATCCGTGTTTTCCCGGACAAACCGATTACCGAGAAGCCGCTGGAAGTTCGTATGGGTAAAGGTAAAGGTAACGTGGAGTACTGGGTTGCCTTGATTCAGCCGGGTAAAGTCCTTTATGAAATGGACGGCGTACCGGAAGAGCTGGCCCGTGAAGCATTCGGCCTGGCAGCAGCGAAACTGCCGATCAAAACCACCTTTGTAACTAAGACGGTGATGTAATGAAAGCAAAAGAGCTGCGTGAAAAAAGCGTTGAAGAGCTGAACGCTGAGCTGCTGAACCTGCTGCGTGAGCAGTTCAACCTGCGTATGCAGGCTGCAAGTGGCCAGCTGCAACAGACTCATCTGCTGAAGCAAGTGCGTCGTGATGTTGCACGCGTTAAGACTTTACTGACTCAGAAGGCGGGTGCGTAATGACCGATAAAATCCGTACTCTGCAAGGTCGCGTAGTTAGCAACAAAATGGAGAAATCCATCGTTGTTGCTATCGAACGTGTGGTGAAACACCCGGTATACGGTAAGTTCATCAAGCGTACGACCAAACTGCACGTACATGACGAGAACAACGAATGCGGTATCGGTGACGTGGTCGAAATCCACGAATGCCGTCCGCTGTCCAAGACTAAGTCCTGGACGCTGGTTCGCGTCGTAGAGAAAGCGGTTCTTTAATAGAGCTGTATTCTCAACGAATAAACGGCTCAGCGATGAGCCGTTTATTTTTTCTACCCATATCCGATTTCCGGTGTTATAATGCCGCGCCCTCGATATGGGGATATTTAACGGCCCGATTTTGGGTCTCAGTAGTAGTTGACATTAGCGGAGCACTAAAATGATCCAAGAACAGACTATGCTGAACGTCGCCGACAACTCCGGTGCACGTCGCGTAATGTGTATCAAGGTTCTGGGTGGCTCGCACCGTCGCTACGCAGGCGTAGGCGACATCATCAAGATCACCATCAAGGAAGCAATTCCGCGTGGTAAGGTCAAAAAAGGTGATGTGCTGAAGGCGGTAGTGGTGCGCACCAAGAAGGGTGTTCGTCGCCCGGACGGTTCTGTCATTCGCTTCGATGGTAATGCATGCGTTATTCTCAACAATAACAGCGAGCAGCCCATCGGTACGCGTATTTTTGGGCCGGTAACTCGTGAGCTTCGTACCGAGAAGTTCATGAAAATTATCTCTCTGGCACCAGAAGTACTCTAAGGAGCGAATCATGGCAGCGAAAATCCGTCGTGATGACGAAGTTATCGTGTTAACCGGTAAAGATAAAGGTAAACGCGGTAAAGTTAAGAATGTCTTGTCTTCCGGCAAGCTCATTGTTGAAGGTATCAACCTGGTTAAGAAACATCAGAAGCCGGTTCCGGCCCTGAACCAACCAGGTGGCATCGTTGAAAAAGAAGCAGCAATTCAGGTTTCTAACGTTGCACTCTTCAATGCGGCAACCGGCAAGGCTGACCGTGTAGGCTTTAGATTCGAAGACGGCAAAAAAGTCCGTTTCTTCAAGTCTAACAGCGAAACTATCAAGTAATTTGGAGTAGTACGATGGCGAAACTGCATGATTACTACAAAGACGAAGTAGTTGGTAAACTCATGACTGAGTTTAACTACAATTCTGTCATGCAAGTCCCTCGGGTCGAGAAGATCACCCTGAACATGGGTGTTGGTGAAGCGATCGCTGACAAGAAACTGCTGGATAACGCAGCAGCGGATCTGACAGCAATCTCCGGTCAAAAGCCGTTGATCACCAAAGCACGCAAATCAGTTGCAGGCTTCAAAATCCGTCAGGGCTATCCGATCGGCTGTAAAGTAACCCTGCGTGGCGAACGCATGTGGGAGTTCTTTGAGCGCCTGATCACTATTGCTGTACCGCGTATCCGTGACTTCCGTGGCCTGTCCGCTAAGTCATTCGATGGTCGTGGTAACTACAGCATGGGTGTCCGTGAGCAGATCATCTTCCCAGAAATCGACTACGATAAAGTCGACCGCGTTCGTGGTTTGGATATTACCATTACCACTACTGCGAAATCTGATGAAGAAGGCCGCGCTCTTCTGGCTGCCTTTGACTTCCCGTTCCGCAAGTAAGGTAGGGTTACTTAATGGCTAAGCAATCAATGAAAGCACGCGAAGTAAAGCGCGTGGCTTTAGCTGATAAATTCTTCGCTAAACGC
This sequence comes from Klebsiella sp. C349492, assembly GCF_042055345.1. NCBI lineage: Bacteria > Pseudomonadati > Pseudomonadota > Gammaproteobacteria > Enterobacterales > Enterobacteriaceae > Klebsiella > Klebsiella sp. C349492. The sequence continues at coordinate 484,814 of NZ_JANQCE010000004.1, forward strand.
GCTGAACTGAAAGCTATCATCTCTGATGTGAACGCAACCGACGAAGATCGTTGGAATGCTGTTCTCAAGCTGCAGACTCTGCCGCGTGATTCCAGCCCGTCTCGTCAGCGTAATCGCTGCCGTCAAACAGGTCGTCCGCATGGTTTCCTGCGGAAGTTCGGGTTGAGCCGTATTAAGGTCCGTGAAGCCGCTATGCGCGGTGAAATCCCGGGTCTGAAAAAGGCTAGCTGGTAATTGTCACCAATTGAATCACGGGAGTAAAGACAGATGAGCATGCAAGATCCGATCGCGGATATGCTGACCCGTATCCGTAACGGTCAGGCCGCGAATAAAGCTGCGGTCACCATGCCTTCCTCCAAGCTGAAAGTGGCAATTGCCAACGTGCTGAAGGAAGAAGGCTTTATTGAAGATTTTAAAGTTGAAGGCGACATCAAGCCGGAACTGGAACTGACTCTTAAGTATTTCCAGGGTAAAGCTGTTGTAGAAAGCATTCAGCGTGTCAGCCGCCCAGGTCTGCGCATCTATAAACGTAAAGATGAGCTGCCGAAAGTTATGGCGGGTCTGGGTATCGCAGTTATTTCTACCTCTAAAGGTGTTATGACTGATCGTGCAGCGCGCCAAGCTGGTCTTGGTGGCGAAATTATCTGCTACGTAGCCTAATCGGAGGAAAAAATGTCTCGTGTTGCTAAAGCACCGGTCGTTGTTCCTGCCGGCGTTGATGTAAAAATCAACGGTCAGGTTATTACGATCAAAGGTAAGAATGGCGAGCTGACTCGTACTCTCAACGATGCTGTTGAAGTTAAACATGCAGATAATGCACTGACTTTCGGTCCGCGTGATGGTTTCGCAGACGGTTGGGCTCAGGCTGGTACCGCGCGTGCCCTGCTTAACTCAGTAGTTATCGGTGTTACCGAAGGCTTCACTAAAAAGCTTCAGCTGGTTGGTGTAGGCTATCGTGCAGCGGTTAAAGGGGATGTAGTAAACCTGGCTTTAGGTTTCTCTCATCCTGTTGAACATAAGCTGCCGGCGGGTATCACTGCAGAATGTCCGACTCAAACTGAAATCGTGCTGAAAGGCGCTGATAAGCAGGTAATCGGCCAGGTTGCAGCAGATCTGCGCGCCTACCGTCGTCCTGAGCCTTATAAAGGCAAGGGTGTTCGTTACGCCGACGAAGTCGTGCGTACCAAAGAGGCTAAGAAGAAGTAAGGTAACACTATGGATAAGAAATCTGCTCGTATCCGTCGTGCGACCCGCGCACGCCGCAAGCTCCAGGAGCTGGGTGCAACTCGCCTGGTGGTACATCGTACCCCGCGTCATATTTACGCACAGGTAATTGCACCGAACGGTTCTGAAGTTCTGGTAGCTGCTTCTACAGTAGAAAAAGCTATCGCTGAACAACTGAAGTACACCGGTAACAAAGACGCGGCTGCAGCTGTGGGTAAAGCTGTTGCTGAACGCGCTCTGGAAAAAGGCATCAAAGATGTTTCCTTTGACCGTTCCGGGTTCCAATATCATGGTCGTGTCCAGGCACTGGCAGATGCTGCCCGTGAAGCTGGCCTTCAGTTCTAAGGTAGAGGTGTAAGATGGCTCACATCGAAAAACAAGCTGGCGAACTGCAGGAAAAGCTGATCGCGGTTAACCGCGTATCTAAAACCGTTAAAGGTGGTCGTATTTTCTCCTTCACAGCTCTGACTGTAGTTGGTGACGGTAACGGTCGCGTAGGTTTTGGTTACGGTAAAGCGCGTGAAGTTCCAGCAGCGATCCAGAAAGCGATGGAAAAAGCCCGTCGCAATATGATTAACGTCGCGCTGAACCACGGCACCCTGCAGCACCCGGTTAAAGGTGTTCACACGGGTTCTCGTGTATTCATGCAGCCAGCTTCCGAAGGTACCGGTATCATCGCCGGTGGTGCAATGCGCGCCGTTCTGGAAGTTGCTGGAGTTCATAACGTTCTGGCCAAAGCATATGGTTCCACCAACCCGATTAACGTGGTTCGTGCAACTATTGATGGCCTGGAAAATATGAATTCTCCAGAAATGGTCGCTGCCAAGCGTGGTAAATCCGTTGAAGAAATTCTGGGGAAATAAACCATGGCAAAGACTATTAAAATTACTCAAACCCGCAGTGCAATCGGTCGTCTGCCGAAACACAAGGCAACGCTGCTTGGCCTGGGTCTGCGTCGTATTGGTCACACCGTAGAACGCGAGGATACTCCTGCTGTTCGTGGTATGGTCAACGCGGTTTCCTTTATGGTTAAAGTTGAGGAGTAAGAGATGCGTTTAAATACTCTGTCTCCGGCCGAAGGCTCTAAAAAGGCGGGTAAGCGCCTGGGTCGTGGTATCGGTTCTGGCCTCGGTAAAACCGGTGGTCGTGGTCACAAAGGTCAGAACTCTCGTTCTGGCGGTGGCGTACGTCGCGGTTTCGAGGGCGGTCAGATGCCTCTGTACCGTCGTCTGCCGAAATTCGGCTTCACTTCTCGTAAAGCAATGATCACTGCAGAGATTCGTCTCTCCGATCTGGCTCACGTAGAAGGCGATGTAGTCGACCTGAACACGCTGAAAGCAGCAAACATTATCGGTATTCAGATTGAGTTCGCGAAAGTGATTCTTTCTGGCGAGGTAGCTCGTCCGGTAACTGTTCGTGGCCTGCGTGTGACTAAAGGTGCTCGTGCTGCTATCGAAGCTGCTGGCGGTAAAATTGAGGAATAAGTAGCAGATGGCTAAGCAACCGGGATTAGATTTTCAAAGTGCCAAAGGTGGACTTGGCGAACTGAAACGCAGACTTTTGTTTGTTATCGGTGCGCTGATCGTATTCCGTATTGGTTCTTTTATTCCGATCCCTGGTATTGATGCCGCTGTACTTGCCAAACTGCTTGAGCAACAGCGAGGCACTATCATTGAAATGTTTAACATGTTCTCTGGTGGTGCTCTCAGCCGTGCTTCTATCTTTGCCTTGGGCATCATGCCGTATATTTCTGCATCGATTATTGTCCAGCTGCTGACGGTTGTTTATCAGCCGTTAGCAGAAATGAAGAAAGAAGGGGAGTCTGGTCGTCGTAAGATCAGCCAGTACACCCGCTACGGTACTCTGGTGCTGGCGATATTCCAGTCGATCGGTATTGCTACCGGTCTGCCGAATATGCCTGGTATGCAGGGCCTGGTGATGAATCCGGGCTTTGCATTCTATTTCACCGCTGTTGTAAGTCTGGTCACAGGAACGATGTTCCTGATGTGGCTCGGCGAACAGATTACTGAACGTGGTATCGGTAACGGTATCTCAATCATTATCTTCGCTGGTATCGTTGCGGGTCTCCCGCCGGCCATCGCCCATACTATCGAGCAAGCGCGTCAAGGCGACCTGCACTTCCTCCTGTTGCTATTGGTTGCAGTATTAGTGTTTGCCGTGACCTTCTTTGTTGTATTCGTTGAACGTGGTCAACGCCGCATTGTGGTGAACTACGCGAAGCGTCAACAGGGTCGTCGCGTCTATGCTGCACAGAGCACACATTTGCCGCTGAAAGTGAATATGGCGGGTGTAATCCCTGCAATCTTCGCTTCCAGTATTATTCTGTTCCCTGCGACCATCGCGTCATGGTTTGGGGGCGGAACCGGTTGGAACTGGCTGACAACAATTTCGCTGTATTTGCAGCCTGGGCAACCGCTTTATGTGTTACTCTATGCGTCTGCAATCATATTCTTCTGTTTCTTCTACACGGCTTTGGTTTTCAACCCGCGTGAAACAGCAGATAACCTGAAGAAGTCCGGTGCATTTGTACCAGGAATTCGTCCGGGAGAGCAAACGGCGAAGTATATCGATAAAGTAATGACTCGTCTGACTCTGGTTGGTGCGCTGTATATTACCTTTATCTGCCTGATCCCGGAGTTCATGCGTGATGCAATGAAGGTGCCGTTCTACTTCGGTGGAACCTCGCTGCTAATTGTTGTCGTCGTGATTATGGACTTTATGGCTCAAGTGCAAACTCTGATGATGTCAAGTCAGTACGAGTCTGCATTGAAGAAGGCGAACCTGAAAGGCTACGGCCGATAACTGGTCGCCTGAGAAGTTACGGAGAGTAAAAATGAAAGTTCGTGCTTCCGTCAAGAAATTATGCCGTAACTGCAAAATCGTTAAGCGTGATGGTGTCATCCGTGTGATTTGCAGTGCCGAGCCAAAGCATAAACAGCGCCAAGGCTGATTTTTTCGCATATTTTTCTTGCAAAGTTGGATTGAGCTGGCTAGATTAGCCAGCCAATCTTTTGTATGTCTGTGCGTTTCCATTTGAGTATCCTGAAAACGGGCTTTTCAGCATGGTGCGTACATATTAAATAGTAGGAGTGCATAGTGGCCCGTATAGCAGGCATTAACATTCCTGATCACAAACATACCGTAATCGCATTAACTGCTATTTTCGGTATCGGCAAGACCCGTTCTAAAGCCATCTGTGCTGACACGGGTATCGCTGAAAATGTTAAGATCAGTGAGCTGTCTGAGGAACAAATTGAATCCCTGCGTGAAGCAGTAGGTAAATTTGTCGTTGAAGGTGATCTGCGCCGTGAAATCACCCTGAGCATCAAGCGTCTGATGGACCTTGGTTGCTATCGTGGTTTACGCCATCGTCGTGGTCTTCCGGTTCGCGGTCAGCGTACTAAGACCAACGCACGTACCCGTAAGGGTCCGCGTAAACCGATCAAGAAATAATCGGGGTGATTGAATAATGGCAAAGGCACCAGTTCGTGCACGTAAACGTGTAAGAAAACAAGTCTCTGATGGCGTGGCTCATGTCCATGCGTCTTTTAACAACACCATCGTTACCATTACCGATCGTCAGGGTAACGCGCTGGGTTGGGCAACAGCCGGTGGTTCCGGTTTCCGTGGTTCTCGTAAATCAACTCCGTTTGCAGCTCAGGTTGCAGCAGAGCGTTGCGCTGAAGCCGTAAAAGAATACGGCATCAAGAATCTGGAAGTTATGGTCAAAGGTCCGGGTCCGGGTCGCGAATCTACTATTCGTGCTCTGAACGCCGCTGGTTTCCGCATCACTAATATTACTGATGTGACTCCGATCCCTCATAACGGTTGTCGTCCGCCGAAAAAACGTCGCGTATAACGCGCTCGTTTCTAGGATTGTTGGAGAAAGAAAATGGCAAGATATTTGGGTCCTAAGCTCAAGCTGAGCCGTCGTGAGGGCACAGACCTGTTCCTTAAGTCTGGCGTTCGCGCGATCGATACCAAGTGTAAAATTGAACAAGCTCCTGGCCAGCACGGTGCGCGTAAACCGCGTCTGTCTGACTATGGTGTGCAGTTGCGTGAAAAGCAAAAAGTTCGCCGTATGTACGGTGTGCTGGAGCGTCAGTTCCGTAACTACTATAAAGAAGCAGCACGTCTGAAAGGCAACACCGGTGAAAACCTGTTGGCTCTGCTGGAAGGTCGTCTGGACAACGTTGTATACCGTATGGGCTTCGGCGCTACTCGTGCTGAATCACGTCAGCTGGTTAGCCATAAAGCTATCATGGTAAACGGTCGTGTTGTTAACATCGCTTCTTATCAGGTTAAAGCGAATGACGTCGTCAGCATTCGTGAGAAAGCGAAAAAGCAATCTCGCGTGAAAGCCGCTCTGGAGCTGGCTGAGCAGCGTGAAAAGCCAACCTGGCTGGAAGTTGATGCTGGCAAGATGGAAGGTACGTTCAAGCGTCAGCCGGAACGTTCTGATCTGTCTGCGGACATTAACGAACACCTGATCGTCGAGCTTTACTCCAAGTAAAGCTTAGTACCAAAGAGAGGACACAATGCAGGGTTCTGTGACAGAGTTTCTAAAACCGCGCCTGGTCGATATCGAGCAAGTGAGTTCGACGCACGCCAAGGTGACCCTTGAGCCTTTAGAGCGTGGCTTTGGCCATACTCTGGGTAACGCACTGCGCCGTATTCTGCTCTCATCGATGCCGGGTTGCGCGGTGACCGAGGTTGAGATTGATGGTGTACTGCACGAGTACAGCACCAAAGAAGGCGTTCAGGAAGATATCCTTGAAATCCTGCTCAACCTGAAAGGGCTTGCGGTGAGAGTTCAAGGTAAAGATGAAGTTATCCTTACTTTGAATAAATCTGGCATTGGCCCTGTGACCGCAGCCGACATCACCCATGATGGTGATGTCGAAATCGTCAAGCCGCAACATGTGATCTGCCACCTGACCGATGAGAACGCTGCTATTAGCATGCGTATCAAAGTTCAGCGCGGTCGTGGTTATGTGCCGGCTTCTGCCCGAATTCATTCGGAAGAAGATGAGCGCCCAATCGGCCGTCTGCTGGTCGACGCATGCTACAGCCCCGTAGAGCGTATTGCCTACAATGTTGAAGCAGCGCGTGTAGAACAGCGTACCGACCTGGACAAGCTGGTCATCGAAATGGAAACCAACGGCACAATCGATCCTGAAGAGGCGATTCGTCGTGCGGCAACCATCCTGGCAGAACAACTTGAAGCTTTCGTTGACTTACGTGATGTACGTCAGCCGGAAGTGAAAGAAGAGAAACCAGAATTCGATCCGATCCTGCTGCGCCCTGTTGACGATCTCGAATTGACTGTCCGCTCTGCTAACTGCCTGAAGGCAGAAGCTATCCACTATATCGGTGATCTGGTACAGCGTACCGAGGTTGAGTTGCTGAAAACGCCGAACCTGGGTAAAAAATCTCTTACTGAGATTAAAGACGTGCTGGCTTCACGTGGTCTGTCTCTGGGCATGCGCCTGGAAAACTGGCCACCGGCAAGCATTGCTGACGAGTAACCGGATCACAGGTTAAGGTTTTACTGAGAAGGATAAGGTCATGCGCCATCGTAAGAGTGGTCGTCAACTGAACCGCAACAGCAGCCATCGCCAGGCTATGTTCCGTAACATGGCTGGTTCGCTGGTTCGTCATGAAATCATCAAGACGACCCTGCCGAAAGCGAAAGAACTGCGTCGCGTAGTTGAGCCGCTGATTACTCTTGCCAAGACTGATAGCGTAGCTAATCGTCGTCTGGCATTCGCCCGTACTCGTGATAACGAGATCGTGGCAAAACTGTTTAACGAGCTGGGCCCGCGTTTCGCGAGCCGCGCCGGTGGTTACACTCGCATTCTGAAGTGTGGCTTCCGTGCAGGCGACAACGCGCCGATGGCATACATCGAGCTGGTTGATCGTGCTGAGCCGAAAGCAGAAGCTGCTGCAGAGTAATCTGTAGTAACGTAAAAAAACCCGCTTCGGCGGGTTTTTTTATATCCTCGCCATCTCTGCTTCATTACACTATCTGTATTCTTTTTGTTCATCCCCGGAGCCGTATGATGTGGTTGCTGGATCAGTGGGCAGAACGCCATATCCTTGATGCACAAAACAAAGGTGACTTTGATAATCTTCCTGGCCGCGGTGAACCGCTGACACTGGATGACGATCTGCATGTGCCACCTGAACTACGCGTCAGCTACCGTTTACTCAAGAACGCCGGCTGTTTACCTCCTGAGCTGGAACATCGCAGAGAAGCCGTTGCGCTGGTTGATTTGCTTAAAGTCATTCGTCAGGATGACCCGCAGCATGTCGAACTGAGCCGAAGACTTGCTTTGCTCGAACTGAAGCTACGCCAGGCTGGGTTAAATACTGATTTTCTGCGCGGTGAGTATTCTGCGAGGCTGCAACACAAGATAAGTGAGGAGTAAGTATGTATCGCATTGGTGAGCTCGCAAAGCTGGCGGATGTCACTCCCGATACCATTCGCTACTACGAAAAGCAGCAGATGATGGCCCACGACGTTCGTACTGAGGGCGGATTTCGTCTTTATACCGACAATGACCTTCAGCGGCTACGTTTTATCCGCTACGCGCGGCAGCTCGGGTTTACGCTCGAATCGATCCGTGAACTGCTATCGATCCGCATCGATCCGGAGCATCATACCTGCCAGGAATCAAAGGGAATCGTGCAGGCGCGCCTGAGCGAAGTTGAGTCGCGTATTAAGGAATTACAAGCGATGCGCCGATCCTTACAGAGACTTAACGATGCATGCTGCGGCAGCGCTCACAGCAGCGTCTACTGTTCCATTCTTGAAGCGCTTGAGCAGGGGGCCAGCAGCGCTAATGCAGGGCGTTGATTTTTTGCGCGTGTAGATCTACACTCGCGTCGATCTCATTCACCATCAGGAGTAACTATGAGTCGCTATCAGCATACAAAAGGGCAAATAAAAGATAATGCCATTGAGGCACTGCTTCATGATCCGCTGTTCAGACAACGCGTTGAGAAAAACAAGAAAGGGAAAGGAAGCTATCAGCGAAAAGAAAAATATGCAGGACGGAGTGACCGGGAGGCCAGTGGCAAGAGAGTGAATCACTTTTTTACCACTGGCTTTCTGCTTTCGGTAGCCTGATTAAGAACGGTTATTCTGCTCTTTTAACAGGTCACGAATTTCACTCAGCAGCACTTCTTCTTTAGTCGGTGCCGGCGGTGCTGCAGGGGCCTCTGCTTTTTTACGGTTCAGATTATTCATCAGTTTAATTGCCATAAAGATGGCAAACGCTACGATGACGAAGTCAAAAACGTTCTGAATAAACACGCCATAATGCATCACAACGGCCGGGATATCTCCCTGAGCATCGCGCAGCGTGACGGCGAAAGATTTAAAATCGATCCCACCAATAAGCAGGCCAAGCGGCGGCATAATAATATCGGCAACCAGTGACGATACAATCTTACCGAATGCTGCACCAATGATGACACCCACTGCCAGATCGACCACATTCCCGCGCATCGCGAAATCGCGAAACTCTTTTAAAATACTCATTCTATTCTCCTTGAACCAGCTGACAGGGATAAGTTTATCAAATGTATTTCCATTTTCCATTATTGTTGAATAATTGCATAAAAATATTATCCATTGCTAAATAAAGGTTAATGGACATGGGCGCGTTACCGGCGCCCAAATAAATTACAGGAAGAAAGGGCTTGGCTGGAACAGCCGTTCGACATCGGAGATAAATTTTTTGTCGGTCAGGAACATAATTACGTGGTCGCCCTGCTCAATACGCAAATTATTATTGGCGATCATCACGTCATTTCCGCGAACCACGGCGCCAATGATCGTCCCCGGGGGAAGCTTGATCTCATCGATCGAACGACCCACGACGCGCGAGGTGCTTTCATCTCCGTGGGCGACGGCTTCGATAGCTTCAGCTACGCCGCGGCGCAGGGAAGAGACGCCAACGATATCGGCTTTACGGACATGGCTGAGCAGCGCTGAAATGGTTGCCTGTTGAGGGGAAATAGCGATATCGATAACGCTGCCCTGAACCAGGTCGACGTAGGCTTTTCGCTGGATAAGGACCATGACCTTTTTGGCGCCCATCCGCTTGGCCAGCATTGCCGACATGATGTTGGCTTCGTCATCATTAGTAACGGCAATGAAGAGGTCGACTTGATCAATATGCTCTTCTGCGAGGAGCTCCTGATCCGAGGCGTCGCCATAAAAGACGATGGTATTTTGTAGCTTTTCCGCCAGCTCGGCGGCGCGCTGCTGATCGCGTTCAATTAACTTCACGCTATAATCTTTTTCCAGCCGATGGGCCAGACCCGCGCCAATATTTCCGCCGCCAACCAGCATGATGCGCTTATAGGGTTTCTCCAGGCGCTGCAGCTCGCTCATCACGGCGCGAATATGCTGGGATGCGGCGATAAAGAATACTTCATCGCCGGCTTCAACAATGGTCGAACCCTGGGGCCGAATAGGGCGATCGTGGCGGAAAATAGCCGCTACGCGCGTGTCGATATGCGGCATATGTTCACGCATTGTCGAGAGTGCGTTACCTACCAACGGACCACCGTAGTAGGCTTTAACGACCGCCAGACTCACTTTCCCTTCGGCAAAGTTTACGACCTGCAGCGCACCTGGGTACTCAATCAGGCGGTAAATATTGTCGATAACAAGCTGTTCCGGCGCGATCAGATGGTCAATCGGTACGGCTTCGGAGTGGAACAGTTTATCGGCGTCACGTACGTAGTCCGGAGAACGAATACGGGCAATGCGATTAGGCGTATTAAACAGGGAATAGGCGACCTGGCAGGCCACCATATTGGTTTCATCAGAACTGGTGACGGCAACCAGCATATCCGCATCATCAGCTCCGGCCTCGCGCAGTACGCGCGGATGGGAGCCGTGTCCCTGAACAACACGCAGGTCAAACTTGTCCTGCAGACTGCGCAGGCGGTCACCATTGGTATCGACCAGGGTAATATCGTTGTTCTCTCCGACGAGGTTTTCCGCGAGAGTCCCGCCAACCTGTCCGGCGCCCAGAATAATAATCTTCATCAGCAGTGATCCATTATTTCCGATGTTTGATCAGCTTAGCGTAAAAGAACCCATCACCCTCTTCCGCTCCGGGCAGATTTTGCTGTCCAGGCTGCTCAGGCGTCCCGGTAATACTAAGTTCTGCGTCAGGCGTGCGCGTCAGGAATGCCGCAATTTGCTGGCTATTTTCTTCCGGCAGAATTGAGCAGGTCGCATAGACCAGGGTACCGCCGGGCTTCAGATGTGCCCAGATGGCGTCAAGAATTTCCGCCTGAAGCTGTGCCAGCTCCGCGATATCGCGGTCACGACGCAGCCATTTAATATCGGGATGGCGGCGAATTACGCCAGTGGCAGAGCAGGGCGCATCGAGCAGAATACGATCGAACTTTTCATCAGCGCACCACTGGGTTGGATATCTGCCATCCCCCTGTTTTACCTGGGCTTTCATTCCCAGACGCTTCAGATTGTCGTAGACACGGGACAGACGCTGGTCATCGATATCGACAGCCAGTACGCTGGCCTGTGGCGCGACTTCCAGAATATGAGTTGTTTTGCCGCCGGGCGCGGCGCAAAGATCGAGGATCCTTTCACCATTTTCCGGGGTCAGATAGCGCATACAACCTTGGGCTGAAGCATCCTGAACGGTGACCCAGCCTTGCTCAAAACCGGGCAATGCCTGTACAGGTGCCGGCGTCGCCAGACGTACGGCATCCGGATAGTCCGGGTGAGAGAACCCCTGCATGCCCGCCTCTTCAAGGAGCACCAGCCATTCATCGCGTGAGTGATGATTGCGATTAACACGTAGCCACATTGGTGGACGTTGGTTGTTGGCATCCGCAATGGCCTGCCACTGCTGGGGCCAGGCTCTTTGGATGCGTTTGAGTAGCCATGCGGGGTGCAGGAAGCGGCTGTCGCTTTCGGCGAATTCGTTAAGCAATTCTTCCTGCTGGCGTTGGAACTGGCGCAGCACGCCGTTAATCAGCCCTTTTAGCTGCGGACGCTTAATAGCTACCGCACCTTCAACCGTTTCCGCCAGCGCCGCATGGGCGGGGATACGGGTGTGCAGCAGCTGATAAAAGCCGACCATAATTAAATAGTGAACGGTACGCTGTTTTCCCGTCATAGGGCGAGCCATCAGCTTATTGATCAGCCATTCCATCTGGCTAAGAGTGCGCAGGACGCCAAAGCACAGCTCCTGCAGCAGCGCTTTATCTTTTTCACCGACTTTCTGCTGCAACGGCGGCAGCACGTTGCTTAACGACTGCCCCTTCTCGACAACCTGTTCAACGGCTTGGGCCGCCAGACTACGTAAATTAAGATTTTTTTTCATAACCGCGAAAATAAAAAGGCCCGGTAGATCCGGGCTTTAGAAGTGACGACCGTCAGGAAAGACGGTTACCTGGGATAAACCACTCCCGGCGAGAATTGAGCAAATCCTGGGCGCTCATCGCTTTTTTACCCGCAGGCTGCAGAGATTCCAGATTCAGAATGCCATCGCCGGTTGCCACCTGAATACCCTGCTTGCTGGCAGCCACAATGGTGCCAGGTTCAGCGGAACTTATTTCGGCGATAGCCGATGCCTGCCAAACCTTCACCGGCTGCTCGTCAATTTCCAGCCAGCTCATCGGCCACGGATTGAAGGCGCGGATACAGCGTTCGAGCTGTTCGGCAGAAAGCGACCAGTCGATACGGGCTTCTTCTTTGCTGAGCTTCTCAGCGTAGGTGGCTAAGGCTTCATCCTGGACTTCAGGTTGAGTGGTTGCGTTAGCTAACTGAGCCAGGGTGTTCAGCAGCCCTTGCGGGCCGAGGTCGGCCAGCTTGTCATACAGGCTGGCGCTGGTATCTTCTGCGGTAATCGGACAGGAGAGCTTATACAGCATATCGCCGGTATCGAGACCGACATCCATCTGCATAATCGTTACGCCTGTTTCCGCATCGCCGGCCCATAGCGAGCGCTGAATGGGAGCGGCGCCGCGCCAGCGAGGCAGAAGAGAACCGTGGACGTTAATACAGCCAAGGCGTGGCATATCCAGAACCGCTTTGGGCAGGATCAGCCCATAAGCGACGACGACCATGACGTCGGCATTAAGCGAGGAGACCAGCTCCTGGTTTTCCTGTGGTCGCAGGGATGCCGGCTGGAATACCGGCAAATTGTTAGCTTCTGCCAGCACTTTTACCGGGCTCGGCATGAGCTTTTTACCGCGGCCAGCGGGGCGATCGGGCTGAGTAAAAACGCCAACGATCTGGTGCTCAGACGACAACAGCGCGTCAAGATGACGCGCTGCAAAATCGGGTGTACCCGCAAAAATAATACGTAATGATTGTGACACGTTAATCCTTGTCCTCAGGCACGCGTACGCAAACGATCCAGTTTTTCAACTTTCTGACGAATGCGCTGTTGTTTGAGCGGCGACAGATAATCGATGAACAGTTTGCCTACCAGATGATCCATTTCATGCTGAATACAGATAGCCAGCAGGCCGTCAGCATCCAGTTCGAATGGCTTGCCTTCGCGATCCAGCGCGCGGATTTTCACGGTTTCGGCACGTGGTACCAGCGCACGCTGTTCCGGAATGGACAGGCAGCCTTCTTCAATACCGGTTTCGCCGTCTTTTTCCAGCAGCTCAGGGTTAATTAACACCAGCTGACCTTCACGGTTCTCCGACACATCAATAACAATAATGCGCTGATGGATATCAACCTGGGTTGCCGCCAGACCAATACCTTCCTCCGCGTACATCGTCTCGAACATATCATCGACGATACGCTGAATTTCTGCATTGACTTCTTTTACCGGCTCGGCGACTTTGCGAAGGCGCTCGTCCGGAATATGTAACACTTGCAAAACTGCCATAAAGATCCAGATTCGTATTCAGGAGTGGATAAGATTATTACCTCTATTCTAGACAAAACCCCCTCTAATTGACAGTCTCACTGTCCAATCGCAAGGATTGTTAAAGCCGCTTATGGCAGGGGAGTATGGATGGCGCCCGCAGAGATTTGGCTACGCCTGATGAGGGTAAACGGCCTGTATGGTGAGGCGATGTTGACCATCGCTCGCCGGATAGGCGCGGCTTCCGCGCTTAATAGTGAGGCTTTACGTCTCTGTGGCCTGAGTGCGGCGCAGTCGAGGCAATTTTTGACCTTTGGCCAGCGGGATATCGATGCCACTCTGGAATGGCTGGAGCAGCCAGAACATCATCTGCTGTCGGCCGACAGCCCTCTCTACCCACCGCAGCTGCGCGCAGTCGTTGATTATCCCGGCGCGCTTCTGGTTAAGGGGGACCTGGCTATTTTGCACAGCCGGCAGCTAGCGGTTGTCGGGAGCCGCGCGCATTCCTGGTACGGTGAACGCTGGGGGAGAGTGTTTTGCGAAGCTCTGGCACGCTATGGCGTTACGATTACCAGCGGCCTGGCGATTGGTATTGATGGTGTTGCCCATCGCGGCGCGCTTGCCGCAGATGGGAAAAGCATTGCGGTGCTCGGGAATGGGTTAGGCGATATTTACCCGCGTCGGCATAGCGCTTTAGCAAGGCAGATTGTGGATAGCGGAGGGGCGCTGCTTTCGGAGTTTCCTCTTGCCACACTTCCATTACCTGGAAATTTCCCTCGTCGTAACCGAATTATCAGTGGCTTAAGTATTGGAGTATTGGTTGTTGAAGCCGCATTGAGAAGCGGCTCGTTGGTTACCGTCCGCTGTGCGCTTGAACAGGGAAGGGAGGTTTTTGCGCTACCCGGGCCGATAGGCAGCCCGGGTTCAGAGGGGCCGCATTGGCTCATCAAGCAGGGCGCAGTCCCGGTTACGGCGCCAGAGGATATCGTCGAATACTGGCAGCATGAGCTGCTATGGCTGGGTGATGCGCCATACGACATAAATAATTGCACGGATCGGCCATCCGTAGCATTGCCATTTCCTGAGCTCCTGGCTAACGTAGGAGATGAGGTAACACCTGTTGACGTTGTCGCTGAACGTGCCGGCCAATCTGTACCAGTGACCGTAGCTCAGCTACTTGAACTGGAGTTAGCAGGCTGGATCGCAGCTGTACCCGGCGGCTATGTCCGATTAAGGAGGGCAAGCCATGTTCGACGTACTCATGTATTTGTTTGAGACTTACATCCATAACGAAGCAGAAATGCGCGTAGACCAGGATAAGCTGACCCGGGATCTCACCGACGCCGGTTTTGAACGGGAAGATATTTATAACGCGCTGATGTGGCTCGAGAAACTGGCTGATTATCAGGAGGGCCTTGTCGCGCCCATGCAGCTGGCTTCTGATCCGCTCTCTTTACGGATTTATACCGAAGAAGAGTGTCAGCGTCTGGATGCTAGTTGCCGAGGATTCTTGTTATTCCTCGAGCAAATTCAGGTGTTGAACCTCGAAACGCGAGAAATGGTAATAGAGCGCGTTCTGGCGCTGGATACTGCAGAGTTCGAACTGGAAGACCTTAAATGGGTGATCCTGATGGTGCTGTTTAATATTCCGGGCTGTGAAAACGCCTATCAGCAGATGGAAGAATTACTCTTCGAAGTAAATGAAGGTATGCTGCATTAATCTTTTTGCGGCAACGTCGAGTATTTATGACCAAATCAGCACTGTTTCAGGTGCGTAAAAATGAGCCCTGTCCACAGTGCGGGGCTGAACTGGTAATCCGCTCCGGGAAGCATGGACCGTTTCTTGGCTGCTCGCACTATCCGGACTGTAACTACGTCCGTCCCCTGAAAAGTCAGGCGGACGGACATATCGTTAAAGTGCTGGAGGGGCAGGAGTGTCCATCCTGTGGCGCCGTGATGGTGCTGCGTCAGGGACGCTTCGGTATGTTTATTGGCTGCAGCAGCTATCCGCAATGTCAGCATACTGAACTTATTGATAAGCCTGATGAGACAGCTATCGCGTGCCCGCAGTGTGGTCAGGGGCATTTGGTTCAGCGTCGCTCTCGTTTCGGCAAAACTTTTCACTCCTGCGATCGTTACCCCGATTGCCAGTTCGTCATTAACTTCAAACCGATAGCGGGCGAGTGTCCTGAATGCCACTATCCGCTATTAATCGAAAAGAAAACGGCGCAGGGCGTTAAACGCTTTTGTGCCAGTAAACAATGTGGAAAGCCGATATCGGCGGAACAAATCAGTGAATAATAACCTGCAATCAGAAGCCGTCGCCCATGCTGTGGCAGTTCTGAATAATGAACACGTCATCGCCTATCCCACAGAAGCCGTTTTTGGCGTTGGCTGCGATCCTGACAGCGAAACCGCCGTCATGCGTCTGCTGGACCTCAAACAGCGGCCGGTTGAGAAAGGCCTGATTCTTATCGCCGCCCGCTTTGAACAGTTACTTCCTTATATAGATGACTCTCAGCTTAGCGCGGCGCAGCTGGCGGAGATTTTTAGCTGCTGGCCAGGGCCGGTGACCTTTGTCTTCCCGGCGCGTAAAACAACCCCACGCTGGTTGACCGGGCGTTTTGACTCGCTGGCGGTACGCGTTACCGATCACCCTCTGGTGGTTGAGCTATGCGAGGCCTATGGAAAACCGCTGGTCTCGACCAGTGCGAATTTATCCGGCCAGCCTCCCTGTCGTACCACGGCTGAAGTTCACGCCCAGTTTGGCGCCGATTTTCCGGTGGTTAATGGGGCCACCGGCGGCCGTCAGAATCCGTCTGAAATTCGCGACGCCCTGACGGGCGAACTTTTCCGCCAGGGGTAAGTGATGGAAAGCTACGCAGTCTTTGGAAATCCGATCGCCCACAGCAAATCGCCCGCCATCCATCAGCTTTTTGCGCAGCAGCTGCATATCGCACATCCGTACGGGCGTATTCTGGCGCCGCGAGATGAATTCATCAGTACCCTGAATGCCTTCTTTAATGAAGGGGGGCGAGGCGCCAACGTTACCGTTCCGTTTAAAGAGGAAGCGTTTGCTCGCGCCGATGAGCTCACCGAGCGAGCCGCGCTGGCCGGGGCCGTGAATACCCTCAAACGTCTTGAAGATGGCCGTTTGCTGGGGGATAACACCGATGGCATTGGGCTATTGAGCGATCTGGAGCGGCTCGGTTTTATTAAACCTGGCTTTCGTGTCCTGCTTATCGGGGCTGGAGGGGCATCGCGCGGCGTGCTGTTACCGCTTCTGTCCCTCGATTGCGCCGTGACGATTGTGAACCGGACCAGCTCCCGCGCGCATGAACTGGCGGCACTCTTTTCTCACACCGGCAGTATTCGTGCGCTGGAAATGGATGCGCTGGCTGAACATGAGTTCGATCTTATTATTAATGCGACCTCCAGCGGTATTGGCGGTGAGGTACCTGCGATACCCGCTTCGCTAATTAATACGCACGTCCATTGCTACGACATGTTTTATCAGCAGGGCAGTACGCCATTTCTGACCTGGTGCCAGCAGCATGGGGCGAAACAGTGCGCTGATGGTTTAGGTATGCTGGTGGCCCAGGCCGCTCATGCTGTACTGCTGTGGCATGGCGTACTGCCAGACATTACTCCGGTGATTCAAACCTTGCATAAGGAATTGAACCCGTGAATCAGGCTATTCAGTTTCCTGACAGGGAAGAGTGGGATACTGAAAAACAGTGCATTACTTTTCCCGCATTGGTTCATGGTATGCAGCTGACCTGTGCAATGAGAAGCGTAACGCTAGAGAAACGGTTTGGTGGAAAAGAGCCAGCGCATTGGCTGGCTGCATTTCGCGAACATCGCTGGGATCTGGAAGAAGAGGCGGATGAGATGATCCGCGACCAGCAGGAAGACGATCAGGGCTGGGTTTGGTTTTCCTGATCCAGGTAATCGTTCTTCCATTTCACGTAGTTGTTTGCTGAATAGATCAGACCCGCTATTTCCGCCTCCGTCAGGGGGCGGATTTGTTTCACCGGGTTGCCAAAATAAAGATAGCCACCTGCCAGTCGCTTATTCTGTGGTACCAGAC
The DNA here is from genome assembly GCF_042055345.1 of Klebsiella sp. C349492. Lineage (NCBI taxonomy): Bacteria > Pseudomonadati > Pseudomonadota > Gammaproteobacteria > Enterobacterales > Enterobacteriaceae > Klebsiella > Klebsiella sp. C349492. The sequence goes on from NZ_JANQCE010000004.1 coordinate 502,028, forward strand.
TACCGGCACCAATCATCACGTCATCCTCTATTACTACACCATCCAGCAGAATTGACCCCATCCCGACCAGCACCCGGTTACCAATAGTGCAGCCGTGCAGCATCACTTTATGGCCGATGGTGACATCTTCACCAACGATCAGGGGATTACCCTGTGGGTTATATGATGATTTATGGGTGACATGCAGCACGCTACCGTCCTGGATATTGGTGCGAGGACCAATTTGCACATAGTTAACGTCGCCGCGAATGGCAACCAGCGGCCAGATGCTGACATCATCAGCCATCCTGACATCACCAATCGCTACGCTGGTGGCATCGATCATCACGCGCAGACCTGTTTGTGGGAATAAATCTTTGTAGGGACGTAAATTTGCGGACATGTTTACCTCGATAAGTCAGGGTTGTGCGAAGACTTTGGTGGCTTTCTCTGCCACCTGCAACCCTTTATTGTGGTAAAAACTGAGCAGATCGAACAATAACGCTGCGAAAAGGGCGAAAAAGCATCATCCGGAAAAAAAGATCGATAAAAGACTTGTGCAATAGAATGGGATCCCTATAATGCGCTCCCACTGACACGGCGGATGTGAATCACTTCACACCAGATGGCCGGTTCGGTTGAAGAGAAAAATCCTGAATTAAAGGGTTGACTCTGAAAGAGGAAAGCGTAATATACGCCACCTCGCAACGCTGAGCGAAAGCCGCGTTGCACTGCTCTTTAACAATTTATCAGACAATCTGTGTGGGCACTCAAAGTGACATGGATTCTTAACGTCCTCGGACGAAAAATGAATACCAAGTCTCTGAGTGAACATACGTAATTCATTACGAAGTTTAATTCACGAGCATCAAACTTAAATTGAAGAGTTTGATCATGGCTCAGATTGAACGCTGGCGGCAGGCCTAACACATGCAAGTCGAACGGTAGCACAGAGAGCTTGCTCTCGGGTGACGAGTGGCGGACGGGTGAGTAATGTCTGGGAAACTGCCTGATGGAGGGGGATAACTACTGGAAACGGTAGCTAATACCGCATAACGTCGCAAGACCAAAGTGGGGGACCTTCGGGCCTCATGCCATCAGATG
>NZ_JANQCE010000039.1:0-288 GCF_042055345.1 Klebsiella sp. C349492
GGCGGACGGGTGAGTAATGTCTGGGAAACTGCCTGATGGAGGGGGATAACTACTGGAAACGGTAGCTAATACCGCATAACGTCGCAAGACCAAAGTGGGGGACCTTCGGGCCTCATGCCATCAGATGTGCCCAGATGGGATTAGCTTGTAGGTGGGGTAATGGCTCACCTAGGCGACGATCCCTAGCTGGTCTGAGAGGATGACCAGCCACACTGGAACTGAGACACGGTCCAGACTCCTACGGGAGGCAGCAGTGGGGAATATTGCACAATGGGCGCAAGCCTGATG
>NZ_JANQCE010000040.1:0-261 GCF_042055345.1 Klebsiella sp. C349492
GCGAGGTCGCTTCTCTTTGTATATGCCATTGTAGCACGTGTGTAGCCCTACTCGTAAGGGCCATGATGACTTGACGTCATCCCCACCTTCCTCCAGTTTATCACTGGCAGTCTCCTTTGAGTTCCCGACCGAATCGCTGGCAACAAAGGATAAGGGTTGCGCTCGTTGCGGGACTTAACCCAACATTTCACAACACGAGCTGACGACAGCCATGCAGCACCTGTCTCAGAGTTCCCGAAGGCACCAAAGCATCTCTGCTAA
>NZ_JANQCE010000041.1:0-255 GCF_042055345.1 Klebsiella sp. C349492
TCACTTACCATCAGCGTGCCTTCTCCCGAAGTTACGGCACCATTTTGCCTAGTTCCTTCACCCGAGTTCTCTCAAGCGCCTTGGTATTCTCTACCTGACCACCTGTGTCGGTTTGGGGTACGATTTGGTGTTACCTGATGCTTAGAGGCTTTTCCTGGAAGCAGGGCATTTGTTACTTCAGCACCGTAGTGCCTCGTCATCACACCTCAGCGTTAACAAGAGTCCGGATTTACCTAAACTCTCCGCCTACATGCT
>NZ_JANQCE010000042.1:0-255 GCF_042055345.1 Klebsiella sp. C349492
CCATTGTGCAATATTCCCCACTGCTGCCTCCCGTAGGAGTCTGGACCGTGTCTCAGTTCCAGTGTGGCTGGTCATCCTCTCAGACCAGCTAGGGATCGTCGCCTAGGTGAGCCGTTACCTCACCTACCAGCTAATCCCATCTGGGCACATCTGATGGCATGAGGCCCGAAGGTCCCCCACTTTGGTCTTGCGACGTTATGCGGTATTAGCTACCGTTTCCAGTAGTTATCCCCCTCCATCAGGCAGTTTCCCAGA
>NZ_JANQCE010000043.1:0-255 GCF_042055345.1 Klebsiella sp. C349492
TCACTTACCATCAGCGTGCCTTCTCCCGAAGTTACGGCACCATTTTGCCTAGTTCCTTCACCCGAGTTCTCTCAAGCGCCTTGGTATTCTCTACCTGACCACCTGTGTCGGTTTGGGGTACGATTTGATGTTACCTGATGCTTAGAGGCTTTTCCTGGAAGCAGGGCATTTGTTACTTCAGCACCGTAGTGCCTCGTCGTCACACCTCAGCGTTAACAAGAGTCCGGATTTACCTAAACTCTCCGCCTACATGCT
>NZ_JANQCE010000044.1:0-255 GCF_042055345.1 Klebsiella sp. C349492
CCCGTCCGCCGCTCGTCACCCGAGAGCAAGCTCTCTGTGCTACCGCTCGACTTGCATGTGTTAGGCCTGCCGCCAGCGTTCAATCTGAGCCATGATCAAACTCTTCAATTTAAGTTTGATGCTCGTGTTTCTTTATTTCTAAAGAAAAGAACTTCGTAATGAATTACGTATGTTCACTCACTGAGACTTGGTATTCATTTTTCGTCCGAGGACGTTAAGAATCCATGTCACTTTGAGTGCCCACACAGATTGTCT
>NZ_JANQCE010000045.1:0-255 GCF_042055345.1 Klebsiella sp. C349492
AGGTCGCTTCTCTTTGTATATGCCATTGTAGCACGTGTGTAGCCCTACTCGTAAGGGCCATGATGACTTGACGTCATCCCCACCTTCCTCCAGTTTATCACTGGCAGTCTCCTTTGAGTTCCCGGCCTAACCGCTGGCAACAAAGGATAAGGGTTGCGCTCGTTGCGGGACTTAACCCAACATTTCACAACACGAGCTGACGACAGCCATGCAGCACCTGTCTCAGAGTTCCCGAAGGCACCAAAGCATCTCTGC
>NZ_JANQCE010000046.1:0-255 GCF_042055345.1 Klebsiella sp. C349492
GAATGGATGCTGCGAACCTTCCTGCTGGCTGGCAAGCCGGTACCCTCGGCAGCGCTATGGCATATGGCCGACACCCTGCGCGCGCTGGCTTACAATCCTGATGGATCAGTGTGGAGTATGGACTGGAAGGAGCCTGTAGGTGAGCTGTCTTATGCGCCGGCGATTGCGTACATGTTTGCCGATCCACGCCAGGACTATATCGACACGCTTTTGCACCGGCTGGAAATTTTTGCCGGACAGCAGGACGACACCACC
>NZ_JANQCE010000047.1:0-255 GCF_042055345.1 Klebsiella sp. C349492
CGTTGTTGGCATCCCTGATAGCGAGGAAGTGGTGACCCGTTCGGAAGCCTGGCACCTGCACAGCGGTAAAACGGTTGTGCGTGTTATCGGCAAAATCGGTGGCGTATCTGTCTACCGCCTGGCCCCGGTGGAGGTTAACCATGAAATACCCCAACGGTAGCATCGTCAAATCGCCATCCCAGCCAGGATTAGGCGTGGTGGTGAATGTATTCGCCATGCCCGATGAGCGGTTTCGTTATGGCGTTCAATGGGACG
>NZ_JANQCE010000048.1:0-255 GCF_042055345.1 Klebsiella sp. C349492
TCTTGATCGAGGCAGACCCCGGCTATACCGCCCTGGTGTTGCTGCAGGAACTGTGCGAGAGCCTGGGACTCAGCAAGCGCGGCACTATCCATGAGCTTAGCGAGAGCTGCATTACGGCACTGAGTGGTACTGGGCGCGCAGTTCTGATTGATGAGGCTGAAAACCTGCCATACCGCGCGCTGGAGGTCATTCGCCGCATCCACGATAAGGCCGGCGTGGGTATCGTTCTGGCGGGTATGCCGCGTTTGATTCTGA
>NZ_JANQCE010000005.1:0-445516 GCF_042055345.1 Klebsiella sp. C349492
TCACAGCCAGCAAAGACTTAACAGTGTTGCCAGACTGCTCAACGAAAGGCCGAGAAAAACGCTAGACTATGAATCACCCGCAGAGCGGTTCAATCAATGTGTTGCATCCATCGGTTGAACTCACAGCGAGGAACGGACGTTCACATGCGTTAACACTGCCAGGAGGCAGGACTAACACCGCCCTGTCTCAATCAACTAAAAACAGATCACTTTTACTAGAACTCATAAAGAAAAAATTATTTTATCGCACATGTGACGAGGAATAAAGATGTTAAATCCGTTTATAAACCTGACCTTGAATTTGATTTTTCCATAAACTAATAATTAGTAACGATCCAAAATCACATGGCGAGAAGGAAGGGGGAATGGGTAATAAAAAAATCATTACCTAAAATTGCATAGCGAAAACAAGAAATAACTTATATTTTATCTATTTTTGATGGCGATTCATTCGCTGCATTCCTCTTTATAAACAATAGCTCTGAGGGTTTAGAGATGTCTGAAGAAGAAATTGAGGTTGTGCTTTATGAGCATGATAGATATATAAAAATATCTCGTTTTTTTGAGGTTGCTGAATTTATAACTAAAGAAAATTTATGGGATGAGGTAAAACTGCTAATGCTTAGCAATGAACTAATTGGTCCAAGAATGATAATTGATAAACATTATGCAAACGCAATAAAGTTAGTTATGGATCGCCATACTCGGAATACAGAACTCCGTAAAGAGCCTATTGTTAAAGCGACACTGCTTTGCGCGCACAAACCGATAAGACCAGATCATGGCGAGGACTATTAAAGCTGACCTATACTTCATTGGTAGCCTTTAAGTAATTTCAGGCCGTATTCATAGCATTCAGTAAGCACGGAAATTCAAGAATGTTATGTACATGGTGAAGTAGCAAATAAAATCACCATGACTGATTAAAAAACATCAACCGATAAGCATATCAACTCAGTATAAAACATTGTAATAAAATCGACAAACCTCCTTTCATCTACGTGTCGATAAACTTATATTATGCTCGTAAGGTTATTGTTTCATTATGTATCCTTTAAACTATAGTCTGAAACATTCTTTGAGGTCGTAACATTAAGAATCAGCATAGATAGTTGCATTTAATAAACCAAAACATCGAGTTATAATTCGATTTTAGGAGATGTAATGTCTCGAACATATTCTATAGAATGTAAATCATCAACATCATCTATGACTATTACAATAGTCAATAGTTTGAATCCTTTTCCAGGAAGTGATACATGGAGTTGCACACCTTCGAGTGCGATGTCCGAAAATAGTGGCACCATAGCCAATTGGGGCACTACATCGACTTTTTTACATGCTGCAGGGGTTGGCCCTGTAATTGAACTTATCAAGTTCAATAAAGAAATTGATGTCGGGCAATCCGGAACGGGTAATAAATTAGACCCTGATGGCTTCTTCCCGACCGGTTCTTTCACTTGGCAGTGTATTTCTTTGGGGTAAACTATGGCCAGTAATTATTATGATCCTATAGTCTATGCAAATCTCCCTGACTTCTTCCAAGCAAAAGAATTCCTTAGCCACTATCAATCATATATAGATGACGCTGGAGAAATCATAAAGTCATATGGTGTAAATGGCAAGATAGGCATAAATTTACTTCATAAGCATTTTAATCTATTAAGTGATGAGTTACTTGTTCGTCATATCGAAAGAGATAAAATCATCATCAAGCCTTTGAGGATTGGTAAGATCGAAGTTTGTGCTTTTTCTTGGGCCTTTGCAAAAAAGAGCATTGATGCCCCTTATCAACTACATCCTGTGGAATTTATTCGTAAAAATGATTGCCATGAATGGGTTGGATCCATTAACGACTTCATCGGCGAAAATAGTTCATTTCAAAATGAATTATTCAGTTATCTTTCAACTAAAGGGTTGATTAATTATTTTGGTATTGGTCTTAACCCGAGGCCTCTAATGAAAATAGAAAAAAACCAGACATTGATGGAGGAGGATAACCATGCAGAACGAAAATTAATACTTAACATAGTCTCCATTGAAAGTATAGATCATACAGAAAGTACTCAAACACTCTGGACATTCTAAATAGGAGAGTCTCATGGGGTTTTGCGTTATACACTGCGGAATTCATCCTCCACCAAAATGCCAAATTCATTGCGGCCTTCACTGCCAAGTTCATTGTGGGATACACCTACCACCAATTGACGATATTGTTTGCAAAGCTTGTGAGGTGAATCCGTTATGGCCGATAGCGGAAGCTGCCCTACGTAAGGCTAAAGAGGCAAATCTAATCACTAGAGATGATTGGCAAAGTTTACTCGATTTAACAATTTACACAGCAACTGAAGTTAATGCTATTGCGGGAATTATCGCAGCATCATGCGGCAACTGCCTCACAAAAAAAGTATTTGGGTAACATTCACATTTATATGCCTAATGTTAAACACCTTTTAAATTGTCTACGCATAGATGCACTTATTAAAATCGCCTTTATGAACTGCACCCCAAAAGTTGGACACTCAACGAAGTAAGGTGCAGTTTTTTATGATCAAGTATTCTCTCAGCTTTAAGTTGTGTAACACTATCTTTTCGGCGTGGAAGGGTCGAAAGCGACTGCAAAGCGTTTTGGTATCGATCACAGTGCCGTTCGTAAGTGGACTGAAAGCTTCATGGCGAAGCCGGACTTACTGTAAGTATCTCTGCAAAATGAACCATTCACGTTTAGATAGTCCCTGACACTCCAACTTCCGGTTTTGGCACGGAGCGGACTGTCAGATTAGGCCTAAATCAGTTCATATGCAGTATCGGATCACCAGGAAGCTACTTCTCCTCCGACAACATATCTACCCTATCCTGTTACGCCAACCATTATCTAACATACTAATAAATAATAAAATACTGCAGAATCAAAGCACCATTTTTCGCTAAACTACGAGTGTGGCAGATCTGCGGATCATGGCGAGCGGTAGCCTTGCCTGCTCATCACCGCGGATAGAGCACCATCTCAGCATCACCGCCCGCGAAGGCGACCTGAATGCGGTCGGCAGCCAGTTGAAGGCGGGCAACGACGTGGCCCTCTCCGCCAGCAGCGACCTGAACCTGATCTCTGCTGAAAACACCTCGCTGCTTGAAGGCAAAAACGAAAGCAAAAGCGGCACGGTCGGCGTCGGGATTGGCGTGGGCTCCGGCGGCTGGGGGAGCAGCGTCTCCGCCAGCGCCAACAAGGGCAAAGGCAGCGAAAGCGGCAACGGCACCACCCACAGCGAAACCACCGTCGATGCCGGCAACAGCCTCATCCTCAACAGCGGACGCGACACCACCCTCACCGGCGCCCAGGTCAGCGGCGACACGGTTATCGCCGATATCGGCCGCAACCTGACCCTCACCTCCGAGCAGGACAGCGACCGCTACGACTCCAAACAGCAGAACGCCAGCGCCGGGGGCAGCTTCACCTTCGGCTCGATGAGCGGCTCCGCCAGCGTCAACCTCAGCAAGGACAAGATGCACAGCAACTACGATTCCGTGGTGGAGCAGACGGGCATCTTTGCCGGCAAAGGCGGCTATGACATCACCGTCGGCGAGCATACCCGGCTGGATGGCGCGGTGATTGGCAGCACTGCCACCGCAGATAAAAACCGCCTCGACACCGGCACGCTGGGCTGGGGCGATATCGACAACCGCGCCGATTTTAAAACCGAGCACCAGAGCGTCGGGTTCAGTACCGGTGGCAGCATCGGCAGCCAGTTTGCGGGGAACATGGCCAACGGCCTGCTGACCGGCGGGAACAACGAGGGCCACGACAGCAGCACCACCCGCGCGGCGGTCAGCGATGGTGACATCATCGTGCGGGATAAGGGTAAGCAACAGCAGGACGTGGCGAACCTCAGCCGCGACGTAGAGCATGCCAACCAGGCCCTGTCGCCGATATTTGATAAGGAGAAGGAGCAGCAGCGCCTGCAGCAGACCCAGTTGATCGGCGAGATTGGCAACCAGGTGGCGGATATTGCGCGCACCGAGGGACAGATTAACGCCATCAACGCAGGCAAGGCCGAGCTGGCGGCCCACGATGTGCACGAGCCGGAGAAAGGCGCCAGCAAGGAGGCCTGGGAGCAATATAACGCTCAGTTGGCCGCCACCGAAGGCTATAAGGCCGCGCAGCAGCAATGGGGCACCGGGAGCAGCGTCCAGCAGGCGATTCAGGCGGCAACCGCCGCCGTGCAGGGGCTGGCGGGCAGCGACCTGAAGGCAGCGCTGGCCGGCGGCGCGGCGCCGTATGTGGCGGAGGTTATCGGCCACTACAGCAATCTGGACGATGCGGGCAAGGTCGCCGCGCACGCGGTGGTCAACGCCGCCCTTGCCGCCGCGCAGAACCAGAGCGCCCTCGCCGGTGCCGCGGGCGCTGCAACCGGCGAACTGATCGGCATCATCGCCACACAGATGTACGGCAAAACGGTCAGCGAACTGGACGAAACTCAGAAGCAGACCGTCTCGACGCTGGCAACGCTGGCGGCGGGACTGGCGGGTGGGCTGGCCGGTGACAGCAGCGCCTCTGCGGTTTCCGGCGCGCAGGCCGGGAAAACGACGGTTGAAAATAATTATTTAAGCAGCACTCAGGCATTGGCCTTTGATAAGGAGCTTGCAGATTGCCGGAAATCAGGAGGTGATTGCCAGGCCGTTATTGATAAGTGGAAGCAAGTTAGCGATAAGCAAAGTGCTGAAACCGATCAGAAGCTGAAGGATAACCCGCTGGAAGCCGTAGTTGTTGATAAAGAAGTGGCTCAGGGCGGTATTGATATGGCCGATCGCCCTGACTGGTTGAATGGCATTGGTGCCGATGTAATGAGCAGTGATGAGGCCAAAGCCTACGTTCAGCAGTGGAACGGCCGGGATCTGACGAAAATAGATCAAAATAGTCCTGAATGGATGAAGTATGCCGCGTTCGTATCTGATCCAGAAAATCAGGCTGCATTAGTATCACTGGGAATGTTAGGTAAAGATCTTGTACTGATAGCAAAAAATAGTTTTACAACTAAGTCATTATTTAATGAAATGACAGCTCAGGGTATTAAGTTTACACCTGAAAATGTTGTGAGTGCTGCAAAAGACAGTAGCGGCAAGATTATTTTTCTTGAAAAAGGTAGCTCCAAAGCAGGGCTGCAACATATTGTGGAAAGCCATGGTAGCCAATTTGCGCAAATAGGTGTATCAGAGGCGCGCATTCCTGATATAGTAATGAAAGCCGTCACTGATGGTAAAATAGTTGGTTTTCAAGGCAATGGCACTGGCCGTCCAATTTATGAGACCATGATAAACGGTAAGAAATATAATATTGCTGTCACCGTAGGAAATAACGGGTATATCGTGGGAGCCAATTTACGAGGTTCAGTAAAATGAAAAAAATAAAATTAATGGCTGATTATCAGTGTCATCCATTGTGGGGAGTAGCTCCTGAAGAACTTGGTGATATATCACCTGAAAAATTGCCAATATCTTCAGGATTAAAAAGTAGTCTTGAAGAGTGGGCTAAGCGATATGATGCCATTCTCAATATCGATGATCCTGCATCATCGGGTTTTAAAAATAAGGAAGAAGAAAAGTTGTTTATTGACGATGGCTATAAATTAGCCCAACGTCTTCGTGAAGAACTAGGGAATGAATACGAAATAATTTATCAGTCTTGAATGATAAAATCCCGGCCACTGAGCCGGGATTTTATCTTTAACGAGTACTTACTGTGGAGCAGACACAGGCTGGACTGGATAAACTGGCTAAAGGTGACCTGCCTGAAGGTGATAACATCACAGAAGTGATTGTGGATGGCTATAAGTGTTGGTATAGCAACAACAGGCGCTTGGCTAGGTGGAAATTTTGGTAAATATGCACCTGGAGTCATCAATTCAATAACAGGAAAGGAAGTACCTGGTTTCACTTTTGATACCGTAGGTTCACTTGGAACAGAGTTTTTAGGTGGGTATACAAAAGAGTTACTAAATAAACCTGTGCAGAAAGATACATCTAAACAAGATAACGAAGGAAAAAATGATTTCATATATCAAACTATTAATTTACTCTTGCATTTTCTGCATATTGGTCTGTTTTATTTTAGGCGTTGGAGCTTCATTCATCGAACATATTAAAAACGGTTACTTTTTGATCCCCGAAGGACAGATAAAAAGAGCAATTGTTTTTGGATGCATTGCAGGGGTGGCTATTACGTTAGCAACTATAGTTTTTAATTTAATAGATAAATACAACTCGCGAAAATTACCTCCTTCAGATCCTGATTGATCTTCACAAAAAACCGGCCGCCTGAGCCGCCGGGATTTTACTTTAAGGATCAGTCACGGCTTCGATTCAGGCAATCATAGCGGGGCTTCTCCCGCCGGATGACCGGCAGGTCACCGGTATTATTAAGCGCACCGGGGAACATCTTGATCCATAAGTCCATTTTCTTCTTGCTGAAATGAGCCGCGCTTAACCCTTCGGCACAACCGAACAACTCCCGGCTGTTCTGGGCGGTGATCACAATGCAATCTGGCATCACTCTGATTTTTATCGGCATACCCGGTGTAAATCCGGCCTGCGAAAGCCAGTCACCCTGGAGAGGGATATAGTCATGCCGCATACGGTCATAAAACTCCGTGCGGTTAAGCGGTTGTGATGACTCCGTTGTGGATCTATTCTGCAAGTGCTTAACGGATTTTTTACGTAACAGCTCGCAATTTTCGCCACTAGTTTCTGATTCATCAGATTCTATTTTGGCAATAGCACTTTCTGGCTTAAAATTCTGCTCAGCCATATTCAACTCCCGTTTAGTTGTCTGTGGTTAGCGGTAAAAAGGTGGTGGTACACCTTCTTACCGCGCTCTTTAAAAACCTTCCTGTTTATTCCATCCCTCAGTTATGACAAGAGAAGTTTTATCTGGCTTCATTATATCGCACTGAATAAAAACACAGTATATATTGCATAGACATTGTTGATTATTGCGAAGTGGATTCAGGGAATAATATAATTTCATGTAACGTTGCATTATTAATAAGGACACACCGTTTTTCTGCCATCAGTAGCGGCATTGATGGTATGCATCCCCTGCCCTCCATCAAGAATGGCGGACTGCCGAACACCTCCTCCCATACCCTGGACACAGTGGCGAGTCAGATGTACAGGCAACGAGGTGAACGGCAACACTAAAGGGCAGCGCTGAGCGAGAAGCGGACATTCGGAATACATAGTTTATCTCCTGAGAGTCCAGGAAATCGTCCGCCCTCTTCAGAGTGACATTATAAATATGGATAGAGAATAAAGTCAGGCGTTAAGCCCACCGTAACTCACCGGAAAAAGTCATCCACCGAATCGCTCCACTCATGGCCGGACACAGACCATACCTTGTTTATCGGGGGAGGAAATCCGCTTCTGCAGTACCCATTTTTCCCCACGAAATCGAACGCTCCATGCGGATATCCGTTGATAAGGAGCACGCACTTCTGACTGTCTTCTGACCAGCCGATTTTAACGTCAGAAGGAATGTGGCCGTCTGAAATATCCTCGACATTGTAGATATGTACTGCATCCTGAATCGGGTTTCCATCAACGGACTCATCGAGCGCGTAGAAATACCCGGTCTGGCCGTCGTCTTCAAATACGGCGGCCAGCATCCCCTCAGGAGCCAGGCTTTTTATCACCTGCGCTTCTCCAGTAATGAGCTGAGCCTGTATCGTCACTAAAATCGTCATACCGATGACTCTCCTTTCCCTGGTTGTTTGGTTAGGCTGCTTTCTAACTGACAAGCAATCTACCATAACATCCCGATCGCGAATCACACTTCCTCCCATACCATGTTATGGTTAAAAACTTTCATAACATGAGGATAGATGCATGGTAGTCAGAACATGGCACGGATGCGTACCGTTCAGGCATGCAGAAGGCTTTGCAAATCATCTGCAAAAGACAGGTGTTGAACATTCTGAAGGGACACCAGGAAATCTGGGAGCATATGTACGCAGAGAGACGCAGGGTGAATGGGAGCATTTCTTCCTGGCAACTTACTGGAAAGATCTTGATGCCGTGAAAGCATTCGCAGGCGAACAGTACCAGATTGCAGTCACCTATCCGGATGACGAGCAATTTGAGCTGCTATCTGATCCTTACGTTTTCCAACACAATGTCCAGACGGTATCACCTCTATAGTCATTCACTGGCCGCTGCCATGAGGCGGCCTTTTTCTCTTCTGAGTCTGCCCAGTTCTCATATTTAATTTAATAAAGAGTTCTTTGCAGTACCACCGCCAGCACCCTCAGACTGATAACAACCGTAATAATTGAATGCTTTTCAGCGCAGTGAAAAATAATATTGTTTTGAGCATTATCGGACTGGACCAGTAAGGTTTGAAATGAAAGGATCGTGTTTGTGCGGGGGTATTCCTCCGAAAGATGTGCTGACAGTTTTTCTGAGGGATTATAATCACTGACAGGAATGTTCTTCTGCTAATCGCTTAACTAGCGACTTAAATGGCCGATTTGAGCGAGTAGAGGAAATTCGAAATTGTTCTCACCGCCAGTTAATCTTGACCAGGTCTGGACCATACTCGAGCCAGGGTCATAAAAGGCTCACCGACGAAAACGGTGAGCCTGCTGCTTATTAACGTATCACGCTAACATTTTCCAGTTTCACTGAACTTTCAGGTTTATCACCTACTTGCATAGAGACCGGGACAAATACGTTGAATTCTTGCAGCCAGGCGAGTTTATTACTGCTTCCCTGCTGCCCTTCATTCGTTTCATAACACTCAACTAATAGATACTTCCCACTAAACTCAGGTGCAATGCTATTCGCGTCCCCAGGACTAACACCACTCAGATATGCAGCTTCCGACTTTCGTTCTGTGCGCTAATTTTGCTGCGACGGATGATCGGCTGCAGGCTCGGCACCGCCGTCGGGGAATAGCCGCTGACGCAGCGTCAGCGTCTCAGTCGGGTTCCCTAACAGGCCGCGCTGTTTCAGCTCCGGGATCACCCAACGGGCAAAATCCTCAAAACAGCCTGGAGAAAGCCACTGCGCAAGATTAATGCCATCGGTATCGCTCTCTTGCAGCCATTGCGCCAACTGCCCGGCAACGCTGGTACCACTGCCGACAAAGGTCTTCTGCCGCCCTAGCCCCTGCTCAGGATGAAATACTTCGCGCAGCGTGCGGCTCGGTTGTCCATCCTCGCCGGCGACCATTTTCAGCAGCGAGCGGTTAGAGTTGGTCTGCTGCCATGCCAGTGGCGCATCCAGCGAATGGCCGGAAAGATCGACGCCGGTGCTGGCGCCATAATGGATCAACGCGCCCTGTAAATCATAGCGCGCGCGTCGTTCTGAATAGCGCTGCTGCGCTTCACGCTCGGTCTCTGCGGTAATGACCGTTACCGCGCTGATAAACTTAATTGCCCCCGGCGAGCGGCCAAACTCCGCCGCCCGCGACTTAATGGCCGTGACCTGTCGATGGACGCCGCTGGCGTCCAGCCCGGCGACAAACACCACCTCCGCATGACGAGCAGAAAAATCAATGCCGCGTGGCGAGCCCCCGGCCTGAAAAATGACCGGCGTCCGCTGCGGGCTGGGTTCAGAGAGGTGCGCGTCCGGCACGGTAAACCAGCGCCCCTGATGGCGGATCGGGTGGACTTTGGCGGGGTCGGTATAAAGCCCCTCCCTCTTATCACGCTTCAGCGCCGCCCGCTCCCAGGAGTGCTGCCACAATTTGTAGCTAACTGTCAGAAACTCGTCGGCACGCTCGTAGCGTTCGTCATGATCGATCTGCTTTTCCAGTCCGAGATTGCGCGCCGCGCTCTCCAACTGTGAGGTTACGACGTTCCAGGCAATACGCCCATTGGTCAGGTGATCGAGAGTGGTAAATTTTCGCGCCAGCAGGTAAGGCTGCTCATAGGTAGTGGAGACGGTGATACCGAACCCCAGCCGCTTTGTCTGTGCCGCCATGGCGGAGACCAACAGCAGCGGATCGATAAGCGGAGACTGGATGCCTTGCTTAAGCGAGGCCGCAGGGCTGCCCTGCCAGCTGTCAATCAGCCCCAGCGCATCGGCAATAAACAGGCAGTCAAAATCGTTCTCTTCCAGCAGCTTCGCCAGACCTACCCAGTACTCAATATCGGTATAACGATGGCTTTGGTCCTGCGGGTCGCGCCACATACCGTAGTTAATATGTGAAACTGCCGCCATCGTAAACCCGCTGAGAATAATGTTATTGCGCATGTCATTTACCGAAATAAAAAGAACTGACAATAAATAAAACCATTTTTATCGACAATTATTAAATCCGGCAAACCAAAGTCGAAAACCGCAAATTAAAAAAATAGAATATAAAATCACAAATGCGCATTTATGCTCTTTTTTTTCCAGTGCTAACATCGCCTTCAGACCTGATGGAAAGACAAAAAATTCAGGCAAATATTACAAAGACCTGCATTCAAAACTTGGACATCGCCATGAAAAACAAGAACTTTCCATCCGGGATATTATTATCTCGTCGTAAGCTATTACAGCTTACGGCTATTTCCACCACATTATTAATGGGATTAGGACTGCCCGGTTTGTCCTTTGCTGAGGATAGCGATGAGAAATCTCGTTATGGCAAAATCTTAATTATTGGTCAGGCTCTGGAACCGACGATTTACGATCCTAACCGACAGTATTCTTATGAAACCTACCGGGTTGATAAACATATTTACGAGTCGTTGGTCGCAGAAGATCTCTCCGTACCCGCGGCGCAGGGCACCCCGCCGATCGTCCCCGGACTGGCGACCCGCTGGGAAATCAATGATGATGCAACCGTCTTTACCTTCCATCTCCGCGAAGGGGTCAAGTTCCATGACGGCACGTCGTTTGACGCCGAAGCGGTGCGTTTTAACGTGCGCCGTTATACCGATCCACAGTTTGAATACTATGACGCCCGCTCACAGGCCACCATGGCTCAGGTCTATCACGATCTGAAAGCAATTGAGGTCGTTGATCCGCTTACCGTCCGCTACACCTTCAACCAGCCTTTCCCTGATTTCCTGCGTTTCTTGCCGCAGGGCAACTGGGTTTCCGGTATTTTCAGCCCGGAGGCGCTGAAAAAATGGGGTCAGGACGGGCTGGCGGAGCACCCTACCGGCACCGGCCCGTACCGCTTTGTGCTGCGGGTACGCAACGACCGCACCGAGCTGGTTCGCAACGACGACTGGTGGGGGAAAAAGCCGTATATGGAAAGGCTGATCTTCCGTCCAATTCTCGACGGCAGCACTGGCGTCAGCGCGCTGCAATCAGGCCAGGTGGATATCCTGTCACGTACCCCGACCGACGCGGTAGATCTGCTCTCACAAAGCGGCTATACGGTGCACGACAGCACAGAGGCCAACCAGCTGTTCCTCGGCTGGAACTTTGCCAATAAATATACCAGCCAGCTGGCGGTCCGTCAGGCGGTGATTAAGGCCATCAACCGCGAAGAGCTGGTGAAATCGCTGCTCAACGGCCACGCGGTGGCGAGCTACAGCATACTCAACCGTTCTAATGAAGCTTTTCTGGCCGAGCAGAAAGACTATGCCTACGACCCGGAAGGGGCGAAAAAGCTGCTGGCCGATGCGGGCTACCAGCCCGGCGAAGTGAGCTTCACCATCATCACTTACGACCAGAACCAGCCGGTTATCGAGTGGATCCAGCGCGATCTCAGCAAGGTCGGCATTACCGTGAAGGTCGTGTCGCAGGAGTGGATCACCTACAGCTCGCATCTGGCCAACCTCGCCGATGATACCGGGCTGTTCACCATGGAGTGGGGGCTGATTAGCCCGCAGTGGCTGAACGTGGCGTGGAAAAACTACGTGGTTTCGCGGGGCAAAGGCGAAAAGGTGATTACCGGCGTCGCGCCGCTGATTGCCGAGGCCAGCGTAACCATCGACCGTCAGAAAGCGTTGACCCTGTGGCACCAGGTCAACCAGCAGTTCCAGCAGCAGGCGGCGTTCGTCCCGCTGCTGGAGCTGAACCGCGTGTTTACCACATCGCCTGCCGTCCAGGGCTTTAACGTACCGGCGCAGAACTTCTACGACCTGACCCGCGTGTGGCTGAAATCATGATACGCATCGTACTGCTTCGGCTGGCGCAGGCCGTCCCGCTGCTGTTTCTGATCTCGCTGCTGGTGTTCCTGATTGCTAAGCTGGTACCCGGCGACCCGATCGCCAACGCGCTGGCCGGCCAGCTCTCCGCCGAAGCTATCGAGCAGATCCGTCACGTCTACGGGCTGGATAAACCGGCGGCGGTCCAGTACCTGCTGTGGCTGAAAAATCTGTTCAGCGGTGACTGGGGAACTTCGCTGACCCTGCGCGCGCCGGTGGTAGAGGTACTGAGTAGCGCCTTCGCCAATACCGCCATCCTTACCGGCGCCGCGGTGCTGATGTGCCTGATCCCCGGAGTGGCGGTCGGCGTGGCGTGCGGCCTGTGGCAGAACACCCGCCGTGACCGTCTGGTGATGCTATTGGTGCAGCTCGGCCACAACGTCCCCATCTTTTGGCTGGCGGTGTTTTTCATCTGGCTGTTCGCCGTCAAGCTGCGCTGGTTTCCGGTCTCCGGCATGTACGACATGCGAGGCGATCGCGGACTCGGCGATCTTCTGCACCATCTGTTTTTACCGGCGCTTTCGACGGCGCTGATCTCAATGCTGATCCTCGCTCGTCAGGTGCGTAACAGCGTAATTGGCATTATGAATGCCGACTACATCCGCACCTACCGTGCGCTAGGCTATCCCACCGCGCTGCTGCTATGGCGGCACCTCGGACGCAATCTTCTGGCGCCAATTGTCAGCATTACCGGGCTGCAAATCGGCTACCTGCTGAGCGGCGTCATTTTTATCGAGAAAATTTTCGCCTGGCCCGGCATTGGCACCCAGCTGTACAACGCCGCGGCTGGCCAGGACTACCCCACCATTCAGACCGGGGTGATGCTGATTGCCGCTTGCTTCCTCGCCGTCAACCTGCTCAGCGACATCCTGCAGGATTGGCTCGACCCGCGCCACCAGGGAGCCCGCTAATCATGACCACGACCCTGTTCCTGCGCCGGCTCTCCCGACACGGGCTGGCACTGTTCGGCCTGTTTATTTTGCTCACCGCGCTGCTGATCTCTCTGCTGGCTCCGTGGCTTTCGCCATACGACCCGCTCGCTTCGTTTGACGGCCTGCGCCTGGCGCCGCCGGGAACGCCGGGTCATTTACTCGGCCTGGATAATCAGGGACGCGACGTACTGAGCCGAATCATCTGGGGCGGGCGTAGCCTGCTTACGGCTTCGGTGCTGCCGATTATCTTCGCCGCGCTGATTAGCCTCGCGCTCGGCATGCTGGCAGGTTTTCGCGCCTCGGCCTTTTCCGAACTGATTATGCGCAGTATGGACATGCTGTTCGCCTTCCCGATGGTGCTGTTGGCCATCGGCCTCTCAGCGGTGCTGGGCAGCGGCTATCCGACGCTCATCATCACCCTGATTTGCAGCGTCATTCCCTACCTCACCCGCGTGGTCTATCGGGATACTCGCGCCGAGGCGGCGAAAGAGTACGTCGAGGCGCTACGCGCCCAGGGGGCGTCGACCGTCGACATTCTGTTCCGTGAAATCCTGCCCAACGTGGCGACGCCGCTGCTGGTTTACACCACCTCGTTGCTCGGCGGCATGGTGGTATTTCTGGCCGGCCTCAGCTTCCTCGGCCTCGGCGTACAGCCACCGCAGGCGGACTGGGGACGCATGGTTGGCGAAGGCGCGCAGATGATGATCCTCGGTGCGCCGCACGTCGCTACCGCTCCAGCCCTGGCGATCGTGCTGCTGTCGTTGGCTTTTAACTGGCTGGGGGACGGCTTGCGCGATCTCCTTGACCCTTACCAATAAGGAGCGGCAACCATGAGCCTGCTGCAGATTGCCCACCTTAACGTGCTTTTTCACCGCCAGAACGTGCAGGCGGTGGACGATGTCTCCCTGACCGTTGCTCCCGGCGAAGTGCTGGCGCTTGCGGGCGAATCCGGTTCCGGAAAAAGCGTCACCGCCGCCGCCATTCTCGGCCTGCTGCCTGCGGGCCAGGCGACGGTCAACGGCAGCATCGCTTTTGACGGCCAGCCCTTGTTGCACCAATCCACCGCGCGGCTTAATCGTCTGCGCGGACACGATATTGCGATGGTGTTTCAGAACTCGCTTTCCACGCTCGACCCGTCATGGCGAGTGGGCAAGCAGCTGCAGCACAATCTGCGCCGCCTGCATCCGGCGCTGGGGCGGCGTGCTCTGCGTGATGAGGCGCTGACGTGGCTTACCCGGATGAAAATCCGTCAGCCGGAGCAGGTAATGGCGCTCTATCCGCACCAGCTTTCCGGCGGTATGCGCCAGCGCATCCTGATTGCCCTCGCCGCCATGTGCCGCCCGCGGCTGCTGATTGCCGATGAGCCCACCACCGCGCTGGACGCCACCGTGCAGCGCGAGGTGCTCCAGTTGCTCAAAGAGCTGTGCCAGCAGCAGCAGATGGCGCTGCTGATCATTACTCACGATTTCGGCGTGGTGGCCGCGTTAAGCGACCGCGTCGCAGTTATGCAGCACGGGCGCATCGTTGAGCAGGGGTCAACGGCTGACCTTATCGCCGCGCCGCAGCACCCGTATACCCAATCGCTGCTGGCGGCGGTACAGTGGCCGAACACCACGCCGGTGGCCGAATACCACGACGAAGACGCGCCGCTGCTGCAAACCCGCGGATTGGGAAAAGATTTCTGGCGCCGGGAGACGCGGGGATGGTGGCCGAAAAAGGTGGCCGTTACGGCGGTTAACGACGTCAGCCTGACCGTTCAGCGCGGCGAAATTGTCGGCATTATCGGCGAGTCCGGGTCCGGAAAATCCACCCTGGCGCGGCTGCTGGCGCAGCTGATCCCAGGCGATCGCGGCGAAATGCGCTTTGCCGGCGAGCTGGTGAGCAACAAGGATAAGGACAGCATCACCGCCCTGCGTTGTCAGCTTCAGTGCGTCTTTCAGGACAGCCTGGCCTCATTCAACCCGCGTCTGACGCTGGAAGAGCAGCTGGTTCGCCCGCAGTTCCGTCTTGGCACGGTCGCACAGCGCCCGCAGGCGGTAGCGCGCGCCAGGTCCCTGTTTAGCGAAGTTGGGCTGGACGTCGCACTGCTGCAGCGCTATCCGCACCAGCTCTCCGGCGGTCAGCGCCAGCGCGCCAATATCGCCCGCGCCCTGGCGGTGAATCCCCGCTTCCTGCTGCTCGACGAACCCACCTCCGCGCTGGATCTCACGGTACAGGCGCAGGTAATGGCGCTGCTCACTCGTATGCATCGCCAGCACGCCCTGACCTGCCTGTTTATCAGTCACAACCTGGCCCTGGTCGCGCAGTTTTGCCAGCGCATTGTGGTGATGGCCCGCGGCCAGATAGTGGACGATTTCCCGCGCCACGCGCTGTACGCCGCGGATCGTCATCCGATCACCCGGCAACTGCTGGCCGCCAGCTACCTGCTGCCAACGGGCACGACGGACGCGGCATTAAAACGTTTTGCCTGACCCATTTTAATAAGGACGCACCATGACAACCGCAAAAAAACAGCTGTTATTCAACGGCTTTATGATGAACGTCGTCGGCCATGTCTCCGCCGGACTGTGGCGGCACCCCGATGACCGAGCCAGCGAATACACGACTCTCGACTACTGGCTGCACATTGCGCGCCTGCTCGATGAGGCCGGTTTTGACGCTATGTTTATCGCCGACGCGCTGGGGCAGATAGACGTCTACCAGGGCAAACCCGATGCCGCGCTGCGTACCGCCGCGCAGTCGCCGGTCAACGATCCGCTGCTGCTGGTCTCGGCGATGGCCGCCGCCACCCGACAGTTGGGGTTTGGCATCACCGTTTCAACCACCTACGAGCATCCGTATCTGCTGGCGCGCAAGTTCACCACGCTCGACCACCTGACCAAGGGGCGAGTGGCGTGGAACATCGTGACGTCGGTGCTGGAGTCCGCCGCGCGTAACCTCGGGCTGGAAAAACAGATGGACCACGACGAACGCTACGAGCGTGCGCAGGAGTTCCTTGAGGTGACCTACAAGCTGTGGGAAGGCTCGTGGGAAGACGATGCGGTACGCCGTGACCGCGAGGCGGGCGTCTATACCGACCCCGCCAAAGTCCACCCGATCCGCCATCAGGGGCGCTGGTTTACCGTGCCGGACGCGCACCTCTCTGAACCCAGCCCGCAGCGAACGCCGGTGCTGTTCCAGGCAGGCACCTCTGACCGGGGTCGTCTGTTTGCCGCACAGAATGCCGAAGTCGTGTTCCTCGGCGGCACCACGCCGCAGTCGATCGCGCAGAATATCGACAAAATTCGCACGCTGGCGCATGAACAGGGGCGCGGCGCCGAGGCAATTCGCTTTATCACCGCCATCAGCGTGGTGGTCGATGAGGACGATGCCAGGGCTCACGCCAAATTCCAGGACTACCTCAACTACACCAGTCAGGAAGCGGCGCTGGCGCTGTTCTCTGCCTGGACGGGAGTGGACTGGTCCGGCTGGTCGCTGGACGAGCCGCTCAAATATATCGAAACCAACGCCAGCCGTTCGGCGCTGGCCGGGCTGACGCGCATTGACGCTGAGCGCCAGTGGACGGTGGGCGATATCAGTAACTACATCGGCATCGGCGGAATTCACCCGACGCTGGTGGGTAGTCCGCAGAGCGTCGCCGACCAGCTGGAAGCCTTTGCCGACGCCTCCGGGGTTGATGGCTTCAACCTCGCCTACGCCATCAGCCCCGGCAGTTTCGAAGATTTTGTCCGCTGGGTGGTGCCGGAACTTCAGGCGCGGGGACGCATGCGTCAGGCGGACGGTACGTCGCTCACCCTACGCGAACGCCTGCAGGGTCGCGGGCAGCAGCGGCTGCGCGACGATCACCCCGGCACCCGCTTTCGTCAACTAACAGACGGCTATCCTCAGGAGGTGCAATGAGCATCCATCTGCACTGGTACCTGCCGACCAATGGCGACAGCCGGGGGATCGTCGGCGCAGGCGATGACTCTCAGCACATCAGCGGCATCAGCGGTCAGTTCCGCCCCGCCACCCTCGATTATCTGATCGATATTGCCCGCAGCGCAGAGCGCCTGGGCTTTGAAGGCGTACTGACACCGACCGGCAGCTGGTGCGAAGACGCATGGCTCAGCACCATGGCTATTAGCCAACACACCGAGCGGCTGAAGTTTATCGTTGCCTTCCGTCCGGGTTTTATTTCG
Source organism: Klebsiella sp. C349492 (assembly GCF_042055345.1). Taxonomy (NCBI): domain Bacteria; kingdom Pseudomonadati; phylum Pseudomonadota; class Gammaproteobacteria; order Enterobacterales; family Enterobacteriaceae; genus Klebsiella; species Klebsiella sp. C349492. The sequence continues at coordinate 17,257 of NZ_JANQCE010000005.1, forward strand.
CCAACGCTGGCCGCTCATCAGGCGGCAAGCTTCCAGCGGCTGACCGAGGGACGGTTGATGATCAATATCGTCACCGGCGGCGATCCGGTTGAGCAGCGCCGCTACGGCGACCGGCTGGATCACGACCAGCGCTACGCCCGCAGCGGCGAGTTTATCGCCGCGTTTAAAGGCGTTAGTCACGCCAGGAGCAGCGGCCAGCCGTTCGATTTTCACGGCGAGCACTATCAGCTTGAGCAGGCCACCCTGCTACCCTCGCCGTGGTCAGTGCCGCCGGTGTTCTTCGGCGGTTCCAGCCCGGCTGCCCAGCAGGTTGCCGCCGCGCAGGCCGACACCTGGATTAGCTGGGGCGAACCTCCCGAACAGGTCGCGCAGCAGCTGGCGACGGTGCGCGCGCTGGCCGCCGCCCAAGGGCGTACGCCGAGCTTCGGCATCCGCTTTCACGTCATCAGCCGCGACAGCGAAGAAGAGGCCTGGCGTGAGGCCGCCCGCCTGCTGCTCGGCATAACCCCGGAGCGCATTCAAAGCGCCCAGCTGCTTTTGGGGCGCACCGAATCCGTCGGGCAAAAGCGCATGAGTGCTCTGCTTGACGATATTCAGGCCGAGAAGGTGACGCCGGAAAACGTCCGTCTGCTGGAGATCGCCCCTAACATCTGGAGCGGATACGCGCTGGTGCGCGGCGGCGTAGGTACCGCCATCGTCGGCAGCCACCAGCAGGTCGCGGAGAAGATCCAGGCCTTCCACGCGCTGGGCATTGAACACTTTATTTTATCCGGTCAGCCGCATCTTGAAGAAGCTTACTGGTTTGCCGAGGGCGCAGGTGCCCTGCTACGCCGCAGCGGACTGCTGCACTCACCACTCCAACCATAAAAAAACATCGCCCCTAAGAGAGGAACTATGAGCCATGCTCAGGACATTTATGCAGGACTTAACCACCAGGAATTCGTCCACTGGAAAGTAGTGGCTCAGGAAGTCGCGGACCGTCTCTATGCCACCTTGCTGGAGCGCGATCGCGCCAATAAACATCCGTTTGAAGAGATAGACTGGCTGCGTCAGAGCGGCCTGCTCAAGCTGGCGGTGCCGAAGTCGCTGGGCGGTGGAGGGGCGAATCTGGTGCAGGCGCTGGAGATTGGCCGCATTATCTCTGCTGCCGACGGCTCGATCGGCCAGCTGATCACCTACCACTACTCCAACGGTGTCTGGAGCTACATTCTCGGCAACCGCGAGCAGTGGGAGTTTATCGCCCGCGGCGTCGCCAACGAAGGCTGGTTCCAGTCAAGCATCAGCAACCCGCGTGACCCGCGCCTGAAGCTGGAATGGGACGGTAACGATCTCTACGTCACCGGGCGTCGCACTTTTGCCACTGGCGCTGCCGTTTCGCAGGTAATGACCATCGCTGTATGGATAGAGGATCGGCTGGTGCAGTACCAGGTTACCGCCGATCGGCCGGGGATCGTCTTTAACGATGACTGGGACAACCTCGGCCAGCGCCTGACCGCCAGCGGTACGCTGGAGTTCAACCGCGTGCGTCTTCAGGAGAAAGATCGCCTCACCGGGCTGGAGGAGAAGCCGGAGAGCGCGCTGCTGCGCAACGCCCTGCGCAACCAGTTCAGCCAGTTGATTTTTGTCCACTTCTACCTCGGCATTGCCGAAGGCGCGCTGAAGCAGGCCGCCGCCTATTTCCGTGACACCGTACGCCCGTGGCCGGAGTCCGGCGTGGAGAGCGCGCTGGAAGACCCGTATCACCGGCTGAAAGCGGGCGAGCTCTCCTCCGATCTCGCCGCCGGGATCGCGCTGGCGGAAAAAACCGCGCACGCCTTCCAGGATGCCTTCCATGCCGGCGACGATCTCACCGAAACCCAATGGGGCGAACTGGCGCTACTAACCGACCAGGCCAAGGTCATTGCCAACAACGTGGCGCTAAAAATCAGCAACGAGATCTTTGAGCTGACCGGCGGGCGATCCACCAGCAATCAGTACGGGCTGGACGTTTTCTGGCGTAACGTGCGTACCCACACGCTGCACGATCCGGTGACCTATCGTACGCGAGAAGTGGGCGACTACGTGCTGAGCGGCAAGCTGCCGACGCCGCGCGTCTACTCGCCGCCGAAACGCTAAGGAAGCGACGATGCCGGAGATTCGGATTATCTATGACCCCGCCGAGCTGCTCGCTGCCGCGACGCTGTTTCGCCAGGCGATGTTCGGCCTCCCCGGGGGCGTCACGCCGGTGGAGGCGTGGGCCGAACGCTACGTGGTGCCGGGGCGCGTTTATACCGCTTCGTTCGACGGCCAATTAGCGGGCACCAGCAACAGTTTCCCCGGCGAACTGACTCTGCCGGGCGGCCAGCGAGTGCCGCATGCCGCCGTCACCCACGTCGGCGTCCTGCCCCACTTCAGCCGTCGCGGCGTGCTGCGGGCGCTATTCAGCCAACAGCTGGCCGATCTTTACCAGCAGGGGGTAGCCGTCGCCACGCTGCGCGCTTCGCAGGGCACCATTTACGGGCGCTTCGGCTACGGTATCGCCACGGCTATTCAGGATCTTAGAGTTGACAAACGCGAGCTGTCATCGCTGCCCGCCGCCGAAGGTGATATTCGCCTGCTGCCTCACGCCGACGCCTGGGAGGCGCAACAAACCGTCGTGACGCGCTACCCGCAGCGCCACGCCGGCACGCTGACCCGCTGGCCGCAGTGGTGGGCGCTCCAGCAGCATCGTCTGGCGCACAGCAGCCTGAACCATTATGTGGCGCTGGCGCTCAAGGATGGCGAGCCTCAGGGCTTTGTGCGTTATCACGCCAGGCCCGACGACAACTGGTTGTACAGCGCTGAGCGCACGCTGGTGGTTGACGATCTGCACGCCGCTGACCCGCAGATAGCCGCGCAGCTGTTCGGCTATCTGCTGCAGCTTGATATCGCGCGCTATATCGAACTGCCGCACCGCCCGGTGGATGACGCCCTGCCGCTGCTGCTGGCAAATCCTCGCGCGGTGCAGCAAGTCAGGCGCGTCGACGAAAGCTGGCTGCGAATCCTCAACGTCGAGCGGACGTTTAACGCCCGAGCCCTTGGCGACGGCGAGGCGCTCACGCTGGCGATTGATGACCCTCTGATTGAGGCAAACCGCGGCGTCTGGCGGCTATCGTCTGGCGGCATTCAGCGCAGCGCCGGCCAACCGGATATCTCGCTTGGTATCGATGCGCTTGCCATGCTGCTGCTCGGCGAATACACCGCTCACCAGCTCGTGGCCGCACGCCGTATTCAGCCTCACCATTCGCAGTCCACCGCGCGTTTGACGCGCTTGCTGGCCTGTCATGAACATCCCTGGTCGGGAATTTTCTTCTAACTTTTTCTGGAGATTTTTTGATGCACAGCATTCGTTGGCCCCTGATGGGCCAGGCCCTTTTTGTTGCCTTCATCACTAGCGCAATGGTTCCGGCGTTTGCCGAAGAGGCTGCGCCGCAGCCCGGTGGCACGCTGAAGATTGCCTCATTACAGCCGGATCTTGACGCCTTCGATCCGCTGACCGGCTACTCGGTTGACTCGTGGGAGATCCTGCGGGCGGTCACCCGCCAGCTGGTCACCTACCCCGGCTCGACCAGCAGCCTGAAGGATGACACCACGCTGGTTGGCGATCTGGCAAAATCATGGGACGTCAGCGCCGATGGCAAAACTTACACCTTCCACCTGCGCGACGGTATTCGCTTCGCCGGGCCGACGACGCGCCCCATTGTGGCAAAAGACTTCGTCTACGCTATCAAGCGTTTCTGCGATCCCAACAAGCAGGTGGCGGCGGTGAACTACTTTAACCTCGCTTTCTCCGGGTTTGCCGATTACTGCCAGGCGTTCAGTAAAGTCGCTACCGGCGATCTTGCCGCCAGCAAGGCGTTCATTGACGGCCACGAGATTGCAGGCGTCAGCGCGCCAGACGACAAAACGCTGGTACTGCGCTCCGACAGCAAAAACTACGACTTCCTCAACATTCTGTCGATGAACTTCGTCACCCCGCTGCCGGAAGAGGTCGCTTCGCGCTACTTCCCGGACTCACAGGAGTTTCGCAAAAACTTTCCGTCCAGCGGGCCGTATGAAGTCGCCAGCTACGCCAGCGGCCAGAAGCTGGTATTAAGCAAAGTGAAAGACTACAACCACGCGGAAGACCCGGCGCGTAAAGCCTGGGTTGACGCCATCGAGGTGAGTTTTACCGGCAACAACGAAGACAGCGTGATGCAGCGTATTCAGGCGGGCGATGCGGATCTGTCGCTGTACCTTGACGTACCGCCGCAGGCCGCGGTTCGTCAGTATCTGCTGAAAAAGAGCCCGTATCTGCACGCCGCCAACAGCGGTGCGGCGAACTTCATCGCCATTAACGCTCAGCCGCAGGCGAAGAGCGCCGGCGCAACAGCCCTGCGCGACCTGCGCGTGCGCCAGGCGTTGGCCTACGCGGTGAACAAGTCGCACCTGGTGCAGGCGCAGGGTGGGAAAATCGCCGCGCTGCCGCTGGGGCAGATTATCACCAGCACCCTGCTCGGCCATGAGCCGTTCGATCCGTACGCCACCACGGACAGTAAAGGCGACCCGGAAAAAGCCAAAGCGCTGCTGAAAGAGGCCGGACTGGCGGATGGGCTGACGTTGGATCTGGTCTATCGCGCCAATAACCAGTTCAGCACCCTGGCGGTGATCCTCAAAGAAGATCTGGCCCGCTCGGGGATTCGCCTGAACCTGATCCCGGTGCCGCCGCCGCAGTTTATGTCGTATTTACAAAGCCCGGAAAACCGCTGGGATCTTGCACTCGGTCAGACCTCCCCTGACTGGCAAGGTCCGGCGACGCGCATGCTGCTCGGAGGCTGGCTGAATTCAGATGCCTCGCCATGCGGGCGCGGCAACGTCTACGCCATCTGCTACAGCAACGACAAGCTGAACCAGTTAGCGAAGCAGGCCTACAGCTCGGACAACCCAGGCCCTATCTGGCAGGAAGCTGACCGCCTGGTCTCCGCTGACCTGCCGTGGATCCCGCTGTTTGAGAAACGCCGCATTGCGGTGACGTCTGAGCGCGTCACAAACTGGACGTGGTCTTCGCTGGCGACCCAGGCCGATATCACCAATATTGCGCTGAAGCCTTAAGGGGGCGTCATGCCATTACTCAATGTACGCGACTTAACAATTGGCCTTGACCCGCGTAGTACGCTGGTCAAAGGCGTCAGTTTTCACGTCGAGCCGGGAGAAACGCTGGCGGTAGTGGGCGAGTCAGGATCCGGGAAAAGCCTGAGCCTGCTGGCGGTGCTTGGCCTGTTACCGACGCAGATGCGCGTGCAGGGAGAGATTGTCTTTAACGACCAGCCGCTGCACGCCTTTACGGCGAATCAAAAGCGCCAGCTGCGCGGCGCGCAGATAGGCTACGTGTCGCAGGACCCTCTAAGCAATCTGCACCCGCTGAAAAGCGTCGGGCGGCAAATCGAGGAGGCGATCCTCGCTCACCGGCGCGTGGGGCGTAAGGCCCTACGCACGCAGGTGCTATCGCTGCTGGCGGAGGTAGGCATTGCGGATGCCGCCCGCCGCTATCACGAGCGTCCGGCGAAGTTCTCCGGCGGCCAGCGCCAGCGGGTGATGATCGCCATCGCCATTGCGTTGAATCCGTCGCTGATTATCGCTGATGAGCCAACTACCGCGCTGGACGCCACCGTCCAGGCCTCAATTCTGCGCCTGTTGAAGCGGCTCCAGCGCCAGCATGGCTGCGCGCTGGTGTTTATCAGCCACAACCTACGGGTGGTGGCTGATATTGCCGACAGGATCGTGGTAATGCAGCACGGCCAGGTTGTCGAACAGGGTGCAGCACGCGCCCTTTTCGACGCGCCGCAGCATGACTATACCCGCTCACTGCTGCAGGCGGGCTGGCATCCGCGCGCCCCGTCTCCCTTCCGTTACGACGAGGCGACGCCGCTGCTGGAGGTGAGTCAGGTTTCGCGCAGCTTTGTCAGACCCTCGCGGCTCTGGCCGGGAAAAGCGGCCGCGCCGGTATTGGATGGCATCAGTTTTAGTCTGCATGAGGGGGAAATTCTCGGCCTGGTCGGCGAGTCCGGCTCCGGGAAGAGCACGCTGGGGCGCATCGTCGTCGGACTGGACCGCCCGGACGGCGGCACGCTGACGCTGGCGGGCCAGCCGTGGAAGGAGCCGGGTAGCCATCACCCGGAACGCCACGCGGTGCAGATGGTGTTTCAGGATCCCTACAGCAGCCTCAATCCACGGCGGCGCGTTGACGACACGCTGGCTCAACCGCTGCAGCTAACCGCCCTGCGCGAACGCGGCCAGCCGCTGTCGCCGCTGGCGCTAAGGGCGGCTATCGACGATCTGCTGGCGCAGGTGGAGCTGCCCGCTTTAGCGGCCTCGCGCTACCCGTCGCAGCTGTCCGGCGGCCAGCGCCAGCGGGTGGTTATTGCCCGTGCGCTGGCGATGAAACCGAAGCTTATCGTCGCCGACGAGGCGGTGTCGGCGCTGGATATCACCACCCAGCACCGCATCATTCAGCTGTTTACCCGACTACGTAGCCGCTATGGCCTGTCACTTCTGTTTATTTCGCACGACCTCGATGCGGTGGCGGCGCTGTGCGACCGCGTATTGGTACTGCAGGCAGGGCACATTATCGAACAGGGCAGCACCGAGCAGATCTTCCAGCGGCCCCAGCACGCATGGACGCGCCTGCTGCTTGCGGCCATTCCCGGCACCGGCCATCGTTTTAGCGAGGAGGTAGTCTATGAGTCAGCCGCTGCTTTCTGAGCCGTTCGCCCTCCCGCCTGTGACGTTCTGGCAGAGGCTGTGGCGGGAACCGAGCGCCCGTCGTGGACTGGTGATTGTGGCGCTGATGGTACTTGCGGCGCTAGCTGCGCCAATGGTCGCCGCATGGCTAGGTCATAGCGAAACCGGGCAGTTCCGTGATAGCGCGCTGTCGGATATGGGCCTTCCCGTAGGGCCGAGTGCAGCGTTTCCGCTCGGCGCGGATGATAACGGTCGCGACGTGCTGGTGCGCACCCTGTACGGCACCCGCATTTCGCTGCTGATCGCCGTCCCCGCCACCACTCTGGCAATGCTGATTGGCCTGTTCGTCGGGCTGTTTGGCGGCTATCGCGGCGGGCGCATTGACGCGCTGTGTCAACAGCTGATCAATCTGGTACTTTCGTTTCCGTTCGTGGTCACGGCGCTCAGCCTGCTGGCGCTGAATCAAGGCGGCGAGAGCGGTCCTCGCGTCGACCCTGTGTGGGTCGTGATCTTTGTGATTACCTTCTTCTCCTGGGGCTACTTTGCGCGCCTGAGCCGAGGGCTGGTGCTGGATCTGCGCCAGCAGGAGTTCGTGGCTGCCGCGGTGCTGATGGGTGAAAGCCAGTGGCGCATTTTGTGGCGCGATATCATTCCCGGCGTGTTGCCGACGATGGGCGTGTACTGGGCCATCCAGCTACCTACCAACATCATCGCTGAAGCCACCCTTTCCTTCCTTGGCGTAGGTATTCCCGCACCCGCCGCAAGCCTTGGCAATATGATTGCCGACGTGCAGCGTTCGGCGATGTATCAGGTACAGCCGTGGTTTCTGGCTGCACCCGCGCTGGCGCTGTTTTTCATCGTCCTCGGTTTTAACTGCCTCAGTAGCGGCCTGCGTGACGTACTGGACCCTCATCTGGAGCGACGATAGTCATGACTTTTTCCACTCTGTTTAACACGCTGCTGCGTAGCGCCCTGACGCTGCTGCTGGTGCTGATCGTCGCCTTTTTACTCACCCGTATCGCCTATCAGGATCCGGCGGTGATGCTGGCGCCGCGAAACGCCACGCCAGAGGCCGTTGAGGCTATAGCCCGGGCGCTGCACCTCAACGATCCCTGGTATCAGCAGTTGCGCTATTTCCTGCTGCGTGGCCCGGAGATCCAGGGCGCGCCGGTGGGCATGCTGCACTGGCCGCCAGCGCTGGGCTACTCGTTCCGTTTCCAGACGCCGGTCACCCAGCTGATTTTGGAGAAGGTGCCGGTTACGCTGTCGCTGGCGCTGGGCGCGCTGGTTATCTGGACGGTGGTGTCGCTGCTCACCGGCGTGCTGGCGGCACGCTACCGCGACCGCTTTGTCGACCGCCTGCTGGCGTTCTTCGCCTACGTCGCGCTGTCGCTACCCACCTTCCTGAGCGGGATGCTGATTATCTTCTTCCTGTTTTATCAGCTGTCGCTGCATAACATAAACTGGTTTCCTGCTGGCGGCTATGTGGCCCTGCGCGATGACCCGTGGCAGTGGGCGCGGCATCTGGCGCTGCCGTGGCTGACGCTGACGCTGGCTGAAACAGCTATTTTTCAACGCGTGTTGCGCAGCAGTATGCTCGACGTGCTGCACAAGGACTATATCCGTACCGCGCGGGCAAAAGGGGTGCGCGAGTGGCGGGTATACTTCGATCACGCGTTAAAGCCAGCGCTTAGCCCGGTATTGATGCTCACCGGGCTGGAGCTGGCGGCGATTATGGGCGGCGCAATTGTCACCGAGAAGATGTTCGGCCTCGACGGCGTCGGACGGCTGGCGATTGATGCGGCGCTGGACGGCGATTTCCCGGTAGTGATTGGCACCACCATTTTCGCCGCCTGCGTGTTTATTGTCTCTAACCTGTTGACCGATCTTTTTCACCGCCTGTTTTTACGGAGTCAATGAAGGTGTAAGCACCCCGTATCTATACCTGGTGGCGATGGACCGGCACGATGGTGCAGAAAACCAGCGGAAAGAAATCTCGGTGAAAGGGTATGCGCGCTCAGGCATGGGGAAGAGTCATTAATATTTCGAGCCTGGCAGCGCTGATGCCGCCGGACAAGAGGCCAGATTATGCTGCGGCGAAGGCCGGGAGATTACATAACGTTATTCCTGTTCGGGGCGGTTGCAAACGGTGAATACCGTTTCACCCGGCACCATTCATAGCTCCAGCCTGGATAAAGCCTTTCGTCAAACGGCTAAAAATATCGGGCTGGCTTACGATGCGCGGTGGGAAGACATTGACCGGTCGGTGCTTCCCATGTTCGCCCAGGTTCCGATGGGCCGCGTTGGTGGCATGTGGCCCGGACTCTAAAGGCGCAGCGGGTCGTAGCCCCGCTCAGCTGTTCAATGACATCGGCTTACTCCCCCCAGGAGGCAGGCCAAATAACCGACGCACCCAGTTCAGAAACGCGCCGTAAGGCCTGCCCAGACAAAGCATCATCAGCGCGGCGCCGAGAGTGCCTCGAATCAGCCCGCTTCCCGAGGCGCCGCTGAAGGCAATGATCAGCGCATAGATCGGCACCTGGAAACTGACCAGGGCCGCGCTGTCCCATAGCAGCTGAGACACCCGCCCAGGGCCGGCGCGCCGCATCAGCCAATCCCGCCAGATGCCGTAGGGTCTTGCGACCGGAACCATCAGGGCCGCTCCCAGAAGACGGGCGTGGAGAACCTGCTCCCACGTCATACCGGCTATCACCCGTTCGTTAATAATGCCGGTTGTCGTGAAGAAGAGGATCAGCGCAGCGGTATCTGCAATAAATGCGGTCCGACGCATCGACCGTTCCGGGGGTTGAGGCAAATTACATTTCCTGTCGTGGTGGGGGGATTAAACGTCTTCTCATTCACCGAGAAGCTTAAAACTATAGCATACGGGCATTTTGCAGGACCGCGGCCGCACGCAGGTGCGATATCCGGCGCCACTCATTGCGGCGGCCCTGACCTCCCGCCGTAACCGAAACCATTTACCTGCCGCTCCCCCCAGATTACAGGCCTGTTAATACTTAGACGCGCATGCTGAAACCCATTTAAGATAATCAACCGCATGCTAAGCGCACGCCTCGCCACTGTCCGCACGGACAAGATGCCGCACTCTGCAATGTGCAAAAAAAGATAACAAGCGCCCGTTACGGGCTGCTCACCAGGCCGGTACCACGATGCTGGCCGGAATATTGGCTTTGAATGGGATAAGACTATGGGTTCACTGGTATCCGCAGCGGACGATTCGCTGCTGCGGCACAGGTCGTTCGTCACTTTTTGGCTGGCGCGCACCTGTTCATCGTTTGGCTTTCAGATGTTTTCGGTTGCCGTTAGCTGGCAAATTTACGCCATCACTCACAGCGCGATGGCGCTGGGGATGATCGGCCTGATGCAGTTCCTCCCCTCAGTGCTGCTGGCCCTGCCCGCCGGACACCTCGCGGATCAGTTCGATCGCCGGCGCATTGTGCTGTTAGGCCAGTTCATCGAATGGGCGGCCTTACTCGGGCTGGTGGCGCTGACGCTGCTGCACTGGGCGGACAAAATTGAGATTTGGGGGCTGGTCTTCTTAATCTCGGTGGCAAAAGCGCTGGAGTGGCCGGCGATCACCTCGATGCTGCCGGCGCTGGTGCCGCCGCCGATCCTCGCCCGCGCGATGGCGGCCAGCTCCGTTGGGGGACAGGCGGCGGTGATTATCGGCCCAACCCTGGGCGGCCTGCTGTACGTGGCGGGTCCGGAAGTGGTGTACGGCGTCTCCGCCCTGTTCTATCTGTTCTCGATTGTGCTGGTGAGCCGGCTGCGCTACGAGCGGCCGCCGCAAACCCGCCTGCCGATGAACCTCAAGAACCTGTTTGCCGGCGTGCATTTTATCCGCGAGAGAAAAGACGTGCTGGGGGTGATCTCGCTCGATCTGTTTGCCGTGCTCCTCGGCGGGGCGACGGCGCTGCTGCCGATCTTCGCCCAGGATATTTTGCACACCGGCCCCTGGGGGCTGGGGATGCTGCGCGGTGCGCCATCGGTCGGCGCGCTGCTGGTGGGCGTCTGGCTCAGCCGCAACAAGCTGGAGAAGAACGTGGGCCTGATCATGTTCGCCTCGGTGGCCGGCTTTGGCCTGGCGACGCTGCTGTTTGCGCTCTCGACAAAGCTGTGGCTCTCCCTGCTGGCGCTGGCCGCGCTGGGCGGGTTCGATATGGTGAGCATGGTCATTCGCGGCGCGCTGGTGCAGCTGGATACGCCGGATGATATGCGCGGCCGGGTGAACGCGGTGAACGCCATCTTCATCAATACCTCAAACCAGCTTGGCGAGTTTGAATCCGGCCTGCTGGCGGCGTGGATGGGCGCCGTACCGGCCGCGGCGCTTGGCGGGATTGGCACGCTGGTGGTGGTGGCGGTATGGATGACCATTTTCCCGCATCTGCGTAAAAGGCAGAAGCTGGAAAATGAAGGCACCCGCTGATAGCAGAAACAAAGCCTGGAGATGCGGCGTACTTTATGCGCGAAGCCGGAAACGTGCTGCTGAAATAATATTGACGGGCACGGCTCCGGCAAAAAATTATGGCTAAGCTCTTTCTCAACGAAATAAGCGCCAAAAAATAGATCCCGGATGCGAGGAGCGCGCCTGCGTTCATCCCTGAAATTTAGCGCCGGCGAAAGCCGGCGTATTTATATCAGGCGCGGATATCATCGTATTCGCGGGTATTATCAAACTCATGTTTAGCAAACGGACATAGCGGGATAATTTTACGCTGCTCGCCGCGCATTTTTTCCACCACCTTCGCCACCAGCCGTTTACCTACGCCCTGCCCTTTCAGGCTCGCGTCCACGTCGGTATGTTCAATAATGCTGAGATGCTCCCCGGTGGGCACAAAAACAATTTCGGCAACCTGATTGCCCTCGGCGTCATTGACGTAAAACTTGTTGTGACCTTCCAGTATTTCCATCACGTCCTCACTTATTTTTGGCGATACTTCAGGGCGCCGCTCGGGCAGGTCTCAATGACGCGCACGACCGTGGCGACATCCACCTCATCCGGCACGATCCACGGCTTACGTTTCAGATTGAAGAGCTTCGCGCTACCGCGTACGCAATTCCCCGAATGCTGGCAAATTTCCGTATTGAAGTAGACATCGATTTTCTCTCCCCTGTAGGCGCGAAACCCCGCGTCCAGTAGCTGCTTATCCATGACATTACCCCATTATTTTTATTGTTCAGATCCTAAGCATAGTCCTGGCGGGAGGCGCTGACTACGGGCAGCAACAGAAACCCTCCGCCTCTATTTCGCCGGCCCCGGCGCCATTAATGCAAAATAAATGCGTTGATATTCACCAGTTTTGTAAAACCGAGCCTCAACCGGAGGCAGAAATATAGGCCTTGAGTCTTCCTGATTGCGCGCAGGGGGATTAAACTCATTCCACAATGATATGAGCGCGCAGGTACCCTCCCTTGAATCGTATAGTGAAGCTGGCCCCTCCGGCACTATTATTAACCTCGCCTTTAATTTCCGGCTGCTCTTTATCGCCGGCGATCCCGGTATTAGGCGCCGCATTTCCAGGCTGGTTCTTCTGTTTATTGGGCGGCGTATTTTTACTCATTCCCTGCCATATCCTGATCGTCCGCCGGGGCTGGCAGTCGCGATTTTCGCCGCTGGTCTTCAGCTACCTGGCGCTGATGTTCCTGTTCGCCACGATCCTGTGGTTCCTTTTCTTTGTTAACTAAGCCGCTATGACAAACTCCAGCCCAAGCGTATTACGGAAAAAGTGGCCCCTGCTGGCCCTCGTCCTCGCCGCGATCGTGGCGCTTATTGTGGTTATCTGGCAGCTCCAGACCTCGCCGGCCACCAACGACGCCTACGTCTATACCGACACCATTGACGTGGTGCCGGAAGTGAGCGGGCGGATCGTCGAGATGCCGATCCGCGACAATCAGCGGGTGAAAAAAGGCGATCTGCTGTTCCGCATCGATCCGCGCCCCTACCAGGCGATGCTCGACGATGCCAAAGCCCGGCTGACGACCCTCGATGCGCAAATCATGCTGACCCAGCGCACGGTTAAGGCCCAGGAGTACAACGCCCGGTCGGTGGCCGCCGCCGTAGAGCGCGCCAGGGCGCTGGTTAAGCAGACCACCTCTTCCCGCACCCGCCTTGAGCCGCTGGTGCCGCAGGGCTTTGCCTCGCAGGAAGATCTCGACCAGGCGCGAACCGCGGAAAAGGCCGCCCGCGCCGAACTGGAGGCGACGCTGCTGCAGGCGAAGCAGGCCTCCGCCGCCGTCTCCGGCGTAGACGCGATGGTTGCCCAGCGGGCGGGGATTCTGGCGCAGATTGCGCTGGCGGAACTGCATCTTGAATTTACCGAAGTCCATGCCCCCTTCAACGGCGTGGTGGTGGCGCTGAAAACTACCGTCGGCCAGTACGCCTCGGCGCTCAAGCCGGTATTTACCTTAATGGATGACGACCGCTGGTACGTGATCGCCAACTTCCGCGAAACCGATCTTAAAAACGTCCGCCCCGGCGTTCCGGCGCGGGTCACCGTCATGACCAACCACGACAGATCCTTCGCCGGGGTGGTGGACTCCGTGGGCTCCGGGGTGCTGCCCGAGGGCGGGAGCGTGATTGAAGGCCTGCCGATTATTCAGAAGAGCATCAACTGGGTCCACGTTTCCCAGCGCTTCCCGGTGAAGATCGCCGTCAAAGATCCCGACCCTGAACTGTTCCGCATGGGCGCCTCCGCCAGCGCCGTGCTTCAGCCGCAGTAAGGGGAAGGCATGCAAAACATGTGGTCATTTCTGAGCCGGGAACTCCGCGATGTGCCGGGCCGGGCCAACTATACCCTGCGCCTGACGCTGAGCTGCGCGGTGCTGATCGTCCTGTTTATGACCCTGCAGATCCCCTTTCTGGCCGTCGCGCTGATCGTGGTGTTTTACGTCAGCCAGCCTAACGTGCTGATGATTAAGCTGGTGAGCGTGGTGTTTTTTATCACCGTCAGCGTGGCGCTGGGCAGCGTGCTGCTGATCATCAAATGGACCTATGATTATCCGCTGATCCGCCTGGTGGCCTCGGTATTCCTGTTTTTCGGCGCGATCTACCTGATGCGGGTGCTGGGCAAGCTGGGGATGGCCTTCTTCGTGGTGGCGCTGGTGGTTATCTACGCGCAAACCTTCCCGTCGATGACCAGCCAGAGCGAGATTCTGGTGCGCCTGCTGCTGTGGCTGTGGGTGGTTATTAATACCGCCATTGTGGTCACGCTACTGGTTAACGCCTGTTTTCAGCAGGCGTTTCCCGGCTACCAGCTCAAGGCGCGGATCGTCGTGCTGCTGCGCCAGGTTGCGCAGCTCCTCGTTCAGCCGGGGCCGCTGAAAAACCAGCCGACGTTTAAAGAGATCGCCGAAAACTTTGCCCAGCTAAACTCGCTCTATAAGCAGGCCACCCGCTCCAGTCCGGAGATTGCCGCCGACCCTCAGGGGTGGCAATCGCTGATGGCCGCCGCGCTGCATTGCTATCACCTTGCCGCACTGCTTCAGCCGGGGGATGACCATCCCGCAGAACGCCAGCAGCTCTCCGCCGCGCTCTCGGCGCTGGCCGGGAACCTGCACCCCGACGCGCTGCCCGCGCAGCCGGAGATCGTCGCCCGGGATACCGCCAACGGCGTGATCCTGCAGGAGATGGCCGCCACCCTGGGCAAGCTGGCCCGCAGCGAAGCGGTTGCGCTACCGGCCGGGGAAGAGGAAAAAGCCCCGCTGCTGCTGCCCGATGCCTGGAGCAATCCGGCCTACCTGCACTTCGCCCTCAAAACGCTGCTGGCGACCCTGCTGTGCTACGTTTTTTATACCGCCGCCGACTGGCAGGGTATTCATACTATTATGCTGAGCTGCGTGATTGTCGCCCAGCCGGGGCTAGGGGCGACCCTGCAGAAGACCTGGCTGCGCATCGGCGGCGCCCTGCTCGCGACCCTGCTGGCGCTGCTGCTGATCGTCTACGTTCAGCCGCATACCGAGTCTATCGTCGGGCTGCTGGGGATGACTCTACCGGTGATGGCGCTGTCGGCCTGGATCGCGGCCGGCTCGGAGCGCATCGCCTACGCCGGGATCCAGATTGGCTTTACCTTTTCGCTGGCCTTCCTCAACTGGTTCGGGCCGCTGGCCAATTTAACCGAGCTGCGCGATCGGGTTATCGGCATCCTGCTCGGGGTGCTGGTCTCTTCGATCGTCCACCTCTACCTGTGGCCGGATAGCGAAGCCGTGCAGCTAAAATCTCGCCTGGCGCGGCTCTACCGGCAGATCGCCGGCTACCTGCGCGCCGGGGATGATGAGGTCAAGCTGGTGCCCCTGTTCCACTCCCTGAACGGTGCCGAAACGCTGATGCATCGGGTGGCGGCCGAGCCGCTCAACGCCTGGGCCCACCCGCATCCGGAGGCCAAAACCTGGCCGGTCAAAGCGACCTGGCTCCAGGCCCAGGAGATCGTGCGCTTAAGCGAAGGCTACCGGCTGTACGCCGCGCCGGGAGATGATTTCCTGCAGCGCAGCGCCGCGCAGCTTCAGGCCTACGCTGATGATATCGAACGCCAGCAGGCCGCGCCGGAGCCGCTCCGCGGGCTTCATCCGGATCGCCGCAATCCCTTTGGTCCGCCGCTGGCGACATTACTGACGACATTACCGACGTGGTCGTCCGCACCTTCAGCTATTCCGCGACAGGCAGATAAGTCATGAGAAAAATGGACACCGCAGCACGCTATCTGCGCTACTCACCCCTCGCTTTCCTCCTGCTCGCCGGGTGCGCGCTGATTCAGGACGAGCCCGCGCAGGTCAGGATAGTCAACCCTCAGCAGGCGGAACTCGCGCAGGTGATTCATCTGGCGAACAGCGGCTGGCCGGCGGCCAGATGGTGGGAAGGCTATGACGACGCCCAGCTCAACATGCTGGTGAACCGCGCGCTGCAGAACTCCCCGACCATGCAGGCCGCCCGGCTGCGCATTTCGCAATCGCAGTCAACCGTAGAGCTGGCGCAGTCGGCAATGGGCGTGCAGGCCACCGCGGTGGCGGCGCAAAACCGCCTGCGGGTGACCAATAAGCAGTTCACCTGGCCCTACTCCTACTCTCTGCCGGTCGATAAAAACGGCCCCTGGTACACCCTGAATACGGTGGGCGTCGGCGCGACGCTGAATATCGATTTATGGGGCGCCGACCGCGCCCACGTCGCGGCGGCCATCGGCGAGAAGAACGCGCGCCAGGCGGAAACCGCCGGTATCGAGCTGGATCTCGCCAGCAGCGTGGCGCAGCTGTACTTCGCGATGCAGGCCACCTTCCAGAAAATCGAGCTGCTCAACCAGCTGGAAGAGATTGCCCGCCTGTCGGTGCAGGCGCACGAGCACCGCACCCGCCGGGGCGTGGAGGATAGCGTCGATATCGCCAACGCTCAGGCCGAGCTGCTGGCGGCGCAGCAGCAGACGATTGCCGCCAAAGGCACCCTGACCCAGTATCGCGAAACCCTGCGCGCGCTGATTGGCGCCGACGCGCACAGCATGCCGGAGCTCCACCCGGTTCCGCTGCCGACGCTGCAGGAAACGCTGCCCGACTCGCTCTCCTTCGAGCTGCTGGCCCGCCGCCCGGATCTGCAGGCGCTGCGCGGCTACGTCAGCGCTTCGTTAAGCCAGGTCGATGCGGCGAAGGCGGCATTTTACCCGCACTTTGATATCAAGGCCTTCTGGGGATATAACGCGCTGAGCGTCGGGGATCTGTTTAAATCGACGTTCCAGCAGATCAACCTGCTGCCCGGCCTCTATCTGCCGATCTTCGACGGCGGCCGCCTGAACGCCAATTTGCGCTCGGTGCGCACCGCCAGCAATATTCTGATTAAGCAGTACAACCAGGCCGTTCTCGACGCCGTTCGCGACGTGGCGATAAGCTCAAGCCAGCTCAACGATCTCAACCAGCAGGCGGCGCTACAGAAGCTGAAGGTGACCGCCGCCCTGGCCACCACCCACAGCGCCAGCGCGCACTATCAGCGCGGGCTGATCAGCTACTACGCCGCCCAGGAAGCGCGTCGGCCGGCCATCGCCCAGCGGCTGATGCTGCTGGATATCCAGGCCCAGCGCCTGAGCACCGACGTGACGCTGATCAAAGCGCTGGGCGGCGACTATCGCAGCCCGCTGGCTGAAATCAGCGCGAAGTAACGCGTCCGGGGCGGCGGACGCAGCCCCGCAGAAGTGACCGCGCGCTTAGTTTAATAGCTGCCACTCTCGCGCCTGATTGACCGCCTGGATGCGGCCGCTGACCTGCAGCTTTTCGTACAGCTGCTTGAGATGCCATTTCACGGTTTCCGCCGAAATCCCCAGCTCCCGCGCCATTCCCTTATTCGAGTAGCCTTCGGCAATCAGGCGCAGGGTTTGCCGTTCCCGCTCGGTTAAGCGTACGGCTACCGGCGCGGAGCGCCCGGCGTTAACCGGGACTCCGGCGGCGGCAAACTGCGCCAAAAGCTGCGTCAGATCGGCGCTGAACTCCGCCCCTGCCGCGCCGCGTTTAGCGATCAGCTGCAGTAACGACGCCAGCGCCGGGCCGCCGTCCAGCAGACTGCGCAGCAGCTTCTGGCGTATTGCCCGCCGCAGCGCGGGAACGCCGACCGCGACGGCCTGATCCTGGGCATTCGCCTGCCACAGGGCCTGCGCCTGCAGCAGCCGCAGGCGCACGGCGAACAGCCACTCCCCGCAGCGCTCCTGGGCGGTCGCCAGCGCATCGAGCCGCTGCGCCGCCGCCATCGGCTCCCCTTGGGCCATCAGCACCCGACTGTGGCTTAAGGCCAGCGAGGCGTGCGCCACATCGCTTTTGCCCGCGTCGCCGGCCAGCGCCTGCAGCCGGGAGAGCAGCGCTTCGGCGGCGGAGGTATCGCCGTCCTGCAGCAGTTGGCTGATTCGCTCGGCCAGCAGCGGAGCCTGCGCCCGCAGCCACCCGCGCTGAACCGCCAGCCCTTCGGCGTGCAGCAGCAGCGACGCCGCGTCCTCCCTGCGGGCGTTGAGTCGCGCCAGCTTCGCCAGCACGATGTAGCAGCGGCTGAAGCCGTCGGGGGGACAAAAATCATCGATCATCTCCAGGCGCAGCGTCAGCAGAGCATCAATGCGCTGCGTCTCCCCCTGCTCCCAGGCGATTTCGGCGAGGATCGGCGCCAGCGTCGCGCCGCTGCTGGAGCGGGCGCCGGTCTGCCGTTCCGCAGCATGCAGCGCCCGGCTTGCCTGGCGTTCCGCCTCCGCCAGATTGCCCTGGCGCAGGTATCCCTGGGCCATGACGAAGGCCCGGTACACGCCGACGAACAGATTGCGGTTGGCCTCGCGCGCGCCCGATACCCGCTGCTGCACGTCGAGCGCCTGCTGAGGCCGGGAGTTGGCCAGATGACAGTAGCTGAGAATATTGCACACCAGGCCATCGACCCACACGTCGCCGCAGGGCACCTCCCGCAGCAGCGGCTCGACGATGGCAATACTCTGCGGAATATTCTCGGCAAAGGCTTCGCAAATCGCCCGCACCACGCGCAGCTTCACCCACGAGCTGTGGGCTAATCCTTCGCCGCTGGCCGTCGCCAGCGTTTCGAGCGCATCAAGCAGCCGGCGGGCATCCTGAAAGCGAAAGCGGTGCGCCAGCGCCCATGCGAGGTTAATTTGCAGCTCGATCCGCGAAGGGTCCAGATCCGCCGGCAGATAGCCGAGCCAGCGCACCATCGTGTCGATATCTCCCTCTTCCGCCAGCGACTGCGCCCCCGCTTCCGCATGCCCGGCGCCGCCCTTACCCGCGGCAAGGGCGTGGCGTATCGCCTCTGCCCACAGCTGCTGTCCGGCAAACCAGCTGCCGGCGCGCTCGTGCAGCTGGCGAATATCCTCCTCGCCGCCGTGCTGCAGGCGAGAAAGCAGCGCGTCGCGCATCAGCGGATGGTAGCGAAACCACAGCCCGCCCTCGTCGAG
Organism: Klebsiella sp. C349492; assembly: GCF_042055345.1. Lineage (NCBI taxonomy): Bacteria > Pseudomonadati > Pseudomonadota > Gammaproteobacteria > Enterobacterales > Enterobacteriaceae > Klebsiella > Klebsiella sp. C349492. The sequence goes on from NZ_JANQCE010000005.1 coordinate 35,925, forward strand.
GGCGGAAAGAAACAGGTTGCGCTGCGCAATCCATGCCAGCATCGCTTCGCCGTTAGCTTTGCCGGTCACGGCGTCGCACAGCGCCGGATGCAGCCGGTTGAGCACCGACGTTTGCAGAAGGAAGTCGAGCACCTCGGCGGGCAAAGGGGCAAAAATGACTTCGTCAAGATAGCGGGCGATTGAGCGCGATCCGGCGTTCAGCCCGCCTGCAGCCGGATGGGAAGGCGCGCGGCCGCTGGATAAGGTGGCCATTTTCATCCCCGCGACCCAGCCTTCCGTCAGGGCCACCAGCCGGGGGATCTCCTGCTGGCTGTATCCCGGCGATAGCGCGGCGGAAAAATAGGCGCTGGCTTCGCCGACGTTAAAGCGCAGCTCGCTATCATCCACCTCCACCAGCTGATCCTGCATTTGCAGCCGGCTCAGCGCCAGCGTCGGCTGGCAGCGGCTGCCGATAATCAGGTGCAGGGCGGGCGGGGCGTGGTTCAGCAGCCAGCTTAGCCCCGCATGGATCGCCGGGTGGGAGATGTTCTGGTAGTCATCAACAATGAGATACAGCGGGTGCGAGCAGCGGTGGAGCTGGTTAACCAGCTCCGCCAGAAACAGCGTGAAATCGGCCGCAAGGCTGTCATCAGCCTGCTGGAGAAACGCCGGGCTCCACCCTTGCCACAAGGGCGCCAGCGCCGCCTGAAGATAGCGCATAAACAGCGGCGGCGGGCCGTCGTCTTCATCAATGCTCAGCCAGGCGATGGCATCCCCCTGCTGCTGCCGATGATGGTACCACTGGGCCAGCAGGGTCGTTTTGCCGAACCCGGCCGGGGCGCACACCAGCGTCAGCGCGCTGCCGGCGGCGGCATCCAGACGCTGCAGCAGGCGGTCGCGCAGCTGCAGCGAGCCGGGTGAACGAGGCGGCGTAAAGCGGGTGGCGATAAGCGGCAGTTTGCGTGTAAAACCCAAAGGTTGTTCGGGAACAAATTCACTCAGCGAGTCATCCGTTAAGGGCAAAAATTCCATCGTGCCGTTACCTTTTCATCCAGTCCATCCCCCGAGTGTAACTCAAGGAGAGGAGGTTGAACCAAGCCATCGCTGCGATCCCAGGGCGCTGCCCGCCTTTTCGTCGCTGGCCCCCTTATCCCCCCCAGCTGGGGGGTAGGCCACGTTTATCCGCCGCTATACAGTAGTTCCATTCTCTGGCGCTGATGCTCCCCTGGCCCGCTGCGCCCTTCTCGCGCCGGGCCTGCTACGCATCGGGCCGCCATCGTTTATTAATCAGTTCAAGGTGAGTACAGAATGGCTATCGAAAATAAAGTGGCGTTGGTCACCGGCGCGGGTCAGGGCATTGGCCGCGGGATTGCTTTACGTCTGGCTAAAGATGGCGCGTCGCTGATGCTCGTCGACGTCAACCCGGAAGGAATTGCCGCCGTCGCGGCTGAGGTCGAGGCCCTGGGCCGCAAGGCGGCCACGTTCGTGGCGAATATTGCCGACCGCGATCAGGTTTACGCCGCAATTGACGAGGCGGAAAAGCAGCTGGGCGGCTTTGATATTATTGTTAACAACGCCGGTATTGCTCAGGTGCAGGCGCTGGCCGACGTGACCCCGGAAGAGGTCGATCGCATCATGCGCATCAACGTCCAGGGCACGCTGTGGGGCATTCAGGCGGCGGCGAAAAAATTTATCGACCGCCAGCAGAAAGGTAAAATCATCAACGCCTGCTCCATTGCCGGACACGATGGCTTCGCCCTGCTGGGGATCTATTCCGCGACCAAATTTGCCGTACGCGCGCTGACCCAGGCGGCGGCCAAAGAGTATGCCAGCCGCGGCATCACGGTCAACGCCTACTGTCCGGGGATTGTCGGTACCGGCATGTGGACCGAAATCGACAAACGTTTCTCCGAGATTACCGGCACGCCGGTCGGTGAAACCTACAAAAAATACGTGGAAGGCATCGCGCTGGGCCGTGCCGAAACGCCGGACGACGTGGCCAGCCTGGTCTCCTATCTGGCGGGCCCGGACTCTGACTACGTTACCGGTCAGGCGATCCTGATCGATGGCGGCATCGTCTACCGCTAAACCCTGAAGCCGGGCCGCCTTCACCCCGCGGTTCGGCTGGTATTGCCCTTCTTCCGCACGCCTTCTGCCGCTTAACTTCTGACTTAACTTCTCGCTTAACTTCACCCGCACGCCTGCCGGCTATGCATCATAGCGCTGGACTTAATTTTATATCGATCATAATATTTTACCCGACATAAAATTATCCTGTCGACATCGACATCAGCCCGACGGAGCAAATACGTGAATACCCCCCAACATACGCAGGGGCTGCGTGAGCAAAAAAAGCGCCTTACGCGTCAGCAGCTCTCCAATACCGCCACCGAACTGTTTATTCAGCACGGTTTTGATAACGTCACCATTGCCGATATTGCCGCAGCGGCCGGCGTCTCGAAAATGACCGTGTTCAACTATTTCCCGCGTAAAGAGGAACTCTATTTCGATCGCATCGACGAAATCCACCAGCTGCTGCAGCAGGCCTTCGATCGGCATCCCGGGCTGGCGCCGGTCGCGGTGTTCTCCGCGCTGGTCCAGGAGCTGATGAGCCAGCAGCATCCGCTGGTCAGAATGGATCGGCGGGTGGCGGCGTTCTGGCAGGGCGTTCACGCCAGCCCGTCGCTGCAGGCCTACGCGCTTGAGCAGTTTGCCCTCCTGACCCAGGCGCTAGGCGCCATGATCTCGTCGCGCCTTCAGCGGCCCGACCGGGACCCGCTGGCGCAGCTGATCGCCAGCATCGTGCTCAACGGCTGGCGCATTGCCTTTAGCGACGCGCTGCGCCTGCAGCAGGACCAGCCCGCAGACGCCGTTCGCGAGCATTTCCTCGCGCTTCTCGAACGTAGTTTTCATGCCGCCAGCGCCGCCGCGCAGGATACTCCCTATGCGTAGCGCCCCGCGTTGAGCCGACCATGAACAGAACCCTGAGCGTTATTTTTATCACTATCTGGCTCGACGCCGTCGGCATCGGGCTTATTTTCCCGCTGCTGCCGCAGCTGCTTAAAGAGGTGGTTCACACCGCCGATATCGCCCCTTATATCGGCATTCTGGCGGCGCTGTACGCCCTGATGCAGTTTATTTTCGCCCCCCTGCTCGGCGCGCTAAGCGATAATTTCGGCCGCCGCCCGATACTGCTCATTTCACTGGCCGGGGCGGCGCTCAACTATCTGCTGATGGCTTTCTCCAGCCATCTTTGGCCGCTGCTGCTCGGGCGGGCTATCGCCGGCCTCACCAGCGCCAACATTTCGGTGGCGATGGCATGGCTGACAGACGTGACGCCGGCGGAAAAGCGCGCCGGCCGCTTCGGGCTGTTCAACGCCACTTTCGGCGCGGGATTTATTATCGGTCCGGTGCTCGGCGGCGTACTGGGCGATTACGCCCTGCGCCTGCCGTTCCTCGTCGCCGCAGTGCTGAACGGCGCTAACTTCCTGCTGGCGCTGCTGGCCCTGCAGGAGTCGCGCCGGCCGGCGAAGCGCAAAATGGCGCTCGCCGAACTCAATCCCCTCCGGCCTATGCGCTGGCTATTCTCGGCCAAAGGGCTGCTCAGCATCGCGCTGGTGTTCTTTTTCTTAAGCGCCACCGGGGAGGTCTACGGTACCTGCTGGACGCTGTGGGGGCAGGATATGTTTCACTGGAATGGGCTGTGGGTTGGCCTGTCGCTGGGCGCGTTCGGCGTGTGCCAGACGCTGGCGCAGGCCTTTTTGCCCGGCCCGGCAGCCCGCAGGCTCGGCGAGCGCGGGGCTATTCTCTGCGGCATCGCCAGTGCCAGCATAGCGCTGATTATCCTGTCGCTGGCCCACCAGGGCTGGGTTGTCTTTGCGGTGATGCCGCTGATCGCCCTCGGGGGCATCGGCGCGCCCGCCCTGCAGGCGCTGGCAACCCGCCAGGTCAACGCCGATCGGCAGGGGCAGCTGCAGGGCGTACTGGCCTCCACCGTCAGCCTGGCGTCGATCGTCGCGCCGCTGGCCTTTTCGTCGCTCTATTTCGGACTCAGAACATGGTGGCCCGGGGCCATCTGGCTGTCGGTGGTGGTGCTGTACGCGTTTGCCGTGCCGCTCATTTACCGCTGCACGCGCCGGGAGCCGTAGCTCGCAGACGAAAAAAAGCCGGCGCATCAGGCGCCGGCTTGCAGGATCTCGCTTCTTTTACCGTCAGGCGTTCGCCGCCGGCTGCTGTGCGGTTTTGGTCTGGGTATTTTCCAGCATCCGGCGTACCGGAACAATCAGCACGCAGAGTACGGCGGCGCAGATCAGCAGCGCGATCGAGCAGCGGGCGAAGAGGTCCGGCAGCATATCCAGCTGGTCGGCCTTCACGTGCCCGCCAATCAGGCCGGCGGCCAGGTTACCCAGCGCGCTGGCGCAGAACCAGAGCCCCATCATCTGACCACGCATTCTTTCCGGAGCCAACAGCGTCATGGTCGCCAGACCAATCGGGCTCAGGCACAGCTCGCCCAGCGTCAGCATCAGAATACTGCCGACCAGCCACAGCGGCGATACCCCTGCCCCGCCGTTGCTCAGCACGTTTTCAGCGGCCAGCATCATCAGACCGAAGCCGCCGGCGGCGCAGAGAATACCGATAACAAACTTGGTGATGCTGCTCAGACGGACGTTTTTACGCGCCATCGCCGGCCATGCCCAGCTGAATACCGGCGCCAGCAGAATGATAAACAGGGCGTTAATCGACTGGAACCATACCGCCGGAATTTCGAAACTGCCGATGGTGCGATTGGTGTAGTCGTTGGCGAACAGGTTAAACGACGTTGGCTTCTGCTCGAAGGCCGACCAGAAGAAGGCGGCTGAGACCAGCAGGATAAAGCACACCAGCAGGCGAGCGCGCTCTTTGCGGCTCAGGCCGGCAAAGGCGAACAGATAGATAAAGTACAGCGCGACCGACGCCGCAATGACGTACACCAGCGTACTGGCGACCGCCACGGGGTTAATCACGATAATGCCCTGAGCAATCAGGGTAATCACCGCCGCAACCCCAATCGCCAGCGCCAGCAGCCAGGCGCCGACGCCGTTTTTCTTCGCCACCGGACTATTCCAGGTGGAGTCCAGCCCCACTTCACCGTCATAGCGTTTCATGGCCGGAACGGCGAACAGGCGGAAGATAACCAGCGCTACCAGCATCCCGATACCGCCGATGCCAAAGCCCCAGTGCCAGCCGTGGGATTTGATCAGCCAGCCGGAGATCAGCGGGGCAATGAACGAGCCCATATTGATGCCCATATAGAACAGCGAGAATCCGCCGTCGCGGCGCGCGTCGCCCTTCTTATACAGCGTGCCGACCATCACCGAGATACAGGTCTTAAACAGGCCGGAACCGAGCACGATAAACATCAGCCCGATGAAGAACAGGGTGTCGCCCATCCAGGCAGAGAGGGCAATCGACAGATGGCCGAGCGCAATCAGAATCGAGCCATACCAGACGGCCTTCTGCTGACCCAGCCAGTTATCCGCCAGCCAGCCGCCCGGCAGCGCCGCGAGGTACATGCTGCCGGCGAAGATGCCGACGATCGCCGACGCGTTTTCGCGCGCCAGCCCCATTCCGCCGTCATAGACGGTGGCGGCCATAAACAGGATTAATAGCGGGCGAATGCCGTAAAAAGAGAATCGCTCCCACATTTCGGTAAAAAACAGCGACCCTAGCGGATAGGGATGACCAAAGAAGGTCCGACTTTCGTTTTTATTAACAGAGGAATGCATAACTTCTCCCAATAAGGTGCGCCGAAGCGCCTGTAAATCGCGGAAAGCGCGTTGACCATTTTTTCATTTGGCCAATCATTTACTTAAAATTTAATATTATTTAACCATTTGATAACCGGATAGTGGTTTTGTCTAGCCCCTTACCCAGACTTTTTAGATGAAAAGTCGACAAACGTCTACTTTTATAGATTTTAAGTTGGTCCAGGCGTGAATGCTGTTGACATTGCCATCTCGGGGATTTTTATAATTTTATTGTTTATAAACATAAAGTTAATGAATATCCATTCAGCAAAGATGGATAGCCAGCGGCGGCGGAATAACGTGATTAAAAGTAGGGTAAATACGCGGTTGGCAGAGTCTGTGTCGGGAAAGGCTGATAAATACGGCTATTGATTTGGCGCCGGTCGTCGGGTGCCAGCGGCCCCCCGCCGCTAAGCAGGGGGCCAGACGCCTATACGGCGTCCTGTAAAATAAACATCCCGTACGGATGAATCTGCAGGAAGTAGCTATCCCCGACGTCAGGCTGCAGGCGGGTGGCGTTGATTTGCAGCAAAATCTGCTGGCCGTGCCACTCAACGATCGCCTCATACTGCGGCCCCATATAGGCCACGTGCCGGATGACGCAGCGCTGGCTCTCAAGCCCCTGCTGGCTGAGGGTAATCGCCTCCGGGCGGACGCCAACGGTGCCGCTTCCGCTGGCGGTAAAATGCGGCGGACGCGGCAGACGATAGCCGTGGATCTCCACGCAATCGGCGCTGAAGCTGGCCGGGAACAGGTTTGCGTCGCCCATAAAGCTGGCCATAAAGCGCGAAGCGGGCTGACGGTACAGCGCCTGCGGCGAGCCAATCTGCATGATGCTGCCTTTGTTCATCACCAGCACCGTATCGGAGACCGCAAAGGCCTCGCTCTGATCGTGAGTGACGTACAGCGAAGTAATATTGAACTGCCTTTGCAGCTCGCGGATCTTATCCCGCATGCTGCGGCGCAGGTTGGCGTCAAGGTTGCTCAGCGGCTCATCGAACAGCAGCACCTTCGGCTTGAGGATCAGCGCCCGGGCCAGCGCCACGCGCTGCTGCTGCCCGCCGGAAATCTGATCGACAAAGCGATCTTCATATCCTTCCAGGTCGACCATCGCCAGCGCCTCTTTCACCCGCGCTTTTGTCTCGCTGCGCGATACGCCGAGCATCTTCAGGCCGTAGCCGACGTTCTCCCCCAGCGACATATGGGGGAACAGCGCGTAAGACTGAAACACCATGCAGATATCGCGCTGCTGAATTGAGCGGTGGGTGACGTCTTCGCCATCGATAAAAATCTGCCCGCTGGTGGGTTTTTCCAGCCCGGCCACCAGCCGCAGCACCGTGGTTTTCCCGCAGCCGGACGGCCCGAGCAGCGTCACCATCTGCCCCTGCGGAATGGCAAGATTAATGGTTTCGATAACGGTGTTATCGCCAAAGCGTTTGGCGACATTGCGCAGTTCAACGAAATGTTTTTGAGTCATAGAATTACGCCTGATTTTTGGCTTTTGAGCGGGAGATTCGCGCCTCGCCGATCAGCCAGTCAAAGAGGAAAATAATCGCCAGCATCACGACTATCAGAATGGAGCCGTAGGCGATCGCCACGCCGTATTCGCCGTCTTCTACCCGGTTGAGAATGTAGGCCGTTGCCACCCGGGTATCCGGCGTGACGAGGAAAACAATCGCGCTGACGGTGGTAATGGCGCGCACGAAGCTGTAGATCAGCGCCGACAAAATAGCCGGGCGCAGCAGCGGCAGCAGGATATGGGTAATGGTGCGTAGGCTCCCGGCGCGCAGGCTCAACGAGGCCTCATCCAGCGATTTATCGATCTGGCCCAGGCCGGCAATGCCCGCACGAATGCCGACCGGCACGTTGCGCATCACCATCGACATAATCACAATCGCCGCCGTACCGGTGAGGTAAACCGGCGCGCTGTTGAAGGCCAGGATGTACGACACCCCCGCCACGGTGCCGGGAACCGCGAAGCACAGCATGGTGGTAAATTCGATGGTCTTTTTGCCCCTGAACTGCTGGCGCACGACGACCCAGGCGATCAGCAGGCCAAAACCGGCGGTGATCGGCGCCGCAATCCCGGCATACAGCAGGGTATCAAGCAGCGAAGGCCACGCGCCGTCGCTCATTCCCTGGCCAAACAGCTTAATAAAGTTATCCAGCGTCAGGGTATAGTCCACGCCCCAGTTGACGGTGAAGCTGCCGTAGAAAATGCTGCCGTAGAGCAGCGCGTTGAAGGCAATCCAGATCGCCAGCAGGGCCACCACGCCCCGCACCAGCATCGCCGGCAGCGGCTGCACGTCGCCGCGGTAGGACTTGCCGGAAACGGTCACGTAGGAGCGCTTGCCAATCCACATATACTGCACGCAGAACACCAGCAGCGAGAACAGCAGCAGGAACGCGCCGAGGGTGCTGGCGGCCTGATAGTCCAGCTGCGAGCCGGTAATGTAGAAGTAGATCTGCGTCGCCAGCACGTCGAAGTTGCCGCCCAGCACCAGCGGGTTGCTGAAGTCGGCCAGCGACTGCACGATAACAATCAGGAAGGCGTTCGCCAGCGCCGGTTTGAGCAGCGGGACGAATACGCCGTTAAAGGTTTGCCAGCGGCTGGCGCGCAGGGTATACGACGCCTCCTCCAGCGAGGGGTGGATGGTCTTAATGGCGCCGTCGAGGATCATAAACGCCATCGGGGTAAAGGCCAGCACCTGCGCCAGCCAGATGCCGGTAAAACCGTACAGCCAGTTGGTGTTGGTCAGCCCAAACCAGGTCACCATAAATTCGGTCACGTAGCCGGATCGCCCCATCATCAGCGTAACGCCAAGCCCCACCACGAACGGCGGAGTGACGATCGGCAGAATCGAGAAGATGCGCCCGATAATGGCGCTGCGCTTCGCGATGCGGGTGGTGTAAATCGCCAGCACCAGACCGAAGAAGGTACAGCCGATCCCGACGGCAATCGACAGCAGGATCGAGTTGATAATGACCTGTACGATATGCGCCTGGGAGAGGACGCTGAGGAACGCCAGCGGCGCGAACTCCCCGGCCGCATTGGTGAACATCGGGATAAAAATGGCGATGCTCGGCCAGACGATAAAAATGCCGATCAGCGCGATGATGGTAATCAGCGAGCCAATCACAAAGCGGTCGCCGCCCAGCCATTCGAGGCGCGTCAGCGCCAGGGTCATGATCGCGCCCAGCGCCACGAACAGCACGATGGCGGCGTAGCCTAAACCCCGGCCCTCTACGCTGGCGCTGATGACGATAAAGGCCATGCACAGCAGCGCCCAGCCGGCGTCAAAATAGTGGCGGGCCCGCTGCTCGCGGCGCGCTTCGCTCAGCGGGCGGACCAGCAGCAGGCTCGGGAGCAGATACCATAGCCAGCTAACGTTGACCTGCGACCAGCCGTAGGCGGCGAGGATCTCATCGCGCGTCGACTCCAGCAGGCCGTAATCCAGGCTCCAGCCCGGCAGCAGGGCAAACGCCAGCCAGCCGAGTAAAACCCACAGGAATACCGCATCCCGTTTTTTCGCGGGATGAAGAGCTAATGTGTGTGACATAAGTTTTCCGGGTGTTGTTGGCCCGACGCGGACGCCGGGCGATAACCACTTGTCGCGGGCTTATTGACCCATCTTCACGTCGGCGACCCATTTGTTAATGAGCGCTTTGCGGACTTCCGTTGAGCCGTACTTATCCATGTCATAGCTGATAAGCTTGAGGTCATCGAGCTTCAGCGAGTTTGGCGAGGTTTCCGCCGTGGTGTTGGTGAGGATTTGATAAGATTTGCCCTTCTTCCACGCCAGCTCCTGGGCATCCTTCGACAGCACCCAGTCAACGAACAGCTTCGCGTTCTCCGCGTTGCGCGCGCCCTTCAGAATGCTGACGCCGCCAATCTCGTAGCCGGTTCCCTCGCACGGGGAGATCAGCTCCAGCGGCGCGCCCTGCTCTTTTTCCAGCGAGTAGTCGTGAAGGAAGCCGATGCCGATCGCCGTTTCGCCGCGCGCGGCGTTACGCGCCGGGGCGATGCCGGATTTGGTGTACTGGGAAACGTTGGCGTTGAGCTGTTTCAGATAATCAAACGCCTGGTCTTCACCCCACAGCTGAACGAAGGTCGCCAGCGCGGTGTAGGCGGTGCCCGAGCTCTGCGGATCGGCAATCTGGATCTCGCCTTTGTATTCCGCTTTGGTCAGATCTTTCCAGCATTTTGGCACCGGCAGATTCTTCTCTTTCAGCCGCTGCGTGTTGACGCCGAAGCCGAGGATCCCGACGTAAACCGCCGAGGAGAGGTTGCCTTTCACCTTCGCCGGATCGCGGAATTTCTCCATGATCTGCGCCAGATTTGGCGACGGGTAGGCCTGCAGGAGCCCCATTTCACCGGCCTGCGACTGCGGGTCCAGCGTTCCGCCGTACCAGACGTCGGCCTGCGGGTTTTTCTTCTCCGCATCCACCTTCGCCAGGGTACTGCCGGAGCCGTTGCGGATAAATGAGGTTTTAACATCGTACTTTTCGCCGAACGCTTTGGTTTCGACTTCGCACATTTCGTTGGTGGCGCTGCAGTAGACCACCAGGCGGCCTTTAGCCTGCGCCGCGCCGGTAAGGGCGGCGAGCGCGAGCCCGGAAGCAATGAGGGTAGAGAGAAGCGTTATTTTCATTATTCAGCCCTTCAGGATGTTGTGTGATTGCGAGAAACGGTGACGCCCGCCATCAGCAGGGGCATCAGTAATAAACCCATCAATACGGCGGCCAGCGAGAGCAAGCTGAACATCCCCGACCAGCCGTAGCGTTCGATAACCTGCGACAGCGGCCACCCGGCCAGCGCGGCCCCCAGATAGGCAAATACGCCGAGAAAACCGCTGATCGACCCCGCCGCCTGCTTGTGCCCGCACTCAACGGCGGCAAGACCAATGAGCATCTGCGGACCAAAGACAAAAAAACCGACGCTAAAAAAGCACATCGCCAGCAGCGCGTAGTGGTGCACCGGCGCCAGCCACAGCGCGGCGACCGAGACCATTAACCCCAGCGTGAACAGCAGGAGCATCGGCGCGCGCTGGCCGCTGAACAGCAAATCAGAACCCCAGCCGGCAAACAGCGCGCCGAGCAGGCCGCCGGCCTCGAACAGCATGACCGTGGCGTTGGCGCTCAGCAGGTTGACGCCGTGGCTCTCCGCCAGCCAGATGTTGCCCCAGTCGTTAAGCGCGATGCGGATCAGATACACCAGCACGTATGAGGCGCCCAGCAGCCAGATCATCGGGTTCTGCAGCATGGTGGTGCGCAGCATCTGCCACAGCCCCATCGGCGGACTTTGCAGCTCCTGGCGCAGCTCCAGCGGATCGTTGCGCCATTCGCCCACCGTCGGCAGCCCCTCCTCCTGCGGCGTGCCCCGCAGCTGCGTGGTCAGCCAGATGCCGAGCACGATGCTGATGATCCCCGGCGCCAGCATCGCCGCCCGCCAGCCGAAAAAGTGGGCGGCTAAGGCGCAAACCAGCGGCACGATCGCCCCGCCGATATTGATGGAGGTGTTCCAGCATCCCCACCAAAAGCCGCGTTCGTTGCGCGAATACCAGTGGGTTAACAGCCGGGCGCAGGGCGGCCATCCCCATCCCTGGAAAAAGCCGTTTAGCGTCCAGATAAACAGCAGCACCGGCAGGGAGTGGCTAAACACGAACAGCACGTTCAGGACTCCGGTCGCCAGCAGGCCAATCCCCATAAACGCCCGCTGCCCGTGGCCGTCATGCCACAATCCGGCGGCAAATTTCGACAGGCCGTAGCTCAGATAGAACAGCGAGCCGATCAGCCCGATGTCGCTTTTGCTCAGCCCCATGTCCAGCTGCAAAACCGGCAGCACGTAGTTGATGCTTTTACGCGTCAGGTAGAACGCGGCGTAGCCAATCACCATGCACAGCAGCAGCCTCGGGCGCTGGGTTCGGTAGCGTTGAGCGATCTGTGCAGCAGACAGTGAGGGCATGGCGTTCTCCGTTTAAGCTGACGATATAAAAGCGCGGGGCAAAATGGATGAGAGAAAGTCCGGTGCGGCTAAGACTTTTTCCTGGTTAACGAAGTGTTTGTGACGAAAATGTGGGCAGGTTAACAATTACGCGCGTGCCGCCGCGTGATTCCAGGGTCAGCTCCCCGCCGAGGGCGTGGACGCGCTCGCGAATGCCCTGCATGCCAAAGCCCGGCGTATTCTGCGGTCCGAGGCCGCTGCCGTTGTCCCGCACCTCGAGGTACAGGCCGTCGCCCTGCTGGCAAAGCAGGATCGCCACCTCACTGGCGCCGGCGTGCTTGCTGACGTTATTGAGCAGCTCCTGCAGCAGGCGATAGAGGGTAAAGACCAGGGTTTCGTTGGCCGGCGGGGCCGCCAGCCGGTAGTCAAAGCGGCAGTTAATCCCGCGCTCGGCAAAGGCGAACTCCTTCACCAGATGGTGCAGCGCCTCCCTGAGCGACAGCTCGTCCAGCGCCGGGGGGCGCAGCTGGCGCAGCAGCTGGCGGGTGGAGTGGTGAATGCGCTGGGCCAGCTCGCCGATCTGTCCGGCGGCCTCAATCGCCAGGGCGGTGCCGCCGGCCCGTTTGACCAGCTGCGACTGGATCTGAATGGCGGTGATGTTCTGCCCGATTTCATCATGCAGCTCGCGGGCGAGATGCTTGCGGGTATCCTCCTCCGTGTGGATCAGCTTCTCCGTCAGCTCGCGCCGGGTCTGCAGCTCCTGCTCCAGCCGGCGGCGATAGCGATCGAGATTGAGCGCCAGATGCTGCTGGCGGCTGATGGCGATGCCAAGGCCGATCCCCAGCAGCGACTGGGTGGCGAGGAAAATTTCAAGCTCCAGCAGGTCCGTAAATCCGCCGCCCACCTGGCGCGCGATGGCGATCATCATGCTGCCGAGCAGACCGGACAGCACGCCGCCCTGCCAGCCAAACTTCCACGCCATCACCACGTTAGGCAAAAACACCACGATCAGCAGCAGCCGCTCCAGCGCCGGGGAGAGCACCATCTGGGTGCCGATGCCGATGATAAAAAACAGGCTACACCAGATAATCAGCGAGGCGCGCAGCGGCGGGTTGCTGGTATCCAGCCCCAGCAGCTGATAGCGATGCTGCTGGCGCAAAAACTCGAACATCAGATAGACAAACGGCGCCAGCAGCACGCCGCCGGTAAACGAGGCCAGCCCGAGCAGCGTCGCGGGGCTCTGCAAAAAGGCGATCAGGGCCAGGGTCTGGAGCAGCGCGTTGGCGCTGACCGCCGCAATCAGCAGCGACAGCCGCTGCCAGTAGAGCGGAAAGCGGTACCAGAAACGCTGCGCCATATACGCCGACAGCATGCCCACCAGCGGGACGATCGCAATCGTGTAGCCGGTCAGCAGCTGCTCGCTTCGCAGCCAGACGATCGCCGCCAGCGGCGGCAGGACAACCGCCGGCCAAAAGCGGCGCGGCAGCAGGATCAGCAGCGCCAGATAGACGCCCTGCGGCAGGAACAGCACCGCCTGCTGGCCGTTGTGGGTCAAATAAAAGCTGAGCGTCCACAGCATCAGCCAGGCGCTTCCCCAGGCCAGGGTGATAAACAGCGTCAGGATCAGATGACGGGACGCGCGTTTCATCAATGGCCCGTCAGCAGCTGATTATCGAGAGCGAAATGCACCAGCTCAATGGTGCTGCCGCACTGCAGCTTACCCAGCACGTTAGCCCGGTGCACGTGGACGGTTTTATGGCTCAGCGCCAGGCTGAAGGCGATCGCCTTAACGCTCTCCCCTTTCACCAGCAGCTCGAAGATCTCCCGCTCGCGCGGGGTCAGGACGTCGAGCGCTTTTGGCGATGATTCGCCGCCGCGCAGCGCTTTGAGCGCATCAACGCACAGATAGTGGCCGCCCATCCCCACCGAACGTACCGCCTGCACCAGCTCCTCCGGGCCGCAGCGTTTGGTAAGATAACCGCTCGCCCCGGCATCGATGGCGCTCTGCACAAAAGCCGGGGTGTCATAGATGCTGAGAATAATGGCGCGAAATCCGGGGTGCTGCTGGCGCAGGCGTTTGAGCAGGCTCAGGCCGTTCTCGTCCGGCATGGCGACGTCGAGCACCGCAACGTCAATTTCGCTGCGCATCAGCGCGGACCACGCCTCGGCGGCGCTGCTGTACTGTCCCGCCACGATAAGATCGTCTTCCAGATTTAATAGCTGGGCAAAACCGGATCGAACGACCACATGGTCATCCACCAGGGCGACTTTGATCATGATGAAATACTCTTGCCGGAAGGTCGTTTTATGATGCCTGTTACCGCGGCGCAGGCAATGCCGCAGCCGCCGTTATGTAATGCATGTAACAAAATTGCAATAAACCGCTCCGTACAGAAGATCGCCCGATAGAAAAATTTTCCGAATAGATGTTCCCCCTGCCGCGTTTACCCATCACCAACACCGCTGATGGAGTCCCTTGTTATGACAGAACTATCCCCCACCGCGCAGCGCCAGCGCTATGACGGCTTGACGCTGACGCTGCACTGGCTGACCGCCGCCTGCGTCATCTTTCTCTTTTCCAGCGCCCACATCTGGGCGTGGCTGGAACGCGGCACGCCGTTGCGAAAAGAGCTGCAGGCCCTGCATATCTCATGCGGCATCGTGCTGGCGCTGACGATCGTCGTGCGCCTGCTGTGGCGTATTATCAGCCAGCGCTCCCCGCGCTACGCCCTGCCGCCGACCCGGGATTCGCGCCCGATAAAGCTTGCCGCGCACGCCGTCCACGGGACGCTGTACCTGTTGCTGTTCGCCCAGGCCGCGCTGGGCTTTCTGTTTCGCTGGGCTCAGCAGGAGCCGTTCCGCTTTTTTGGCGGGCTCGATCTCTCCGGCTGGGTAAGCATCGATCCCGCGCTCAGGCATAGCCTGGGGGAGTGGCACAACAACGTGGCGTGGGCGCTGATTATTCTCGCCTGCGCCCACGCCCTGGCGGCGCTGGCCCACCACTACCTGTTTCGCGATAACGTGCTGTCCCGCATGCTGCCCGGTCGTTAATCCCTGCCCTCCCGCGCGAATAGCGCGCGGGGGAGTTTAGGCCCGATGCCGGACTTTAGCCTCGATGGCGATATCAATGGTGACGGTATCCCCCCCCAGCGCCGCCATGCTGGCCATATTAAAAGCCGCACGTGAGATGGCGGTCGTCGCATGCAGCGATAGCCCCTCCCGGCCGGCAGGCGTGCCCGTCGGCTCCTGGAGGGTCGCCTCGAGAATGACCGGGCGCAGAATATTTTTTACGCCGAGGTAGCCAAAGACCCGAAAGCGTCCGCCCCCCAGCGCCACCACGCGGCTGCTGGTAAAGCGGATCGCCGGATAGCGATCGGCATCGAAAAAGAGACGGCCCTTCATTTGCCAGGTCAGCAGGTTATTGGAGGCCGCGAGGGTGGCGACCGGGATGGAGACGCTCAGACGATCGTCCATGTCATTGTCCATATCCAGCGTCAGCTCCCCCGTTACGCCGGCAAGATGCGCCTGCGAGGTGCCGCCGAAAGCGTGCCATGAAAGCCCGATAGCGGTGTCGGGGGTGCTGATGCCGTAGCTAACCGGCATCGCGTACAGCGGCGCCGGGCCGAGCAAGAGCCCGAAGGCCATAGCGGAAACAGTGCGCGTCATAGTGGGTTATCCTCAGTGTCGATAGCCGGTAAACGCGCCTGGATCCGTTTTTATTCATTTCTATTTTTGCCGGCGGATCGGTAATGAGCCGGTTTGCCGGCGACGCGCGTAGCGGTTGAGCGAATGAGTTGTTGATGGTAAACAGGGGAACGCTTAATACGGAGATCAATACATGTCAGCAGCATACGCTTTTGTGGAAACCGTTCCCCCGGCAGACGATTTTTGTCGCCTGCGCGTCATCTCCGGTTTAACGCCCCGCCCTCTTGAGGCGGCTAAACGCGCGCTGCCCCGCAGCTGCCACGGCGTATACGTGGAGTATTCCGGGCTGATTGTCGGCATGGGACGCATCGTTGGCGACGGCGCGCTTAACTTCGAGATCGTCGATGTTGCCGTCGATCCGGCGCATCAGGGAAAGGGGCTGGGGCGAAAAATCATGGAGCATCTGATGGCCTGGCTTGAGCTGCATGCGCCGGCGGGCGCCTACGTCAGCCTGGTCGCCGACGTTCCCGAGCTGTATAAAAAATTTGGCTTTCAGCTGGTGCGCCCGGGGAGCGAAGGCATGGCGCTGGTGTGGGGATCGCACAGGGGTTGAAGGTATGCATCGATTTCCTGATGGACTATTTTCAGCAAGATCCTCCCGTTGGCGAAGCGCTGTGGAGGAAAATCACCGCTGAGGATGGGGAGAACCGGCTGGTTTAACCAGGGGCAGGCAGGCGCGCTATCGGGGCCGGTAAGCGGCCCTTACCTCCCCGGGTTGCAGCCTGGAGCCGTTAGCTTCGTCGGCAAGTCCCCCTCCTCCACCCGGGTTAGCTAAATGGATGCGCTGCCTGCAATTACCCTGTGACAAGGGGCGATAAACTATTTACGGTTTATTATTTCCGCCGGGATAGCTTCGCCGTGGTATTTTTCGTAAATGGCGTTTAGTTTTCCATTTTTAAGATTGGTGACAATCCATTCATTTAATTTTTCTTTCAACTCCGGTTCACCTTTTTTAACTCCGATGGCTAAATCAAATACCGTTAGGGTTAATTTGGGCTCAAAGCTTAATTTAGGATTCTGTTTTTTAATCTGGTTAACCAGCGTGGCGGAAGTGGCGACCGCATATGCCTGACCGCTAACGGCGGCGGTGACTAAGGTTGCATCATCATCATAGCGTTGAATGCTATAGCCCTTTTTCATCGCATCCTGACTCAGCATTGAGTCCTGAGTGGTGCCGCGCGTAACGGTAATTGCATGCCCTTTTAAATCGGCCCAGTCACTGACTTTGGTGGCGGCAGGTGCCGCAATAACAGAGCGCAAGCCTGCATAAGCACGAGTAAAATCAATCACATGCGCACGCTGTGGCGTGACGGACAGGGTTGAAATGACGATATCTGCCTTACCGGTTTGCAGGTTCGGAATACGCGTCGGTCCGGTTGTTTCAATAAACTTCAGCTTTAAGCCCCAATCCTTCGCCAGCAGTTCAGCGGTTTCGACATCGGAGCCGACCGGCTTCATCGAGGCGTCCAGCATGCCTGAAGGCGGCAGTGACATATCGGTGGCGACACGCAGTTCGCCGCGTTGTTGAATGTCTTCCAGCGCGTTTGCCGAGGCCGGCTGGGCGATAAGTGCTGTTACCATGCTGGCGAGTAGGGCAATCGATTTTGCGTATTTCATTATTATTCTCCTGATGAGGATGGGTACAGGGTATCGGGTGAATTACAGATCGTTGGCAATAAACTCCTTTAAGGCCTCGGTTTCCGGCGCTTGCAAAATGGCGGCGCTGCCGCTTTCATGCACTTTTCCCTGATGCATGAAGATCACTTTATCGGCGACTTTGCGTGCAAAATTCATTTCATGCGTCACCATGATCATCGTCATGCCGCTCCCAGCCAGCCGCTCAATAACGCGCAGCACTTCGCCGGTTAATTTAGGATCCAGCGCCGAAGTGACCTCATCAAAAAGCATCACTTTTGGTTTCATCGCCAGAGAGCGGGCGATAGCGGCACGCTGCTGCTGCCCGCCGGAGAGTTGCTCAGGATAGCTGTCCACTTTATCCGCGAGCCCGACCTGTTCCAGAACAGAGAGCGCTAGCCTTCTGGCTTCTGCTTTCGGCATTTTTTTCACCGCGACCGGACCAAGCGTAACGTTCTGCTCAATGGTGAGATGGGGAAACAGGTTGTAGCTCTGAAATACAATGCCAACGTCCTGGCGTAACTTACGCAAATCGACTTTGGGATCCTCCACTTTATAGCCACACACTTCGATACTGCCGCCATTGATGGTTTCCAACCGATCAATACAGCGGAGCGCAGTGCTTTTGCCCGAGCCGCTGGCACCAATCAGCGCCACGACCTGGCCCTGATTCACTGAAAACGAGACATCTTTCAGCACTGAATTATGACCAAAACTCTTCTGTACGTTGCTTAAGGTAATGATTGACATAACTTTATCCTTATCCTCGATTAACGCGCGCCGCAATGGCCTGCAGGCGCTTAGCCTGTTTCTGTGGTGCTCCGCGTTCCAGCCTGCGGCTTAATGCTGAAACCGGAAAACACAGGCAGAAGTAAATGACGGCAACGATCAGATAGATAATAAAGGGCTGGAAAATCGAGTTGTTGATGAGCTGGCCAGCACGCGCCAGCTCGACAAAACCCACCACCGACGCCAGCGAGGTGTTTTTGATTATCTGTACCGAGAATCCAACGGTAGGTGGCGTTGCCAGCTTGATTGCTTGCGGCATAATCACTTTGAACATGCGCTGAGTGCGCGACAGTGCCAGACATTCGGCCGCCTCCCACTGTGCGCGTGGAACCGCTTGTATGCAGCCGCGCCAGATCTCACCGAGATAGGCGC
Source organism: Klebsiella sp. C349492 (assembly GCF_042055345.1). Classification (NCBI taxonomy): domain Bacteria; kingdom Pseudomonadati; phylum Pseudomonadota; class Gammaproteobacteria; order Enterobacterales; family Enterobacteriaceae; genus Klebsiella; species Klebsiella sp. C349492. Next base: position 54,135 of record NZ_JANQCE010000005.1, read on the forward strand.
TGGCATAAATGGTAAGAGAGATACCTGCTGCCAGCAGAGGAGCTATCGAATAACCGAGTTGAGGTAAGCCGAAGTAGACCATAAACATGATGATCAGTAGCGGCGTACCCTGAATTAGCTGCACCCATGCGCTGACCAGAAGACGCAGCGGCTTCAAAGGCGCAATGCGTCCCAGCGCAATGAGGAACCCCACCAGACCGCCACCGCCAAAGGCCATTAGTGACAAAATCACCGTCCACAGCGTGCCATCAAGCAGAAACTGTAGATGGGCAAAGTTAAGAGGAATATTCATCTACGACTCTCCTTAAATCGACGTGCCAAGACGGCGGCGGCGAGGGAAAATCACCTGACCAAATAGCCAGAATATCACTCGCATCAACAGCGACAGCGCGATGTAAATACAGGCCACGATGAAGAACGTTTCAAAGGGGCGATAGGTTTCTGACTGGATAAAATTGGCCGTTGCCGTGAGCTCTTCCGCTGAAATTTGCGATGTCACCGATGATGCCAGCATCAGCAAAATAAACTGGCTGGTTAGCGAGGGGTAAACGCGCTCAATCGCCGGGCGCAGCGCCACATGCCAGTATTGCTGCCAGCGATTCAGCCCCAGCGTTTCGGCGGCTTCCCACTGGCCTTTGTGAATCGACTCGAAGCCGGCGCGCATAATCTCTGCCGTATACGCCCCGACATTAATGGTGAGTGCAATGACTGAAACCGTGAAAGCGCTGAATGAGAAGCCCAGACTGGAGAGACCAAAATAGACCAGGAAGATCTGCACCAGAAAAGGCGTATTGCGAATCGACTCGACATAAACGCCCGTCAGGCGCGCCAACCAAACCGAATCAGAACGACGCGCCGCTGCGCAAAGCGTGCCGATCAGAAAACCGGTTAACGTCGTCACCAAAGCCAGTTTGGCGGTGAGTAGCGCGCCACTCCACAGAAGCTGCCACTGCGCGAGAATTGCTGTGAAATCGAGCATCATAAGGTCAACCCCGGTTATTTTGTTACGCTGTTTTGCTGGCCGGTCAGGCGGTCGTAAACTTTAAAGAGCGCCTGATTGCCGTTGGCACCTTCGCCATAGGCCTGCGCGTTTTGATACTGTGAGGCGACCAGCGCGGTAGCGGGCAGTGGGACCGGATGCTTCTGAGCGGCCTCCAGCACAAGACGCAGATCCTTCATCATCAGGTCGATGCGAAATCCTGCGGAGACATCACCGTCAATCATGGCGCTCCCCAGCTTATCGAGCATCCAGGAGGCTGCCGAACCGCCCATCAGCACCTCGCGCATCTGAGGAAGATTGATATCCCAGGCGCGCGCCAGCGCTAACGCTTCACAAATCGCCTGAATATTGATGCCACAAATCAGCTGGTTACATAGTTTTACCGTCTGCCCCGCGCCGGATGCGCCAACGTGATTGAGCGTGGTGCCCATCGCGCGCAAATAAGGAGTAGCCTGAGCAAAGCCCTCGGCGGCGCCGCCCACCATGATCGTCAGATTGCCGTTTTTTGCGCCGACCGGGCCACCGGAAACCGGTGCATCCAGCATCGTGACGCCAATTGTTGCCAGAGATTCGCTTAGCTGACGCGTCGCGGCGGGTGCGATAGTGCTCATATCAACAAACAGTTTCCCGCGCGGCGGGTTGCTCAGCAGTCCGCCGGCACCGCGCACTATCTCTTCAACCTGCGGGGTGTCGGGCAGCATGGAGATGACGATATCGGCATCGCTGATAGCGCTGGAAAGATCGCTGACTACGTCCACGCCATACTGGCGGAGCGCATCACCTGCTGTTGTGACGACATCAAACGCGCGAACGGTAAAACCTGCCTGAGCCAGATTACGCGCCATCTCGCGGCCCATGACGCCAAGTCCAATAAACCCGACAATGCCGGAAGTGCTGTTACTCATCGTTATGCTCCAGGTTGATGGTTAGTTAAGTTGTTCCAGTTGAGCGAGCTTCGCGACGCGACGAACAAAGTCGTCGTCATGCACAAACTTCGCTTCGAGGAAAGCCATAATCAGATCGCGAGCGAGCCACGGCCCGACAATTTGCGCCCCCATACACATGACGTTGACATCGTCATGCTCTACCGACTGGTGCGCGGAGTGCACGTCGTGGCAGACCGCCGCGCGGATACCTTTTACTTTGTTAGCGGCGATAACCGCCCCGACGCCGGTGCCACATACCAGAATGCCGCGCCGATCTGCGCTGCTGCGCACCTTGCTGCATAACGCTAAGGCGATATCCGGAAAATCAACCGGTTCGGGGTCGTGGCTGCCGACATCGTCAATCTGATATCCGGCTTGATGCAGCCACTGTTTAAGCTCCTGCTTGAGGTGAAATCCTGCGTGGTCACTGCCAATCACAATCTGCATCTGCTGTTTTCCTTTTACGGAGTAGTGAAGGTCGATGAACTGCTGCTGGCCTTGAGGATGGTGGCGCGGCGGCGAAAATCTGAGCCAATCTCAAAGTGACGGCCAAGTAACTCATCGGCTTTATTCTCATCACGTTCGACGATGGCGGAAAAAATGGCGCGGTGATGGTTAATGAGGAATTCCTCAATCCCCTCGACCTGAATGATCTGCTCGCGGCGGTCAAGGTGTGAACGACGCATCAACATGCTGATGGACTGGTAAATATTGATAAGCGTGGGCGAACCGGATGCGGTGACGATGCTTTCATGAAACCTGAAATCCGCCAAGGCACCGAGTTCGGGGGTACGAATGGTTTCGATGATTTCACCGAGACAGGCGGCCAGGCGATCGTAGTCACTTTGTGTCGCGCGGCGACAGGCTAAACGAACGGCCTGACGCTCAATAGCGATTCGTGCCTGCATGACGTCATCTACCACGTTGGGCTGGTGGGCAAGAACGAAAGTAAAGAATTCGCCGAGAATTGAGACATCAGGTTTGGTTACCACGGTACCAATGCCGTGGCGGATCTCCACCGCCCCGACCATGGCGAGCGCCCGCAGCGCCTCGCGAAGTACGGGGCGACTCACGCCTAACTTTGCCGAAAGCTCACGCTCCGGCAGAAGGCTATCTCCGGCTTTCAGTTCGCCATTGAGTAGCTGATCCCGCAAAAACTTTACAACTCGGTCGTAGCCGCTGCCGGCTTCTGTCTTTTCGCGCCTGATTTCCATGTGATCTCACCAGTGGTCTGTAGTGGTAATACCAATGGTAGATGTGTTAGTGAAATATTAACGTGATGTTGATCGTTAATTGATCAGTTGTTTTTGTGATGTAAGCAACAATGAGTGGAGAAAGCTGGACGGAACAAGAAAATGCTTAGCCGCTGGCTGACAAAAGGTTGTGGTGAACTGAGCAACGGCGGGCAGATGGGAAATGGACAGGTAGCGGAGAGGCTGCTGGTAGCGTGCGTTAGGATTTAGCTGAACCGGGAAAAGGGCCCGCACAAAAAATGATAGCGGAGCCGTCGCCCGGACCTATCGGGGATGATGAGAGATATTTGCGAACGGAGATCGGCCTGATTTTTCCCAGGCGGCGAGTTAACCTTCTTGTCCTCGAATAGCCGAGGGTGCCTGTACATTACTCTGCATTGAGCTGTCTCATCTCATTATCCCGCCAGCGTTCCCAACGGTTCCTGAGCTCACTCCTGCTGGTGCCAATATCTTCATGCAATATCGTCACCTGGCGTATGCGCTCAGCCCGGAAGTGACGAAAGCCGCCGCGTAGCTCGCACCAGCTAATAAGGAGACAGCAGTTCTGGTCATAGCCCAACACCACCGGCCAAACGGTTCTTTGAGTGATGTCACCGGAGCTGGAGCAGTAATCCAGCAACAGCTTTTTGCCTTCCCGAATGGCGATGCGTATATTCCGCGTATCGGGTTTGAACCTGTCAGACTCATCCGGCTTTATCCCTACTGCCGAATAAGATAAACAACCGAGCAGCCGCGCGGGAACTACCGAGGCGATTTTTGCCAGCACGTCGCTGGCGTTATTCGCCAGAGTCGCATCCGGTAAGCGCCGCACCAGCTCTGCGCCAAGAAAGATGGCTTCCAGCTCCTCGGCCGTAAACATCAAAGGCGGCATGTCGTAATCTGCACTTAAAACATAGCCACAACCCGCCTCCCCCTCTACCGGAACCCTTTGCCCTGCGAGATCCGCAATATCCCGGTAAATGGTTCGCTTTGATACTTCAAGCTCTTCGGCCAATTTCGCCGCGGTGACCGGAAGCGTCGAACGCCTGAGTATCTGGAGAATCTGAAACAGCCTGTCTGCACGTCGCATTTTTTCATCCTGTTGCCACCACGCTGTCAGCATACCTGAGTGAAGATATTTTTCAGAGGCCGCGCTATTCGCCGCCATAATGGAGCTTCGCTATGAAATTCGTATCTGTCCGCCTGATTGCGCAAAACATCAAAGACGTTGTGCAGTTTTATGAATTAGTTACCCGCAGCAAGGCTGACTGGTTAGCCCCGGTTTTTGCGGAAATCGTCACGCCGGTAGCCGTTATCGCCATAGGTAGCGTTGAGACGGTAGCTCTGTTCAAAGAGGGCAGCGCCCAGCCCGCATTGAATCGCTCGGTAATTTTGGAGTTCAGGGTCGAAGATGTCGATGCCGAATTTAATCTTTTAAAAGAACAAGTTGAAGTGGTTCATCCCCCTAAAGATTTACCCTGGGGAAACAGGACGGCACAGTTTCGCGATCCCGAAGGCTCGTTGATTTCACTTTATACTCCGGTAACGGAAGCAGCGAAAACGCGCTTTAATCGGGGATAAGAGAGAGACGAACCGATAAGAAGCTCTCCCGGCCGAAAGAAAGATGGGAGAGCTGCTCGGGGGAAGTCTCACTCCTGCGGCGACGGTAAGCAGGATCGGCTTATTTCAGCGGCAAATAGATATCCGTGAGCAATTCATGTTCCGCCACCTCATGGACAAAGTTGTGGTAGTGAAAGAAGAGCGGGAAATCGCGCAGCTCTTCTCCGCTGCCGGGCAGCCAGTCGCGATACAGGGCCTGCGCCAGCCCGGTTAACGCATCGTGCGATCCCTGATGGCGCAGCACCGCGCATCGACCCGCGGGGATGTCGCTATTAACCACCCCGAAGCGATTGTCTTCGGCAATCGGTGAGGTTACCGTTCCGCAAATATGGAACGCAAATTCATCCGACGGCGTTGTAGCCGGATCGTCCGGAGCAAGACCGTACGTCTGGCTGCTGGCAACGGGCGAATAACCCGTGGTTTTTCGCCACTCAATAAAGCGGGCCGCAGTTTCGTTTATGAGCTCCGGCTGCCCATAATGAGTCAGCATGGCGACTGATGTCGCGGGAAAATTGACGATCTTGACCTGGCCTTGCATCGTTTGTCTCCTGGCTTTATAGGGTTCGGATATGCGCTTATGCCAATCGATCCAAGGAGGCTGCTGGCGAAATTGCGTCGGTGATAGACCGAACATTTGTCTGAAAGCGCGACTAAATGATTCAGAGTGCTGAAAACCGGCGTCGAACGCGATATCGGTGATTTTCTCTAACGGATTAAAAGCCAGCCGATAAGAGGCGCGTTTTAAGCGCATCATCTGGATGTAACGACCAGGGGGCATCCCACAATAGCTGCAAAACTGACGATGGAAATGAAATGGCGAGAAGTGAGCCACTTCGCTGAGTTTTTCCAGCAACAGCGCGTCGTCAAGATGGCGGTCAATATAATCGAAAACCTGATTAAAACGTCTGGCGTAACTATCGGTTTTGTTATCACACATGGCTTCCTCCGTGCCTCTTAATATGCGCAAAGGCGATTTGATTTGCCTGACCGATCTTGCGCAAAATAACAAAACGTCAAAAGAAACCAGTCGCAAGGTGCGGCGTTATCAATGATGGCGCCGGGATGCGTCAAAAATGGAGTATGCCGCTCCAGAACTGGCGGTTGGCAATGAGCCGTTTTATTATCGAGTTCGGTGACCGCCTGAGCGATCGCCTTTAATACGGTGGCAGTTACACAGAATTATTTACAGGGTCTGTGATGGCATAGCATTTCAAGGGCTTTCCTGGAGCTGCGTTTGTTTGTGCCGACACGGTTTTGAAAGCTATAAAGCGCTGAGGTAATAGCAGCCCTATTTATGGTGATTTGTGGGTATTCCTGAACCAGACAGCCGCGCGAGCTGGTGACGCACTCAAATTACGATATGCAGATTTTAATCATCTGGAAGGCAACATTCTGAACCTGAAGGAGCAAAAGACCGGGAAAACCCGTTCTATTATGCTGGCAGCGAGAGCGCTCGAACTAGTTGCACAGCGCCGCGCTGATAATCCAGGGCATGAATATCTCTTCGAAGTTGACAGCAACCGGGCCAAAGACAAACCGATCTGCCGCGTAACAGTCTCAGCAAAATTTAATTACCCCCCCTCTGAGGTTATGCGGTTGGTCGCTCGTTCCAGGCATCCGTGAACTGAATATTCCCGTCGTGAATCTTCCATGTGATTTTCTCGTACTGCAAGCTGACACTTTCAACGTGGTTCATTTTGTCATTAGCTGCAAGTTTGCAGTTAGGAACACCGCAGTTAACACCTGTGATTTTCACGTTTTCCATCAGCACAGAGTAATACGGTACTTCCTGCCCTGCGTCGTTGATGTGCTAGAAACGAATCTCCGCGCTTTTCAGTGTCTGACCAGTTGTAGCGGCCTTATAAAGATACGGAGTAGAGCTATCAACTTCCTTTTCAATCATCATTGATGAATGTTGACGGGTCCCGGTGATCTTACCGTTGGCATTGTCTACAGGTAAGTTGATTCAGTGGCTCAGTCCGATGATCTCAATGCTGCCGTCACGATCCTGAACGTCAACAGATCCCTTTATGTCTGCACCGCCATCGTCTTTAAGCCACATATACGGGGGAATTGGCATTTTATTTGCTCCTTATTTTTCTAAGTAACATCATTGTTAAACGGTAAAGAACAGTTGTTATAGAAAAAACAACGATTACAGATATATAAAAATAGAGATCATAAAAGTTGTCGGCTCCAACCTCTCCAGGCCCGTAAACTATATGCCCAATCTGGCTGGCTAGTTCATGGCTCATCCATGTTTCAGGATTTCCGAGTGTGCGACCAACAACCAAAGATAAAAGGATGTAAAATGCTACTTTGATAACTCTACGGGCAAGTGTTCGAGTCATTGGCTACCACCTCAACCCAACCACGAGCCATAAGAGAATGCATACAGGGAACCTGAATAGGGGATGTGTTTATTTAATAGCGCGTTTCGGATGGTGGCAAAATCTGAGCTATGAGCTATCGTTATGCAACCTTCAGAGACAGTGCCAGGGTGAAGCCGAAACAATCCACGGTGAACATTGTTTATCCAGGTACCATCATCAATGCCCCAATCATCCTTATACAAAGCAAACCATTCATCACGCCCAAACTCGGTTCCGTAGTACATCTTATTGAATAAGTCTTGCGCTTTAGCCTTCGCCCACGATCCTAAACCACCTGATCCACGTTCAACTATCCAGTATTTGCCAGGTGGAATCGGGCCATTATCGGGTACGGCTCCACAGCCACCCTTATTGCGATATATGCCTTTGCCAGAGTGGGCCATGAACACACCCACGCCGTACAGGTTGAAAGGTGCATAATCTGCCCCGTTCAGTATCAACTTTCCTTGTAGAGCCACAATAACCCTTTATTTAACATAGGTATTGATCGTTAATCGTACACCTACGCAATCGGATACGGGAAAGATATCTTCAAAGAAATTTCTGATTTTAGGCAATAGAAGCCATAAAGCCCCGTTAGTGGTAAGGAGACAAGTGGAGCGTAGCGACTTCATCAGATTGCCAGAGGGATCACGCCTTATCGGGTGCTCGTGTACCGTTAGGAGCGTGAGCGAAGCGTTGGCAGAGCCGGTTCTGTAGCTACCGGGGCGTTCCACTATTCACCTGTTTACGTGGCTCATAGAGCCACACATCGGGCTTAAATGCATGTAATCAATCTGCTTCGGGAATTGTGCCAGGCCAGGTATACGGCTTTTTGTTCGTTGTTGTGCTATCGCGGTAAGAACCCGGAACCACCGCCAGCGTGGTGGTATGCTCCCCATATACCACAGACCAATCACGCGACAGGTGCGGGCGTAGTTCAACGGGTAGTTAAAGTTGTACCTGTAAAGCAGGGCAACGTAACTAACTGAATAATCTAACTTGTTGATGATTCAGGAGATCTGGAGCGGGCGAAGGGAATCGAACCCTCGTATAGAGCTTGGGAAGCTCTCGTTCTACCATTGAACTACGCCCGCAAAGAGGTGCGAGGGTCATTATAGACCTTACGCACCGTCTGACAAGACTGAACCATGCTAACTGCTGATAAAATAACCCGTTAGCACTTAGGCTTACTGCCCTGCGGCGGTAAATAGCGCTGCGGATCGATGGCCGTTGCCCGGTAGCGTATCTGGAAGTGCAGACGCACGGAGTCGGCATCGGTGCTGCCCATCGTGGCGATCTGCTGGCCTATCTTCACGCTCTGGCCGTTATTGACCATCATTTTATCGTTATGCGCATAGGCGCTGATGTAATCATCGCTGTGCTTAATCATGATCAGATTACCGTAGCCGCGCAGCTGGCTGCCGACGTACACCACCTTCCCCGTTCCGGCCGCATACACCGGCTGGCCGCGCGTACCGGCGATATCAATTCCCTTATTGCCACCATCGTTTGAGGAATAAGGCAGGATGACCTTACCGCTGGTCGGCCAGCGCCAGCAGCGCTGCCCTACCGGCGGCCACGATACCGGCGGCAGGGCAGCCGGCGGCTTAGCCGCAGCGGTGCGGGTCGCGCTGCTTTTCTTAGCGGCCTTTCCGGCGCTCGCTCCCGACGCGCTGTTCAGCTTCAGGCGCTGTCCCACTTCAATGGTATAAGGCGGCGAAAGATTATTCAGCCGGGCCAGATCTTTGACGCTGGTGCCGGTGGTGCGGGAAATGCGGTACAGCGTATCACCGCGTTTGACGGTATAGGCGGAACCAGAATCAGATGAACTGGAGCATCCGGCAATCACCAGGCTGCTAACCAACATCATCGTGATATAAAAGCGTTTTCTCATCAGGCGTCCTGCACTCAACACAAACTCTCACCTCGTCAGAATGGACGAATATCATACCAGCCCATAGCCGGATCCCCAATCGATACGCCTCTTATCCTTAAGGATTAAACGCCCGGCGGAGAGCGGCCAATATAGCGCCTTCCCGCCGTCCGCGAGGAGCCTGGGCTTGTTTTGATAATGCCTTTCGTCCGCAAATGATCTACCCTAACGGCCTGAGTACATGGCCCGGCGGGTTTGTACCGGGTCATTTTTTATTTTCAGGAGTCGTCATGACCGGGGAACACGTCATTTTGCTGGACGAACAGGATAAGCCAGCCGGCATGCTGGAAAAGTATGCCGCTCACACCTTAGATACCCCACTACACCTCGCGTTTTCCTGCTGGCTGTTTGATGAACGGGGCCAGCTGCTGGTCACCCGGCGTTCGCTGGAGAAGAAAGCCTGGCCGGGCGTGTGGACCAATTCGGTCTGCGGGCACCCTCAGGAGGGCGAAACGTTCGAGCAGGCCGTCACGCGGCGCAGCCGCTTTGAGCTCGGCATCGAAATTACCGGCATCGCGCCGGTCGCGCCTCGGTTCCGCTACCGGGCCGTCGCCCCCAACGGCATCGTCGAGAACGAAGTTTGCCCGGTATACGCCGCCCGCGTCACCGGCCCGCTGCGGCCGAATAGCGATGAGGTTATGGACTATCAATGGTGCAGGCTGGAGGATCTGCTAAACGCGCTGGCGATAACGCCGTGGGCCTTCAGCCCGTGGATGGTGCTGGAGGCCACGGATGAGGACGCCCGCGCGGCGCTGCAAAAATACGTTGCGTCACTGAGCTGAGCTTCGCCTCATACGGCCATCGCGCAGGATCGCGGCGCACCAATAAAAAACCCCGGCACGCAGGCCGGGGTTTTATCATTCGCGATCGGTCTTATTTAACCGGGCGCATTGCCGGGAACAGGATCACGTCGCGGATCGTATGGCTGTTGGTAAACAGCATCACCATGCGGTCGATACCAATGCCCAGGCCAGCGGTCGGCGGCAGGCCGTGCTCCAGCGCGGTCACGTAGTCTTCGTCGTAGAACATCGCTTCGTCGTCGCCGGCGGCTTTGGCGTTCACCTGATCGAGGAAACGCTGCGCCTGATCTTCAGCATCGTTCAGCTCGCTGAAGCCGTTACCGATTTCACGTCCGCCGATGAAGAACTCAAAGCGGTCGGTGATTTCCGGGTTGTTGTCGTTACGACGCGCCAGCGGAGAAACCTCAGCCGGGTACTCGGTGATGAAGGTCGGCTGAATCAGGTGCGCTTCGGCCACTTCTTCAAAGATCTCGGTCACAACGCGGCCCAGACCCCAGCTCTTCTCAACCTTGACGCCGACGGCGGCGGCAATCGCTTTCGCAGAGTCGAAGTTATCCAGATCCGCCATCTCGGTTTCCGGACGGTATTTCTTGATAGCCTCGCGCATGGTCAGCTTTTCAAACGGCTTGCCGAAGTCAAAGGTCTGATCGCCATAAGGCACCGCGGTGTTGCCGAGAATATCCTGCGCCAGGGTACGGAACAGGGATTCGGTCAGCTCGATCAGATCCTTATAGTCCGCATACGCCATATAGAGTTCCATCATGGTGAACTCAGGGTTATGGCGTACGGAGATGCCTTCGTTACGGAAGTTACGGTTGATCTCGAACACGCGCTCGAAGCCGCCGACAACCAGACGCTTGAGGTACAGTTCCGGCGCGATACGCAGGTACATGTCCAGATCCAGCGCGTTGTGATGGGTGATGAACGGACGGGCGGAGGCGCCGCCTGGGATCACCTGCATCATCGGGGTTTCAACTTCCATAAAGCCGCGACCGACCATGAACTGGCGAATGCCGGCCAGGATCTGCGAGCGCACTTTGAAGGTGTGGCGGGATTCGTCGTTGGAGATCAGATCCAGGTAGCGCTGGCGATAGCGCGCTTCCTGATCCTGCAGGCCGTGGAATTTGTCCGGCAGCGGGCGCAGGGCTTTGGTCAGCAGACGCAACTCGGTGCAGTGGATAGACAGCTCGCCGGTTTTGGTTTTGAACAGCTTGCCGCGCGCGGCGATGATGTCGCCGAGGTCCCACTTTTTGAACTGCTCGTTGTAGACGCCTTCCGGCAGATCGTCACGCGCCACGTACAGCTGAATGCGGCCGCCGACGTCCTGCAGGGTCACGAAGGAGGCTTTACCCATGATACGACGGGTCATCATGCGGCCAGCCACCGAGACCTCAACGTTCAGCGCTTCCAGCTCTTCGTTTTCTTTCGCATCGAAGTCAGCGTGCAGTTGGTCAGAGGTATGGTCACGACGAAAATCGTTCGGGAACGGAATACCCTGCTCGCGCAGCGCAGCCAGCTTTTCACGACGGCTTTTCAGTTCATTATTAAGGTCAATTGCCGCGTCAGCGCCCTGTGCTTGTTGTTCAGACATGTTGGTTCCTCATAACCCTGCTTTCAGACTTGCTTCGATAAATTGATCCAGGCTGCCGTCAAGCACCGCCTGAGTGTTGCGGGTTTCCACCCCGGTGCGCAGATCTTTAATGCGGGAATCATCCAGCACGTAAGAACGGATCTGGCTGCCCCAGCCGATGTCCGATTTGGTATCTTCCATCGCCTGCTTCTCGGCATTTTTCTTCTGCATTTCCAGTTCATAAAGCTTGGCTTTCATCTGCTTCATGGCCTGGTCTTTGTTTTTGTGCTGTGAACGGTCGTTCTGGCACTGCGTAACTAACCCGCTTGGAATGTGGGTAATACGCACCGCGGATTCGGTACGGTTAACGTGCTGACCGCCCGCGCCGGAGGCACGGTAAACGTCAATACGCAGGTCCGCCGGGTTGATCTCGATGTCGATATCGTCATCGACTTCCGGGTAAACGAACGCGGAGCTGAAGGAGGTATGGCGACGGCCGCCGGAGTCGAACGGGCTCTTACGTACCAGGCGGTGAACGCCGGTTTCGGTACGCAGCCAGCCGTAGGCGTAATCGCCGATAATCTTGATGGTCACGGACTTGATGCCCGCCACTTCGCCTTCAGACTCTTCGATAATTTCGGTCTTAAAGCCGCGCGCTTCGGCCCAGCGCAGATACATGCGCGTCAGCATGCTGGCCCAGTCCTGCGCTTCGGTGCCGCCGGAGCCGGCCTGAATATCGAGGTAGCAATCGGCGCTGTCGTACTCACCGGAGAACATGCGGCGGAATTCAAGCTGAGCCAGCTTCTCGTCGAGCACGTTAAGCTCGGCGACGGCTTCGTTGAAGGTCTCTTCGTCTTCAGCTTCAACGGCCAGCTCCAGCAGGCCGGAAACATCTTCCAGGCCCTGGGACATCTGATCGAGGGTGTCAACGATGGCTTCCAGTGAAGAACGCTCTTTACCCAGCGCCTGTGCGCGCTCGGGTTCGTTCCACACGTCCGGCTGTTCCAGCTCGGCGTTTACTTCTTCCAGACGCTCTTTCTTAGCATCATAGTCAAAGATACCCCCTGAGAACGTCGGAGCGCTCCGTGAGGTCCTGAATACGGTTTTTTACCGGATTTATTTCAAACATGATCGATTTTCTTTTAATGGATTGGTCAAAATGCGGTGATAAGAGCGGAATTGTACCGGATCCCCGCTCTCTTTTATACACACTTCAGCCTTCAGGCGGCCTCTTTGTTGACGGTTTTTTCATCAGACCGGCCAAAGATGGTCAATGATAAGCTGCAGGCTGCGGTTGCCGCGAAACTCGTTGATATCGAGCTTATAGGCCAGAGTGACTTCGCGCACGCCGTTATCCGGCCAAATCGAGGTATCGACGTTAAAGGCAATCCCGTCCAGCAGCGGCCCGCCGCCAACCGGCTCGACCATCACCTTGAGGTGTCGCTCGCCCACCAGACGCTGCTGCAGCAGGCGGAAACGGCCGTCGAACAGCGGTTCCGGGAACATTTGCCCCCACGGCCCGGCCTCACGCAGCATCTGCGCCACCTCCATGCTCATCTCCCCGACGTCCAGCGGGCCGTCGGAAACCACCTCCCCCTGCAGCAGCGCGGGATCCAGCCACTCGGTCACCAGCTCGCCGAAGCGCTGCTGAAACTCCTCGAAGCGGGCCTCTTCCAGCGACAGCCCTGCCGCCATCGCGTGGCCGCCAAATTTGAGGATCAGCCCCGGGTTCAGCGTGTCGAGACGCTCCAGCGCATCGCGCATGTGCAGCCCCTGGATAGAGCGGCCGGAGCCTTTTAACAGCCCGTCGCCCGTCGGCGCGAAGGCGATAACCGGGCGGTGAAAACGCTCTTTAATTCGCGAGGCCAGGATACCGACCACGCCCTGATGCCACTGCGGGTGATACATCGCCAGCCCGCCCGGCAGCGCTTCACTGCTGCGTTCAAGCTGCTGGCACAGCGTGAGCGCTTCCGCCTGCATCCCCTGCTCAATCTCTTTGCGCGTCTGGTTCAAGGCATCCAGCTCGTTGGCCAGCACCCGCGCTTCGCCGGCGTTATCGCACAGCAGCAGCGCCACGCCGACCGACATATCGTCCAGCCTTCCCGCCGCGTTCAGCCGCGGGCCAAGGGCAAAGCCGAGATCGCTGGCCGCCAGCTTCTGCGGGTCGCGGTTGGCAATTTCCAGCAGCGCCTTAATCCCCGGACGGCACTTGCCCGCCCGAATGCGGCTCAGCCCCTGCCAGGTGAGGATGCGGTTATTAGCATCCAGCGGCACCACGTCAGCCACCGTTCCCAGCGCGACCAGATCCAGCAGCTCCGCGAGGTTAGGCGCGGCAATTCCCCGCGTTTCGAACCAGTTTTTATCGCGCAGGAAGGTGCGCAGCGCCAGCATCAGGTAAAACGCCACCCCGACTCCGGCCAGCGATTTTGACGGGAAGCCGCAGTCGCGCAGGTTCGGGTTGACGATAGCTTCCGCCGCCGGCAGCGTGTCGCCCGGCAGGTGGTGATCGGTAACCACCACCGGGATCCCCAGATCGTGCGCGCGATCGACGCCGCTATGCGAGGAGATGCCGTTGTCGACGGTCATAATCATCTGCGCGCCGCGGGCGTGGGCCTGATCGACCACTTCCGGGCTCAGACCGTAGCCATCTTCAAAACGGTTCGGTACCAGATAGGAGACGTTGCCGTAGCCCAGCGCGCGCAGCGCCAGCACGCTCAGGGCGGTGCTGGTGGCGCCATCAGCGTCAAAATCGCCGACGATCGTAATATGCAGATCCTGCTGGAATGCGTCGTAGAGCATCTCCACGGCTTTATCGATGCCGTTCAGCTGCGCCCACGGCAGCATGCCTTTAACGCCGCGCTCCAGTTCCTGCGCGCTGCGTACGCCGCGGCTCGCGTAGAGCCGCTGCAGCAGCGGCGAAAGGTCGGCGGGAAGCTCCGCGCCATCGGCCGCCTCACGGCGGCGCAGTTGTGTCTGTTGTTTCACGCGAATTATTTACCGCTGGTTTGTTTTTGATGCTCATCGAGGAAGGCTTTCAGCTCTTTCGGTCCCTGATAGCCCGGCAGCACGTAGCCGTTGCTCAATACCATTGCCGGCGTACCGTTGACGCCGAACTGCACGCCAAGCGTGTAGTGCTTGCTGATATCCACGCCGCAGCTGGCCGGCTGTACGCCTTTGCCGCCCATCGCGTCATCCAGGGCTTTGTTGCGATCTTTGGCGCACCAGATGGCCTGCATATCCTGCTCCGTCTGGCTCTGCAGCCCCTGGCGCGGGAAGGCCAGGTAACGAACGGTGATGCCCAGCGCGTTGTAGTCGCTCATCTCTTCATGCAGCTTGTGGCAGTAGCCGCAGGTGATATCGGTAAAGACGGTGATGACGTGTTTTTCCTGCGGCGCCTTATAGATAATCATCTCTTTTTCCAGCGCGTTCAGCTTACCCACCAGCAGCGAGTTAGTGACGTTAACCGGCTGGGCGCCGCTGACGTCATACATCGGTCCCTGAATTACGTGCTTACCGTCGTCGGTCACGTACAGCACGCCGCTGTCGGTCAGTACGGTGCTCATGCCGCTAACCGGCGAAGGCTGAATGTCCGTGCTCTGCACGCCCAGCTTGGCCAGCGACTGCTTGATCGTCGCGCTGTCGGCGTGCGCTGCGCCGGAGAGCGTTGCCGCCAGCAGGGTGAACATCAGTAAACCTTTTTTCATACTCAATCCTTTTTATTCAGCACTCACGCCCGCGGGTGGTGCTGTTGATGAAGTTGTCTCAGACGCTCGGTCGCCACGTGGGTGTAAATCTGCGTCGTCGAGAGATCGCTGTGTCCTAACAGCATCTGCACCACGCGTAGGTCAGCGCCATGATTTAGCAAATGCGTCGCAAACGCGTGACGTAAAACGTGCGGGGAGAGCTTCGCGCTGTCGATCCCCGCCAGCACCGCGTAGTGCTTAATTCGATACCAGAACGTCTGTCGGGTCATTTGCTGCGCGCGCTGGCTGGGAAAGAGCACATCGGAAGCTACGCCGTTCAGCAGCCAGGGACGTCCGTACTCAAGGTAGTTCTCAACCCACAGCACCGCCTCTTCGCCGAGCGGCACCAGCCGCTCTTTGTTGCCTTTCCCCACCACCCGCAGCACGCCCTGGCGCAGGCTAATATCGCTCATCGTCAGGCCCACCAGCTCCGAGACGCGCAGGCCGGTGGCATACAGCACCTCCAGCATGGCCTTGTCGCGCAGCTCCAGAGGCTGCTCCACCAGCGGCGCCTGCAGCAGGCGGTCCACCTGCGCTTCGCTGAGATCTTTCGGCAGACGCTGCGGCAGCTTTGGCGACGCCAGCAGCGCGCTGGGATCGTCGGTACGGATTTTTTCCCGATACAGATGCTGGAAAAAACGGCGCACCGCGCTTAGCAAACGCGCGGTGCTGGTGGCCTTATAGCCGCCGGTTTGCCTTTCGGCCAGCAGCGACTGGAGATCCTCCCCGCTGACGCTGACAAGCGTCAGCCCGCGATGATGCAGCCATTCCACGACCATCGTCAGGTCCCGACGGTAGGCGCTCAGCGTATTTTCCGCGAGGTTGCGCTCCAGCCACAGGGCATCAAGAAACTGTTCGATTTGTGCCAGATCCTGTTCCACATCGGCCTCTTTGCTCGTTAAATCGTCCCCAGTATACCCAAATAAGCCGCACGACTGGACAAAAACGGCGGCGACGGGCTGCCTGAAGTATGACGGGTATCATCACCTTTCTGGTAGACTAGACGCAAAGTCACAGCATGAATTGAGATGTTTACGCAATGAACATAGGCCTTTTTTACGGTTCCAGTACCTGCTACACCGAAATGGCTGCGGAGAAAATCCGCGATATTATCGGCCCTGAATTAGTGACCTTGCACAATCTGAAAGATGACTCCCCTGAGCTGATGACCCGCTACGACGTGCTGATCCTCGGCATCCCGACCTGGGATTTCGGCGAGATTCAGGAAGACTGGGAGGCTATCTGGCCGCAGCTCGGGACGCTGGATCTGCAGGATAAGATAGTGGCGCTGTACGGCATGGGCGACCAGCTGGGCTACGGCGAGTGGTTCCTCGACGCGCTGGGCATGCTGCACGACAGGCTGGCTACCCGGGGCGTGAAGTTTATCGGCTACTGGCCGACCGAAGGCTATGAGTTCACCAGCCAGAAGCCGATCGTCGCCGATGGCCAACTGTTCGTTGGCCTCGCGCTCGATGAAACGAACCAGTATGACCTGAGCGACGATCGTATCCAGAGCTGGTGCGAGCAAATCCTTGGGGAAATGGCCGAACAGTTCGCCTGAGTTTAGCGGCGAGCCTGACGCGCCAGGCTCTTAGTCCTGCGCCGGTTTGTGCAACACCAGCCGGCGCAAATCGCGCCACTCCCTCGCATCCATGCTATCAGCCGCCACCCACAGGTGCTGGCTGCGACGCGTTTGCGTATGGCGCAGACGCAGCAGCATCCCGCTGTTGATCACCCACGGTATGCCGACGATCTCCCACTCCGCTTTTTGCCAGCGCAGTCGGGAATCGGTCATCAGCTTTATTTCTCCCTGGCAGGCGTGGATCCGTCGCTGGCTGCGTACGCAGTCAAACACCACCAGAGAGAGCAGCAGTAGCCATAGCGGGGTGTAGCTGAGCGGCCAGGGCATCAGCAGGACGATAGCCGCCACCACGCCGTGGAGCAGCAGCGAGAACCACTGCGAACGCCAGGAAATGCGTAAATCAGATTGCCACAGGACCACGTTCCCGATTCCGAGTCTGGATTAATTTTACCATCCGCTGCAGCTGCGCGTCGGAGGGTTCGCCGTGATTCATCAGCCAGTTGAACAGATCCGGGTCGTCGTTTTCTAACAACCGGATGAACAGCAGCTTGTCTTCATCGCTGAGCGTATCGTACTCATACTCGAAAAACGGCATGATGGAGATGTCGAGTTCACGCATACCCCGGCGGCATGCCCAGTGGATGCGGGCTTTGTTAGTAATGTCCATGTTATCCTTCCAGCGTAAAGGGATATACCCGTCATACTTCAAGTTGCATGTGCGTTAGCCGCGTTCGTTCCCCCCAGTCACTTACCCGAGTAAGCTCCTGGGGACTCGCTCACTTGCCGCCTTCCTGCAACTCGAATTATTTAGGCTATAGGTTAGTTTAACCCGTTTTTAGCTCTTACTTTACAGCATTATCGAGAAGCGCGAGCAGCATTCCACAAAAACCGTAAATTTATTATGGTTTTATCCATTTCCTTCGTTCGCCTCCTTACGTCCTTAGGGCACAAATGGCCTGCCGAAAGCGCTTGCATTGCACCATAGCTCTTTTACCATTAGTCATTCACTCTGCGTTAAGCTATTCAGGACATGACTATGGCTTTTACACCTTTTCCTCCACGTCAGCCCTCTTCTTCCGCGCGGCTGCCGTTAACGCTGATGACCCTGGATGACTGGGCGCTGGCGACAATCACCGGTCAGGATGCGGAGAAATATCTGCAGGGGCAGATCACCGCTGATGTCAGCGCGCTGACTGACGATCGCCACCTGCTGGCCGCGCACTGTGACGCCAAGGGTAAAATGTGGAGCAACCTGCGCGTGTTTCACCGCGACGGTGGCTTCGCGTGGATTGAGCGCCGCAGCCTGCGCGACGCGCAGCTGACCGAACTGAAAAAGTACGCGGTGTTCTCTAAAGTGACCATCGCCGCGGATGATGAACACGTCCTGCTGGGCGTCGCCGGTTTCCAGGCCCGCGCCGCGCTGGCTCCGCTGTTCAGCGAACTGCCGAATGCCGATAAGCAGGTGGTTACCGACGGCGCGACCAGCCTGCTGTGGTTTGCGCATCCGGCGGAACGTTTCCTGCTGGTTACCGACGCTGAGACCGCCATCCGGGTGACCGAAGCCCTGCGCAGCGATGCGCAGCTGAATAATAGCCAGCAGTGGCTGGCGCTGAATATTGAAGCGGGTTTGCCGGTCATCGATAGCGCCAACAGCGCGCAGTTTCTGCCGCAGGCCACCAACCTGCAGGCGCTGGGCGGCATCAGCTTTAAAAAAGGCTGCTATACCGGGCAGGAGATGGTCGCCCGGGCAAAATTCCGCGGAGCCAACAAGCGGGCGCTGTGGTCTCTAACCGGGAAAGCCAGCCGCGTTCCGCAGGCCGGGGAAGATCTTGAGCTGCAGATGGGCGAGAACTGGCGCCGAACCGGCACCGTGCTGGCCGCCGTACAGTTAGATGATGGTCATCTGCTGGTACAGGTGGTGATGAATAACGACATGGAGGCGGACAGCGTGTTCCGCGTACGCGATGATGCCGGAACGTTAAGCATCACCCCGCTGCCGTACTCGCTGGAAGAAGAGTAGCTTTCCGTTCGCGGATAATGGCGCCAGCGCTCTGCGCTGACGCTACTATCCACGCGACCCACGCGACAAAACCTTCGCCGCGCCCGGGCAGGCTGAGTTATTTAAACCTGCCCGACGTACAGATAGATCGCCAGAAAGTGACAAACGCTGCCGCCGAGAACAAAGCCGTGCCAGATGGCATGGTTGTAGGGTATCCGCTTGCAGACGTAGAAGATAACCCCCAGCGAATAGACGATCCCCCCGACCGCCAGCAGCGTCACCCCGCCAACCGCTAGCTTAATCGCCAGCTGATAAACCACGATTAGCGACAGCCAGCCCATCGTCAGATAGGTGACCAGAGACAGAATTTTAAAGCGGTGCGCGATGGTCAGCTTAAACAAGATCCCCAGCAGCGCCAGGCTCCAGATAACGATCATCAGGCCACGCGAGAGCGGCGAGTTGAGCCCCACCAGCAGAAAAGGAGTATAGGTACCCGCAATCAGCAGATAAATGGCGCAGTGGTCGAATTTTTTCAACCATAGCTTCGCCCGCTGATGCGGAACCGCGTGATAAAGCGTAGAGGCGAGGAACAGCAAAATCATGCTGCCGCCGTAGAGGCTGTAGCTGGTAATCGCCATAGCGCTGGCGTTAGCGTCCACCGCCTGCACCAGCAGCAGCACCAGGCCAACGATACCAAACACCAGCCCAATCCCGTGACTGATGCTGTTGGCAATTTCCTCTGCCAGAGAATATCCCTGGGTGATTAATGGTTTGCGAACCATATTTGACTCCGAAAACGTGAAAGCTTTCAACGCTCACCTAGGGTAACTGAGAATGATTCCAGTGAACACCTGTTAGCTAAAATAAAACGATGAATATTTGTAAGTAGTTTAAAATCATAACGTTACATCAAAATTTCACCTAACAGTCGTTCGCTATTTATCAAAGCAGTTTGAATTCAATGACATAAAACTGGTCTTCATCCGGGTAGATCTCCGCGATGACCTGCCGCAGCTGCGCAAGGGTCATATTTTCCTGCTGCGCGTGCCGTTCGCTCAGCGTCGCCAGGGTTACCGTTGAGGTTGCGGCCACGCTAATCGTGCAAAAATAGCCGTCATCTTCATAGCGCCCGACGCGCAGCACGTCCCCGACTTTGAAATGCGACTCCGCGGCATTGCGGATGGTGATCGTTTTGCGGCCGCTAAGGATGTCGTCCTGAAAGCGCTGAAAAAAGGTTATGTCATTCGGCTGCATGATATAATTCCGTCCTGGTCATTCTGAATTGTGAGTTATTACTGTGAGTATGTTCTCCCACGCCGCTATTGCCAGTCTCAATAATCTTGAGATGATGGTCTACCACTACGTCATTAAGAATCGTGACAAAGTGATGTATATGACCATCCGCGAGCTGGCGGAAGCCGCCGGCGTTTCCACCACCACCGTGCTGCGTTTCTGCCGCAAGCTGCAGTGTGAGGGGTACTCAGAGTTTCGCATACGCTTTAAATTATATCTGGAGCAGAATGAGCCTCAACAGGCAAATATCGGCGCCAGCGAAATTATGAGCTTTTTTAAAAGCGTCAATAACGATGAATTTGATGATTTACTCGAACGCGCTGTGGATATTATCCTCGCCTCAGAGCGTATTATTTTCGTCGGTGCCGGAACCTCCGGCGCGCTGGCGAAATATGGCGCACGGTTCTTCTCCAACGTCGGGAAATTCAGCAACCATATCGACGATCCCTATTTTCCGGTGACTAACGATATGGCGCGCAACGCGCTGGCAATCGTCCTCTCCGTTTCCGGTGAAACCGAAGAGATCCTGCGCTTTGCCGGCCAGTTCAGCCTGCATCGCTGTAAAGTGATGTCGATAACCAGCCACGAACACTCGCGGCTGGCGAAGCTGGCTGATTTCAACCTCTCCTGGCACATACCGCAAACGCGCATCGGCGGCGTCTACGATATTACGACGCAAATTCCGGTTATTTATATTCTTGAAAGTCTGGGGCGTAAATTAGCCCGCAAAATAGCCTGAAAATAACACCCTGTTTTTTCGATGTAACATATTCCAGGCGCGGGAAATTGTTATATCGTGACATTTATATGCTCTTTGCTAGACTCGAAAACAACGAAACATCAGACGAGATTAGCAACAATGAAAAAAATACCTTTAGCGAAAGATTTTTTATGGGGCGGCGCGGTCGCGGCGCACCAGGTGGAAGGCGGCTGGAATAAAGACGGCAAAGGCCCGAGCATTTGCGACGTGCTGACCGGCGGCGCCCACGGCGTGCCGCGCGAGATTACCCACCAGGTAGAACCGGGTAAATATTACCCGAACCACGAAGCCATTGATTTCCACGGCCGCTACAAAGAAGACATCAAGCTGTTCGCCGAGATGGGCTTCAAATGTTTCCGCACCTCCATCGCCTGGACCCGCATCTTCCCGCTCGGCGACGAAACTCAGCCGAACGAAGAGGGGCTGAAATTCTATGACGACATGTTCGATGAGCTGCTGAAGTACAACATCGAACCGGTTATCACCCTCTCCCACTTTGAAATGCCCCTGCACCTCGTGCAGCAGTACGGCGGCTGGACGAACCGTAAAGTCGTCGATTTCTTCGTGCGCTTTGCCGAAGTGGTCTTCGAGCGCTATAAGCACAAAGTGAAATACTGGATGACCTTTAACGAGATCAACAACCAGCGTAACTGGCGTGCGCCGCTGTTCGGCTACTGCTGCTCAGGCGTGGTCTATACCGAGCATGAAAACCCGGAAGAGACCATGTACCAGGTGCTGCACCATCAGTTCGTGGCCAGCGCGCTGGCGGTGAAGGCGGCGCGACGCATCAACCCGGAGATGCAGGTTGGCTGCATGCTAGCGATGGTCGCCCTCTACCCGTTCTCCTGCAAGCCGGAAGACGTGATGTTCGCTCAGGAGTCGATGCGCGAACGCTACGTCTTCACCGACGTGCAGCTGCGCGGCTACTACCCAACCTACGTGCTGAACGAGTGGGAGCGACGCGGCTTCAGCATCAGGATGGAAGAGGGCGATGAGCAGATCCTGCGCGAAGGCACCTGCGACTACCTCGGCTTCAGCTACTACATGACCAACGCGGTGAAGGCCGAAGGCGGCAGCGGCGATGCCATTTCCGGCTTTGAAGGCAGCGTACCGAACCCGCACGTTAAGGCCTCCGACTGGGGCTGGCAGATTGACCCGGTGGGCCTGCGCTACTCGCTGTGCGAGCTGTACGAACGCTATCAGAAGCCGCTGTTTATCGTTGAAAACGGCTTTGGCGCCTATGACAAGGTAGAAGAGGACGGCAGCATCAACGATGACTACCGCATCGACTACCTGCGCGCCCACGTTGAAGAGATGATAAAAGCGGTCACTTACGATGGCGTCGAGCTGATGGGCTACACCCCGTGGGGCTGCATCGATTGCGTCTCCTTCACTACCGGCCAGTACAGCAAGCGCTACGGCTTTATCTACGTCAATAAGCACGATGACGGTACCGGCGATATGTCCCGCTCGCGTAAGAAGAGCTTCAACTGGTATAAAGAAGTGATTGCCAGCAACGGCGAAAAGCTCTGATTTCATGCTCTGCCTCCTCCTCTCCCCCTGCCGGGAGAGGAGTCACGCCCCGCCCGGACACGTCGTTACAGCTTCGCATTGCCAAAACGCTTCCACCTGCGAAGATAGGCCATGTGAATAACTGAGGCGATCATGATTAAGCGACAGCGAAAAGCCATTCTTCTTGTAGTCCTTGCCTGTCTGGTGGTGCTGGTATGCGCAGCGTATGGCGGGGCTGGAGAGGTGGCTGGCGCGCAAAAAAATGGCGCTGCCGACGGTTAACGACCCCGACGGGCGGCTTTCAGGCCAGCGGGACGTGCAGGTCACGCCAGCCCTGGAGGTGATTTCTCGCGGCGAGGTGAAATCCATCGCCACCGGCTGGAGCAGCGGCTGGGGAGTGCGCCTGCGGCTATGGCTGGCGTCATAACCTCATGAACCCGGGCAAAGCGCAGGCCGCCGCTCGTATTGCGCACTGGCCGGAGGTTATTTTCCTCCGGCCAGCTCAAGGAAGCTGCCGGTCACGTAGGAAGCTTTATCGCTCAGCAGCCAGGCGATCGCCTGGGCGACCTCTTCCGGCTGCCCGCCGCGCTGCATCGGCAGCGCCGCTTTCACCCGCTCTACGCGCCCCGGCTCGCCGCCGGAGGCGTGCATGTCGGTATAGATAAACCCCGGACGCACGCCGTTAACGCGAATGCCCTGCGCCGCCACCTCCAGCGACAGGCCGGTGGTCAGCGTATCGACCGCCCCTTTCGACGCGGCGTAATCAACGTATTCCCCCGGTGAGCCCAGACGCGCCGCCGCCGAAGAGACGTTGACGATGGCCCCGCCCTTGCCGCCGTGACGGTGCGACATCCGCTTCACCGCCTCGCGACAGCAGAGGAAATAGCCGGTGACGTTGGTGCTCAGCACCCGATTAATCCGCTCGGCGGTCAGGTCTTCAACAGAACTCTGCGTAAACAGAATACCGGCATTATTCACCAGCGCGCCCAGGGGTTCGCCAAGGCGGTCGATGCCGGCAAACATCGCCATCACCTGCGCTTCGTCGCTGATATCCGCGCGCAGCGCGATAGCCTTGCCGCCTTGGGCAATAATCTCATTCACCACTTCCGTCGCCGCGCTCACGTTGTGATGATAATTCACCGCCACGGTATAGCCTTCCTGCGCCAACAGCAGCGCCGTCGCCCTGCCAATTCCGCGGCTCGCGCCGCTAATCAGTGCTACCGTCATCGCATTCTCCCAAAAAATAAAGGCGCCGCAGCGCCTTTAAAAGATAGTCTAATCAGCTAATTACTGATATTCGCTCAGCGGAACGCAGGAGCAGAACAGGTTACGATCGCCGTAAACATCGTCCAGACGCTTCACCGTCGGCCAGTATTTGTTCGCCAGGCCTGCCGGGAACACCGCCAGCTCGCGGGTGTACGGATGGTCCCATTCGGCAACCAGCTCGCCCTGGGTGTGCGGGGCGTTAACCAGCGGGTTATCCGCCAGCGGCCACTCGCCCGCTTTCACGCGGTCGATCTCGCCGCGAATCGCCAGCATCGCCTCGATAAAACGGTCCAGCTCAACTTTGCTTTCCGATTCGGTCGGCTCAACCATCAGCGTACCGGCCACCGGGAAGGACATCGTCGGCGCATGGAAACCAAAGTCGATCAGACGCTTGGCAATATCCAGCTCGCTGATGCCGGTCTCTTCCTTCAGCGGACGAATATCCAGAATACATTCGTGCGCCACGCGACCGTCGCGGCCGGTATAGAGCACCGGGAAAGCCTCTTTCAGGCGCGTCGCAATGTAGTTAGCGTTGAGGATCGCCACCTGGCTGGCCTGCTTCAGCCCTTCCGCGCCCATCATGCGGATATACATCCAGCTGATAGGTAAAATAGAAGCGCTGCCGAACGGTGCCGCGGAAACCGCGCCCTGACGGGTCAGCATGCCTTCAATTTGCACCACGCTGTGGCCCGGCACGAACGGCGCCAGATGCGCCTTCACGCCGATTGGGCCCATGCCCGGGCCGCCGCCGCCGTGCGGGATGCAGAAGGTTTTATGCAGGTTGAGGTGCGACACGTCCGCGCCGATAAAGCCCGGAGAGGTGATCCCCACCTGAGCGTTCATGTTCGCGCCGTCGAGGTAAACCTGGCCGCCGAAGCGGTGCACAATCTCGCACACTTCGCGGATGGTCTCTTCGTAAACACCGTGCGTTGACGGGTAGGTCACCATGATGCAGGAGAGATTTTCCCCCGCCTGCTCCGCCTTGAGGCGCAGATCCGCGAGATCGATGTTGCCGTTTTTATCACAGGCCACCACCACTACCTGCATCCCTGCCATCTGCGCGGATGCCGGGTTGGTGCCGTGCGCCGAGCTTGGGATCAGGCAGATATCGCGATGGCCTTCATTGCGGCTTTCGTGGTAGTGGCGAATCGCCAGCAGGCCCGCATATTCCCCCTGGGCGCCGGAGTTCGGCTGCATGCAGACGGCGTCATAGCCGGTCAGCTTCACCAGCCAGTCGGAGAGCTGGGCGATCATCTGATGGTAGCCTTCCGCCTGTTCCGCCGGGCAGAACGGGTGCAGCTCGGCAAACTCAGGCCAGGTGATCGGGATCATTTCCGCCGCGGCGTTAAGCTTCATGGTGCAGGATCCCAGTGGGATCATCGCCTGATTCAGCGCCAGATCTTTACGCTCCAGCGAGTGCATGTAGCGCATCATCTCGGTTTCGCTGTGGTAGCGATTAAATACCGGGTGGGTCAGGATCGCATCGTCGCGCAGCATGCTGGCAGGGATCGAACGGCTGTCGAGCGCCACGTCTTTGTCCAGCGCATCGATATCCAGCCCGTGCGCGTCGCCAAGGATCGCGCGGAACAGGTTCAGCACATCCTGGCGGGTGGTCGCTTCATCAAGGGTGATGCCGACCGCGTTGTGAATGTCGCTGCGCAGGTTAATTTCCAGCGCCTCGGCGCGCGCCAGCACCGCGGCTTTGTCGGCAACGTCGACGCACAGGGTGTCAAAGTAGTGCGCGTGGCGCAGCTTGAGCCCTTTCTTCTGCAGGCCATCGGCCAGAATATCCGTCAGGCGATGGATGCGGCTGGCGATACGCTTCAGGCCAGCGGGTCCGTGGAAGACCGCATACAGGCTGGCGATGTTGGCCAGCAGCACCTGGGAAGTACAAATATTGGAGTTCGCTTTCTCGCGGCGGATATGCTGCTCGCGGGTCTGCATCGCCATGCGCAGCGCGGTGTTGCCGGCGGCATCTTTCGATACGCCGATAATACGGCCAGGCATGGAGCGTTTGAATTCATCTTTTGCTGCAAAGAAGGCCGCGTGCGGACCGCCGTAGCCCATCGGCACGCCGAAACGCTGGGCGGAGCCGAAGACGATATCGGCCCCCTGCTTGCCCGGAGCGGTCAGCAGCACCAGCGCCATAAAGTCGGCGGCGACGCTCACCACGACCTTGCGCGCTTTAAGCTCGGCAATCAGGCCTGAGTAATCGTGCACTTCGCCGGTAGTACCGACCTGCTGCAGCAGCACGCCGAAAACGTCCTGATGATCGAGCGCTTTTTCCGCGTCATCGACGATAACATCAAAGCCGAAGGTTTCCGCGCGAGTGCGCACTACGTCCAGCGTTTGCGGATGCACGTCGGCAGCCACAAAGAAGCGGTTCGCGTTCTTCAGCTTGCTGACGCGCTTCGCCATCGCCATCGCTTCTGCGCCGGCGGTTGCTTCATCCAGCAGCGAGGCGGAGGCGATATCCAGCCCGGTCAGATCGAGCGTGACCTGCTGGAAGTTCAGCAGCGATTCCAGGCGGCCCTGCGACACTTCCGGCTGATAAGGGGTATACGCGGTATACCAACCCGGGTTTTCCAGCATATTGCGCTGAATAACCGGCGGCAGCTGCACGGCGGTGTAGCCCATGCCGATGTAAGACTTAAAGCGCTTGTTACGCCCGGCGATCGCCTTCAGTTCCGCGAGAGCGGCGAATTCCGTCGTCGCATCGCCGACCTGCGGCGGCGTTGCCAGCTGAATATCCTGCGGCACAATCTGGCCAATCAGGGCGTTAAGCGAATCGGCGCCAACGGTTTTCAGCATCTCCTGCTGTTGCTGAGCATCCGGACCGATGTGACGTTCAATAAAGGCGCCGCGGTTTTCAAGCTGACCTACAGTCTGAGTCATGAGCGATGGTTCCTGAAACGTGCAGTGAATCGTAATTGTCTGACTGGTTCGCCCGGTGGAGCACTAATGCTCGCCGGGCTTTAATACGCAAAATCATTCACGCGGCGGGCAGCGACACCCCTGGTGCTGACAAAAGCCTGCGGCGTGAAGGATGGAGGTACTTACTCGTCTTCTAACAGCGCGGCGTAGGCCGTCGCGTCCAGCAGCGCCGCGACCTGAGCTTCATCACTGGCTTTGATTTTGAAAATCCAGCCAGCGGCGTACGGTTCGCTGTTAATCAGCTCCGGGGAGTCGTTCAGCTCTTCGTTCACCGCAAGGATCTCGCCGCTAATCGGGGCATAAATATCCGAGGCCGCTTTTACCGATTCCGCAACGGCGCAGTCATCGCCGGCGTCAACGGCCGTCCCGACTTCCGGCAGATCGACGAAAACCATATCGCCAAGCAGCTCCTGCGCGTGCTCGGTGATGCCAACGGTGTAGGTGCCGTCGGCTTCTTTGCGCAGCCATTCGTGTTCTTTACTGTATTTCAGTTCTGCTGGTACGTTGCTCATCAATTCATCTCCAAAAGGGGGAATCACGCAACGGCTTTGCCGTTACGAACAAAAACGGGTTTAGTCACTTTTACCGGCATTTCGCGGTTGCGGATCTGTACGACGGCCGTTTCACCGATGCCTGCCGGTACGCGTGCCAGTGCAATACTGTAGCCCAGCGTAGGGGAGAACGTCCCGCTGGTGATAATACCCTCTTGCTGATTACCGTCAGCGTCGGTAAAGCGCACCGGCAGACCGCCGCGCAGCACGCCCTTCTCGGTCATCACCAGGCCAACCAGCTGCTCGGTGCCTTTTTCACGCTGCAGCTCCAGCGCCTCACGACCAATAAAGTTGCGATCGGCAGGTTCCCAGGCAATGGTCCAGCCCATATTTGCCGACAGCGGGGAGACGCCTTCGTCCATCTCCTGGCCGTACAAATTCATCCCGGCTTCCAGACGCAGCGTATCGCGAGCGCCGAGGCCGCAGGGCTTCACGCCCGCGTCCAGCAGGCTGCGCCAGAAATCTGCGGCCTGCTCTTTCGGCAGCGCAATCTCATAGCCCGCCTCGCCGGTATAGCCGGTGGTGGCAATAAATAACTCCCCCGCCTGCACGCCAAAGAACGGCTTCATGCCTGCGACGGCCTGGCGCTGCTGCTCGTTAAACAGGGTGGCGGCTTTCTCTTTCGCCTGCGGCCCCTGAACGGCGATCAGCGCCAGATCGTCGCGCACGGTTATCTCCAGGCCATAAGGTTCAGCCTGCTGGCCGATCCAGGCGAGGTCTTTTTCGCGCGTCGCGGAGTTAACCACAAGGCGGAAATAGTCTTCCGTCAGGAAATAGACAATCAGGTCATCGATAACGCCCGCCGAAGCGGTCAGCATTCCGCTGTATAGCGCTTTGCCCGGGACGGTGAGCTTCGCCACATCGTTAGCCAGCAGATAGCGCAGGAACTCGCGAACCCGGCTACCGTGGAAGTCGACGATGGTCATGTGCGAGACGTCGAACATGCCGGCATCGCGGCGCACCGCGTGGTGCTCATCAATCTGGGAACCATAGTGCAGCGGCATCATCCAGCCGTGGAAGTCCACCATGCGAGCGCCGCACAGCGTGTGTTGTTCATACAACGGAGTCTGTTGAGCCATCTTTTCCTCGTCGAATAAAACGGAACCAGCTACTTTTTTTGGCGGCGATTTCGCCCCGCGAAATCCGGCATCGACGCCCTTCGCTGGCGCCGACGCAAACGTTACCTTTTGCCTGAACTTACCACCGAAACCGGCGTTAAACCATAAGGTAAATCAGGACATCACATTAGCTTATGACCAAATCTCGCCGAAAACTCTACAGAATTATTGACTGGCAAAAAGCGATTTATGCCACATAAAATTAACATAACAAAAGAACAAAGCAGGTGATGATGATATTTTATGCGAATAAACGGGCCTGATTTCTTTCACAAAAAAAGAGAGGCATTAATAAAACTAATGCGAAAAAACGGGTGAGATTAGATTATTTCAAATGAGAGGGGGAAACCCGGCGCGAGGGCCGGGAGAGAGAAGTGTGACGCGCTTAACGTAACCAGGCCGGAAGGTCGTTTAGCCCCATCGCCTGGCGGATCAGCTGCGGCTTCACGCCCGGCAGCGTATCGGCCAGCTTGAGACCGATATCGCGCAGCAGCTTCTTCGCCGGATGGCTGCCGGCAAACATTTCGCGAAAGCCCTGCATCCCCGCCAGCATCAGCGCGGCGCTGTGCTTGCGGCTGCGCTCATAGCGACGTAGATACAGATGCTGGCCAATATCCTTGCCCTGGGCATGCAGGCGCCGGACCTCATCGATAAGCTCTGCGGCATCCATAAAGCCCAGGTTCACCCCTTGCCCGGCCAGCGGGTGGATGGTGTGAGCGGCATCGCCAACCAGCGCCAGCCGATGGGCGGCAAACTGGCGCGCATAGCGGCCGGTGAGCGGGAACACTTCGCGCTCGCTCTCAAGCTGGCACAGGCCAAGGCGGTTATCGAAGGCAATACTCAGCGCCTGATTAAACGCCGCCTCATCCGCCTGCTGCATCTGCTCCGCTTCCTGCGGCGATAGCGACCAGACGATAGAGCACAGGTGCGGATCGCTGAGCGGCAGGAAGGCGAGGATACCGTCGCCGTGGAAGGCCTGGCGCGCAATAGCCTGATGCGGATCTGCGGTGCGGATAGTGGCCACCAGCGCGTGATGGCGATAGTCCCAGAAGGTCAGCGGAATATCGGCTTTGTTGCGCAACCAGGAGTTGGCGCCGTCGGCGCCGACCACCAGCCGGGCGGTCAGCATGCTGCCGTCCTGCAGGCTGAGAAACGCTTCGTTCTCACCCCATGCGACCTGCTGCAGCTGCGCCGGGGCCAGCAGCGTGACGTCAGAACAGCGCTGCGCCTTTTGCCACAGCGCGTGGTGAACGACCGCATTTTCAATAATGTGCCCGAGGTGGCTGAAGCCCAGGCTCTGGTCATCAAAGCTGATGCGGCCAAAGCTGTCTTTATCCCACACTTCCATACCGTGATAGCAGCTGGCGCGCCGGGCGATAATTGTTGGCCAGACGTCAAGCTTGCTCAGGAGCTTCTCGCTGGCGGCGTTAATCGCTGAGACCCGCAGCGCTGGCCGCGCATCGGCGCTCAACGGCTGTGGTTCAGCCTGCTCAAGTACGGCTACGCGCAGCCCGCTGCCCTGCAATCCGCAGGCCACCGCCAGCCCCACCATGCCACCGCCCACAATGGCCACATCAACACTTTGCACGTTCAACTCCTTAACGGGGGACCCAACCGAGGGTACGCTGCGCCAGCGCATCGCGCGCCGGAGTAAATAATTCCATCGCCATCAGGCCGACGTTGCGCCCCGCTACCAGCGGCGCCCAGCGGTTGGCAAACAGATGAACCAGGCCATCGGTCACGCCGATAGTGGCGGACTTATCATCCGCTCGCCTCGCCTGATACTGGTCAAGCAAAGCATAATCGCCGGGATCGCGGCCGCTGGCCTGGGCCACAGTTTCAGCCAGGCTCATCACATCCCGCAGGCCAAGGTTAAACCCCTGCCCGGCAATGGGATGCAGCGTCTGCGCCGCGTTGCCGACCAGCGCCAGGCGATGGGAAACCGCGCGGGTGGCGGTGGTTAGCGCCAGCGGATAAACGCTGCGCGCCCCGGCGTGGGTAATACGCCCCAGCCGCCAGCCAAACGCCTGCTGCAGCTCGTGGCAAAAACGTTCATCAGACCAGCTCAGGACGTCGTCATACCGTGACTGAGGATGGCACCACACCAGCGAGCAGCGGCCCTGCGACATCGGCAGCATCGCCAGGGGACCGTGCTCGGTAAACCGCTCAAAGGCGCGCCCCTCGTGGGGCAAAGCGGTGCTGACGTTGGCAATAATCGCCAGCTGTTGATAGGGCTGCTGCTGCCAGCTGATACCGCAGCGGGCGCCGATCGTCGAGCGCGATCCGTCCGCCGCCACCAGCAGCCTGCCGTCGATCGTTTCGCCGCTGTCCAGCGTGATGCTGACGCCCTCCTCCCATCGGCTGACGTTTTCTACTTTTGCCGGACAGTGCAAAGTAATACCCGGCGCATCGCGCAGTTGCGCAAACAGGCGCTGGCCGATGTCGTGCAGCTCGACGACCTGGCCCAACGCCGCCAGGCCATAGTCCTGCGCGTCCAGAGTGACAAACCCCGCGTGGCCGCGGTCGCTGACGTGCACGCGCTGAATCGGCGTCGCGCAGTCGGCGATCTCCTGCCAGATACCGACGCGCGCCAGCTGCTGGCAGGTGCCTGCCGCCAGCGCAATCGCCCTGGCGTCAAATCCAGGATGCTGCGAGGAGTCCGGCGCCGCCGCTTCCACCAGATGAACCGGCAGCGCGCCGTCGGTCAACCGGGAGATAGCCAGGGCCAGGGTCGCGCCGGTCATTCCGCCGCCAACGATCAGCACGCTCATGATCGCTGTGCCGCGGCCATCAGCGCTTCGATGTCGTCCGCGCTTTTCACCACTCCGGCGGTCAGATTTTCATTGCCGTCAGCGGTTATCACAATATCGTCTTCGATGCGGATACCGATACCGCGATACTGCGGCGGCACGTCGGCGTCCGTCGCAATATACAGCCCCGGCTCAACGGTCAGCACCATGCCCGGTTCGAGAACCCGCGAGCGGTCGACATCGTAGTTTCCGACATCATGCACGTCCAGCCCCAGCCAGTGGCTCAGGCCGTGCATAAAGAACGGGCGGTGCGCATTGTTAGCCAGCAGCTCTTCAACATCCCCTTTAAGGATGCCGAGGCGTACCAGGCCGACGACCATTATCCGCACGACTTTCTGATTTACCTCCTGAATAGAGGTTCCCGGGCGATAGAGCGTCAGCGCGGTTTCCAGCGATTCGAGGACAATGTCATAAATCTCGCGCTGGGCCGGACTAAATTTGCCGTTCACCGGGAAGGTGCGCGTGATATCGCCCGCATAGCCGCGGTATTCGCAGCCGGCATCGATCAGCACCAGATCGCCATCGCGCAGCTCGCACTCGTTTTCGGTGTAATGCAGAATGCAGCCGTTGTCACCGCCGCCAACGATGGTGTTATAGGAAGGGAAGCGGGCGCCGTGGCGGTTGAATTCATGAAGGATTTCGCCTTCCAGCTGATATTCGTACATCCCCGGCTGACATTTTTCCATCGCCCGGGTGTGGGCCAGCGCGGAAATTTCTCCGGCGCGGCGCAGCACATCAAGCTCTTCTGGCGATTTGAACAGGCGCATCTCATGCACTATCGGCCGCCAGTCGATGACGGAATTTGGCGCCTGCAGGTTCTGGCGCGAGCCTTTACGCAGCTTTTCCAGCGCCGTGAAGACGATTTTATCGGCGTAGGCATATTCGCCCTGCGCAAAATAGATGGCGTCAAGGCCGTTCAGCAGCTGGTACAGCTGCTGGTTAATTTCGCTGAATGCCAGAGCGCGATCGACGCCGAGCTTCGAGGGCGCGGCGTCCTGCCCAAGGCGACGGCCGAACCAGATTTCCGCCGTCAGATCGCGGACGCGGTTAAACAGCACGCTGTGGTTATGGGTCTCGTCGCTTTTAATCAACACCAGCAAGGCTTCAGGCTCATTGAAGCCTGTGAAGTACCAAAAATCGCTGTTCTGCCGGTAGGGATATTCTGAATCTGCGCTGCGTACCGCTTCCGGCGCGGCGAAAATGAGCGCCGCGCTGCCTGGCTGCATCTGCGCTAACAGAGCCTGGCGACGAGAAAGAAATTCCTGCTGTGTCATGACGCCCCCTCAACAAATTGTAATTAGTGTAGTGTCGGCTTGCGTACTTCTGGTGCGGTTGGCTGCTGGCGCGAGAAGGTTTCATGGCACAGCAGCGCGGCAACGCGTACGTACTCGATAATCTCTTCTAACGACATCTCCAGCTCTTCCTGGTCTTCGTCTTCGTCGTAGCCCAGCTGCGCAATGTTGCGCAGATCGTCGATAGCTTCGCCGGTTTCATCTTTGACTTTATCGAGCTTCGGCTGAGTCACCCCAAGGCCTAGCAGGAAGTGGTTAACCCAACCGGCCAGCGCATCGGCGCGTTCAAATACGGTCACGCTATCCCCTTCCGGCAGATAGAGCTGGAACAGAAAGCCATCGTCTTCCAGCGAGTCGCTGGTTGCGGAATGCATGTTGCGCAGAGACTGCGCCAGCTCGTGGCCAAACGCGAGACCTTCGTTAGTCAGGTCATGCACCAGCGGCTGCCAGCTGCTGTCTTTATTGCCGCCGCACAGGATACCGCTGATCAAACCGTGCATTTCGGCCGGGGTTAAGCCCACGCCCTGTTGGTTCAGTAACTGGTCTACGGCGTTGTAACCAGGCATTTCGTTCTGTATAGACATGCGCATTCGTCATCGTTGGGAGGAATATTCATGATATGCTACCACTTTGGACCCTGGTGAACCAGAATAGGGCTTGTACCTTCGCATCAGGGTAGCTATAGTGTCGCCCCTTCGTAGCCCGGGGTATGGGCGTGAAGGCCGCGCAGTCAATCAGCAGGAAGGTGGCATGTCTGCACAACCCGTCGATCTCCAAATTTTTGGCCGTTCACTCCGCGTGAATTGCCCGCCTGAACAAAGGGATGCCTTGAGTCAGGCAGCTGACGACCTGAATCAGCGGTTGCAAGATTTAAAAGAACGCACTAGAGTCACAAATACTGAGCAGCTGGTCTTCATCGCCGCGTTGAACATCAGCTATGAGTTAACTCAGGAAAAAGCGAAAACCCGCGACTACGCCTCCAGTATGGAACAGCGTATTCGGATGCTTCAGCAGACCATCGAACAAGCGTTGCTTGAGCAAGGTCGCATAAGCGAAAGAACCGGGCCGAAGTTTGAATAACACTTTGCAATTAACTGTGTTAGAGTAATCGCAAGAACAAAATTTCTCTGAGATGTTTGCAAGCGGGCCAGTCCCCTGAGCCGATATTTCATACCACAAGAATGTGGCGCTCCACGGTTGGTGAGCATGCTCGGTTCGTCCGAGAAGCCTTAAAACTGTGACGACGCATTCACCTTGAACCAAGGGTTCAAGGGTTACAGCCTGCGGCGGCATCTCGGAGATTCCCTTCTTTTAGCGCTTCATTTCGCACGACTTCGCTTTCAGCATTTCACCTTCTGTGTATTACACTACGCCTACATGCATAACCGGCTCACGTCGTGACGTGATAATGCCAAATCAGGCGATCTATCATGACCCAAATTTCTGATACCCGCTCAACCCGACAGCAGATTCGCCAACACATCCGCCAGCTTCGACGCGCGCTGACGCCTGAACAGCAGGCACGCTTCGCCGGGCTTGGCGCGAACCGCATGATGGCCTATCCGCCGGTGACCCTCGCGCGAACCGTCGCGCTGTTTCTTTCATTTGACGGCGAGCTGGATACCCAACCGCTGATTGAACAGCTGTGGCGGGCGGGAAAACGCGTCTATCTCCCCGTGCTCCACCCTTTCAGCCCGGGAAACCTGCTGTTTTTGCACTACCATCCGCAAAGCGATCTGGTGATAAACCGCCTGAAAATTCACGAGCCACAGCTTGACGTGCGCGACGTTCTGCCGCTGTCCCAGCTTGATGTGCTGATTACGCCGCTGGTCGCCTTTGACGCGCTCGGTCAGCGCCTGGGAATGGGTGGGGGATTTTACGACAGGACGCTGCAAAACTGGCGGCAGTATCATCTGCAGCCCGTCGGCTACGCCCACGACTGCCAGCAGGTCGACGCGCTGCCGACGGAGCAGTGGGATATCCCGCTGCCCGCGGTGGTTACGCCGTCGAAAACCTGGAGCTGGTAAAGCGCCGGGTTAACCGACGCGGATGACGC
Source organism: Klebsiella sp. C349492 (assembly GCF_042055345.1). Taxonomy (NCBI): domain Bacteria; kingdom Pseudomonadati; phylum Pseudomonadota; class Gammaproteobacteria; order Enterobacterales; family Enterobacteriaceae; genus Klebsiella; species Klebsiella sp. C349492. The sequence continues at coordinate 88,507 of NZ_JANQCE010000005.1, forward strand.
TTTAAGCTGATTCAGGCAGGCCGCTAGCCGGCCCGCCAGTCGCAAAAAGATTAGAACAACAGACGCGCGCGGATGGTGCCCGGAATCGCCTTCATTGCCAGCAGCGCCTGCTGCGCCACATCCTCTTCGGCTTCAATATCGATAACCACATAGCCCATCTGCGGGGTGGTTTGTAGATACTGCGCCGCGATGTTGATGCTCTGAGCGGCAAAGATCTGGTTGATTGCGGTCAGTACGCCCGGACGGTTTTCGTGGATATGCAGCAGACGGCGGCCGCCGTGCAGCGGCAGCGACACTTCCGGGAAGTTAACCGCAGAAAGGGTTGAGCCGTTGTCGGAATACTTCGCCAGCTTGCCCGCCACTTCCAGACCGATGTTCTCCTGCGCTTCCTGGGTAGAGCCGCCGATATGCGGCGTCAGGATCACGTTGTCGAACTCGCACAGCGGCGAGGTGAACGGATCGCTGTTGGTCGCCGGTTCGGTAGGGAAGACGTCAATTGCCGCGCCTGCCAGATGCTTGCTTGCCAGCGCATCGCACAGGGCCGGGATATCGACCACGGTGCCGCGAGAGGCGTTGATCAGCAGCGCGCCAGGCTTCATCAGCGCCAGCTCTTCCGCGCCCATCATATTTTTGGTGGAGGCATTTTCCGGCACGTGCAGGCTCACCACGTCGCTCATGTTCAGCAGGTCGGAGAGATGCTGCACCTGGGTGGCGTTACCGAGCGTGAGTTTACTTTCAATATCATAGAAATAGACGTGCATCCCCAGCGATTCGGCCAGAATGCCCAGCTGCGTACCGATATGGCCGTAGCCGATAATACCCAGCTTTTTGCCACGCGCTTCAAAGCTGCCGACCGCCAGTTTGTTCCACACGCCGCGGTGCGCTTTGGCGTTAGCTTCAGGGACGCCGCGCAGCATCAGCAGCAGCTCGCCAATGACCAGTTCGGCAACGGAGCGGGTGTTAGAAAACGGGGCGTTAAAAACGGGGATACCGCGTTTGGCCGCAGCGTCCAAATCAACCTGATTGGTTCCGATACAGAAGCAGCCGACGGCGACCAGTTTTTCTGCGGCAGCGAAAATCTCTTCCGTCAAATGAGTACGGGAGCGCAGGCCAATGAAATGGGCATCACGGATCGATGCTTTCAGCGCTTCGCTATCCAGCGCGCCTTTGTGAAATTCAATGTTGGTATAGCCTGCAGCGCGGAGGTTATCCACCGCTTTTTGATGCACACCTTCAACCAGCAGAAACTTAATCTTGTCTTTTTCCAGTGATACCTTAGCCATTTCCCCGTCCTGTTTTTGTCTTATCTGATGTCGTGCGGAACGACACTTCATCCCAGCAACATATCAAAAAAAACTATCGCGGCAATATGAACGTTTGCGTCGACGTCCTGAAGAAATATCACTCAGAGGGAAATAGCAGGACAAAAAACCAGAAAGGGAAAGAAAGGTAGATTGTTACTCAGGCTAGTTGCATAAATGTGACAGAAGTCACCAAATTCAGCCTGGAGAAAAAATATTTGCGAGGGAGCGATTCGCGCTCCCTCCGAGCGGATTATTTTACGATGGTTTTAACGCCATCGGCGGTGCCGATCAGCGCGACATCGGCGCCACGGTTGGCAAACAGCCCCACGGTCACTACGCCAGGGATACCGTTAATGGCATTTTCCAGCGCGATCGCGTCGAGGATTTCGAGGCCGAAAACGTCGAGGATAACGTTACCGTTATCGGTGATCACGCCCTGGCGGTACTCCGGACGGCCGCCGAGCTTCACCAGTTCACGCGCCACGGCGCTACGAGCCATAGGAATAACTTCTACCGGCAGCGGGAATTTGCCGAGGATATCGACCTGCTTGGAGGCGTCGGCGATACAGATAAACTTGTCCGCAACCGAGGCGATAATCTTCTCGCGGGTCAACGCCGCGCCGCCGCCTTTAATCATCTGCATATGGCCGTTGATCTCATCGGCGCCGTCAACGTAAATTCCCAGACGGTCGACGCTATTGAGATCGAAAACCGGAATACCAAGGCTTTTCAGTTTTTCGGTGGAGGCATCGGAGCTGGAAACGGCACCCTCGATCTGCCCTTTCATTGTGCCCAGCGCATCAATAAAATGCGCGGCCGTGGAGCCGGTGCCGACACCGACGATGGTGCCCGGCTGTACATACTGCAATGCCGCCCAGCCTACTGCTTTTTTCAGTTCATCTTGCGTCATGATTATGGTCCGAGATGTGAATACCTGAGGCGCATTATAGAACATCGGGGGTGTTATTGTCCCTGCGACGGGGATCACACATCTGAGCAGACTATTTTCGTCTTCATCAAAAAGAAATTTATGTCATAGTGCAAGTTAATGAAAAGTTATGGGGGTACGCCAGAGCAATGAAACGACCGGACTACAGAACACTACAAGCGCTGGACGCGGTGATAAGAGAACGTGGGTTTGAGCGCGCCGCGCAGAAGCTATGCATTACACAGTCCGCCGTCTCTCAGCGTATTAAACAGCTGGAAAACATGTTCGGCCAGCCGCTGCTGGTGCGTACCGTACCGCCGCGTCCTACCGAGCAGGGGCAGAAGCTGCTGGCCCTGCTGCGCCAGGTTGAGCTGCTGGAAGAAGAGTGGCTGGGCGATGAGCAAACCGGATCCACGCCGCTGCTGCTGTCGCTGGCGGTGAACGCCGACAGTCTGGCGACCTGGCTGCTGCCGGCGCTCTCCAGCGTGCTTTCCGACTCCCCTATTCGCCTGAACCTGCAGGTGGAAGACGAAACCCGCACCCAGGAGCGCCTGCGCCGCGGCGAGGTTGTCGGGGCGGTCAGTATTCAGCCGCAGGCGCTGCCAAGCTGCCTGGTCGATCAGCTCGGGGCGCTGGACTACCTGTTTGTCGCCTCGAAAGAGTTTGCGCAACGCTATTTTCCCAATGGCGTAACCCGCTCGGCATTGCTCAAAGCGCCGGTGGTGGCCTTCGATCATCTCGACGACATGCACCAGGCGTTTTTGCAGCAGAACTTCGATCTGCCGCCGGGCAGCGTGCCTTGTCATATCGTTAACTCATCGGAGGCCTTTGTGCAGCTCGCCCGTCAGGGCACCACCTGCTGTATGATCCCGCATCTGCAGATTGAGAAAGAGCTGAACAGCGGCGAGCTTATCGATTTAACGCCGGGCCTGTTCCAGCGCCGGATGCTCTACTGGCATCGTTTCGCGCCGGAAAGCCGGATGATGCGCCGGGTCACCGATGCGCTGATTGCCTACGGTCACAAGGTGCTGCGCCAGGACTAAACGCCGGGCATAAAAAAAGCCACTTCAGCTGAAGTGGCTTTTTTGCATCTGGCTTACTGCGCCGCGGCGGCCGGTTTCTCCGGCGCCGCCGGCTGGGCTGGCTGGGCTGGCTGGGCTGGCTGGGCTGGCTGCAGCTCAAAGACCACATCCACCTGATCGTCAAACTGAATCGTCGCCTGCTCGTAGGTTTCCTGGGCGGAAACCGGCGCGGCATCGGCGGCTTTCATCATGCGAACCATCGGGCTCGGCTGATAGTTCGAGACATGGTAGCGAACGCTATAAACCGGGCCCAGCTTGCTATGGAAGCCGGCAGCCAGCTCCTGAGCCTGGTGCACGGCGTCGTCGATCGCCGCCTTACGCGCCTTATCTTTATAGGCATCCGGTTGCGCAACGCCCAGCGATACGGAGCGAACTTCGTTCAGACCGGCCTTCAACGCGCCGTCCAGCAGACCGTTAAGCTTGTCCAGCTGGCGCAACGTCACTTCGACAGTGCGCACGGCACGGTAGCCTTTCAGGATGCTTTTGCCATTCTGGTAATCATAGTCAGGCTGGGTGCGTAAGTTCGCGGAGTTGATATCCTTCTTGGCGATGCCGTTCTTTTCCAGGAAAGAGAGGTATTGCGCAACGCGGTCATCGGCCTGCTTTTTCGCCGATGCGGCATCTTTCGCGGCAACGTTGACCTCAATTGCCAGGGTCGCAATATCGGGCGCCGCAGCAACGCTGGCGGTCCCCGAAGTCACAATGTGGGGGCCATTTGGCAATTCATTTGCCTGAGCTGCCATTGAGCTGAATCCGATCGCTGCCGCCAGGGCCATGAGCTTTAACTTCACTGTCGTTTCTCCATCTACATTGGTCGCCCATATACGGACGCATGCCAGCAAGCTTAACGCGTATAAGCGAAAAGTCCATCGGACTAAGCCTGGTTGACCAGCGCCTGTACGTGTAAAAAGCCGTCTTTGGCCAGCTGGACGGCGATCAGCCACATCACCAGGCCAACCAGCACGTTAATGATCCGCTGCGCCCGGGCGGTGCGTAAACGCGGCGCCAGCCAGGCCGCCAGCAGGGCCAGGCCGAAGAACCACAGGAACGAGGCGCTGATGGTGCCGAGCGCAAACCAGCGCTTCGGCTCAACCGCCAGCTGCCCGCCCAGGCTGCCGAGCACCACGAAAGTATCGAGATAGACGTGCGGATTCAGCCAGGTTACCGCCAGCATGGTGACAATAATTTTCCAGCGCCCCTGCTTCATCACCTCCGCGCTCGCCAGTTCCAGATTGTTACTAAAAGCCGTTTTCAGCGCGCCGAAACCATACCATAACAGGAAGGCCACGCCGCCCCAGGTTACCAGCGCCAGCAGCCACGGCGACTGCATCAGCAGCGCGCTGCCGCCAAAGATACCGGCGCAGATCAGCAGCAGATCGCTAATGGCGCACAGCAGCGCAATCATCAGATGATACTGGCGGCGAATCCCCTGATTCATTACAAACGCATTCTGCGGGCCAAGCGGCAAAATCATAGCCGCTCCCAGGGCAAGCCCCTGAAAGTAATACGATAACATAGTGGTTTTTCCGATGAGGTCGTTAATGCAGGTGAATATAGCGCGAACAAATCATTAGAGGAAATTGATAATATTAATCATTAATAAGCCAGACTAATAATACAGATACAATAAAGGCCAGCAGGTGCTGGCCTTAGGTTATTGCTGGCGCTGAGCTACTCCGCCTGCTCCTGCGGACGGATAACGTGCACGTCCATCTGCGGGTACGGGAAGCTGATGCCGTTGGCATCAAAGTCGCGTTTGATACGCTCCAGAACATCCCAGTAAACGCTTTGCAGATCGCTGCTCTGGCTCCAGACGCGGATCACGTAGTTAACCGACGACGCGCCCAGCTCATTCAGGCGTACGGTCCTTTCACGATCTTTCAGGATACGATCGTCTGATTCGATAATATTGGTCAGCAGCTGTTTCACTTTATCAATATCGGCATCGTAGGCAACGCCAATAATAAATTCGTTGCGGCGAACCGGCTCACGCGAAAAGTTAATGATATTACCGGCGATAATTTTACCGTTCGGGATCACCACAATTTTGCCATCGGCAGTACGCATGGTCGTGGAGAAAATCTGCACGTTCAGCACTGTACCGGCCACGCCGCCGAGATCGACGTATTCACCCGCGCGGAACGGGCGGAACATCACCAGCAGCACGCCAGCGGCGAGGTTAGACAGCGAGCCCTGCAGCGCCAGACCAACGGCTAAACCGGCGGCACCGAGTACGGCAATCACCGACGCCGTCTGCACGCCTACGCGGCCTAAGGCGGCAATCAGGGTAAAGGCGATAACGGCGTAGCGCACCAGCGCGGAAAGAAAATCGGCAACGGTGGCATCAATCTTACGCGCCAGCATCAGACGATTAACCGTGTTCGACACCATGCGCGCCACGATCATCCCGACGATAATAATCGCGATCGCCGCGACGATGTTGACGGCATAGCTCAGGAGCAGCTCCTGATTACGCACCAGCCATGAGCTGGCGTTGTGTATGCTATCGGCAACGTTCAAATCTTCCATTTAACATTCCTTATAAATACCCGGGCGGGAAATAAAAAACCAGGCCTGCAAAACGGCAGGTAGGTTAAGGGTAAACAATAAGCACGTATTTTGCCAAGCCGATCACAGTTTCTCCCTGGAATATCCTTTTGAGTAGAAACGAAAAAGCCCGCAATTAAGCGGGCTTCAGGGTAAGAAACGGAATTTTCTTACAGAACGTCGATCGCGTTCAGCTCTTTAAATGCCTGCTCCAGACGAGTCACCATGGACGTCTGAGCAGCGCGCAGCCATACGCGCGGATCGTAGTATTTCTTGTTCGGCTGGTCTTCGCCTTTCGGGTTGCCCAGCTGGCCCTGCAGGTAAGCTTCGTTAGTTTTGTAGTATTGCAGGATACCGTCCCAGGTTGCCCATTGGGTATCGGTATCGATGTTCATTTTGATCACGCCGTAGCTTACGGAGTCTTTGATTTCCTGAGCAGAAGAACCGGAACCGCCGTGGAAGACGAAGTTCAGGCTGTTGTGCGGCAGGTTATGTTTCTTAGAAACATATTCCTGAGAGTCGCGCAGGATAGTTGGGGTCAGAACCACGTTGCCTGGTTTGTACACGCCGTGTACGTTACCGAAGGAAGCAGCGATGGTGAAACGCGGGCTGATCTTGCTCAGTTCAGTGTACGCGTAATCAACGTCTTCCGGCTGGGTGTACAGGGCAGAAGCGTCCATGTGGCTGTTGTCCACGCCGTCTTCTTCGCCGCCGGTGCAGCCCAGTTCGATTTCCAGGGTCATGTCCAGTTTGGCCATGCGCGCCAGGTATTTAGAGCAGATTTCGATGTTTTCGTGCAGGGACTCTTCGGACAGGTCAATCATGTGGGAAGAGAACAGCGGTTTGCCGTGAGCGGCGAAGTGTTTTTCACCCGCGTCCAGCAGACCGTCGATCCACGGCAGCAGTTTCTTCGCGCAGTGGTCGGTATGCAGAATAACCGGCACGCCGTAGTGTTCAGCCATCTGGTGAACGTGATGCGCGCCAGAGATAGCGCCCAGGATTGCCGCACCCTGAGGAACGTCGGTTTTAACCGCTTTGCCCGCGATGAACGCAGCGCCGCCGTTAGAGAACTGAACGATAACCGGAGATTTAGCTTTTGCAGCTGCTTCCAGAACGGCGTTGATGGAGTCAGTACCCACACAGTTAACCGCTGGCAGTGCGAAGTTATTCTCTTTAGCTACCTGGAACACTTTCTGAACGTCATCACCAGTGATCACGCCAGGTTTTACGAAATCAAAAATTTTAGACATGTTACGTAGTCCTGTATCTTCGGCCGTTTCTGCTCGTCACAATTCGTGCTGCCAGTGCGTTGGCTCTTCTCGCTTACCGCCGCCGCTAACTTGCGTAAGCCGCCGGGGTTCGCCGTGTCGCTGCCTTCCGGCAACGCGAATTATTTAGAGCGACAATTGAATAGAATTTGAAAAACAGGCGGTGTTACCCGCCTGTACAAACTTACTTCTTAGCGCGCTCTTCGAGCATTGCTACTGCTGGCAGTACTTTGCCTTCCACGAATTCGAGGAACGCGCCGCCGCCAGTAGAGATGTAGGAAATTTTGTCCGAGATGCCAAACAGGTCAATTGCAGCCAGGGTATCGCCGCCGCCTGCAATGGAGAAAGCTTCGCTGTCGGCGATGGCGTTAGCCACGATTTCAGTCCCTTTACGGAAGTTCGGGAACTCGAACACGCCGACCGGGCCGTTCCACAGAATGGTTTTGGCGTTTTTCAGGATATCAGCCAGCTTCTGCGCGGAAACGTCGCCGAGGTCCAGAATCTGCTCTTCATCTTTGATGTCGTTAACAGATTTCAGGGTTGCGGTCGCAGTTTCGGAGAATTCAGTCGCTACGCGAACGTCGGTCGGAACCGGGATGTCGCAGGTAGTCAGCAGACGCTTAGCTTCGTCAACCAGGTCAGCTTCGTACAGGGATTTGCCGACGTTGTGGCCCTGAGCGGCGACGAAGGTGTTGGCGATACCGCCACCGACAATCAGCTGGTCAGCGATTTTAGACAGGGAGTCCAGAACGGTCAGCTTAGTGGAAACTTTAGAACCACCGACGATGGCAACCATCGGGCGAGCCGGCTCTTTCAGCGCTTTACCCAGCGCGTCCAGCTCTTCAGCCAGCAGAGGGCCGGCGCAGGCTACGTCGGCAAATTTACCGATACCGTGGGTAGAAGCCTGGGCACGGTGGGCGGTGCCGAATGCATCCATAACGAACACGTCGCACAGCGCGGCGTATTTTTTAGACAGCTCTTCGTCGTCTTTCTTTTCGCCTTTGTTGAAGCGAACGTTTTCCAGAACAACCAGTTCACCGGCGGCAACTTCAACGCCGTCCAGGTAATCTTTAACCAGACGTACCGGGCTGGACAGTTTGTCTTTCAGGTAATTAACAACCGGCAGCAGAGAGAATTCTTCGTTGTACTCGCCTTCGGTCGGACGACCCAGGTGAGAAGTGACCATCACTTTAGCGCCCTGCTTCAGAGCCAGCTCAATGGTCGGCAGAGAAGCACGAATACGCGCGTCGCTGGTTACTTTACCGTCTTTAACTGGTACGTTCAGATCGGCACGGATAAAAACGCGTTTACCAGCCAGATCCAGATCGGTCATCTTAATTACAGACATGGTGAATCCTCTCAATTTGATTCATAAAGTTTTGCAGACGCCATGCGCTTCATCCTGCAAGCTGCCTCTTCGCTGGCTGCCCCACTCACCCCAGTCACCTACTTTGTAAACGCCTGGGATTCATTCAGCTGCCGCCTCGACGCAACCTGAAGATTCCGTACACGGTAAGTCTTACCTGAAACCTTGAGCGGCCATCGCTAACGTCGTGTCGAGCATCCGGTTAGCAAAGCCCCATTCGTTATCGCACCAGACCAACGTTTTGATCAAATGCGCTCCACTCACCCGCGTCTGGGTGCCATCAACGATGGCGCTGTGCGGATCGTGGTTAAAATCTGTCGAGACTAACGGTAATTCCGTATAGTCAACTATACCATGAAATGTTCCCTGCGCTGCTTTTTGCAGCAACTGGTTGACTTCACTAGCCTTTACCGGTTTTTTCACCGTTACGCTCAGGTCGATCGCCGTCACATTTATCGTCGGTACACGAACCGCAATCGCTTCAAAACGGTCGTTAAACTGAGGGAAAATACGCGCGATCCCCGCCGCAAGTTTAGTATCAACCGGAATAATTGACTGACTGGCCGCACGCGTACGGCGTAAATCCGGATGATAGGCGTCTATAACCTGCTGATCGTGCATGGCGGAGTGGATCGTCGTTACCGTCCCTGACTCAATGCCGTAGGCATCATCTAGCAGTTTAATGACCGGAATAATGCAGTTGGTGGTGCAGGAGGCGTTGGAGACAATACGGTGCTCTGCACGTAGCTCATCATGGTTAACGCCGAACACGACGGTGGCATCGAGATCGTTACCCCCGGGATGCGAAAAGATGACTTTCTTCGCCCCAGCCTGAAGATGGGCTTCGCCATGCTCACGACTGCCGTAAACCCCGGTACAATCAAGTACGATATCAACCGCCACCTCTTGCCAGGGTAGCGCCTCTATTGAAGCTTCGTGCAGCAGGCGAATGACGTCATCGCCAACGTAAAGCTGCTCTCGCTCCTGGCGAACGTCCCAGGCAAAGCGCCCATGGCTGGTGTCATATTTCAACAAGTGCGCGATGCCCGCAGCATCCGCCAGCTCGTTGATTGCCACCACGGTAATTTCCGCACGACGCCCGGATTCATATAAAGCGCGAACCACGTTGCGTCCTATGCGACCGAAGCCATTAATCGCAATGCGTATGGTCATAGGTCTCCTGCAAGGTTATCCCTGATGTGAGGTGGCTGACAGAGTAATCCAGCAACGCCCGGAGGGAAACCTTACCCGTCGCAAACTGCGACTGATTGATTAATTGTCGAACATTTAGACGACTGAAACGCTTCAGCTAGAATAAGCCAAACGAGGAATAAAAGGAATGCTTGTCCAGCACAAGAAGCCTGTAATCTGACCTACATCACATTTTCACTGGAATAATATGCAGCTTCATGACGAGCATCGGGAATAACAGCAACAAAAAAGCCGGGCGTTAGCCCGGCTCATTCTTATACTCGCGTCGCGGCGCGCGTTGCTCAGAACTACAGCAGCGCTTTCGCCTTAGCGACAACGTTCTCAACGGTGAAGCCGAACTCTTCGAACAGCAGCTCGGCCGGCGCAGACTCGCCGAAGCTCGTCATGCCGACGATAGCGCCGTTCAGGCCCACGTATTTGAACCAGTAGTCGGCGATACCCGCTTCCACCGCCACGCGAGCCGAAACCGCTTTCGGCAGCACCGATTCACGGTACGCCGCATCCTGCTTGTCGAAAGCATCGGTGGACGGCATGGAAACTACCCGCGCCTTCACCCCTTCCGCAGACAGCTGGTCCCACGCGGCAACCGCCAGCTCAACTTCTGAACCGGTGGCGATGAAGATCAGCTCCGGCTGGCCGGCACAATCTTTCAGCACGTAGCCGCCGCGGGCGACGTTCGCCAGCTGCTCTTCCGTACGTTCCTGCTGCGCCAGGTTCTGACGCGACAGGATCAGCGCCGTCGGGCCGTCGTGACGCTCCACGCCGTATTTCCACGCAATCGCCGATTCCACCTGGTCGCACGGACGCCATGTGCTCATGTTCGGCGTCACGCGCAGGGAAGCCACCTGCTCGACCGGCTGGTGCGTCGGGCCGTCTTCGCCCAGACCGATGGAGTCGTGGGTGTAGACCATCACCTGACGCTGTTTCATCAGCGCCGCCATACGCACCGCGTTACGGGCATATTCCACGAACATCAGGAAGGTGGAGGTGTACGGCAGGAAACCGCCGTGCAGGGAGATACCGTTGGCAATCGCGGTCATCCCGAACTCACGCACGCCGTAGTGGATGTAGTTACCCGCGGTGTCTTCGTTAATCGCCTTCGAGCCGGACCAGATAGTCAGGTTCGACGGAGCCAGGTCAGCTGAGCCGCCGAGGAATTCAGGCAGCAGCGGGCCGAAGGCTTCAATCGCATTCTGCGACGCTTTACGGCTGGCGATTTTCGCCGGGTTAGCCTGCAGCTTCGCAATGAACTCGTTCGCTTTCGCGCCGAAGTCGGCCGGCATCTCGCCTTTCATACGACGGGTGAATTCAGCCGCTTCCTGCGGGAAGGCGCTGGCGTAGGCCGCGAACTTCTCGTTCCAGGACGCTTCTTTTGCCTGACCGGCTTCTTTTGCATCCCACTGCGCGTAGATGTCAGACGGGATTTCAAACGCCGGGTGATGCCAGCCCAGCGCCTCGCGGGTCAGCGCGATTTCCGCGTCGCCCAGCGGCGCGCCGTGGGAGTCGTGGGTACCGGCTTTGTTCGGCGAACCGAAGCCGATGATGGTTTTGCACATCAGCAGGGACGGTTTGTCGGTCACCGCGCGCGCTTCTTCCACCGCGCGTTTGATGGCGTCGGCGTCATGGCCGTCCACGCCGCGCACCACGTGCCAGCCGTAGGCTTCGAAACGTTTAGCGGTATCGTCGGTAAACCAGCCTTCAACGTGACCGTCGATGGAGATGCCGTTGTCGTCATAGAACGCCACCAGCTTGCCCAGCTTCAGGGTACCGGCCAGGGAGCACACTTCGTGAGAAATGCCTTCCATCATGCAGCCGTCGCCCATGAAGGCGTAGGTGAAGTGGTCAACGATATCGTGGCCCGGACGGTTGAACTGCGCCGCCAGGGTTTTTTCGGCAATCGCCATCCCGACCGCGTTGGCAATCCCCTGGCCCAGCGGGCCGGTGGTGGTTTCAACGCCGGCGGTGTAGCCGACTTCCGGGTGGCCCGGGGTTCTGGAGTGCAGCTGACGGAAGTTTTTCAGTTCTTCAATCGGCAGGTCATAACCGGTGAGATGCAGCAGGCTGTAAATCAGCATCGAGCCGTGGCCGTTGGACAGCACGAAGCGGTCGCGATCGGCCCAGGTCGGGTTGTTCGGGTTATGATTCAGGAAATCACGCCACAGGACTTCGGCAATGTCAGCCATACCCATCGGGGCACCCGGGTGGCCGGATTTGGCTTTCTGTACCGCGTCCATGCTCAGCGCACGAATAGCGTTAGCAAGCTCTTTACGTGAGGACATTTTGACTCCAGTTCGGACTGTTGAAGGCCATACCCTTAACGACTTGACGAGAGCGCGTTTTGGGCTACGCCAGAAAAAAGTGTCAACAATGTAACCCAAGCGACAAAGCATGTACATGGAGCATCCTTTTGTGGTTTAAGAAATCTCCGGAACACGTTGTGCTGCCCCGGAATCCTCTCGCCCGTATCACGCAATACTCTTTATAATTTGTGCAGGATGCGACATGCTTATCGTCGCCTTTTTCAGACAAAAAATCGTAAGATTGTGGAAGATAAAAATGAAAATTCGCTCAACTATTCTTGCCCTTGGGATTGCAGCAACCCTTACCGGATGTCAGAACATGGACTCCAACGCCCTCCTCAGCTCCGGCGCCGAAGCTTTTCAGGCTTATTCTCTGAGCGACGCGCAGGTCAAAACCCTCAGCGACCAGGCCTGTAAAGAGATGGATAGCAAGGCTACCCTTTCGCCGGCCGGCAGCGAATACAGCAAGCGTCTGAATAAAATCGCCGCCGCGCTGGGCGACAATATCAACGGCCAGCCGGTCAACTACAAAGTCTATGAAACCAAAGACGTCAACGCGTTTGCGATGGCTAACGGCTGCATCCGCGTCTATAGCGGCCTGATGGACATCATGAACGATAACGAAGTGGAAGCGGTTATCGGCCACGAAATGGGCCACGTCGCGCTGGGTCATGTGAAGAAAGGCATGCAGGTGGCGCTCGGCACCAACGCCGTTCGCGCCGCCGCCGCGTCGGCGGGCGGTATCGTCGGCAGCCTGTCGCAGTCTCAGCTGGGCGCTCTGGGCGAAAAGCTGGTGAACTCGCAGTTCTCCCAGCGCCAGGAGTCCGAAGCGGACGACTACTCCTACGATCTGCTGCGTAAGCGCGGGATCAATCCGTCGGGACTGGCCACCAGCTTCGAGAAGCTGGCTAAACTGGAAGCCGGGCGTCAAAGCACCATGTTTGACGATCACCCGGCATCGCAGGAGCGCGCTCAGCACATCCGCGATCGCATGAAGGCGGACGGCATTAAATAATCCCGGCGCCCCTCTCTGCACGCGCCAGAGAGGGGGAACGACTTAATACAGCGTTTTCTGCGGCGGCCCGGCAAAGCGCAGGGCGCCAATCTCTCCCATTTTGATCTCCACCACCGACGGCCCCGGCATCGCCAGCGCTTCGGTCATCACCGCCTGGAAATCCTCCGCCCGCTCAACGCTCCACGCCTGCAGGCCGATGGCCTGCGCCAGCAGCGTGAAATCCGGGGTATGCAGCTCGTTGTAATACTGGCGGCCGCCGAAATACTTATCCTGAATCCCGCGCATCACGCCGTAGCCGCCGTCGTTCATAATCAGCAGAGTGACGTTAGCTTTTTCCTGCGCCAGGGTCGCCAGCTCCCCCAGATTCAGGCTCAGCCCGCCGTCGCCGACGAGGCCGACAACCTTACGCTGCGGGTTGGCAATCGCCGTGCCGATCGCCATCGGCAATCCCATCCCAATCGCCCCGGCCAGCGAATGGATGTTCATTAACGGGCCGTGGGCGCGGAACAGACGGCTCCCCCACAGGCTGCCGGAAACGGTGATATCGCGCACCAGGATCCCGTCGTCAGGCAGCGCCTGCGCAATGGCGTCGTTCAGCTGCGCGTAGGCGCCGCACTGCTCGCGCAGCCCGCTATCCGCCAGCGCGACCGCCTCTTTGACCTGCGCATCCCACTGGACATTACCCCATTCACGCCCCTGCGCTTTTTCCGCCAGCGCCGCCAGCAAAGTGGCACAGTCGGCGATCAGCGTGTTATCCATCAGATAGTTACGGCTGGCCGCCGCCGGATCGATATCAATCTGCACCCTTGGCGACGGCAGCTCCAGGGTCCAGGAGCGGGTTTCGTTGCTGCGCAGGCGCGAGCCCGCCACCAGGGTAAAGTCACATTGCGCCATCAGCGCTTCAACGGACGGCGAATTGTGGAACGCGCGCAGGCTGGCGCGATGGCTATCCGGCAGCACGCCGCGGCCGTGGGTGCTGGAGATCACGGTCATTCCGGCATCGGCCAGTTTTTTCACCGCCGCCGCGCTGCCTATTGTTCCGCCGCCCAGCCACAGCAGCGGCCGTTTAGCCTGCCTGAGCTGCGCCCACAGCGCATCGACGGCGGCGCTATCGGCAGCCGCAGCCGGGGCCGCTTTCAGCGCGGCGGTCACCAGCGATGCCGGGATTTTAGCGCCCTGAATATCAATCGGGATTTCAACCGAAACCGGCCCGCACGGCGGCGTTTGCGCCTCCTGAATCGCCTTATGCAGGATAGCCAGCGCCTGGCTGGCGTTGCTGATGCGGTACGCGCGCTTCGAGCTGGCCTTCAGGAAGGTCAGCTGGTCGCGGGTTTCGTGAATAAAGCCGGTGTCGGCATCGAGCCAGGTTTTCTCCACCTGGCCGGTGAGATGCAGCAGCGGCGTACAGGCGTTCATCGCCTCCACCAGCGCCCCTACCGCGTTGCCGGCCCCCGCGCCGGTGCTGGTCAACGCCACGCCCAGTCCGGAAAAGCGCCCGTGGGCGTCGGCCATAGTGACCGTTCCGGCCTCACCGCGCGCCGGAACAAAGCGGATATTTCCGCGCTGGCCTACCGCATCGGCGATCGGCAGGTTGTGAATAGAGATGACGCCGTAAATAGCCTCAACGTTGTACTGCTCCAGCGTTCTGGCGATGGCTTCGCCGACGGTTATCATTTCGCTCATTGCACACCCTTCTCTTAGTCGCACCAGTGGTTGACGCTATTACCCGTCGCCAGATAAATGCTCTTTTGTTGCATCCAGGCCTTGAGCCCCTGAATCCCTTTTTCGCGGCCCAGGCCGCTCTCTTTAAAGCCCCCAAACGGGGTGGAAATGGAGAAAACCTTGTAGGTGTTGATCCACACCGTCCCGGCTTCCAGACGATCGCTTAAGCGCAGGGCGCGTCCGCTGTCCCGCGTCCAGATCCCCGCCGCCAGGCCGTAGACGGAATCATTGGCTTCGCGGATCAGCGCCTCCTCATCGCTGAAGGTCATCGCCACCAGCACCGGGCCGAAGATCTCCTCCTGGCAGGCGCGGGCCGCGTTGGTCAGCCCTTCAACGATGGTCGGTTGAAAATAGCTGCCTGCCGCCAGCGCCGGGTCCGCCGGGATCTCGCCGCCGCACAGCACCCGGCCGCCTTCGCGTTTAGCCAGCTCGACGTACTCCAGCACGCTGTCGCGGTGCTTAGCATTAATCAGCGGCCCGACGTGGGTTTCTGCGCTAAACGGATGGCCGATTCTGAGTCCGCGGGTCAGCTCCAGCAGGCGCGCCATCAGCTGCGGGTAGACCTTTTCATGCACAAACAGCCGCGAACCGGCGATGCAGGCCTGGCCGCCGGAGCTAAAGATGCCGTAGCAGATGCCCCGAGCCGCCTGCTCAATATCGGCATCTTCCAGCACGATAGTCGGCGATTTTCCGCCGAGCTCCAGCGACGCCGGGATCAGCTTTTCCGCCGCTACGTGCGCCAGATGACGTCCGGTGCTGGTGCCGCCGGTAAAGGAAATTTTGCGCACCAGAGGGTGGCGGGCCAGCGCGTCGCCAATTACCGATCCTTTACCCGGCAGGACACTGAGCAGGCCCGCCGGCAGGCCGGCCTGTTCGAAGATCCGCGCCAGCTCCAGCGCCATCAGCGGCGTGGCCTCCGCCGGCTTGAGGATCACCGCGTTACCGGCGGCGATCGCCGGGGCCACTTTTTGCATTTCGCTGGCGATCGGCGAGTTCCACGGCGTAATCGCCGCCACCACGCCCAGCGGCTCGTAGCGGCTGAGCGTCAGCAGATCCGCCTGCCGGGGGGTCGGCAGTTCGCCCTCCAGCAGCTCGCAGGCGGCGGCGAAGTAGCGGGCGCTGCCCGCGGCGCTCATCACCAGGCCTCGCGCCTCCGCCAGCGGCTTGCCGTTGTCGCGGCTCTGCATCCGCGTCAGCTCCTCAAGGCGGGATTCGATAATATCCGCCGCCCTATGCAGGATCTTTGCCCGTAGATGGGGCAGCATGCTGCGCCACGCCGGCTGGCGCCAGGCGCTTTCGGCCAGCGCGATCGCCTCATGCAGATCGTCAAGGCTTGCCGCATGCAGCGTGGCGTTTACCGAGCCGTCGGCCGGAAACAGGCTGTGCATCAGGTTGCCGCCGCCGTAGCGCCAGCGACCGCCGATAAAAATCTTTAACTCATCCATCGCCGCCTCTTTGCGCTATGCCAGTTCGCGGCAGGCGCGAACCGCGCTCAGTGCCGCCAGGGTGGAAGTTTTTGGGTTGCTGGCGAGCGGTAATCCGCTGAGCTCCAGGTGGAACTCGCCAAACGCGCCCTGTACATGCAGCGTATGGGTATTGCGTTTGGTCGTCGGATCGACCATCAGCTGTACCCGGGTATCGTCCATCCCGATGCCGCCCAGCGCGACGGTTGCCGCAACGTTGGCGTTCGCCGGAAACAGACGAGCCGCTTCGCGCGCGCTGCCTTCAAAAAAGATTTTTGCTTCACTGACCGCGTTGAGGTCGATGAGCATTTCCGCATAGCTGCCGCGCCAGCTGGCCGGGCTTTTGCGCGACCGGTAGGTCACCTGCTCAAGACCGCCCTCTTTCGCTGCCGCCAGGCCGTCGATACCGGCCACCGCGCCGGAAAGCAGGGTTAGCCGGCCTCCGGCGTTCGTTAAACGTTTTTCCAGCTCGCTATCCGCCAGCGCGCCGGTGGAGATCACCGCCAGATGCCAGCCGCGCTTGAGGATCCCTTCGCCAAACTGCGCCACCGCCTGCTGGCTGGCGCACTCCAGCACCAGATCCGGGGTTTGCGTACAGGCCTGCGGGTCCTCCAGCACCGCTACCGCATCGCCGAAGCGCTGGCGGATCGCCGCGTGGTGCGCCTCGCGCGCCACCACCCAGCCCAGGGCGACCTGCGGCGGCAGCCGTTCAATCACCGCCTGCGCCATTGCGCCATAGCCGATGAGCATGATCTTTTTCATCTCAACTCCTTACAGATGACGGCAAAAGCCGCCGGAGACATCCAGCGCCGCACCGGTGGTAAACGACGCCAGCGGCGAGGCGAGGAACAGCAGCGCCTGCGCCGGCTCGTTCGGCCTGCCGAGGCGCGCCATCGGGATCCCGCGCTTGCGGGCGATATCCGCCGTCCACTCGGGCCAGCTCTGGCTCCTGTCCGTGCGGTTCTCGAAGCGCCGCTGCCACTGTCCGGACTCCACCATGCCGAGCAGAATGGAGTTCACCCGAATGCCTTTGGCAACCAGGTCCTTCGACAGCGTCAGGGTCATGTTGAGCAGCGCCGCGCGCGCCGCGGAGGTGGCAATCATGTGCTCCTCCGGCTGCAGCGCCAGCAGCGAGTTCACGCAGGTGATCGAGGCGATATCCGAGCGCTCGAGCTGCGCCTGAAAGGCCTTCACCGGGTTAATCACCCCGAACAGCTTGAGCTCCGCCTCGTGCAGCCACGCCTCCCGCGGCGTATCGGCGAAGTGCGCCACGTACCCCTGGCCGGCGTTATTAATCAGCATGTCGGCATCGCCAAAGCGGGCCGCTACCGCCTCGGCAAAGCCCCGCACCTCGTCTTCTTTCAGTACGTCGCAGCGGTAAGAGAAGACCTCCGCGCCGGGATATTCGTTTTGCAGCGCCGCGTGGGCGCCGGCGACCCGATCCGGATCGCGACCGCAGAAGGCGACCTTCGCCCCTTCGGCCAGCAGCAGGCGCAGCGTTTCAAAGCCAATCCCTGACGACCCGCCGGTAACCACCGCTACGCGGCCTTCAATTTGTGCATTCATCGCGCACCTCTTCCCTTACCCGTAAAAGCTGTTGATTGAAAAATATGTCGTTATCGAGATAGCTGGCGTGCCCCGCTCGCGGGATGCCGACGAACGGCATGGCGTAGCGCAGCGCCAGCCCCTGCACCAGCTCCGGCTGGGTAATGGCATCCTGCTCACCGCACCACGCCTCAAAGCGGCCGCCAAAATCGCCAAGCCAGCGGTGAATATCGTCATGGGCCAGCATCCACGCCGCGGCAAGATAGCCCTCGGCGCGCAGCCTGCGCATGCCGGCGGCGACGACGACGACGTTGGCCTCATCCGTACAGGGGTGCAGCAGCTTCGCGGCCCGGCTCTGCGCCATCGCTTCGCCGCCGGAGGCCATCTGCTGCCGGCGGCCCAGCCAGATTTTTTCACGCTGCGCGGCTTCTGCCCGGCCGTAGCCCTGAGCGGCATCGGCCAGCACCAGGCGCAGAACGCGCCCGGGATACTTTGCCGCAAAGGCGCTGGCCACCAGCGCGCCCAGCGAGTGGCCCACCAGCACCGCCTGCTCAACGCCGGCGCTGTCCAGCAGGCGCGCCAGCGCCTCGGCATAGTCGCCGGCATCGGCTTGTGCGACCGGCAGCATCGGGCTTTCGCCATAACCGGGCATATCCCAGGCCAGCACGCGATAGCCGGGCAGCGCCATCTGTTTATGCCAGGAGGCCGCGCCGGAGCTGATGCCGTGCAGCAGCATCAGCGGCGTGCCGCTCCCCTGTTGACGAAAACCCGTCATACCGCCTCCTTAATTCCGCTTCACTTTCGACAGGGGATGATCTTCCGGGTAGGTCGGGATATTCGGCTTGCGGGTGCCGAGCATCACGCACATCAACGCCTCCTCCTCGCCGTGGTTAAACAGCCCGCGATAGATCCCAGGCGGGACGGAGATCAGGTCGCGCTCGCGCAGCACGGTTTCGGTGTAGCTATCGCCGTCCTGAACCATCAGGGTTATCTGCCCCTTGAGCATGAAAAACACCTCTTCGACATCGTCGTGCAGGTGCAGCGGCCCTTCGCACTTCGCCGGCAGCACCATCGTGGAGAAGGTGAAATTCTCCGCCGCCACGGTATTGGTATCGCTGGCGACGCCGGTGGCGCCGGTGCCGATGTAGCGCATCTGGGCGCGGCGGTATTTCGGGTCGAAATCGGCCTGAAACTTCAGCGCGTTCCAGTCATATTTGCGTCCCTCAAAGCGCGCGATGCGCGACTCAATCCACTCTTCCATCGTCAGGTGCTCAGGCTTGAGGCCCTGTTTTGCAGTTACGCTTGTATCTGTCATCGTCTTCTCCTCAGTAACGTCTTAGCAGCGGCAGCAACAGGAGACAGCCCACGACCGCCATCACCGCCAGAAAGATCAGTCCGGAATCCATGCTATGGGTGAAGGCAATAAGCGCGCCCATCACCGCTGGCGACAGGGCGCCGGCAAAGTTTCCCAACCCGTTGAAAATCCCACCCGCCGTGGCGCTGACCCGGGGATGGGTCGCCTTCGCCAGCAGCGCAAAAATATTGGGGGCGCCGGTTCCCCACATGAAGGTGCTAAAGCTCATCGCCGCAATAACCGTCAGCGGGCTGGTGAAGTGCATCACCGCCGCCAGACCCACCGCCGCCCCGGCCAGCGAGATAAAACAGGCGGCCGCGCGTTTATCCACCCGGTCTGAAAGCCACGCCCCGATAATTTCGCCAAGCAGCATGGCGATAAACGGCATCGACGACAGCCAGCCGGCGTGCTCCAGGTGGATACCCTTGCCCTTAATCAGGTAGCCGGGGAGCCAGCCGTTGATGCCCCACAGATAGGCGAGGAAGGCGATATTGAAGACGCAAATCATCCAAAAGTGCGGGCTGACAAACAGCTCCCGGCGGGCGCTACGCCGCTCTTCCTGCGAACTCTCGGCTGCGGACGTTTTGCCCTCCAGCTGGATGCCGCGCAGGCCGATACGGACAAAAATCAGCACCGGCGCCGTCAGCATCGCCATCGCAAAGAAGGTGCTTTGCCAGCCGAAGGTGCTGAGCAGCCAGATGGAGAGCGGGAAGCCGATGGCCGCGCCAACCGGCGTCCCGAGCAGCCACAGCATGGTGGCGCGCGCCTGCAGACGCTGCGGGAAGGTGTGGCGCACGATGGCGAAGGCCAGCGGAAACAGAGGCCCCTCGGCGATACCGAGCAGCACGCGCAGCACGATCATGGCGCTGTAGCTGTGGGTGAATCCCATCATCACCATCAATACGCACCACACCACCATCATGCCGGTGAGCAGGCGCAGCGGCGCGATGCGGTCTCCCAGCCCGCTGAGCAGAACCGAGGAGAAACCGTAGCTCAGTAAAAAAGCGCTCATCAGGATGCCGAGGCGGGTGGTATCAAAATCGATGCCCATCGCCTGCTGGAAATGGCTATCGGAAAACAGCGCCGCGATGCTGATTTTGTCGAAGAACGCCAGCAGCACGCAGGCCAGTAACGACAGCGGAATGGCCCAGCGAACCGCTTTTTCAGGCGCGTGGACGCCCTCACCGCCCGCCACGGAGGGCGCGGTGTTGGTCTCTAATGTGGTCATCTCTCCCCCTTAAGGGTGCGCGGATGTTATCGCAATGACATCAGCGAAAAGGTCAGATCGTCGAGCGGCACGGCGGAAAGATCCCTCCCCGCCGCCATCCAGCGCTTCGCCAGCTTGACGGTGCGCGCATCGTTAAACGCCACCAGCTGGCTGAGGCGGCCGTCGCCAGCGATCGAGAAAAACAGCGGCCCTTTGGGATCGCGGCGAACCACCGTCCGGGTTCCCGGCTGCGGAATACCGAGGATCTGAATATTGTGCGCGTATTGATCCGACCACAGCCACGGCGCTTCGTCGTAGCCCTCAGCCTGCGGATCGAGCATCGCTTTTGCCGTCGCCACCGCCTGATTCTGGGCAAAGGCCCACGACTGAATGCACAGGCCGTACTGGTGATGGCGGGCGACATCGCCGGCGGCGAAAATAGCCGGATCGGCGGTTCGTCCCTGGGCATCGACCACGATCCCGCGATCGACGGGCAGGCCCGCCTCCTGCGCCAGCTCCAGATTAAGATCGACGCCGATCCCCACCACCACCGCATCGAAGGTCTGACGTCGGCCGTCGCAGCGGATCACCGGCAGGCCGTCGCTATCTTCGAGGCCAAGCGCGCCGCACCCCGTGCGGACGTTGACCCCCTGATCCCGGTGCAGCCATTCCAGCTCCTGCGACACTTCGCCGCTCACCGAGCGCATGCACAGCGCCGGCTGCTGTTCGTATAGCGTGACCTCGACGCCGCTTTTGCGCGCCGAGGCGGCAATCTCCAGGCCAATCCAGCCGCCGCCGACGATCGCCAGCCGGGTGCTGGCCGCCAGACGCTGCTTCAGCCGCCGGGCATCCTGCCAGTGGCGCAGGGTGTAGACCTGCGGATGCTGCGCCCAGGCCTCTCCGGGCAGGCGGGCGCGGCCGCCGGTGGCGATCAGCAGGCGGTCGTAGGTTAGCCGCTCGCCGCCGCTCAGGCGCACGGTTTTGCTCTCGCGCTCGATGGCCTCCGCCCGCTGCGGGCGATACCACTTCAGGTTCAGCGCCTGCTGAGCTTCCGCGCTAAACAGACGCGGCAGCGCCGGTTCGGCCTCCAGCAGCGCCGCTTTCGATAGCGGCGGACGTTCGTAAAAATCCCACTCCTCTTCGGCGATGACGCAAATCTCGCCGTCAAAGCCTTCATCACGCAGCGTTTTTGCCGCCCAGCCGCCGGCCTGGCCGCCGCCGATAATCACTATCCGCACCGTCATACCGCCTCCGGCTTTTTCTGCTGGCGGCGGGTATCGTGGTCGATACCGCCCTCCACCGCCCACTCGGTAAAGGAAACCAGGGAGTGTTCCAGCTCGCGCGGCTGCCAGTTTTCCGTCAGATAGTCGTCGTTGGTGTAGTACTCAAACGCCCCGCCGGTCGGGCTGTTGACGTACCAGAAATAGGCCGAAGAGACCGGGTGGCGGCCGGGGCCGATAAAGGTGCTCCACTGGCTTTTGTTCATCGCGATCCCGCCGCCGATCACTTCGTGAATATCGCGCACCGTAAAGGCGACGTGGTTAAGGCCGCGCTTGCGGGTCGGCAGCTGTAATAAAAAGAGATTGTGATGACCGCCGCGGACGCCGCAGCGCAGGAACACCGCGCGGTTGATATAGCGATCGGAAACCTGGAAACCCAGCACCTCGCGGTAGAAGGTCTCTACCGCCGCCAGCTCCTCAACGAAGAACACCACGTGGCCGATGTTGATCGGCTGAGCGCGGTCATAAACCGGGCTCGGCGTATCGATCCGCCGCACGTCGCCCCACTGGTTTATCGGCTCGACCTCCAGCGCGACCGGCGTCTGCCGGCTCACCTGGACCCGCAGCGTCATGCCGTTCGGGTCCTGGCACTCCAGAGCGCCGTCCACTTCGCGAAAGGCCGGCTGCTGCGCCAGCTTCGGACGCAGCGCATCCAGCGCCGCCTGGTCCGCCACGCCCCAGGTCATCCGGCGCAGGGTATTACCCGCCTCAAAGGCGGGCGGCAGATCCGGGCTGTTGATCGGGTTCAGCAGCACCTGAGCGCCGCTCAGGGTGGTAAAACGCCGGCCGTCGGCATCGCTCGTCAGGCCAAAATCACGCATAAATTTGGCGCTATGGGTCAGGTCGTCGACGCCAAATTCCAGCTTTTCAATTCCGGTTACACTCATCGTTCGTTGCCTCTTTACCGTTCTGTCGCCCGGATTTGGGCGTAAAACATGCCCGACGCACCCAAGCGCCTGCAGTTAACGTATTGATTTAAATAGCCTGAGCTAAATGCCCGAGGAAGCCTGAAATTTTGTCCGCCGCCATGCTGACATCGTTTTGCAGCCGCTCGCGGTCGGCCTGCGGGATCTCATCCGACGGCACCAGGATACTGACGACCGCCGCCACCCGTCCGCTGCGATCGTAGACCGGGTAAACGATGGAGGAGATCCCGTGACGGTAGAAGGACTCGCCAATCACAAAGCCCCGCGCTTTATCCTGCTGCACCATCTGCCACAGCGCCTCGCGGTCGTGAATTTGCCCCGGCGTATTGCCCGGCAGCCGTTCGTCAGGGAACAGCTGTTCAAACTCGCGGCGGGAGACGTCGGTCAGCAGCATGCGGCCAAGCGAGGTGCAGTGGACCGGCAGCCGGGTGCCGATGCTGACCTGATTAATGCGCGAGCCGGCGGCGCTGACGCGGGCGATATAGATAATGTCGCGCCCGTCGCGGATCGCCAGGTGGCTGCTGCACTGGCTGGTATCGCGCAGCTGTTCAATCACCGGCTGGCCGACCTGCGCCACATCCAGGGAGGCGATATATTCAAAGCCAAGACGCAGGACGTTCATCCCGAGCGAAAAGGTATTGGTGCGCGGATTGCGCTCCAGAAAGCCCATATATTCCAGCGTCTGCACCACGCGATAGGCGGTCGCTTTCGGCATATCCACCAGCCGATGCAGCTCGGCAAAGGTGAGATCGCGATGCTGCTCGCCAAATGCCAGCAGCAGCTCCAGCCCCCGCTCCAGGCCCGGCACCAGGTACTTCACTTCCCGCTCGTTTGCCATACCGCCTCGCCTCTTTAGTTAAAAACAAATCCGCCGTTGACCGGGATCAGCTGTCCGGTGATAAACCGCGACAGCTCGCTGAGCAGCCACACCACGCTGCCGGTAACATCCTCCGGCTGCTGGGCGCCGCTCAGAGCCCGGCCGTTCTCATACAGCTGATGACGTTCAGCCGGAACATACTCGGTTGCCTCAACCCGGGTCAGCCCCGGAGCGATAGCGTTAATGCGAATGCGCTTCTCGCCAAGCTCCCGCGCCATTGAGCGGGTCATGGCGATGACCGCACCTTTGCTGGCGACGTAGGCCATCAGACGCGGCGCGCCCCACAGCGCGGTGTCCGACGCCACGTTAACGATCCCGCTGCCTTCACGCAGCAGCGGTACCGCCGCCCGGGTGACCAGCCAGGTGCCCTTGACGTTAACCGACATCACCCGATCCCACAGATCCGGATCGTAATCGATCATATTCTTGCCGCCGACGCCGGTGGCCATTGCGGCGTTATTCACCAGCCCGTCGATGGAGCCCCGTTCGCCAATCGCGCTAAAAACCTGCTCGATTGAGCGCGGATCGGCCAGATCGATAACGTAAGACTCGATGGCAAAACCCCGTTCGCTGAGCCCATGCGCGCTCTCGGCCAGTTGGCCCTCGAGGATGTCGCACATCACGACTTTCGCTCCCTGCTCCGCGCAGGCTTTGGCGAAGTGATAGCCCAGCCCGCGCGCGGCCCCGGTCACGACGATGCGTTTTCCGTTCAGCAGTCCGTTCATCAGGCGGCGCCCTGCTGTTCATCCCGCGCCGCCAGCTGCTCTTTGGCCGCTTTTTGCATCATGCGGCGCAGGCGCGACAGCCCGACGTCGTGCTGATAGAGGTATTCATGGTCGCGGGCGTTCGGCGCCAGGCTCTCCAGCACCACGCGATCCTGCTCCAGCACTTCCCAGTGCAGTTTTTCCAGACGGTTGCGGTACATAAAGCGCCACATATCGCGCTGCCAGCCCTGTACGCCGCGGATACGCCAGAAAAAGACCCGACAGTTGTCATTATCTTCCGGTACCACCATGCCGACGATAAAGAAGTGGCCTCCTGGCCCAAAGCGTTTCTGGTACGGGATCGACAGGCGCATCCAGCAGGCCCCGCTGTTACCCAGCTCCACCCAGTCAAAGTTGACGCCGCTCTGGCCTTTTTTCTCAAAGATAAAGCCGGTTTTGGTCGGCTGAAGCACCATGTCCGCTTTACGCTCACCTTCCGCCATCGAGTGTGAAGAGGAGTGCAGGTAGGTGCCGTGCATCGGGTCCATAACGTTTTCCAGCGCGTACTGATAGTTGCATTTCCACGCGGCGGTGCAGAGAAAGTTGCTGTATTTGTCGCCGTTAGCCAGTTCTTCCGGGAAGCTCAGCTCATCCGGCTGCTGGTTCGCCGTCGCGCCAAACCATAAAAAAATCGCCCCGTGCGCTTCCTGAACGCTATAGCTGCGCACGCACTGCTGGCCCACCAGCGGACACTTGTCGACCGCCGGGACATCTTTCACTTCGCCGTTCCCCGCCACTTCCACGCCGTGATACCAGCAGGCGATGCGGTCGCCGAGGTTCCAGCCCATCGACAGGCGCGCGCCGCGGTGCGGGCAGCGGTCTTCCAGCGCCTGCAGCTGACCGTCTTTGTTACGCCACACCACAATTTGTTCGCCGAGACGGGTGATGCCTACCGGCGCGGACTGCACTTCCCAGCTTGCCAGCACCGGATACCACAGGCCGCGTAAACCTTTATCGAGATAGTTCTGTACCGTTGTCGTCATCGCTGTGTCCTCAGTATCCGTTTACCTGCAAAAAAGCCTCAAAGCTGGCTTCACTCCACGGTTCGCCCTGCTGGTCGTGCATCCTGAGGCCATTCAGCCCGTCCACCAGCTGCGTCAGGTTTTCCGCCCCCTGCTCAAACAGCCCTTCAAGGGTGGCGATAAGCTGCAGCTCCCAGCTTTCCGGGACGCGGCTGCGGGTCTGCCAGATAAGATTTTCGTAGTCGCCCGGCTTGTGAATATTGCCGTTTCCGCCTTCGGCGGGCGGCGTAAACTGGCGGCTTTCCGGCAGCGCCGGGTTGAAGTTCAGGGTTTCGCTCATGCCACGCTCTCCTCGATAAAAGTAATCTGGATCTGATTGTCGAATACCCGCACCGGGTAACGATTGAGGTTACGACCACCCGGACCGTGCAGACATTGACCGGTTTTCACATCGAATACCGCTTCGTGCAGCGGACATTCGACCTTGCCGTCTTCCACAAAGCCCTGGCTTAACAGCGCGTAGGCGTGGGGACATACGTCCTCCAGCGCGTAATACTCGCCATCAATCAGATAAATGCCGATTTCTTTACCGTCGATATTGCCGCTATAAGGGAAATCTTCCTGTACCTGCTCTGCGTCACATACGCCTATCCAGCTCATCACGATCCTCCAGGCTTTGTTTCATATATGAAACTCTGTTTCTTATTTAATACGGTCAATATAAAAGCGTTCAATCTTTCGTCAAGCGGCAATGTGAAGGATTTGTTAAGTAGTCGTGATTTAATTAGCTAAGTGTGCAATCGATCACGAAAAATTGCGGTAATATGAAATTGTGATATTTAAAACGTGGCGTGAAAATAAATTAAGCGGGAACTTAACTTTTCGAAAACGACTATTGACTTCTTTTCCATATAATCATTAAAAATGATAAATCCGGCTTCACATCAAGTTTCACTGGTGAAACACATTTTAATTAATTTTTTATAAAACAATGAGTTTCACCTGTGAATCATTTTACATCCGTGACTATCACCACTATTTAAAAATAATGAAGTTGATTCATAAATGACCGGGGGGAAAGAATAAAAATGACCGCAAAATGGCAAGGAACAATCGCGCTACTGTTGTTAATTATCATCTCTTATATTGATCGGGTAAATATTTCAGTGATGATACTGAACCCTGAATTTGCTGCCCATTTTCAGTTAAATGAAAACAGAATGTTACAAGGAATGCTGATAACCTGCTTTCTTGTGGGCTATGGCATTTCGGCATTACTCTTAACGCCGGTGATAGAAAACCGGCTGCACTACCGGCAGGGACTATTAATCAGCATCGCTATCTGGGCGGCGGTATGCGCCGTTTCTCCGCTGCTCGGCTCGCTGTTCGGGATGCTGATCGCCCGCGTTATCTTAGGCATTGCGGAAGGGCCGCTATTTTCACTCAAAACGCGCTTTATCAGCGACAGCTTCTCCGCCGGCGAGATCGGCAAACCGAACGCGGTCACCGCGCTCGGGGTCTCGCTGGGGCTGGCGGTGGGGTTCCCGCTGGTCACTTTTTTAATCGAGCACCAGGGGTGGCAAGGCTCTTTCTATAGCCTGGCCGCGCTTAATCTGCTGCTCGGCGGCGGGCTGATCTGGCGCTTTCTGCCGGCTCCGGCCGCGGCGGCGCAAAGGTACCGTTCCGGCTTCAGGCAGACGTTTCAGCTAGCCTGGCGTACGCCGCTCCTCGGCTGGATCCTGCTGGTCGAGATCGCCACCCTCAGCTATCTGTGGGGCAGCAGCGCCTGGCTGCCGGCCTGGCTGCGCGATGAGCATCACTTCTCGCTACAGGCCACCGGCGTTCTGGCGGCGATCCCCTTTCTGCTCAGCCTGGGCTCAAAACTTCTTGGCGGCGTGCTGCTCGATAAAATGCGTCCTGAACAGGCCCCGCTGCTGTTTATCAGCGGCGGCTTTCTGACGGCCTGCTCGATACTGGCGCTGATGCTCAGCCACCAGTCGGCGTGGCTGGCGCTGTTTATGCTGTCGGCCAATATCTTCTGGGGGCTTCAGGGGGCGGCGATACCGGCGGTGGTGCAGCATCACGCGGCGAAGGAGGCGGTAGGCAGCGCCTACGGCATCATTAACGGTATCGGCAATATCTGCGCGGCGTTTATCCCGCTGCTGATGGGGCTGGTGATGAAGTCGGTTGGGTCAGTCAGTTCAGGATTTTCGGTACTGGTGGCGTCACAGGTGGTCACCCTGCTTGCCGGAGGGGTACTGCTGCTGCGCATGCGTCGCGCAGCAGCCGTGAGCGCTTAGGGCTTATTCGCCCTTTTTCGCCGCCTGGATATAGAGCATTTCCAGCGCCAGAGTCGCCGCCGCCAGGGCGGTGATCTCGGACTGGTCATAGGCCGGCGCCACTTCCACCACGTCCATGCCGACGATGTTCAGATCCTTCAGGCCGCGCACCAGCTTGATCGCACGGTCCGAGGTCAGCCCACCGATCACCGGCGTACCGGTGCCCGGCGCAAACGCCGGATCCAGGCAGTCGATGTCGAAGGTCAGGTAGACCGGCATATCGCCGACGATCTGTTTGATCTGAGCGATAACATCGTCAGCGGTACGATCGTTAACCTGGCCCGCATCCAGCACGGTAAAGCCGTTGTCTTTGTCGAACTCGGTGCGGATACCGATCTGTACGGAATGGTTCGGATCGATCAGGCCTTCGTTCGGCGCGGTGTAGAACATGGTGCCGTGGTCAAACTCGCAGCCGTTGGCGTAGGTGTCGGTATGGGCGTCGAAATGCACCAGCGCCATTTTACCGAAATGTTTTGCGTGCGCGCGCAGCAGCGGCAGAGTGACGAAGTGGTCGCCGCCGAAGGAGAGCATACGTTTCCCGGCCGCCAGCAGTTTTTCAGCGTGGGCCTGCAAACGTTCGCTCATGTCGCGCGCATCGCCGAAGGCGTAAACCAGATCGCCGCAGTCGACAACGTTCAGACGTTCACGCATGTCGAAGTTCCACGGGAAGCGGTTGCCTTCCCAGGCAAGGTTGGTGGAAACCTGACGAATCGCCGCCGGGCCGTGACGCCCGCCCGCGCGGCCGGAAGTTGCCGCATCAAAAGGAACGCCGGTGATCACCCAGTCAGCGTCGCTGTCGTACGGCTGGAAGTTCAGCGGCAGACGCAAAAAACCAAACGCGTTAGAGACCAGGGAATTATCGTATTGATGACCTAAAGTGCTCATGGGTGTGACCTCTTTTTACAGGCGATATAGTTAAAAATGCACATAAAAAAACCCCTCCGCGTCGTTAGGCCCGACGAGGAAGGGTTTGAATAGGGTGACTGCTTGTTGGGCGAATTATCGCCGTTAATGCATGCGGGTTCAAGTCGGTATCGCGTTTGTGCGACCTGACGCCCCCTCCTTCACAAGAGAGGGCGCGCAGCATGTTACTCGTCTTCCAGGTAAGTGTAGCCGTACAGACCCGCTTCGAACTCTTCGAGGAACTGCTGCTGCAGCGCCTCGTCGAGACCGGAGTTTTTCACCTGATCGCGGAACTGGGTCAGCAGCGTGTTCGGGTCCAGCTGCACGTACTGCAGCATATCCGCCACGGTATCCCCTTCGTCGGAGAGCTCGACTTCGACGCTGCCGTCAGGGAAGACGAATACGTCCACCGCTTCGGTATCACCGAACAGGTTGTGCATGTTGCCGAGGATCTCCTGATAGGCGCCGACCATAAAGAAGCCCAGCATCGGCGGGTTCTCAGGATCGTATTCCGGCATCGGCATGGTGGTGGCGATCCCGTCGCCGTCGACGTAGTGATCGATAGCGCCATCGGAGTCGCAGGTGATATCGAGCAGCACCGCGCGGCGCTCAGGCACCATGTTCAGCCCTTCCAGCGGCATCACCGGGAACAGCTGATCGATACCCCACGCGTCCGGCATCGACTGGAACAGGGAGAAGTTGACGTAAATTTTATCCGCCATCCGCTCCTGCAGCTCGTCAATGATTGGACGGTGCGCACGGTTGCTCGGATCGAGCTGTTTCTGCACTTCATGGCACATGTTCAGATACAGCTGCTCCGCCCAGGCGCGCTCCTGCAGGTTGAAGGTGCCGGAAGAATAGCCGATATGAATATCGTGCAGATCCATCTGGCTATCGTGCAGCCATTCGCGCAGCGAGCGGCGGTTGCCGGTCTCGTGCATCTCAAGCCAGGTTTCCCACATGCTCTGCAGCGGGCGCGCCGCATCTGCCGCAGGGGGGGTCGCCTCGGTGTATTCGTTACGCTCAACGCCGATGATGTTGGAGACCAGCACGGTGTGGTGCGCGGTGACCGCGCGGCCGGACTCGGTAATCACCGTCGGGTGCGGCAGGCCGTTCTCTTCGCAGGCGTCGCCAATCGCCCAGATAATGTTGTTCGCGTACTCGTTCAGGCCGTAGTTTACCGAGCAGTCGGACTGCGAACGGGTGCCCTCATAGTCCACGCCCAGACCGCCGCCGACGTCAAAGCATTGAATATTGACGCCTAGCTTATGCAGCTCGACGTAAAAGCGTGAGGATTCGCGTACGCCGGTGGCGATATCGCGGATATTGGCCATCTGCGAGCCAAGGTGGAAGTGCAGCAGCTGCAGGCTTTCCAGATGCCCCGCCGCGCGCAGAATCTCAACCAGCTGCAGAACCTGCGTTGCCGCGAGGCCGAATTTGGATTTCTCGCCGCCGGAGGACTGCCATTTACCGGAGCCCTGCGAGGCCAGACGCGCGCGGACGCCAAGACGCGGCACCACGTTCAGGCGCGCGGCTTCTTCCAGCACGATGGCGATTTCCGACATCTTTTCGATGACCAGATAGACCTTGTGGCCCATCTTTTCGCCCACCAGCGCCAGGCGGATATATTCACGGTCTTTATAGCCGTTACACACGATCACGCTGCGGGTCATGCCCGCATGCGCCAGCACCGCCATCAGCTCGGCCTTTGAACCGGCTTCCAGACCCAGCGGCTCGCCGGAGTGGATCAGCGACTCAATCACGCGACGATGCTGGTTAACCTTGATCGGGTAAACCAGGAAGTAGTCACCGTTATAGCCGTAGGATTCGCGCGCGCGCTTGAAGGCGGCATTAATCGAGCGCAGGCGATGCTGCAGAATCTGCGGGAAGCAAAACAGTGCAGGCAGGCGCTGCCCTTGCGCTTCGCGCGCTTTGACTAATTCGGCAAGATCGACGCGCGCTTCCGGTACGTCAGGATCCGGGCAAACGCTGATATGGCCCAGCTCGTTGACGTCGTAGTAGTTATTACCCCACCAGGCAATATTATAAGTACGTAGCATTTTGCTAGCTTCCTGGGAGCTCATCGCCACCTCCTGCATAGAACGTAGTACACCGTGTTCGCCTGCTGACGAAGGCGAAACCATAGACATGTCGTCAGACATAGCGAACCTCAATTTTTAATAATAAGTGTAAGACAGTTAACTACTATCGCAGTCCAAAGACGCGATAACAACCCATGAACAGTCCTAAACCCCAGCAGATAGTGCTGGCGCTGCGACTGCGCGACCGGTTTCTTCTTCATATGATAATAAAACACGTACCCGAACGTAGTGTGACAGTCCGGAGAAACCACGAGAAAACTCTTGCGATAGAGAGCAAGAGAGCCCTTGTTCAGTTTTCTGACGACCTTCCGGCCCTGGAATCCTGAGAAGCGCCGAGATGGGTAGAACATCGGCAGGTATGCATGAAAGAGATGCAGATTGCGGGATCTTGACGCGCGACGGAACGACGCGACGAATCAGGTGAAAAACGTGGGTTCATTATCTGGTATCACCTCCACACTGCCCCGAAACGGGCCAGCGACAAGCCAAAGCTATATACCTGGCAGCAGGCGCAAAGGCCGCTGCGGGATTCTGTCAATACAGAGTGCTTAACCCGGCTGGAAGTGGCGTCACGAGGTACTCTTCGTGCGCTGTCATAATGAGCCGCGCGCGGCGTTTTATACCGATAAGCAGGCTAAAATGCAAAATAAAAATATGCGTGTTGCCGCGTCTGGCAGGAAAAATTTCCACCGACTATTGCGCATAAATGCGATGCGCATCAAAAAAGTCTGGAAATGGGATTAAGATTTGACCTAAAATAGCCGTCCAGAAGTTAATCCGTCTATACTGATTAACACTCAGACTGCTCGTGTCACTACCTGCAAGCTTTGGTAGAGTCGTCTAACAAAGCCTCTCCACACAACAGTATGAGCTATACGAATACTCCACAGGTAAAATAAAACATGGCAAAACACCTCTTTACGTCCGAGTCCGTATCAGAAGGGCATCCAGACAAAATTGCTGACCAAATCTCCGATGCCGTGCTTGACGCGATCCTTGAACAGGATCCGAAGGCCCGCGTCGCGTGTGAAACCTACGTCAAAACCGGCATGGTTCTGGTTGGCGGTGAAATCACCACCAGCGCATGGGTTGATATCGAAGAGATCACCCGTAATACGGTTCGTGAAATTGGCTACGTGCATTCCGATATGGGCTTTGACGCCAACTCCTGCGCCGTTCTGAGCGCAATCGGCAAGCAGTCCCCGGACATCAACCAGGGCGTTGACCGTGCAGATCCGCTGGAGCAGGGCGCGGGCGACCAGGGCCTGATGTTTGGCTATGCCACGAACGAGACCGACGTGCTGATGCCGGCGCCGATCACCTATGCTCACCGTCTGGTGCAGCGTCAGGCTGAAGTGCGTAAAAACGGCACTCTGCCGTGGCTGCGTCCGGATGCGAAGAGCCAGGTGACCTTCCAGTATGACGACGGCAAAATCGTCGGCATCGATGCGGTGGTGCTGTCGACTCAGCACGCGGAAGATATCGATCAGAAATCGCTGCAGGAAGCGGTGATGGAAGAGATCATTAAGCCGGTTCTGCCGACCGAATGGCTGAACAGCGCCACCAAATTCTTTATCAACCCGACCGGTCGCTTCGTTATCGGCGGCCCGATGGGCGACTGCGGCCTGACCGGACGTAAAATCATCGTTGATACCTACGGCGGCATGGCTCGTCACGGCGGCGGCGCGTTCTCCGGTAAGGACCCGTCTAAAGTTGACCGTTCCGCAGCTTACGCAGCGCGCTATGTAGCGAAAAACATCGTTGCCGCAGGCCTGGCCGATCGCTGTGAGATTCAGGTTTCCTACGCTATCGGCGTGGCTGAACCGACCTCTATCATGGTTGAAACCTTCGGCACCGAAAAAATTGCTTCCGAGCAGCTGACTCTGCTGGTGCGCGAATTCTTCGACCTGCGTCCGTACGGCCTGATTCAGATGCTGGATCTGCTGCACCCAATCTACAAAGAAACCGCGGCATACGGTCACTTTGGTCGCGAACATTTCCCATGGGAAAAAACCGACAAAGCCGCCCTGCTGCGCGAAGCTGCCGGCCTGAAATAAGCGCAAGCTTTACCGTTTCGAAGGCCAGCCTCGCGCTGGCCTTTTTCTTTATCTCTTCTCCATACCTTCCCCCCCTGCGCTCCGCGTCTTTCCGCTTCTCCGCTCTTATATGTCAAAAAAATGAAAGCGATTACATCAGATTAAAAGCCATTAGTTAGCTGCGATGCGGCGTCAATGAAACAACCTTTCACAATGTTACATACTGTTTCAGGAAAGTCTGATTCCCGTTTTTTATCTCGTCGACTAAAATTACATATAATACTGATTTATATGTTTATTTATTGGTTACGTTTCTTTACCTTAGTGTAAGCGATTACACAGCCGTGATTACAATCACATTTTTTTGCTACGCACTCCCCTACTCTAAGCATCGACAGAATCAATAACTCAACTGGAGGGCGTTATGCCTGACAACAAAAAACAAGGGCGCTCGAACAAAACGATGACGTTCTTTGTCTGTTTCCTCGCCGCACTGGCCGGCCTGCTTTTTGGCCTTGATATCGGCGTCATTGCGGGTGCCCTGCCCTTTATTGCCAACGAGTTTCAAATTACCGCTCACACTCAGGAATGGGTGGTGAGCTCGATGATGTTCGGCGCCGCGGTCGGCGCGGTCGGCAGCGGCTGGCTCTCTTTCAAACTGGGCCGTAAGAAAAGCCTGATGATCGGCGCGATCCTGTTCGTTGTCGGCTCCCTGTGCTCTGCCGCCGCGCCGAACGTTGAAGTGCTGCTGATTTCCCGCGTACTGCTCGGCCTCGCGGTGGGCGTCGCCTCCTACACCGCCCCGCTGTACCTGTCCGAAATTGCGCCGGAGAAAATCCGCGGCAGCATGATCTCGATGTATCAGCTGATGATCACCATCGGTATTCTCGGCGCCTATCTGTCGGATACCGCGTTCAGCTACAGCGGCGCATGGCGCTGGATGCTCGGGGTCATAATCATCCCGGCCATTCTGCTGCTGATTGGCGTTTTCTTCCTGCCGGACAGCCCGCGCTGGTTTGCCGCCAAACGCCGCTTTGTCGACGCTGAACGCGTGCTGCTGCGCCTGCGCGATACCAGCGCGGAAGCCAAACGTGAGCTCGATGAAATCCGTGAAAGCCTGAAGGTCAAACAGTCCGGCTGGGAGCTGTTTAAAGAGAACAGCAACTTCCGCCGCGCGGTGTTCCTCGGCGTTCTGCTGCAGGTGATGCAGCAGTTCACCGGGATGAACGTCATCATGTACTACGCGCCGAAGATTTTTGAACTGGCGGGCTACGCCAACACCACCGAACAGATGTGGGGAACGGTTATCGTCGGCCTGACCAACGTGCTGGCGACCTTTATCGCGATCGGCCTGGTTGACCGCTGGGGCCGTAAGCCAACGCTGATCCTCGGCTTTATCGTCATGGCCGTCGGCATGGGCGTGCTGGGCAGCATGATGCATATCGGCATCCACTCTACGATCGCACAGTACTTCTCCGTGCTGATGCTGCTGATGTTTATCGTCGGCTTCGCCATGAGCGCAGGCCCGCTGATCTGGGTGCTGTGTTCAGAAATTCAGCCGCTGAAGGGCCGCGATTTCGGCATCACCTGTTCCACGGCCACCAACTGGATCGCCAACATGATCGTCGGTGCGACCTTCCTGACCATGCTGAACTCGCTGGGCAGCGCGAACACCTTCTGGGTCTATGGCGGTCTGAATATCCTGTTCATCTTCCTGACCCTGTGGCTTATTCCGGAAACCAAAAACGTTTCGCTGGAACATATCGAACGTAACCTGATGAAGGGCCGCCCGCTGCGTGAAATCGGCGCTCGCGACTAGTCATCACCGCGCTTCCTCCCCCCGCGGGAGGAAGCTTCTTCTTGCTCTCATCTCCTCGCCGCACTATCCTCTGGCGCTATGAAGACACCCCGAATTCCCATCGCTACGCAGCAGGCCGTGATGCGCAGCCTGCGGGAAAAACTCGCCCTGGCGAACCTCAAGCTTGAGCGCCGCTATCCGGAACCCGCGCTGGTCTATCAGCAGCGGGGAACCTCCGCCGGCACCGCCTGGCTGGAAAAGAATGAAATTCGCCTCAACCCGGTACTGCTGCTGGAAAATCAGCAGGCGTTTATCGATGAGGTGGTGCCGCACGAGCTCGCGCACCTGCTGGTGTGGAAGCACTTCGGCCGCGTGGCGCCGCACGGCAAAGAGTGGAAATGGATGATGGAAAGCGTGCTGGAAGTGCCGGCCCGACGCACCCATCGCTTCGAACTTGATTCCGTGCGCAGAAATACCTTCCCCTACCGCTGCCAATGCCAGCAGCACCAGCTGACCGTTCGCCGTCATAATCGCGTGATGCGTGGGGAAGCAACCTACCGCTGCGTTCGCTGCGGCGATCTGCTGGTCGCTGAAGAGTAAATATCGGGTATAACTGGAAATTTTCTGATCTGACTGATTGCATCTGACAATCTCATTCGCTACGTTGCGGGCTCGTTTTGACACGGAGTTCACGATGTCCCGTACTCATATTTTTGCCGCAGCGTTGCTGACTGCGGCCTGTAGCGGTCAGGCTATGGCCGAAGGAATCAATAGTTTTTCCCAGGCAAAAGCCGCCGGAGTGAAGGTTAACGCCGATGCCCCCGGTGACTTCTACTGCGGCTGCAAAATCGACTGGCAGGGTAAAAAAGGCGTTATCAACCTGCAATCCTGCGGCTATAAAGTGCGTAAAAACGAAAACCGCGCCAGCCGCGTCGAGTGGGAGCACGTCGTTCCGGCGTGGCAGTTTGGCCACCAGCGCCAGTGCTGGCAGGACGGCGGGCGTAAAAATTGCGCCAAAGATCCCGTTTACCGCAGGATGGAAAGCGATATGCACAACCTGCAGCCGGCGGTCGGCGAGGTCAACGGCGACCGCGCTAACTATATGTACAGCCAGTGGAACGGCGGCGAAGGCCAGTACGGTCAGTGCGCGATGAAGGTGGATTTTAAAGAGAAGGTTGCCGAGCCGCCGGCGCGCGCTCGCGGCGCAATTGCGCGGACCTACTTCTATATGCGCGATAGCTATCAGCTCACGCTTTCCCGTCAGCAAACCCAGCTTTTTAGCGCCTGGAATAAGACCTACCCGGTAACCCGCTGGGAGTGCGAACGCGATGAGCGTATCGCTAAAGTTCAGGGCAACCACAATCCTTACGTCCAGCAGGCTTGCCAGGCGCAAAAGAGCTAACCTACACTAGCGGCAATTGTTAATTTGCAGGTCCCGCTATTCTCCCGCGACCGCGGGAAAGAGAGGACCTGCGCGAAGAACGGAATATCAAGCATGCGCACTCCCCGCATCCACCACCCTGAGCCGATTATCGTCGGTAGCCAGATAGCCCTTTCCGACGACGCGGCGAACCACGTTGGCCGCGTATTGCGAATGGGTAAAGGCCAGGCCATTCAGCTTTTTGACGGTAGTAATCAGGTATTTGCAGCCACTATCGTCGACGCGGGCAAGAAAAACGTGACGGTTGAGATCGTCAGCGGCGAGAGGGACGATCGCGAATCGCCGCTGCATATTCACCTCGGTCAGGTGATGTCGCGCGGCGAAAAGATGGAATTCACCATCCAGAAATCGATCGAGCTTGGAGTAAGCCTCATTACGCCACTGTTTTCCGAGCGCTGCGGCGTTAAACTGGATGCCGAACGCTTGCAGAAGAAGATCCAGCAGTGGCAAAAAATCGCCATTGCCGCCTGCGAGCAGAGCGGCCGCAACGTGGTGCCAGAGATTCGCCCGGCCATGCAGCTGGAGGCCTGGTGTGCGGAGCAGGATGATAGCCTGAAGCTGAACCTGCACCCTCGCGCCAGCGCCAGCATTAACACGCTGCCGCTGCCGGTGGAGCGCATTCGTCTGCTGATTGGCCCTGAAGGGGGGCTGTCAGCGGAAGAGATCGCGATGACCGCTCGTTACCGGTTTACTGATATTCTGTTGGGACCGCGCGTTCTGCGTACAGAGACAACTGCGCTCACTGCCATTACCGCACTACAGGTGCGTTTTGGCGACTTAGGTTGAAGCGTTAACGGAGAATAATAATGATCAAGCTCGGCATCGTGATGGACCCCATCGCAACCATCAACATCAAGAAAGACACCAGCTTCGCCATGCTGCTGGAAGCCCAGCGTCGCGGCTACGAACTCCATTATATGGAGATGAACGACCTGTACTTAATCAACGGCGAGGCCCGCGCCCGTACGCGCACGCTGAGCGTAGAGCAGAATTACGATAAGTGGTACGAGTTCAGCGGCGAGCAGGATCTGCCGCTGGCGGATCTCGACGTGATTCTGATGCGTAAGGATCCGCCGTTCGATACCGAGTTTATTTACGCTACCTATATTCTGGAACGCGCGGAAGATAAGGGCACGCTTATCGTCAACAAGCCGCAGAGCCTGCGCGACTGTAACGAAAAGCTGTTTACCGCCTGGTTTGCCGACCTGACGCCGGAAACGCTGGTCACCCGTAACAAGGCGCAGCTGAAAGCCTTCTGGGAAAAGCATGGCGATATTATTCTCAAGCCGCTGGACGGCATGGGCGGTTCATCTATTTTCCGCGTGAAAGAGGGCGATCCTAACCTGCCGGTGATTGCGGAAACGCTGACCGATCTCGGCAGCCGCTACTGCATGGCGCAAAACTATCTGCCGGCCATCAAGGACGGCGATAAGCGCGTGCTGGTTGTCGACGGCGAGCCGGTTCCCTGGTGCCTGGCGCGTATTCCGCAGGGCGGAGAGACGCGCGGCAACCTGGCCGCCGGCGGTCGCGGCGAAGCCCGCCCGCTGACCGAAAGCGATTGGGAGATTGCCCGCCGCGTCGGCCCTACGCTGAAGGCCAAGGGCCTGATTTTCGTCGGTCTGGATATCATCGGCGATCGCCTGACGGAAATTAACGTCACCAGCCCAACCTGCGTACGCGAGATTGAGGCGGCCTTCCCGATCTCCATCACCGGCATGCTGATGGACGCCATTGAGAAGCGCCTCGCTAAGTAATCCGCCGCTTATGGATGAGCCCGCTGGACGCGCAGCGTCCTGATTGCATCCAGACCAGCCAGCTTGCTTCAACGAAAGAGTAAGAGTAAAGGGGCCAACGCCCCTTTACTCTTTTGTTCTCTTGCCCTTTGCTCCTTGCTCCTTGTTCTTCGCTTTTTACCCTTTATCTTTCGCTTTTTACTCTTCGCCCTTTTCGAACCGATAATCAGCCAAACTGATTCAACGAAAGATTTCAGGTTACAGGAAGGCGGCGACGCAGCGAGCGCCCGGGAGCATAGTTTACTATGTGACCGGGGCGAGTGAGGAAGCCAACGCACCTGTAGCGTGAAAGATAAAGTTGAATCGACAGAGCGGCACTTTGCCCGCATACTAGGTGCTGCTTTTTTGAACCAGGAACAGAACCTCTGACAATGAATTTACAGCATCACTTTTTGATTGCCATGCCTGCTCTTCAGGACCCCATATTCCGGCGCTCCGTGGTTTATATCTGCGAGTACAACGATGATGGTGCCATGGGTATTATCGTCAACAAACCGCTGGAAAATCTGCAGATTGACGGGATTCTGGAGAAGCTGAAAATTGTCGCTGAGCCGCGCAATCCCGATATTCGCCTCGATAAGCCGGTCATGCTTGGCGGCCCGCTGGCGGAAGATCGCGGCTTTATTCTGCACTCGCCGCCCTCTGATTTCTCTTCCAGTATCCGTATTTCCGACAATACCGTGATCACCACGTCGCGGGACGTGCTGGAAACCCTCGGAACCGATAAACAGCCGAGCAACGTACTGGTCGCGCTGGGCTACGCCTCCTGGGAGAAGGGACAGCTGGAGCAGGAGCTGCTTGATAACGCCTGGCTCACCGCCCCGGCCGATCAGAATATTTTGTTTAAAACGCCGATAGCCGATCGCTGGCGCGAAGCGGCAAAGCTGATTGGGATCGATATTGTGACGATGCCCGGCGTTGCGGGGCACGCATAATGAGCGGAACCTTACTGGGCTTTGATTTTGGCACCAAAAGCATCGGCGTCGCGATAGGGCAACGCATTACCGGCACCGCCCGCCCTCTTCCTGCGCTCAAAGCGCAGGATGGGAAACCGGACTGGAACGTTATCGAAAAGCTGCTGAAAGAGTGGCAGCCGGAAGCCGTTATCGTCGGCCTGCCGCTGAATATGGACGGCACCGAGCAGCCGCTAACCGCGCGCGCGCGCAACTTCGCCAATAAAATTCACGGCCGCTTTGGGGTACAGATTACCCTGCACGATGAGCGTCTGAGTACGGTGGAAGCCCGCGCCGGGCTTTTCGAGCACGGCGGATTCCGCGCCCTGAATAAAGGCAGCATCGACTCGGCCTCGGCGGTCGTTATTCTGGAAAGCTACTTCGAGCAGGGTTTTTAAGCCCGTCGATGATGGCGCCGCCGAACCGGCGCCATCATCGCTATGACCTAGTGACGGAGATGCTCGTTAGCCCAGCTCACCGCCTGGGTACGATTCTTCACGCTCAGCTTGCGAAAGACGTTATACAGATGAGTGCGCACCGTATTCTCACTAATGAACAGCGCACGAGCAATATCCATATTCGTCGCACCGCAGCGCAGCTCGTTTAAGATTTCACATTCACGTTCCGTCAGCGGAGAGCTTTCCGCCGGTACCGATGTATGATTCGCAGCGTACATCGCCGGGTGCATCACGCTCAATTCAGCCGTCTGTTGGCCGTTCAGCACGGCCTTAACGCCCTCAATTAAACGCGATTCATCATCGTCATGGCGGAAGACTCCGTAGAGCGCGGGCCACTGCGCCATCTCATAGAGTTCATACTTTTGCGCGCTGTTGATAATCAGCAGGCGCGGGTTCTCTACCTGCGATCGAATAATATCTCGCCACACTCCGTTCAGCTTTTTATTCGACACGGCAATATCAAATAATATTACGGAGCCTTTCGCTAAGCGCTGCATCAGAGGCTTATTGATATTATGCAGGGTCACCGCAATCGATAGCTTTTCCGCCAGTCTGTTGACAAAAAACTTACTCTGAATCGAGGGATGAGTAATAAAGACAATCTGCCGAGAATGATTTGAATTACCTGATAAATTAATCACTTAAAACTCTCCTTAGCAAGCATCCACCATCATGGTGGTTAAATGAATTAAAAACAAAAAATCACATATCCATTAATAAACTGAAATAAGCTTACATAATAAAAAAATATTTTATGGGAATCATCCTATGCCCATAAACAGCATAAGTCGAATTCATTAAAAGTGTCAAAAGATAATCTAAATTTTTTCCCATTTCTGCGAGGATAATGTCTAAATCAATTCCCGCCGCTCATTATTCTGCGGCAATCATTTACGTTCATCTATATTTATAATCAATATCAAAGAACATTAATAAAACATTACGATAACAACAAACTGGCATGACGACTGAATATTAAACCTCCGGCTACAGGCGGCCTGATGACACACGCTGTTGAAAACTTTGCGTAAAAGTCTGCATCCCGCTCTGCTGTCCGGTCTGCATCACTCCGGGTAATTGATGGGTTTTACCTTCGCGGATCAAATTTGCCACCGCCGGTGTATTTACCAAAAGCTCGAATAGCGCAACTCTCCCGCCAGATATATCCGGCAATAATTTTTGTGCCAGTACGGCGCATAAACTTCCCGCCAGCTGGCCGCGAACCTGATCTTTTTCCTGAGCAGGAAAAACGTCAACCAGGCGCTCAACCGCCTGCGCGGCCCCGCGGGTATGCAGCGTGGCCATCACCAGGTGCCCGGTCTCCGCCGCCGTCAGCGCCAGGCGGATGGTCTCGCTGTCGCGCAGCTCGCCCAGCAAAATGACGTCCGGGTCCTGGCGCAGCGCCACCCGCAGCGCCGCAGCAAACGACGGGGCGTGGCGGCCAATTTCGCGCTGCTGGACCAGGCATCGTTCGCTGTTATGGACAAACTCCACCGGGTCCTCAAGGGTCAGGATATGGCCATCGAGGCGCTGATTGAGATAGCCAACCATCGCCGCGAGGGTGGTCGATTTACCGCTGCCGGTAGCGCCGGTCACGAGGATCAGCCCGCTCTCTTCATTGAGCAGCTCGGTTAGCGCGGCGGGGACGCACAGCGCATCAAGCCGCGGGCAGGCTTCCGGCAGCAGGCGCAGCGCCAGCGACAGCCCGCGCGTGTGGGCGAATGCGCTGGCGCGAAGGCGCGGCCCGCCGGGTAGCGCCAGCGCAAAATCAACCTGTCCGCCGGCCTGCCACTGGGCCTGCTGTTCATCATTGAGCCACTGCGCGAGTATTTTGCCGATCTCCGGCGACGTAAAGGGCGCGGGCTCCAGCCTCCCCTGGCGACGCCAGCGCGGCGCCGAGGCATTGCACAGGTGTAGATCGGAGACGTTATGCTTTACACTAAGGGCCACTATTTCTTCCAGCTCCATAACTCATCCTCGGAATATGAACGATATTGCGCATAACCTGGCACAGGTCCGGGACAAAATCTCAGGCGCTGCCGCTCGCTGCGGCCGCTCGCCAGAAGAAGTTACGCTGCTTGCAGTCAGTAAAACCAAACCTGCGAGCGCGGTTGAAGAAGCGGTGGCTGCCGGTCAGAGGGCGTTCGGTGAAAACTACGTGCAGGAAGGGGTGGAAAAAATTCGCCACTTTCAGGATGCCGGGGTTCGCCATCTACAGTGGCACTTTATTGGCCCGCTGCAGTCCAACAAAAGTCGTCTGGTGGCGGAACATTTCGACTGGTGCCACACCGTCGACCGGCTGAAGATCGCCGCCCGGCTTAGCGAGCAGCGTCCGGCGCATTTGCCGCCGCTTAACGTGTTGATTCAAATTAATATCAGCGACGAGCAAAGCAAATCAGGGATCCCGCCTGAGGAGCTGGATGCATTGGCGGCAGAGATAGACGCCCTGCCGAATCTGCAGCTGCGCGGATTAATGGCCATCCCGGCCCCAGAGTCAGAGTATGTAAGGCAGTTTGCCGTCGCCCAACAAATGGCGGTAGCATTTGCGCGACTTAAGGCGCACTACCCTGCGGTCGATACGCTGTCTCTGGGAATGTCGGATGATATGGAAGCCGCTATCGCGGCGGGAAGCACTATGGTGCGCATCGGTACCGCAATCTTCGGTGCGCGCGACTACAGCAAAAATTAAGGAATCTGAGGAACGCCATGAAGACGTTGACTTTCCTGCTTTCAACGGTCATTGAACTCTACACCATGATCATGTTGTTACGCGTCTGGATGCAGTGGGCTCGCTGCGACTTTTACAACCCCTTCTCGCAGTTTGTGGTGAAGGCAACCCAGCCTGTCGTTGGGCCGCTGCGCCGCATTATCCCGGCCCTGGGGCCGCTCGACAGCGCCTCGATGCTGCTGGCCTTTATTCTCTGCGTCATCAAAGCCATCGTGCTGTTTATGGTGGTCACCTTCCAGCCGATCATCTGGATTTCCGCGCTGCTGATCCTGATTAAGACTATCGGCCTGCTGATTTTCTGGGTGCTGCTGCTGATGGCGATTATGAGCTGGGTGAGCCAGGGCCGCAGCCCGGTTGAATACGTGCTGATGCAGCTCGCCGACCCGCTGCTGCGCCCTATTCGCAAGCTGCTGCCGTCAATGGGCGGGATCGACTTCTCGCCGATGGTGCTGGTTCTGCTGCTGTACGTGATTAACATGGGCATTTCCGAACTGCTTCAGGCAACCGGTAACGTTCTGCTTCCGGGGCTGTGGATGGCGCTATGAGTGCCGTCGAAGCCTGCGCCGACGGGCTGGTCTTGCGGCTGTATATTCAGCCCAAGGCCAGCCGTGATAGCATCGTTGGTTTACATGGCGACGAGCTCAAAGTCGCCATTACCGCCCCGCCCGTTGATGGTCAGGCAAATGCCCATCTGATTAAGTTCCTCGCCAAACAGTTTCGCGTCGCGAAAAGCCAGGTGCTTCTTGAAAAAGGCGAACTGGGCCGTCATAAGCAGATAAAAATCATTAACCCGCAACAGATCCCGACTCAGGTCGCGGCGCTGACAGAATAAGAGCCTGGCTCTAAACAGGATTAATCATGCAAAAAGTTGTTCTCGCCACCGGCAATGCCGGAAAGGTCCGCGAGCTGGCCTCGCTGCTGGAAGATTTTGGTCTGGATATCGTTGCTCAAACCGAGCTGGGAGTAGACAACGCCGAAGAAACCGGCCTGACGTTTATCGAAAACGCCATTCTGAAAGCCCGCCATGCCGCACAAATTACCGGCCTGCCGGCGATTGCCGATGACTCCGGCCTGGCGGTAGATGCGCTAGGCGGCGCGCCGGGGATCTACTCCGCGCGCTACTCCGGCGAAGATGCCAGCGACCAGCAGAACCTGGAAAAGCTGCTCGTCGCCCTGCGCGACGTCCCTGACGATAAGCGTCAGGCGCAGTTCCACTGCGTGCTGGTCTACCTGCGTCATGCCGCAGATCCAACGCCGATTGTTTGTCACGGCAGCTGGCCCGGCGTGATTGCCCGCAGCGCGGCAGGCAGCGGCGGCTTTGGCTACGATCCTATTTTCTTTGTTCCGTCTGAGGGTAAAACCGCGGCGGAGCTGAGTCGTGAAGAAAAAAGCGCGATATCCCACCGCGGGCGCGCGCTGAAACTGTTACTGGAAGCATTACGTAATGGCTAATTTGCCACCTCTGAGCTTGTATATTCACATCCCGTGGTGCGTGCAGAAGTGCCCGTACTGCGATTTTAACTCGCACGCGTTGAAGGGCGAGGTACCGCACGACGACTACGTGCAGCACCTGCTCAACGATCTGCGGGCCGACGCGCACTACGCCCAGGGCCGTGAAGTCAGGACTATTTTTATCGGCGGCGGTACGCCTAGCCTGCTCTCCGGGCCGGCGATGCGGACCCTGCTCGACGGCGTTCGCGCCTGCCTGCCGCTGGCAGCAGATGCCGAGATCACCATGGAGGCCAACCCCGGCACCGTGGAGGCCGATCGCTTTGTCGAGTATCAGCGCGCGGGGGTCAACCGGATATCCATCGGCGTGCAAAGCTTTAGCGAGGCAAAGCTGCAGCGTCTGGGACGTATTCACGGCCCGGCCGAGGCGAAACGCGCGGCGCATCTGGCCACCGGCCTCGGTCTGCGCAGCTTCAACCTCGACCTGATGCACGGCCTGCCGGACCAGTCGCTGGATGAAGCGCTGGACGATCTGCGCCAGGCCATCGAGCTCAACCCGCCGCACCTGTCGTGGTATCAGCTGACGATTGAGCCCAATACCCTCTTCGGCTCCCGTCCGCCGGTGCTGCCGGATGACGATGCGCTGTGGGATATTTTTGAACAGGGGCATCAGCTGCTGACGGCGGCAGGCTATCAGCAGTATGAA
The DNA here is from genome assembly GCF_042055345.1 of Klebsiella sp. C349492. NCBI lineage: Bacteria > Pseudomonadati > Pseudomonadota > Gammaproteobacteria > Enterobacterales > Enterobacteriaceae > Klebsiella > Klebsiella sp. C349492. Next base: position 132,335 of record NZ_JANQCE010000005.1, read on the forward strand.
ACCTCCGCCTATGCCAAACCCGGCTACCAGTGTCAGCACAATCTTAACTACTGGCGCTTTGGCGACTACCTCGGCATCGGCTGCGGGGCGCACGGTAAGGTGACGTTCCCTGACGGACGCATTCTGCGAACGGCAAAAACGCGCCATCCGCGCGGCTACATGGAAGGCCGCTACCTTGAGCGCCAGCACGACGTCGAGGCGGCGGATAAGCCGTTCGAGTTCTTTATGAACCGTTTCCGCCTGCTGGAAGCCGCGCCGCGTGACGAATTCAGCCGCTATACCGGCCTTGATGAGAGCGTGATTCGCCCGCAAATTGCCGCCGCCATCGCCCAGGGCTACCTGGCTGAAGACGCGCACTGCTGGCAGATAACCGAGCACGGTAAGCTGTTTTTAAACTCTCTGCTGGAGCTGTTTCTGAGCGAAGATTAAGCATCCGGGCGGCCCTTCGCCGCCCGTTTTTTTGCCGCACGATCCCCCTTTTCAAGGTCGTTTTTTCCTCCGCGCTTCGGTCAAAACGCCTGCTCCTTTTTTATTCAGATCTTTGCAGCCAATCACAAATACACATCGATATTTTTCCATTTCTTGACTCCTTTTTTGCGCGGTGGTAATCCTGCTTCATCGGTTGAGCAAATGTAAAACCGAAGTATCCTACATGTGAATTATTGGTAACTCTTATTAAAAAAGTCTTTATGACGTCGGCCGAGGCCGGCGGGCTCAAGCATATAAAAAAGAGGGTAAAGCAATGAATTACCGTAAAGTTTTTATCGCACTTGCAACAATATCCGCCGGCATTACCGCTTCAGCACAGGCAGCGGAATCCGCCACGGTCGCCTTTTTAATGCCCGACCAGGCATCGACGCGCTACGAGCAGCATGATTTTCCCGGCTTCAAGGCGGAAATGAGCAAACTGTGCGCCGACTGCAAGGTCATTTATCAAAACGCCAACGCCAGCGCCACCCTGCAGCAGCAGCAGTTCAACTCGGTCATTGCCCAGGGAGCGAAAATCATCGTTCTCGATCCGGTGGACTCTTCCGCCGCCGCCGCGCTGGTTGCCAACGCCCAGGCGCAGGATGTCAAAGTGATCGCCTACGACCGCCCTATCCCGGCGAAACCGGCAGATTTCTACGTCTCGTTTGATAACGAAGGGATTGGCTATGCCATCTCTAAATCCTTGACCAGCCACCTGAAAGAGAGCGGCGTACCGCAGGATGCCGGCGTGCTGCAAATCAACGGCTCCCCTACCGACGCGGCGGCGGGACTGATCCGCGACGGTATCCACCGCGGCCTGAAAGAGTCGGGCTACAAAACTCTGGCGGAATTTGATACGCCGGAATGGGCGCCGCCAAAAGCGCAGGAGTGGGCTGCAGGGCAGATAACCCGCTTTGGTGACAAAATTAAAGGCGTGGTTGCCGCCAACGACGGCACCGGCGGCGGGGCGATTGCCGCCTTCAAAGCCGCTGGCGTCCAGCCGTTACCGCCGGTCACCGGCAATGACGCCACCATCGCCGCGCTGCAGCTCATCATTGCCGGCGACCAGTACAACACCATCTCAAAACCTTCTGAAATCGTCGCGGCGGCGGCGGCGAAAGTGGCCGTTGAGTTTATTGAGGGTAAGAAGCCTCAGGCCAGCACCACCCTGTACAACACCCCGTCGCAGCTCTTCACCCCGGCGGTGATCACCGCGAAAAATATTAAAGCGGAAATCTTCGATAAAAAGATCCAGACCTACGCTCAGGTTTGTACCGGCGAATACGCTGCAGCCTGCCAGAAGTTAGGCATCGAAAAGTAATTTTGCCCATACGCCCGTCATCCAACGGCAGGCGTAGTTTCGCAATAATTGAGGTCTCTTCCATGTCGCAAGAACAAGAGAAAGTATCGACGGCCGGGCAACCGATCCTGAAGCTAAGCAACGTCTCTAAACACTTTGGCGCCGTCTGCGCCCTGGCGGATATCGAGCTGGAGGTCCACGCCGGTGAAGTGGTGGCGCTGGTTGGCGATAACGGCGCGGGAAAATCTACGCTGGTTAAAATTCTCGCCGGCGTGCATCAGCCTACCGACGGCACCATTGAGTTCGACGGCAGGGTCGTCACGCTTGATAGTCCGGGGAAAGCGCTGGAATACGGTATCGCCACGGTTTTTCAGGATTTAGCGCTGTGCGAAAACCTGGACGTGGTGGCCAACCTGTTTTTAGGCCAGGAGATCTCGCCTTTACAGCTGGATGAGGTTGCCATGGAGGTACGGGCGTGGACGCTGCTGCAGGAGCTGGCGGCCCGTATTCCGTCGGTGCGAGAGCCCATCGCTTCGCTCTCCGGCGGCCAGCGTCAAACCGTAGCCATTGCCCGCTCTCTGCTGATGAATCCCAAAATTATCATGCTGGATGAGCCGACCGCCGCGCTCGGCGTCGCCCAGACGGCGGAAGTGCTCAACCTGATCGAGCGCGTTCGCGAACGCGGCCTCGGCGTCATTATTATCAGCCATAACATGGAAGACGTCCGGGCGGTTGCCGATCGCATCGTGGTGCTGCGCCTCGGGCGTAATAAAGGGGTCTTCACCCCCGACGCCTCCAACCAGGATCTGGTCGCCGCCATTACCGGCGCAACGGAAAACGCCGTTTCGCGCCGCGTTGAACGTAAATCACAGTTAAGTTCTTCTGGAGTGATTTAATTTTATGAACAGCAAGACAGAATCCCGCCCGGCCCTGGATCGCAGCGACGAGCGCGTCCAGCACAACGATGGTCTGTTCGGCGTGGTGCGTGCGCAAATCAATCGTATCAGGACCGGCGATCTCGGCACCGCCCCGGTGATTGCCGGACTGATTGTTATCTCCCTGGTGTTTACCTGGCTCAACCCGGTGTTTATTGCGCCGAATAACCTGGTTAACCTGCTTTTTGACTGCGCCACCGTAGGCTTTATCTCTCTGGGGATCGTCTGCGTGCTGATGCTAGGGGAAATCGACCTTTCGGTAGGTTCGATGAGCGGCCTTGCCTCGGCAATCGTCGGCGTCCTGTGGGTCAACGCGGGCTGGCCGGTGGCGGCGGCTATTGGCGTGGCGCTGCTGTGCGGTATCGCCGTCGGCCTGATTTACGCTCTGCTCTATAACCGCGTCGGGATGCCGAGCTTCGTGGCGACGCTCGCCGGCCTGCTCGCGCTGCTCGGGATGCAGCTGTACATTCTTGGCCCCAGCGGCAGCATCAACCTGCCCTACGCTTCGCCGCTGGTTCGCTTCGGCCAGCTGATGGTCATGCCGGGCTGGTTCTCCCATACCCTGGCCCTGCTGCCCGGTCTGGCGCTGCTGACGTTTGGCCTTAAAACCCGCGTACGCCGCCTGCAGGCCAACCTCTCCGCGGAGTCCGTCAGCTCGCTGCTGCTGCGCGCGGCGCTGCTGACGGTGATTTTTGAGGCTGCCGTTTTCTACCTCAACCTGGGCCGCGGCGTACCGTGGATTTTCGGTCTGTTTGTCGCGGCGGCTATGGTGCTCAACTATGCGCTGAAGCGGACAAAATGGGGCCGCTCGATGTTTGCGGTCGGCGGCAACCGGGAAGCCGCGCGGCGCTCGGGGATTAACGTCAGGGCCATTTACGTCAGCGCCTTTGTGCTCTGCGCGACGCTGGCGACATTCGGGGGGATTCTGGCGGCTTCGCGCCTGGCCTCAGCCAGCCAGCAGGCCGGTACCGGCGACGTTAACCTCAACGCCATCGCCGCGGCGGTGATCGGCGGCACCAGCCTGTTTGGCGGGCGCGGCAGCGCCTGGTCCGCGCTGCTGGGGATCATCGTGATTCAGTCGATTTCGAACGGTCTGACGCTGCTGAATCTGCCCTCATCGCTGCGCTATATCATTACCGGCTGCGTGCTGGCGATTGCGGTGATTATCGACTCTCTGGCCCGCCGCTCCCGCGTATCGCACGGGCGTGCCTGAATCGAGAGGATTAAAGAGAATAGTGCGCGGCTCGGGCGTTACGAGCCGCGCAATGAAAAGGTTATTTCAGTGAACTCACCAGCGTCTTGCGGCTATCTTCAAGGGAAACCACCCGGCTGCAGACATCTTTGCCAAACTGCTGGAAATCCGCTTCCTGATTCTTCCACTCTTCCTGAATCGCCGTTTGCAGGCCACCCAGGCTACCGAGGATCCCCTGCAGCGGATTGCCGCCGCCCTTGAGAACCGCCTTCGCGCCCATCTCGTTAATGCTGTCCTGCAGGATGCCGCCCATCGCCTGATTGACCAGCTGCTGGCCGTCGGCGCGGACCTGATCGATCGCTTTATAATGGAAGGTCAGCCCATCGCTGCGGCGTTCAATAATCCGGTTCATCTGCGTTTTTAGCTGCGCGTCCAGTTTGGTCAGGCGACCGTGCATGCTGCTGCTGGTTCCCACTTGCTCGGTGATGATTTTATCCAGCGCCGTGCGGCCTTTTTCAACCCGGGCGCGCGCGCCGTCGTCAATCCACGGCAGGCTGCTGCGCAGGCTGGCCTGATAATCCTGAGCCTGCTCGCGCTGGGCCGCGTTCAGGGAATACTGTTTTCCGTTCCAGGTAAGGCTGCCGTCCGGCATAATCACCAGATCGCCGTTCTCCCCTTTCACCTGCACCTTCTGCGGGCTGAGGATCACGTCGTCACGCGGCGTGACGCTACACTGGTAGTCCGCATGCGCGGTCAAAGCGGTGACGGACAGCGCCACCGCCAGCAGCGTTTTGCGCATCATAAAGCTCCCTTCAGACAAAGCGGGTCGGCAATTGCCGACCCTTGTCAAACTTAGTCCCACCAGACGTCAAAAAGTTCGCTGGTGCGCACGTCGGCAAGCTGGCGCTCTTCCAGCCACTTGCGGACAATGGCCTGATGCTCTTCGGTGCATTTACCGATTTCCTGCATGCAGATCAGACCTTCCCAGGAGAGGTAGCCGCTGCCGTCAAACGCCAGTTTGTTCGGCTCGATCACTTCATTGATCAGGTCATTTACGGTCTGGTCGATATGCTCTTCGCTGCTCCCTTCCGGGAAACGCCAGGCGACAGAAAAGCCCATTTCCTGAAACTCGTCGATATGCATTTTCTTACGCAGACGACGGCTACGATTCTTTGCCATTATTTCACCCTCTCGAACATTAAGTCCCATACGCCGTGGCCAAGACGATGGCCACGCTGTTCAAATTTGGTTACCGGGCGCGATTCCGGGCGCGGTACATAGTCGTTGCTTTCAGACAGGTTACGATAGCCGTCGAGCGAAGACATCACTTCCAGCATATGCTCGGCATACTGCTCCCAGTCGGTCGCCATATGGAAGACGCCGCCAAGCTTGAGCTTGCTTTTCACCAGTTCAGCAAACGGCGCCTGCACGATGCGGCGTTTATTATGCCGCGCTTTATGCCACGGGTCAGGGAAAAACAGCTGCACCATATTAAGGGAGTTATCCGCAATCATGGTGTGCAGCACTTCGACCGCATCGTGACACATCACGCGCAGGTTTTGTACACCCTCTTCCTCAGCGGAAGCAAGGCACGCCCCGACGCCCGGAGAGTGGACTTCAATACCGAGGAAATTCTGCTCCGGTTTCGCCTTGGCCATCGCCACCAGCGAGGCGCCCATGCCAAAACCGATCTCTAAGGTGACCGGCGCCTCGCGGCCAAACAGCGAAGCTAAATCAAGCGGCGCATCGGTGAACTCAACGCCCATCACCGGCCAGATAGTATCCAACGCGTGCTGTTGCCCTTTGGTCAGGCGGCCCTGGCGGCGGACGAAGCTACGAATGCGGCGCAGAGGACGGCCGTTTTCATCGAACTCCGGAGATATGACGTCGTTTTTCATAAAGGTTAGGTCTGCTTGTGAATGTGTGCGGAAAACGGGCATTATCCAAAGTTACCCGACGGATGCAAGGGTTTACAGCCTCTCGCCCTTGTGCTGCAATCTGCCACCCTGTTATCGCAATTCCGGAGCTGCAGCTTTGACTTTTCTCGCCGCGCAATTTTCAACCCAGGTGCTGGAGTGGTACGACAAATACGGGCGTAAAACCCTGCCATGGCAAATCGGCAAAACGCCCTACAAAGTATGGCTCTCCGAGGTGATGTTGCAACAAACGCAGGTGGCAACGGTTATCCCTTATTTTGAACGCTTTATGGCGCGTTTCCCAACGGTTATCGATCTGGCGAATGCCCCGCTGGATGAAGTCCTGCATCTGTGGACCGGCCTCGGCTACTACGCCCGGGCGCGCAATTTACATAAGGCGGCGCAGCAGGTGGCAAACCAGCACGGCGGCGAATTCCCGCAGACCTTTGATGAAGTGGCCGCGCTGCCCGGCGTCGGGCGCTCGACGGCGGGCGCCATTTTATCGCTCTCTCTGGGCAAGCATTATCCGATTCTCGACGGCAACGTAAAGCGCGTGCTGGCCCGCTGCTATGCGGTAAGCGGCTGGCCGGGAAAAAAAGAGGTCGAGAAGCGGCTTTGGGGGATTAGCGAAGAGGTCACGCCGGCCAAAGGGGTCGAGCGTTTTAACCAGGCGATGATGGATCTCGGGGCGATCGTCTGCACCCGTTCGAAGCCCAAATGCGCGCTTTGCCCGCTGAATAACGGCTGCGAGGCGTACGCCAATAATTCATGGACTCAATATCCAGGCAAGAAACCGAAGCAGACTATTCCGGAACGCACCGGCTATTTTCTGCTGATGCAGCACGGCGACGAGGTGTTTCTCGCCCAGCGTCCGCCGGTGGGATTATGGGGCGGATTATTCTGTTTTCCGCAGTTTGAAGATGAAGAGACGCTGCGCGAGTGGCTGGTACAGCGGCAGATTAAGGCCGATAATCTGACGCAGTTGACCGCGTTTCGCCACACTTTCAGCCATTTCCACCTGGATATTGTACCTATGTGGCTTACAGTGCACTCATCCGGCGCATGCATGGATGAAGGCGGCGCACTCTGGTATAACTTAGCGCAGCCGCCGTCGGTCGGTCTGGCGGCTCCCGTGGAACGCCTGTTGCAACAGCTGAAGGCCGGGGCGCTGGTATAGCGTTCTGGCGAATTAAAGAGGATGAATCATGAGCAGAACTATTTTTTGTACTTTCCTGCAGCGCGAAGCGGATGGCCAGGATTTCCAGCTGTACCCGGGCGATCTCGGCAAACGCATCTATAACGAGATCTCCAAAGAGGCCTGGGCCCAGTGGCAGCACAAGCAGACCATGCTGATCAATGAGCAGAAGCTCAACATGATGAACGTGGAGCACCGCAAGCTGCTGGAGCAGGAGATGATCCAGTTCCTGTTTGAAGGGAAAGATGTGCATATCGAAGGCTATACGCCGCAGGAAAAACGGTAAGGGCCGACGGCTCTTGCCCCCACCAACACAACGCACGCTCCCGGAATGATGAAAAAATATTTAGCGCTAGCGCTCATTGCGCCTTTGCTCGTTTCGTGTTCCAGCTCGAATAAAAAGGGCGCCGGGTATGACGAAGCGTGGGTAAAGGACACTAACGGCTTCGATATCCTGATGGGACAGTTTGCCCATAACGTCGAAAATATTTGGGGGTATAACGAAGTCCTGCTCGCCGGGCCGAAAGACTACGTTAAATATACCGACGGGTACCAGACCCGCAGCCACATCAACTTTGATGAGGGCACCATCACCGTCGAGACCCTCGCCGGAACCGATCCCACCGGGCGTCTTCGTCAGACGATCATTAAAACGCTGCTGATGGGGGACGATCCGGGCTCCATTGACCTCTATTCCGATACCGACGATATCCAGATTTCGAAAGAGCCGTTCCTGTACGGCCAGGTGGTGGACAATCACGGCGATCCGATTCGCTGGGAGTGGCGCGCCTCGCGTTACGCCGACTATCTGCTGCAGACGCGGCTGAAAAGCCGCAGCAACGGCCTGCGAATCATTTACAGCATCACCATCAACCTGGTGCCGAACCACCTCGATAAGCGTGCGCATAAATATATCGGCATGGTGCGCCAGTCGGCGCGGAAGTACGGCATTGATGAATCGCTGATCCTGGCGATAATGCAGACCGAGTCCTCTTTCAACCCTTACGCCGTCAGCCATGCCGACGCGCTGGGCCTGATGCAGGTCGTCCAGCACAGCGCCGGGAAAGACGTTTTCCGTTCCCAGGGAAAATCGGGCCTGCCGAGCCGCAGCTTCCTGTTCGATCCGGCCAGTAATATCGATACCGGCACCGCGTACCTGGCGATGTTGAACAACGTCTATCTTGCCGGTATCGACAACCCCACCTCGCGGCGCTACGCCGTCATCACCGCCTATAACGGCGGCGCGGGAAGCGTACTGCGGGTCTTCTCCAGCGATAAGGTTCAGGCTGCCAACATCATTAACAGCATGACGCCGGGCGATGTCTACTCGACGCTCACCACCCGCCACCCCTCCGGGGAATCCCGCCGCTACCTGTATAAAGTCAACACGGCGCAGAAATCCTACCGCCGCAAATAGGGTCTTTATCCTTTACCCGGCTCTCGTTACGCGCACGAGAGCCGGGTCGTTCGGCGCCCTTTTCGCTACGCGCCATACGAAAACGTTATTTGCATCACAATCTAATCTGCAAATTAATATGGATTGCATTTATTTGCGGAAGGTAACAAAACATGATGCCGCTTGCTGATAGAATTTCATCAAATCGTAGTCCTGAATGTAACCATAACAACAGCTCCCCCGCTTACTCGTGAGGAAAATAACATGAACCTTAAGCTGCAGCTTAAAATATTGTCGTTTCTGCAGTTCTGCCTTTGGGGTAGTTGGCTGACTACGCTGGGCTCCTATATGTTTGTGACGCTTAAGTTTGACGGAGCGTCTATCGGTGCCGTATACAGCTCGCTGGGTATTGCCGCCGTGTTCATGCCTACGCTGCTGGGGATCGTGGCGGATAAGTGGATCAGCGCGAAGTGGGTGTATGCGCTATGCCATCTGGTCGGGGCGGGAACGCTGTTTATGGCGGCCCAGGTCACCACGCCGGGTGAGATGTTCCTGGTTATTCTCCTCAACTCGCTGGCCTATATGCCAACGCTGGGGCTGATTAACACCATCTCCTACTATCGTCTGAAATCCGCCGGCATGGATATCGTCGCCGATTTCCCGCCTATCCGTATCTGGGGAACCATCGGTTTTATCATCGCGATGTGGGCCGTGAGCTTCGCCGGCTTCGAGCTGAGCCATATGCAGCTTTATATCGGTGCAACGCTCTCCGTCGTGCTGGCGCTGTTCACCCTGACGCTGCCGCATATTCCGGTCTCTAACCAGCAGAAAAACCAGAGCTGGAGCACCATGCTGGGCCTGGACGCATTTGCCCTGTTCAAAAACAAGCGGATGGCGATCTTCTTTATCTTCTCCATGCTGTTAGGCGCTGAACTGCAGATCACCAACATGTTCGGTAATACCTTCCTGCACAGCTTCGACAATAACCCGCTGTTCTCGGGCAGCTTTATCGTCGAGCATGCGTCGGTAATGATGTCGATTTCCCAGATCTCCGAAACCCTGTTTATCCTGACCATTCCGTTCTTCCTGAGCCGCTACGGCATTAAGAACGTCATGCTGATCAGTATCGTGGCGTGGATGCTGCGCTTCGGCCTGTTCGCCTACGGCGACCCAACGCCGTTCGGCACCGTGCTGCTGGTTCTGTCGATGATTGTCTACGGCTGCGCCTTCGACTTCTTCAACATCTCTGGTTCGGTGTTTGTCGAGAAAGAGGTAAGACCGGAAATTCGCGCCAGCGCCCAGGGGATGTTCCTGATGATGACCAACGGCTTTGGCTGCATTCTCGGCGGCGTGGTGAGCGGGAAAGTGGTAGAGATGTATACCACCGACGGCATCACCAACTGGCAGCCGGTGTGGCTGATCTTCGCCGGATACTCGCTGGTTCTGGCCTTCGCCTTCGTCGCGCTGTTTAAGTACAAACACGTCAGACAGCCTGCCGCAGTCCAGCAGAGCGCCTGATAACAGCCCGGCGGCGCTACGCCTGCCGGGCAACAACACGCCCCGAGCTCGCGCCGGGGCGTTTTTTTATGCCTTCAGCACGTTGCCGTACAGCCGCTTGATGCCGTCAGGATCCGTTTCGCTGTAGACGCCCTGCAGCTCCGGCGAGAAGCCGGGCAGCATATTGACGCCCTCCTCCAGCGCGAGGAAGTAGCGCAGCACCGCCCCGCCCCACACCTCGCCCGGCACCACGCACAGCACGCCCGGCGGATACGGCAGCGCCCCCTCCGCCGCAATGCGACCTTCGGCCTCGCTCAGGCGCACGAGGTCGACGTTACCGCGAATAAATTCGCGGTTCGCATCCTGCGGATTCATCACCACGCGCGGGAAGCTCCGCTTGCGGAACATCTCTTTTTGCAGATCCTTAACCGCAAAACTGACGTACAGATTGTGCATCTCCTGGCATAGCTCGCGGATAGTGTAATCACGATAGCGCACCGGATATTTGTTATAGATGGTCGGCAGCACGTCAGCCAGCGGGGTATCGGCTTCGATATGCTGTTCAAACTGCGCCAGCATCGCCACCAGCTGCGCCATTTTTTCAGCGCTCTCGGCCGGCGTGAGCAGGAACAGAATCGAGTTCAGATCGCACTTCTCAGGCACAATGCCGTTTTCACGCAGGTAGTGCGCCAGAATCGTCGCCGGGATACCAAAATCGGTATATTCGCCGCTTTGCGCGTCGATGCCCGGCGTGGTCAGCAGCAGCTTGCAGGGATCAACGAAGTACTGATCGCCCGCATAGCCCTCAAAACCGTGCCAGCTGGCACCCGGCTCAAAGCTGAAGAAGCGCCGCTCGCGGGCGATGGCTTCGGTCGGATGATCCTGCCACGGGCGCCCGGCCACCGTCGGCGGCACAAACGGCTGAATCATTTTGCAGCGGGCGAGGATCGCCTTGCGCGCTTCAATACCCAGCGCTACGCAATCAGCCCACAGCCGGCGGCCGCTTTCGCCTTCATGAATTTTGGCATTCACATCCAGCGCCGCAAACAGCGGGTAAAACGGGCTGGTTGACGCGTGCAGCATAAAGGCGTTATTCAACCGCTTGTGCGGGCAGAATCGCGCCTGGCCGCGCAGGTGGTTATCCTTCTTGTGGATCTGCGACGTTTGCGAGAAACCGGCCTGCTGTTTATGCACCGACTGGGTGACGAAAATGCCCGGATCTTCAGGAGTCAGATCGAGCAGCAGCGGCGAACAGTCGGCCATCATCGGAATAAACTGCTCATAGCCGACCCACGCGGAATCAAACAGGATGTAGTCGCACAGGCTGCCAATTTTATCCACCACCTGACGGGCGTTGTAGACGGTGCCATCGTAGGTGCCAAGCTGAATCACCGCCAGACGGAACGGCCGCGGCGCATCGGCCTTTTCCGGCGCCACTTCGCGAATAAGGTTGCGCAGGTAGCCTTCATCAAAGCAGCGATCATCGATGCCGCCGATAAAGCCAAACGGGTTGCGCGAGGCCTCCAGATAGACCGGCGTGGCCCCGGCCTGAATCAGCGCGCCGTGGTGGTTGGATTTGTGGTTATTACGGTCAAACAGCACCAGGTCGCCGCGGGTGAGCAGCGCGTTGCTGACCACCTTATTCGCCGCCGAAGTGCCGTTAAGGACGAAATAGGTCTTGTCGGCGTTGAACACCTTCGCCGCAAACTTCTGCGCGTGTTTGGCGGAGCCTTCGTGAATCAGCAGATCGCCCAGCTTGACGTCGGCATTGCACATATCGGCCCGGAAGATGTTCTCGCCAAAGAAGTCAAAGAACTGACGGCCCGCGGGGTGTTTTTTAAAAAATGCCCCGTGCTGATGTCCCGGACAGGCAAAGGTGCTGTTGTCCATCTCGACGTATTGAGTCAGAGTATTAAAGAACGGCGGCAGCAGGTTGTCTTCATAGCGGCAGGCCGCCGCCTCCAGCTCCAGCCAATCCTGCTCTTTGCCGGTCATCACCGCCGCGACGCCGTCCGGCTTTGCCATGTCGGTCTCGCTAAGCAGATAGACCGGCAGGTTAAACCCGCTACGCTTAAGTAGAGAGAGGATGCCGCTGCGGCTGTCCGCTGCGGTAATGACGACTGCCGCCACATCGGTAAAATCAGTATTGTCCAGCGCGACCACGCGACGGTGGGTGGACAGATGGGGGACCAGCTCGCAGCTGGCGGCAATGTGCATTGATTTCATTAGCGCGAATACCCGTTTCCGGAGAGTAAAAGGCCTCAGACAGGGCGTTCACGCCTTGTCCAACGAAATGTCAGGGTCCGACTGGATTCCAGCTCCGACCGCCCGACATCAGTAAAAGCAGACCGGGTCCGCTTTTACTGTTGTCCTGCAGTGAGCATACGCTGCCTTCACCGCATGCGGGGAAGAGGATCGAGACTAAGAGTAGCAAGATGAGGCGGCTTACGCATCTGCGCGCGGCGGCAATGCGTTGGCGATGTGGTCATCCCGGCGGCCTCATAGTTGAAGAGAAGAAAATTCGCGCAATAATGTCACCTTTGCCATACCCAGGCAAGATGAATTACATATGCAGTCACATCACTGTTCCACGAGCCTTTACGCCGTGGCAGGTTCATAATAATGCACTTATTAGGGATAATTAACGGGAGCACGCTGTGGTTACAGGACCTTTTATTAACGCCTGCGCGGTGCTGTCAGGCGGCATCATTGGCGCACTGTTAAGCCAGAGATTGCCGGAGCGCATCCGCACATCGATGACCTCTATTTTTGGTCTCGCCTCTTTGGGCATTGGTATTTTATTAGTGGTTAAATGCGCCAACCTGCCGGTGATGGTGCTCGCCACCCTGTTGGGCGCCCTGCTTGGCGAAGTGTGTAATATGGAGAAAGGGACCAACGCGCTGGTCGGCAAGCTCCAGCAGATATTTTCGCCGAAGGGCAAGCGGCGGGTTGCCGCCCATGACTCTTTTGTTCAGAGCTACGTCGCGATTATCGTGCTGTTCTGCGCCAGCGGCACCGGGATCTTCGGCGCGATGCGCGAAGGCATGACCGGCGACGCCAGCATTCTTATTGCCAAAGCGTTCCTCGACTTTTTCACCGCCACCATTTTTGCCTGTTCTCTTGGCATTGCCGTCGCGGCGATAAGCGTTCCGATGCTGGTTATTCAGCTCACGCTGGCGGCCTGCGCTGCGTTAATTATGCCCTTGACGACCCCGATGATGATGGCCGATTTCAGCGCCGTTGGCGGAATGCTGCTGCTGGCGACCGGGCTGCGCATCTGCGGTATCAAAATGTTTGCGGTGGTTAATATGCTGCCGGCGCTGGTGCTGGCAATGCCGCTATCGGCAGCCTGGAGCCTCTTTTTCGCCTGAAGCTGCGTGCTTTTAATGCAATGTGGTGATAGATTGTCCATCCTGCGTTGATTTGATGAAATTTCGTTGACGCAGCGAGGCGAATCGGTTTTAATGCGCCCCGTTGCCCGGATAGCTCAGTCGGTAGAGCAGGGGATTGAAAATCCCCGTGTCCTTGGTTCGATTCCGAGTCCGGGCACCACTATTTAGAGAACCCAGCCTATGGCTGGGTTTTTGCATTTCTACGGCCGGACTCTCCATCGAACTACGTTCGATTATTCGCCGCCAGCGGCTCACCCCTTCGGGGCCGGCGCGACAGGCGCGCCGTTCAACGCCTTCGGCGTTAGTCCGAGCCGGGCACCACTATTCAGAGAACCCAGCCGATGGCTGGGTTTTTGCATTTCTGCAGCCGGACTCTCCATCGAACTACGTTCGATTATTCGCCGCCAGCGGCTCACCCCTTCGGGGCCGGCGCGGCAGGCGCGCCGTTCAACGCCTTCGGCGTTAGTCCGAGCCGGGCACCACTATTCAGAGAACCCAGCCTATGGCTGGGTTTTTGCATTTCTACGGCCGGACGGGGCTGCTTCCGGATATTTCTCGTCAGGCGTACTATACACCTGTGTTATAGCTACATACCCGTCACTGAAGATTGCTTCAATGTAAGCGGCCTGCCATCCGCTGTCGAGCGTCATCAGCGGAATGCTGAGTGTGTCACCGCCGGTAGTCCGAGTACCGGGAACTGAGTTGCATTTAATATCGCAGGCATAACGAAAATCCCTTACACCAAATAATTAACTTTGAGGGGCTAAAAGTATGTAAGCCGCATACTGTGTACCGGTAACTACTGCATTCATCAGCATATGAAGAATCACTGGCATCAAAAGCCCCCGGCTCTTCACCCGCGCCGCCGTGAGGGTTAAAGAAACCAAAAACAACATGATAAAGGTCCTTATTTCCGTATACTGCAAGTGGACGGCCGAAAATATCAAGGACACGATGATAGCGGCACCATAAATATTTCCCCGAAACCAGAATTTAAGTATGTTAAACAGGCATCCACGGAAGACGATTTCTTCATAGACAGGCGCAATGAAAATTAGCAGAATGGCATTGATCCCAAAAATGTATCCTCCGAGAGTCGCCTGGGATTCGGACCACTTTTCAGCTTTATTTATCCCGAAAAGATAAGGGAAAAGATACTGAACAAGCAGAATAATAAGAAACAGTATCATAAACGTTTTAAGCCGAAAACTACCGACCCCCAGGCCTTCTCTTTTACGGAAAAAGATATAATAGAGAGGAATAATGAACATAAATTCCAGAGTAATGAGTAACGGAATCAGAAGCCCTCGCGCCATAAGTTCTGCACCGTTTCTTAAAAATAAGGGGATAAAGGTTATCCCGAAGAACAGTATGAACATAGCAAAACATCCGGATACGGATTTGTTTCTTTCAATATATTCACAGCTGTATTTTTTGTCTTCCATTTCATCATTCCTGATATAAGTCAATAGCTTAAGTCTCTACCCGAAATTTACCATCGCGTAAGGCCTCGGACTCGTCAGGTAGTAGTGTGTTACATTTCCTCTTCATTTGACCAGATTTATTTAGTATCGAATGATTCAGGTAAGTAAGTACAGGCTGGATACCTGCCTTTGACGAAGAAATATTAATAGCATTGCTTTAGTCGTGTCCTGCAGACGCATTCAATAAAACTACCCGCGCGGCCGATTTTACTGTTATTTCTCCGTGAGCGATAATTATCCGTGTTATATTAAGATGTTTTATCGCTTGATTAACATAATTTTCACTCTCAGTATTCAGCGCACTTATGGCCTCATCCATGCATAAAATACCGGGACAACGGTAAAGCGCTTGTGCAATAAAAACCCGCGGTTTCTGCCCGCCAGAAAATCTTGCTACCGGTTCGCTAATCAGCGCCTCATAACCCACGGGCATTTTTATGATAACTTCGTGAATAAAGCTGGTTCTGGCGGTGCACTCCACCATCCACGCCCCATCGATATTTTCAGCGAAACCGCAGATATTTTCTCGAACAGAGTCTGAAAACAGCCGGTCATCCTGCATCACACAGGCAATCATTCTGTGATAATTATTGACACCCAGCGACCTGATATCCGTACCGTCTGCCGGATTCGGGTACAAACAGCCCGCACAGTACCTTTACCAGGGTGATTTTCCCTGAACCTGAAGGCCCGATAATCGCCACAATTTCTCCTGGTTTTATACTGGTGTTCAGGTTGCTGAAAACGGGCGCAGACTGACCGTCATAACGAAAACTCAGGTTCCGGATCTCCAGTGCTACCGGATGTATATCGGCTTGCATAGCCGTATCAGGTTTCCGGGCTTCCCGCGCGTTCAGGGCGATAATTCAATACTTGCCTCTTTAGAGTGCAAATATTATCGAATTGAATATTCTAGCGATAAATCTGAGTAATATATTGGCGCTAGTTTAAGTCATAACATAACAATAAAAATGCCAATACCGCTCTTTCTTGCCGGCAAGAGGGGATATAAACAATGTTTGTTTAACTCCAGGTGCAGCCCGCAAGGCGACGTTCATCTGTTTACATCACCGCGTAGCGCAAGCGTTCAAGAAGGTCCCCGGGCCCCGTGGGGTCGTCCCGGTTCATCCGGCCGTCGAATCCATGCCAGCGCGGCGGACATTAGCGTTATTTAGCAGGGTCATTTCGCAAATTGTCATCGCCAAGGCCACCAATAAACGGCAGACGTATACGTAACGGCGTGAAATCCAGCCCCACGTTCAGCCCCAGCAGGTTGAGTTCAAATCCCTCTTCAGCCCCCAGCGTAACGCCGGCAATCCCCAGTACCGACACCTGTACCCCGCGTCCGGATGGCGGGAGGCCGATGGGATCCAGCAGCGAGCGAAAATCTTTCCCCACCGCGTTGGCGGGCATATCCAGCTTGAGTGCAGGCACCTCGCGCCCAATATGGGCAATAAAGGTGTTACTGTTGGGCCCCGGCCAGGCGTGGTAGGTATCCGGCCAGGGATAGGTGGCAATGGCCGCGACAATCTGCGGAATCATGGCTTCGGCCCCTTGCCCCCGGTGTTCCACCAGCAAACGGGGCTTCGCCCCGAACCAGTAGCCATCCGGAGGGTTGCGATTGCGGCGCACCTTTTCCCCGCCTCCCCAGCTAATCACTTCGTAACGGCTATATTCCGTCTCCCCGGCGCGTTTATAGATGATCCATGGATGTACCGCCACCACCCCTCTCCATCCCCAGGTCGGCGCAGCGTAAACCTGCACAATGGCCAGCCTGGCGTTTTGCTGAGGGTCGGGCGCCAGCCCCGCTGAATCACGGCGGGCGGACCACCAGCCCTCCTGCGAGCGCTGCTCACGCTGATGCATCGCCTGGGCCAGGCTGGCGCCAAGAGAGAGCAGGATGATGCAAAGAAGACTCAGACAAACGATTTTTATGATCATGGCAGCCTGTATTCAGGGAGGAAACATCCATATGCGCGATTATTGTACTGATTGCGCTGCGCATCAAGACAGTTCGGCAGCGCCGAACTGCGACGTTTCCACAAAAAACGCTGGCGGCGTGCCTTTCACCGAAACGCCGCGCCAGCGCCTCCCGTTACATGGATTTTTTAACTTCGTCCTTTTTTTTCATCGCCATCCCGGCGCCAGGCTTTTTCTCCTTCTTCATCATGGTGCCAGGATGTTTATCAGCTTTCATCATCATGGTTGCGGAATGATCATCGGCCTTCATCATCGCGCCGGAGTTATGGTCTGCTTTCATCATGGTGGTCGATGACGTTTCGCTCGTCGTATCTGCCGCATAGCTCACCGTCACGGAGCCCATAGCACAGACGGCTGACAGTGCGAAAATAGCTAATTTTTTCATAATATTTTCCTCAGTTATTGTCGATACACCCGCGATACCATTACCGACTATCCGCCACATCTGTTCCCCAAAGCCTCACGCAAATTTAAATTAAATGTGATATTTCAACGGCAGCAGAGGGAGTTGTGTAAGCTGCAAGAGTAGACGGGAAAATGGGGGGTTAAATATGACAGGCGTAACCGCAAAAAAAATCCTGATCGTCGAAGATGACGCCGACATTGCCGACCTTCTCGCCCTTCACCTGCATGATGAGGGCTATGACGTTACCCATGCTAATGACGGTAATAAAGGCGTCGCCCTGCTGGAAAGCGGCGGCTGGGATGCGCTGATCCTCGATTTAATGCTCCCCGGTATCGACGGGCTGGAGATCTGCCGTCGCGCGCGTAATATGGCCCGCTATACGCCCATCATTATTATCAGCGCCCGCTCAAGCGAAATACACCGCGTGCTTGGCCTGGAGCTGGGGGCTGACGACTATCTGGCAAAACCGTTTTCCATGCTGGAGCTGGTCGCCCGCATCAAGGCCCTGTTTCGCCGTCAGGAAGCGATGATCAGCGCCATGAAAATGGATGCAGGAATGTTGCGTTTTGCCGGCCTGGTGATAGATCCCATCGCGCGTGAAGTACATCTGGATCGCAAACCGGTGGAACTCACGCCGCGTGAATTCGATCTGCTCTATTTTTTCGCTAAAAACCCCGGCAAAGTGTTCTCGCGCATGAGCCTGCTCAATCAGGTCTGGGGCTATCAGCATGAAGGCTATGAGCATACGGTCAATACGCACATTAACCGCCTGCGGATCAAGATTGAACATAACCCGGCGGAACCGGAGCGCCTGCTAACCGTCTGGGGAATGGGATATAAATTTACCCCCGCGATCGAAAGCGCAACATAAGCAGCCGGTCGTAAAATATCTCTTCTCCCGATGTCGGCCGGCTGCTAGCCGGAAAAAATGCCGCCCCGTAGGGCAAACCGCGCCCCCTGACGGCGACGAGGTGGGGAATCATTAACCTTTCACCAGCACCGGTTCGCTATTCCACAGCGCCGGGAAGTTTTTTTTCAGCTGCTCAACTTTGGGTTTGTCATTGATCACAATGTACGGGTAATCGGGGTTGTCGTTGAGGAAGTTCTGATGATATTTCTCCGCCGGATAGAAGCTGGCGCGCTCCTCAACCGTAGTCACCAGCGGCGCGTTGAAACGGTGGCTGCCGTTAAGCTGGGCAATATAGGCCTTCGCTACGCTCTCCTGCGAATCATTCATCGGGAATATCGCTGAGCGATATTGCGTACCGTAGTCCGGCCCCTGCCGGTTCAGCTCCGTCGGGTTATGCGCGACCGAGAAGAAAACCTGTAACAGCTGGCCGTAGGTTACCTGCTGCGGATCAAAAGTGATCTGTACCGACTCGGCATGACCGGTCATACCGGTGCTCACGCTATCGTAATAGGCGGTGCGGGCTTTGCCGCCGGCATAACCGGAAGTCACATTAGTGACGCCTTTGACGTGCTGGAAAACGCCCTGCACGCCCCAGAAACAGCCGCCGGCAAGGACGGCGGTTTCCAGACGCGTCGAACCAGGAGCCTCATCCTGCAGCGGCGCGGGAATAATTACCGCGGGTTCAGCTTCAGACCAGGCGACGCTCTGGAATACCAGCGCGCTAACCACCAGAGCCGAAGCGCCTACGGCACGGATACAACGGGTCATTTTTTTCATCTTCGTAGCCACCTGTATTAACCAAATGTGAAAGCGTATGCGTCTACATCCGGATCTTTAAACTCAATGCTGAAGGTGTGTTCCCCCACCCCATCAGACCCGCGAACTAACTGATACAAACGCTGTTCCGTCACCGTGCCGCTACCGTCGGCGGCCACGTCGGCGCCGTGCATCCTGCCCGGAGCCTGGCCATCGACCAACACCTTAAAGCGAACGGGTTTCCCGTCCCTACCCGGCCCCAGAACCAGATGCAGGTCGCGAGCATGGAACTGATAGGCAATCTTGCCGGTGCCGCCGTTCAGCGTGATATGCTCGTCGCCGATGGTCCAGCGCCCTTCCAGCCCCCATGAATCGAGGGGCAGCGCCGCAATATGGTAATCAGCGGGCTGGTCTTCGCTGACCTTATCGGAGGCAAAGTTTGCTCCGCGCGAATAGCCGAGGTAGGTTTCCGGTGAAATATTGCTTTGACCGCTGGCAGCCTGTTCAACGCCCGTAGCTGAAACCGTACTGACGCTGTTATCGACATTTTTCGCCCCCGCCTGACGCAGCAGCTCCTGAATCACATGTTCGGAGCGGTCATAATCGCCTTCGCCGAAATGTTCGTAACGGATATGCCCGCTGGCATCGATAAAGTAGTGCGCTGGCCAGTACTGGTTATGAAAGGCGCGCCAGATGCGGTAGTCGTTATCGATCGCAACCGGATAAGTGACCCCCAGCTTTTTCGCTTCTTTCGCAACGTTGCGAATATCTCTTTCAAAGGCGAATTCCGGCGCGTGCACGCCAATCACTACCAGCCCCCGATCGCGGTACTTCTCCGCCCAGGCTTTAACGTAAGGCAGTGAACGCAGGCAGTTGATACAAGAGTAGGTCCAGAAGTCCACCAGCACGACTTTGCCGCGCAGCGCTTCCGGGGTCAGCGGCGGCGAGTTCAGCCACTGCACGGCGCCGGTCAGTGGCGGCGCCAATCCTCCATCGCTCAGCAAAGATGCCATACCGTTATCAGCCGTACTGGCTACGGCGCTGGCGGGGGTTGCCGCAGGCGCCGAGGCATATTTTCCGCTGCCCGGAGAGAGTTTTTGTATCAAGGATTGTTCAATACCGCCGGTTGATGCCGTCGAAATCCGCGCCAGGACGCCGGTGTCCAGTCCGAAACCAATTGCCGCCACGCCCATCAGCATACCGACGCCGAGCGCGCGGCGGATCCACTCCCCAACCCCCAGCGAGCGCTTCATGGTGGCGAAGACTTTACCGCCAATCAGCAGCGCCAGCGCCAGCGAGGTCGCCGCGCCGGCGGCATAAGCCAGCAGCAGCAAGGTGGAGTTGATATTCGCGCCCTGCAGCGCCGCACCGGTCAGTACCAGCCCGAGGATCGGCCCGGCACACGGCGCCCATAGCAAACCGGTGGCAATACCCAGCAAAAACGAGCTGCCCGCGCCGGAGGATTTACCGACGGTAATCCGGTTTGACAGGGAATTCCCGGCAGAGACCAGCGGATGCATGATCCGATCCGCCAGGCGGGGGAACAGCAGCGTTATCCCAAATAGCGCCATCAACACCAGCGCGGCGTCACGACCATACTGGTTGGCCACCACCACCCAGCCTCCGCCCACGGCAGCCAGCGTGGCAAACAGCGTAAAGGTTATCGCCATTCCCGCCAGCAGCGGCAGACCGGTGCGCATAAACGACCGATCCGAACGGGCAAAAACAAACGGCAGCACGGGTAAAATACAGGGGCTGGCGATGGTCAACAGGCCCCCAAGATAAGCAAGAAAAATAACCAGCATAATCAGCGTCCTTATTGTGGACTGTGGGGGCTATATTTTTTCCGGTCGAAACAGCATCGCATAGCCATTCATGCAATAGCGTAGTCCGGTCGGCGCCGGGCCGTCGCTAAACAGGTGGCCCAGATGCCCCCCGCAGCGGCGGCAATGAATTTCGTCGCGCACCATGCCAAATGAGCTATCGCGGCTCTCTGCCACCGCGTCATCCAGCGGTTGCCAGAAGCTGGGCCAGCCGGTGCGGCTGTCAAATTTAGCGGCGGAGGAGAAAAGCGGCAGCTGGCAGCCCGCGCAGACGAAGGTGCCGCGCCGGTGTTCATCGTTCAGCGGGCTGGAATAAGGTCTCTCGGTCCCCGCCTTCCGCAGGATGTAATACTGCTGAGGCGTCAGGAGATTCTGCCACTCCTGCGGGCTATGGGTTATGGCAAACTTTGCCCCCGCCGGGGCAGCAGTCGCTTTGCCATCAGCGGCAAACAAAGAGGGGAAGCGCCCTACCGCCAGTACGCCGGCCGCGATCGCGCTGCCTCCCAGCAGAAAATTTCGTCGGTTTAACATCATCGCCCCGCGTTCTGTGGAAAAGGAATGATGTCAACTTACAGAGGAAGTTCTTATCAAATCCTCCCGAAACGTTCACAAATTTGTGATAACTTTCGCCGGGCAGGGAGAGGTGGGAGCGCTACAATTTATATTTCTTTAAAAACAGAATATTAGAGAATATTAAAAATGATACTTCCGCGTAAATTTGGCTGATGGCCGCAGAGGCCGAAACCGGCGGAGCTTCGATCCGAATGCTGCAGGAAATGTCGCCCTTCAGGGGGAAGGGTGTCGACTCATGGCATATCAGCAAGACTGGCAGTTTGTTTTTGCCGGTTATACAGACAGAGAGATTTCATCGTTTGCGATTTGCCATTATCCATTCTTTTACCGGAAATAATGAGGGCCGAGTAACCGACATCATCACTAAAATCTATGCGCTGTCCTGTCACCTTTTTATGCAGCAGGTCGCTCTTTGCCAGGCATGAGCGTTGGATAGTTTTATCAAATTCTTTCCACGCTGCCTCTGAGGAGGCAAATGCGCCAGCTGGCAGCAGTAATACAGGAACCAGTGCGATTAGTTGTAATAGTTTCATACAGATATCTCCAATATAAGGGGAGTAAGTACCGGTGGCGTAAAGAACGTGCCAACAATATAACTCATCTTTTATTTTCAACAGCCGCTGCGGTCGGATTATTTCGGCGTTCTGTTTTCAGGCGCTTTAATACCTCAGAGCGCTGAATGACTGCCGTCGCTATCTGCATCAGACTTGCCGGCACGCGGCCAGACGTCCGTCACGCCCCCCCGTGGTTTCATTGAGAACGGCCGCGCCGTGGCGCAGCGTCTCACCAGACCGCTCCGCGTTGTCCCGGCTACAGGCGACAGTTGGCGATGAGTGATGAGAGAGAGCGTCTCGCAATGAGTGCGCGGACAGGCGCGCAGGAGCGGTAAACAGAAAACCCAGCCCGTGGTTGGCTTTTACATTTTCGCAGCCGGACGCGTGGCGCTACTGCACATATAGGTCGGCAGCGTTCCCAAAAGAAAGAGATAGCTACCATTTTTCTGTTCATTAATACGCATATAGATATTTTTTCCTGGGTAGACGAAAAACAGCGGCTCATATTTTTCCAGCCAGCTATCCGGCACGTTATCGTCCGGGAATTTAATATTGTGTTCTGATACCAGGTACCAGACACGGCCTTTGCGCGTCACCAAAAACGATATTTTACGGTTAATAACTCTGTTCGGCTCCCCCTGCACGTGACCGTTAATGCTGAGCGTCCCGCTCTTCCCGTCTACGGTGTAATTCATCCACAGAATGAGGGTCGTATCCGGATGATGCTGGACAAAACTCACCCGACAGGAGAACGGCGCGACATAATAGCGACACCACAAAAAATAACTCGCCAGCACGGCGCCGAGCAGCAGGCAAAAGCAGGACAGGTAAAGCACCTGACGATGATGGGCCATGCTAACGATCCTCAATAAAATAGTCCGAAATGCAGCGGTTTGGCTCCTTCATCGACCGATCGCACCGAATAACGGAGGCTCGAGGCAGCAGAGCATACCTGCCGATATACACCCATGGATAATTCACGCAGCCATCTTTAAATTGCCCGGCGTAGGTCAGCGCCCTGGCCCGCTCATCCTGCGTCTGGATGCTATTGGTCAGATAAACCCGGCACTCTCCCACCGTACCCGCAAAGTAATAACCATCGATAAAAAGAGTTTCCCGGGAAAAACTATGATTAATCATTCCTGCGCCTGTGAATAACAAAACTAAAAATAACGCTTTCGTCCACCACCGCAGGCGTTTAGGTGAATAAGCCGCTATTACAGGCTGCACTGTAGGTTCAGCCTGCGGAACGCTCTCCGCATCCGAAAGCGCAGTATCATATACTTCATCATCTGACGTTTGCCGCGGAACCTCTTTAATCGTTATCGTAGTTTCGCTGGATAATGTTAATCCAATACGCGGGATCGTGACGATCGGATCGCTATTGAAGCCAATTTTTTTCAATCCCTTGCGTAGAACAGAAATATTCTGGTAATAGGTATTGGGTGAAACCAGCATCCCTCGCCTTTGCCAGACGATATCCATGCACTCCTGTTGCGTGACAATGGCGCCGGCTCGCTCTATTAATAATAATAAACAGCGCCCTGCGGGCGAATTGAGTACCACCACGCGATCCGGGTTGCTGAGATCGCGCAGCGTGCCGTCCACAGGATGAAACTCAACTATTTCATTGATAATATAATGCTTGTGCATACAATCGGTGAAAAATCTCCGGTTAAAGCATGTCGGTAGTACCCAGGTCTTATCACCATATGGATGAGAAGAGATTAATCCTTCTCCTCTCTGGGGGTAATATGGCCGATAAATTCGGTGCTGTATATCACAGCAACTGGCGAAACATCTTATTTTCCTGTCATTGCTCTGCAGGTTAACTGAAGTACAATAAACGCTAACCCCATTCCTCACCCCGTTCCCGAGCGCCGCCTGACGGGCGTCAACGCCCTTCTCTTATCTTTTCTTAAGTAGATCTTATCTTCACTCAACCGACGGGAGAGCGCTTTCCTGCGACCCTATTCCCGTGCCCTGACCATTCGCTTCGCCGCTATATCTCCCGTAGAAAACCTCCATCAAACAGCTGATACAAAAGGAAAAATAAAAATATGAACTTCGCTTAACGCGCGGTTTAGGCATTGAGAAAAAACGATAATAAGGAGTACGAAAAACCTGTCGGCGCGGGGAACTGAGGCCCGTTCGTCCACGATTAAGCCAATATAGTTCGGCGAACGGGTTCATCGGACGGCCTCACGCTTTGCAATTAATATAAATTAAGATTAATTGAGATTACGTAGTCATCTCCCGGGGTATAGTAGTTCCACAGAGTGAAAGGCTTAATTGCTTTAAAAATACAGGAATACAGGTTGATACCTGTCATACGCATACGGGCTGACCTCATTATTATTATAAATCGAGGGAATAACATGGCGAGTAAGCTTGAACTACAGCATCATTTAAATATTGCGTTAATCGGTGGCGATCGCTTTGCACGCTGTGGCATTACCGCCTTATTGCAAGGAATGTATTCTGGTATTCAAATCACAACATCGACGAATGATTACCAGCACCTTGACGATCTTTTAGCAATGACCAAAATTGACGTTATTTTTATTTCAGGTATAGAAAAACACCATACCGGAATGGATTGCCTGGCATACATCAAAACGATTAAAGCCAGTTACCCAGAGGTACTTATATATATGTATTCCGCAGCAGTGAATTCATTGTTGTGGGTACACGGTGATATTGATGCCTATATTTCATTACAGGATCCGCTTTATCGCTGGCGAACCTGTTTATTAAAAGTGGCGGAAAGCCGCTATCAACCGAAAAAGAAATCAATGGCGCTTTCGCTAACGCCAGGGGAATGGAGGGTATTGAAGAAACTGAGAAATGGGTTGGATATACGTTATATAGCAGAAATAGAGAAGCTTTCATACCGCCGTGTCAGCGCGTTAAAAAGCTCAGCAATAAGAAAACTCGGACTCAGGAATAAAACAGATTTACTGGTGTTTTTAACCAGCTAAATCTGCAGCCTTCAGAGCCAGTCTCGTAATAACAAAACTATGGAATCAGAAAAATGAAAGCTTACTTAAATAGCAAAACTCTGCTGGCGCTGGGCATTGCGGCCCTGCTGCCTGCGGGCTCCTCGCTGGCTGCCACCACCAGCGGCGGCACCGTAAATTTCAGCGGCAGCGTCGTGACCTCAGCCTGCGCCATCAGCGCCAACAGTGGCAACATTGACGTCGATCTGGGTGAAGTTCGTACCGCCACGCTGGCCGCGGCGGGCAGTGAAGCCAACACGGCAAAAGCGTTCGCCATCACCCTTGAAGATTGTGAAATCGCCGATACCTCCGCCGGCACCGAGGAAAACCCAATCCCGGCGACTACGGTTTCCGTAACCTTCACCGGCATCCCGGATAGCACCGATGCTGACGGCCTGGCCGTCGGCTCAAACGGCAGCAGCTCCTCGGCGCAAAACGTCGCTATTCGCCTGTATGACGAACAGGGCAACGTCGTGAGGCTTGGCGAGTCCGCCGCGCCCGTCGAGCTGCGTAGCGGCTCGAACACCCTGAACTTCAGCGCCAAATACTACTCTCCGCAGGGCAACGCCACGGCTGGCGATGCCAGCGCTGTAGCCACCTACACCGTAACCTATTCGTAATCCTCTGGCCCGGGCGGGTCGCCGGGCCAGGCTCAACTTTCAGGAGAGACGCTATGCGCTCATTAACATGGATTTGTCTGCTCGGCTCGCTGTGCTCATCCGCAGCCTGTGCCGGCGGCGTGGGCCTGGGCGCAACGCGAATGGTCTACCTCGGCAGCGCGAACCAGTCGATGCTGCAGGTCAGAAATACGCATCCCGACGCCTCATTCCTCATCCAGTCATGGGTTGAAAATGAGCAAGATCGGCGCTCCAACGATTTCGTCATTACGCCGCCTCTGTATGTCTTAAAACCGGCAACCGAGAGCGTGGTGAAAATTATGTTTAGCGGTAAATCTCTGCCGCAGGACCGGGAAACGCTGTACTGGATTACGGTCAAAGCCATTCCGCAGCAATCCAAAAGCGCCTCCAGCAATTCGCTGCAGTTTGCCTCAGCGAACCGCATAAAAGTTTTTTACCGCCCGGAAGGGCTGCAAAGCGGCGCCAGCGAGGGGTGGAAAAAAATAACCGGCGACTACCGCGCGGGCAAAATTACGCTCAATAACCCAACGCCTTATTACCTCACCACCATCAATTTAAAAGTCGATGGTAAGCCGGTGCAGCCGGCGATGGTCCCACCAAAAGCAAGCGTCACGCTGGCGGGCTCATTCAGTCAGGCAAGCGCTTTTAGCTATCAGACCATCAATGATTACGGCGCATGGACGCCCACCGTCAGCCTGTCGTTGAACCGGAAATAAAATAAAAAAGGTGCGATCGCGTGAAAGCAAAAATCGTCTGTGCCCTGATGATCTGCCATGCCATTCGGTATGTCTCTGCCGCAGAGAACGATTTGCAATTTAATCCTGCGTTCCTCAACGGTGAAAGTGGAAATATTGTCGACCTCTCATGGGTCAATGCGGGGAGCGCCTTACCGCCGGGCGAATACAACATTAACGTATATATCAATAAAAATTACGCCTTCACCGGAAACGTGGCATTCAGCGTTGATAAAAATACAGCGCAGGACGACGCCCAGCCCTGCGTCACGGCGCAGCAGATTGCCGCCCTGGGCATTGATAGCCGCCAGGCCGCAGAAGAGCGGCTGCCGCTGACCCGGCAATGCTATTTTTTAAATCACGCGTTCCCCGGCGCCAGCTTTGACTTCGACCAGAAGACGCTGACGCTCAATCTCAGCCTGCCGCAGAGCTATATGCGTAATCTTCCGCGTGGATACGTCAGCCCTGAGAGCTGGGAGTCCGGGATCCCTGCTGCGTGGCTGAACTATGTCGTTAACGGCGCCAACAATGAGTACCGGGGCGATAAGCACACCCGCACCCGGCAGCTGTTCGTTAGCCTGAACAGCGGTGTGAACCTGGGCGCGTGGCGGCTGCGCGACTACACGACGTGGACCAAAGATGCGAATACGCTTACCCACGTACAAACCTGGCTGCAGCGGGATATACCCGCCCTACGAGCGCAGGCGTACGCTGGGGAAACCTACACTTCCGCTCAGGTCTTTGACTCCGTAGGCCTACGCGGTATCGCCTTGAAAACCGACGATAACATGCTGCCGGCCAGCCTGAACGGCTATGCGCCGGAGGTTCGCGGCATCGCCCGCAGCAGCGCGACCGTTACCGTCCAGCAGAACGGCAACACCATTTATCAGACCAGCGTCCCCTCCGGGGAGTTTATGCTGAAAGATCTCTACCCCACGTCGTCCGGCGGAGATTTGCTGGTGACGATTCAGGAGAGCGACGGCAGCAAAACGCAATATACCGTTCCGTTTGCCAGCGTGCCGAACCTCGTGCGCAGCGGGCAGATAAAATATGCCTTCGGCGCCGGGAAACTTCGCGCCGTCGGCAATCAGAACACCCCGACGTTTGCCCAGGGAGAGCTGTTTTTCGGCTGGGAATACGGCCTCACCTTTTACGGCGGCACTCAGCTTGCAGAGCGCTACAGCGGGCTCGCGCTGGGCATTGGACAAAATCTCGGGCGCTTTGGCGCGTATTCCGTCGATGTGACCCACGCGCGCAGCATACTGGCCGACGATCGGCCCTACACCGGGGATTCCGTGCGCCTGCGCTACAGCAAGCTGCTGAACAATATCGGCACGCGCTTTAACTTCTACTCGCTGCGCTACTCAACGCAGGGGTTCTACACCCTCAGCGATACCGCCTATAAGGGGATGACGGGCGGTATGACGAAGCAGGTCACGGAGGCAGACGGCACCGTCACCACCAGCTATGAGAACGTGTATAACCTGCATATGTCGCGCAAAGCGAAAAATCAGCTGCTGCTGTCGCAGCCAATGGGTAGGTTTGGCTCGCTTTCTCTGTCATGGGATCGGCAAACCTACTGGCGCACCGCCAGCAAAACGCAAAGCATGCAGTTTGCGTGGAACGCTATGGTTCGCAACGTCTCGGTTGGCGTGAGCTTTCAGCGCAGCACCAGCCTGTTCGATAACCATAAAGATAACGTTGTGGCGATGTCGCTTTCCGTGCCGTTCGGCAACCCGCAGCTGGCCACCAGGGCGCGTTTTACCACCACCCGTGCGGACTCAACGGGAGCCACCAGCAGCGCCGGCGTAAGCGGCTACGTTCCCGGGCAGGAGAGCCTGTTCTATAACGTTAATCAGCGCTACGGAGCGCAGCTGCGGTACGGCGGCGATGCCGCGTTGCAGTACGAAGGCCAGCGCGGCGATTACAGCCTGGGCTACAGCTACTCCAGCGATTCCCGCAGCCTCAGCTACGGCATGAGCGGCGGCGCGGTGCTGCATGAAGATGGCCTGACGCTCAGCCAGCCGCTGGGGAATACTAACATCCTGATCAAAGCACCGGGGGCCGGTAGCGTGGCGGTGCTTAATCATAAAGGAGTCAAAACCGATAGCCGCGGCTATGCCGTCATTCCTTACGCCACGCCGTATCGCATCAACCAGGTCGCGCTGGATGTCACTACCGCCGGAAACAACGTTGAGCTGGAGAACGCCATCGTGAGCAAAACGCCGACCGATGGCGCGCTGGTGCGCGCAACCATCGTCACCCGCCGGGGCGCGAAGGCCCTGTTCACGATCGGCTACCGCAACGAGGCGCTGCCGTTTGGCGCCATCGTATCGCTCGCCGATGAGCAGACCAGCGGCATCGTGGGGGATGGCGGCAGCCTTTATCTCGCCGGCCTGCCGGCTGAAGGCACGCTCAGCGCCGTTTGGGGACAGGGCAGCGACAAAAGGTGCGTCGTTAAATATCGTCTGAACCCGGAGGATTACAGCGCCCGCACGGGCCTTTACACGCAGGAGGCGGTATGTCAGTAGCAGCCCGGATATCAGGCATAGCGCTGCTTATTGCCCTCGCCGCCCCGGCTTGCGGCTACGACGTGCTGGTCTCCGTAACCGGAAACCTGATCGGCAATACCTGCGTGGTTTCCGCCGATTCAGCAGAACAAACCGTCCCGCTGGGCACCATCGGCATGAAGCAGTTTCACTCGCCGGGAGCGGTAAGCAATATCAAACGGGCCTTCACGCTCACGCTGGAAGAGTGCGGCCCAACCTTTATCGGAGTGAAGATCCGCTTTAGCGGCACGCCGGATGACCTCAACCCACAGCTGATTAAGGTAGACGACGGCGGAGCGAGCGGCGTGGCGGTACAAATCCTCGATAAAGCCGGGGTACCGATCCCGCTGGAAGCCCAAACGGCGGCCTACGGGGCGTCGGGAGACGAACGCGTGCAGATGACATTTTATGCCCGGCTGGCGGCCAACGGCGCCGCCGTCAGCGCCGGTGACGTTTCGGCCATCGCGACCTGGACTACGGAGTATCAATAATGCGTTTCTTACTGCTTGTCTGCTGGCTGTGCGTCAGCGCCAGGGTTTTGGCATTGGATTGGGTATCCGACATTACGCTCTCGCCCCAGCCGATGACCTACACCGGCCCCGCGGACTCCGTTATGCCGGGAAATATTATCGGCTCAGCGTGGAGCGCCACGGCCAGCGTGCAGCGGGTGTTCTGGTGCGGATACCTGTTCGTCTGTACCAAAGGAACTCTCGAACCCGGCAGCAGCGCCGTGTCTGCGGGGATCGCCGTCAACGTCGATGGCGTAAGCTATAGCGTTTTTGAAACCGGCATCCCCGGCATCGGCTATATCATCGGCCTGAAGGATTTTAACGGCACAACCTACGTGCCGCTACAAACCGGCGTGACCCAAAGCTACCCCGCCGATGGCACCAACGGCATGGCTTTCGATTTAGGTTGGTCGGCAAAATTAACGTACATTAAAACGGACAGCGCGCTGAAGTCAGGCGTATACCAGATCCCAGCCATCAACGCCGCGATCCTGACGGCTTATAATAACGAAACCAAAACGGCACAGGTGATCATCAACCCGACGACCATTACGGTGACGGCCAGCGGCTGTACGGTGAGCACCAAAAGCGCCAGCATCGATCTCGGCGCTCCGGATATTCATACGTTGCCCAACGTGGGCAGCACCTCGCTATCGGGCTCATTTAACGTCAGCCTGACCTGCGACGAACAGGTGGCGCTCTATGCGGTAATGACGGACCAGACCACGCCAGACAACACTTCCTCTGTCGTTACGCTGACCAACGATTCTACCGCCTCCGGCATCGGCGTACAGTTCTTCTATAACGGCAGCGGCCCGCTGATGATGGGGCCGGACAGCTCCGCAGCGGGTACCGTAAACCAGTTCTTTATCCAGACCACGGCGACGACCCAAATAGTGTCGCTACCGTTCCAGGCGCAGTACGTCCGCACCGGGGAGCTGGTGCCGGGCAGCGCAAACGCCCTCGCGAGCATTACGTTTTCCTACCAGTAACGAGCGCCGCCGCCGGCGTCTTATTTTGATACGTCTGCGGCGAAATACTCGTTGGAGATCCGCTGGTAGGTGCCATCGGATTTGATTCCCGCCAGCGCCGTATTGATAGCCTGACGCAGATCCGGATTCCCCTTGCGGATTAATACCGCCTCCCGCTCGGCATCGGCCCTTTCCGCCACAATTTTTACCGGGGCGTCGGGCTTATGCTTTTTGAAATCGAGGAACGAGAGGTTGCTGTTAATAGTCGCATCCGCGCGTCCCTGCGACACCAGCGCGATAGACTGATCGAAGCCATCGGTTCCCACCACTTCAGCGCCATTTTCGCGGGCAATTTGCGCATAGTTACTGGTCAAGGTATGCGCCGATTTCTTGCCTTTTAAATCAGCAAAGGTATGAATGTCGGTGTTTTTCTCATTCACGATCAGTACGGCTTTAGGGGAAATGTAGGGATCGGAGAAGTCATACTTCGCCTCCCTCTCGGGCGTAATGGATACCTGGTTTATCACCGCATCGTAGCGATTAGCATCCAGACCGGCCACCAGGCCATCCCACTTACCTTCAACGAACTCGGCCTTTACGCCAATCCGTTTGGCAATTTCACGCGCGATATCAACATCAAAACCCACCAGCTTTCCCGCCGTATTGTGGTAGGTAAACGGCGGGAAGGTCCCTTCGGTGCCGACTTTAAACACGCCCGCTGTTTTTATCTTTGCCAGGTCGTCCTGCGCAGCCGCCGCATGCGCCACGCCCAGTTGGATCGCGGTAGCCAGTAATGCCGTCATCAGTACTTTCATCATTAACTCCTTAGTCTGCTATGCCGTGTTGTTGTTTTAAATTTCCCAGGAATCAGGAAACGTTTCGGTCAATGTGGAAATAAAAATTTGCGTCCGCGTTTTCCTCGCATGGGTAAAAATATCCCGCGAGCTACCGCTCTCGATAATCTGTCCGGACTCAAGAAACACGACCTGACTGGCTATACTGGCAGCCAGCCGCAGATCGTGAGTGGCCATCAGCATGGTTGTCCCCTCCTGCGCCAGCTGACGCAAAACAGAAATCACCTCCAGCGACAGCTCAGGATCGAGCGCCGAAGTTGGCTCATCGCAGAGCAGCACCTTAGGTGAAGGCGCCAGCGCGCGGGCAATAGCCACGCGCTGCTGCTGGCCACCGGACAGCATCGCCGGCCAGGCATGACGCTTATGCAGCAGACCCACCTTCGCCAGCAGTTCCTCGGCGCGGGCCCTCGCGCGTTCGACAGGCCATTTCTGCACCACAATCAGCCCCGTCATAATGTTTTCAAGTACCGACAAATGAGGGAACAGCTGAAAATTCTGGAAAACCATCCCGGTTTGCTGGCAAATACGCCTGATATCCTTTCTCTTCGGCGCCGCATCGGCGGAGAACACAATATTTTCCTGGCCAATAGTTAATTTCCCGGCCTGCGGCAGCTCAAGTAGGTTAATGCAGCGTAATAGCGTACTTTTGCCGCTTCCCGATGGCCCAATAAGCGCGGTAACGCTCCCCTCGGCAATATTTAACGAAATATCGTGCAGGACCTTTTGCCCAGCGAAACTTTTCTCAAGCCCGGACAGGGTTATCATTATTATGTTCCTTGCCTGAGGTATTTTTTTCTAACCGGGCCTCTAGCCTGGATTGCAGGTACGACAGCACCGAGCTGATTAATAAATAGATAATAGCGGCTTCGGTATACAGTATTAATGGCTGATAGGTCACGGCGGCAATTCTCTGAGCAGCTAAAAAAAGCTCCGGCACGGTAATCACTGACGCCAGTGAAGTATCTTTCACTAACGAAATAAAGGTATTCGATAACGGCGGTACGGCCACCCGCGCGGCCTGCGGCAAAATAATATGGCGCAGCGACTGCCACCAGTTCATGCCGATCGAGTGCGCGGCCTCCCACTGTCCCCTGGCGACGGAAAGCAGCGTCGCCCGGATAACCTCAGAAGTGAAGGCCCCGACGTTCAGCGTAAAGCCAATAACCGCGGCAGGAAAAGCGTCGAGAGTAATTCCGATACCCGGCAGTGCGTAAAAAATCAGAAACAGCTGCACCAGCAGCGGAGTGCCGCGAATAACCCAGACATAAAAACGCACCAGCAGCCGTAGCGGCCGCGGCCCGTACAGCCTGATAAGCGCCGCGACAAACCCCAGCCCGAGGCCGAGAGCAAACGAAATTAACGTAATAGGGATAGTAAAAACCAGCCCGGCATAAAGCATCGGCCAGAATGAACTTATCGCTAATGATATAAATTCAGGCACATCTCACCTTTTCTTCCGGCGCTTGCTGAATAAGCCCGGACGCAATAGCAAATCGTTCTAATTTAATAAAGGTTATCATGCGCCCGGGCTCTCACGTATCTATCAAAAACGGTATTGAATATCTGGCTTTGTTATTTGTTTTCGATAAAAAGCTATGCTCCAGCAGCCTGATTCAGGCACCTCCCCCTGGATATTTGTCGCTATGATTTTTTTAGCCATCCTTTTCTGAAAAACGCATTTGCGTCGCCGCAAAAATGCATTAATCGCTGAAAATTACGCCAAAAATAGTAATTTTCAGATATCAATACACCCAGGCGGCTAACAACCTTTCCCTCCGGATGGCTAAATAGAATCTTATATTCCATTTTGCTCTTATGAGCGGTTAAATATTCTTTAATTTGCCAAATTCACAGACCTACCATTCGTCATCTCGATACGAATGGGTAAATAGTCATGTCACTCTTTCATTCTGTTAGCGAACTTATCGGCCACACGCCCCTGCTTCAGCTGCACAAGCTGGAGACCGGCCCCTGTAGCCTGTTCCTGAAGCTGGAAAACCAAAATCCCGGCGGTTCTATTAAGGATCGCGTCGCGCTGTCGATGATTAACGAGGCTGAACGCCTCGGTAAGCTAAAGCCAGGCGGCACGATTATTGAAGCCACCGCGGGCAATACCGGGCTCGGCCTGGCGCTCATTGCGGCGCAAAAGAACTACCGCCTGATCCTCGTCGTCCCCGACAAAATGAGCCGCGAGAAGATATTCCATCTGCGGGCGCTGGGGGCAACGGTGCTGCTCACCCGCTCCGATGTTAATAAAGGCCACCCGGCCTACTATCAGGATTACGCCCGTCGCCTGGCGGAGGAGACGCCGGGGGCATTTTATATCGATCAGTTTAATAACGAGGCCAACCCGCTGGCGCATATCAGCACCACCGCGCCAGAAATCTTCGCCCAGCTGGACGGCGATATCGACGCCATTGTCGTTGGCGTCGGCTCCGGCGGTACCCTCGGCGGGCTGCAGGCGTGGTTTGCCGAACACTCGCCGAAAACGGAATTTATTCTTGCCGATCCAGCGGGATCGATCCTCGCCGATCGGGTAGAAACCGGCCGCTCCGGCGAGGCGGGATCGTGGCTGGTCGAGGGGATTGGCGAAGACTTTGTTCCGCCGCTGGCCCATCTCGACGGCGTGCATACCGCCTATCGCGTCACCGACAGGGAGGCGTTTGCTACCGCGCGTGAGCTGCTGCAGACCGAAGGCATTCTTGCCGGCTCTTCAACAGGAACGC
Organism: Klebsiella sp. C349492; assembly: GCF_042055345.1. Taxonomy (NCBI): domain Bacteria; kingdom Pseudomonadati; phylum Pseudomonadota; class Gammaproteobacteria; order Enterobacterales; family Enterobacteriaceae; genus Klebsiella; species Klebsiella sp. C349492. The sequence continues at coordinate 166,092 of NZ_JANQCE010000005.1, forward strand.
TGCTGCACGCCGCCCTGCGCTACTGTCAGGCGCAGACAAGCGCCAGGCGCGTGGTGACCTTTGCCTGCGACAGCGGCAACAAGTATCTGTCGAAAATGTTCAACGATGACTGGATGCGCCAGCAGGGGCTGCTGACCCGCCCCTCGCGCGGCGATTTAACCGATTTTATCGCCCTGCGCCATGACGAAGACGCCACCGTCACCGCCGCGCCGGACGACACGTTGGCCACCATTCTTGCGCGCATGCGCCTATACGACATCTCCCAGCTGCCGGTACTGGAAAATGGCCGCGTCGTTGGGATCGTCGATGAGTGGGATTTGATTAGCCACGTCGAGGGCGACAGCCAGCGCTTTGCGCTGCCGGTCAGAGAGGCTATGACCCGCAACGTCGAAACCCTCGATAAACGCGCGCCGGAAAGCGCGCTGAAAGCCATTTTCGATCGCGGCCTGGTGGCCGTCATCGCCGATAACGATCGTTTTCTCGGCCTGATCACCCGCAGCGACGTGCTGACCACCTGGCGTAACCGACTTGAACACTAAGGATCGTCCATGAAAAACTTAAATACATTGAGCGTCCACGGCGGCACCTTTAATGATGCGCACGGCGCCGTCATGCCGCCCATTTATGCCACCTCCACCTTCGCACAACCGGCACCCGGGCAGCATACGGGCTATGAGTACTCGCGCAGCGGCAACCCTACCCGCCATGCGCTGGAAACGGCCATTGCCGAACTGGAGAGCGGCTCCCGCGGCTACGCCTTTGCTTCCGGGCTGGCGGCGATTTCCACGGTGCTTGAGCTGCTGGATAAAGACAGCCATCTGGTCGCCGTCGACGACGTGTACGGCGGAACCTGGCGGCTGATCGAAAACGTCCGTCGCCGCAGCGCCGGCCTGCGGGTAAGCTGGGTCAAACCCGACGACCTGGCGGCGATTGAGGCGGCCATCAGGCCGGACACGCGAATGATTTGGGTTGAAACGCCGACCAACCCGCTGCTCAAGCTGGCGGACCTCGGCGCCATCGCGGCGATTGCCCGGCGGCACAATCTCATCAGCGTCACCGATAACACTTTCGCCTCACCGGTCATTCATCGTCCCCTCGAACTGGGGTTTGATATCGTCGTGCACTCGGCGACAAAATATCTGAATGGCCATTCCGACGTGGTGGCGGGCCTCGCGGTGGTCGGCGACAACCCCGAGCTGGCGGACCGGCTCGGGTATCTGCAAAATGCGGTGGGCGGCGTGCTCGACCCCTTCAGCAGCTTTTTGACACTGCGCGGTATTCGCACCCTCGCTCTGCGTATGGAGCGCCACAGCAGCAACGCGCTTGCGCTCGCCGAATGGCTGGAACAGCAGCCGCAGGTGGAAAAGGTGTGGTTCCCGTGGCTGGCGTCGCACCCGCATCATCAGCTGGCGCATAAGCAGATGGCGCTGCCTGGCGGTATGATTTCGCTGGTGGTGAAAGGCGACGATCGCTATGCGGAGCAGGTTATCGGCAGGCTGCGCCTGTTTACGCTGGCGGAGAGTCTCGGCGGCGTGGAAAGCCTGGTCAGCCAGCCGTTTAGCATGACCCACGCTTCCATTCCTCTGGAGCAGAGGCTGGCAAACGGCATTACGCCCCAGCTCATTCGCCTCTCCGTCGGCATTGAGGACGCGCAGGATCTGATTGCCGACTGGCAGCAGGCGCTGCGGGACTAAACAACAAACCCGCCGGCCGGCGGGTTTTACTTTTGGCGTATCGGCTGCGCGTAACCGCGCTCAGCCAAACAGCTTGCCTTTAAGCAGGTTCACGCCTTCAGACAGCAGATCCTGCTGCGCAGGAGCCTCGCCTTCAGGGGATAAACCGTCGACAATTTTCGGCAGATACTCGGAGATGAGCGACGAGGCGGTCTGCGGGTCGATCCCGAGCCTTGCCGCAAGATCCTGCAGCGCTGGCGATCCGAAAACCGAGGTGACCTGGTCGCTGGAGACCGGGATATTGCCCTGCTGGCCGATCCAGGATTCAACTATCTCGCCCAGGCCGCCGCTGCGGAATTTTTCAAGGATCCCTTGAACGCCCCCCTGCTGCTGGACCCAGGCCATGATTGCCTGCAGCTGCTCCGCTTTACCGGCCTGGCCGCCGAGCATGCCGCCAATTTGATCAAGTAGTCCCATTACCGACTCCGTAACAATAGATCGTGCATAAACGCCGCTTTTCCCGCCTTACTTATTCGGGATAATCAGCACCTGTCCCGGATAAATCTTGTCGGGATGCTTCAACATCGGCTTGTTGGCTTCAAAGATCCGCTGATAGTCGTTCGCCGAGCCATACACGGTTTTAGAAATAGCGCTCAGCGTATCGCCGGATTTCACGGTGTAGTAGCGACTCTCGGCGCCGCTCTGCGTCACGCTAACGTTGTCGCTGACCTGGGCAATGCCGGTGACGTTACCCACCGCCACCATAATTTTTTCTTTATCCTCCTGCGAGCCGACGTCGCCGCTGACCGTCGCGGTGCCGTCTTCGGCCACGGTGATGCTGACCTTATCCGCGCCGGGAAGATTAAGCGCATCGATATGCTTTTTCAGCTTATCGGCCTGGCTCTCTTTGTCCCCGCCCGAAACGGCATCCCAGATTTTCTCGCCCGCTTCTTTCACAAAACTCAATAAACTCATACCAATCTCCTTTTAGCAGAAGTGATCTATGAAGAACGTTCATCAGACCAGACCAGATAATAATAGTTCATAAATAGCGCCCGCCCTCGTTCAGCGCGTGCTCGACAAACCGGGTCAGCTTCGGCAACGGACGAAGATCCTGACGCCAGAGCAGATGTACCGGGCGCGGTTCGGGGGTATAGGCCTCAAGTATGCGGACGAGTTTTCCGCTGGCAAGATCCTCCGCCAGCAGCACTTCCGGCTGCAGCAGCAGGCCGGCTCCGGCGATGGCCGCCATCCTCAGGCCGTAGCCGTCGTTGCAGCGGAGGATCGCATCGCGCCTCCAGCGCACCTCTTCCGTTATTCCCGGCAGCTTCCACTCGTTGCGCGCGGTCCACACCGTATGGGAGAGGCAGAGATGGCCGGCAAGATCGGCAGGCGTGAGCGGCGTGCCGTGCCGGTTGAGATAGGCGGGAGCGGCACAGATCACCATCCGGTAGGCGCAGAGATATTTCGCCACCAGGTCTGTTTGGTGAATATCGCCAATGCGGACCGCCAGATCGAACCCTTCATCCACCAGATCGACCAGCCGGTTGGTCAGATCGAGCTCCACGCGCACGTCCGGCCACTGCTGGAGGAAAGTGGCGGTCAGCGGCGCCATGACGCAGGCGCCAAATGAGGTCGGCGCGCTGATGCGCAGCGTCCCCGCGGGCGCCAGCCGCAGTCGTTCAACCGAACTTTCGGCGATCGAGACCTGCTCCAGAACGCGTTTCGCCTCTTCATAGTAGACCCGCCCGGCGTCGGTCAGGCTCTGACGACGGGTATTACGCTCAAGCAGGCGGGTCGCCAGCTGACGTTCGATGAGGGCGATATATTTGCCCACCATCACCGCCGACATCTCCAGGTGCGATGCCGCTTCGGTAAAACTGCCGTACTCCACCACGGCGATAAACGTTTCCATTCCGCGCAGCTTATCCATATTCCAAACCTCTGGTTAGTAATCATCTAACTTTTTGCCAGTTTATCCGATATCCATTTCATTAAAGAATAGAGGCTCACAACTTATCAGGAGTCAGCCATGAAAATCGTCGTTATCGGCGCCAGCGGTACCGTGGGCCGTGCGGTCACCGCAGAACTTAGTCGTCAGCATGAAGTCATTCGCGTCGGTCGTACTCAGGGCGACCATCAGGTTGATATCACCTCCCAGCACAGCGTGCAGGCGCTGTTTGAGAAAACTGGTCAGGTTGATGCGATTGTCTCGGCGAGCGGAAACCTGTTCTTTGGCCCGCTGGCCACCATGACCGACGAGGATTTCAACCAGGGTCTGCAGGACAAGCTGCTGGGGCAAATTCGCCTGGCGCTAACCGGCCAGCGCTATTTGAACGACGGCGGCTCCATTACCCTGATTAGCGGAATTGTCGCGCATGAGCCGATTGCCCAGGGCGTCAACGCCACAACGGTTAACGCCGGACTGGAGGGCTTCGTCCGCGCCGCCGCCTGCGAACTGCCGCGCGGGATCCGCATCAATCTGATCAGCCCTACGGTGCTGACCGAATCAGCCGCCGCCTATGACGGGTTCTTCCCGGGCTTTGCCAGCGTCCCGGCCGCTGCGGTGGCCCAGGCGTATCGCCGCAGCGTGGAGGGGATCCAGAGCGGTCGGATATACACCGTCGGCTACTGATACTCCGTCCGATGATAATAACCCGTGATGCTGGCGGGTTATTATTTATATATGCAGAGGCCATCTCTTCCCCGTGAATCAGATAAAAGCCGACGCGACGTGTTTTAAATATTGATCCATCGCACACTATGAATAAATCAATTTTATTGTGAAGAACCTCGCATATTTTATTTATGCGCAGCAGCTGATCTCCACCGATTCCGCTCAGCAACGCGATGATTTACCTCAGATTATATTTACCATTTCTCTGATTTATGGTCATGGGTTGCCGAATTAAAGCGCCTTTTATATTCCCTACAATAAACAGGCCTTTGGTTTTATTTCAGACAATCAATCATTCCACGCCGCATCTTCCTGCTCGAATAATTATCTCGCTTAAAATATCCGCCCAGATTGTTAAATATAAAACAAGCAAGGCCGCAGCATAAACTTCTAAAAAACAGCGGAAGATGGCCGTCCGGAAACGACAATCAGGCCACGGGTCCCGGGTAAAGCACTTTTTTTATATCGACGTTCGACATTTTTAATAATTTCCAAAATGATACGAGATTGTGAGAATAGTAAACGAAATGTTATGATGAGTAGATTAGCTGTACTCCTCATTGGAATATCAATCTAACGCTGATTTATACCCATGATGCTTCAGGCGCCATCGTTGTTGGCTGCGTTCGCTCAGCTAGCGGCCTGCTGTTGCCCGAATCATTCACGGTATAGACCCGCAGTGATGAGAGAGCACCATGACTAAACATCAACCTGTCAACGTTGAAAATCTCGAAAGCAATACCATCAGACCTATCCCTCTGAATATGCGACACGGCAAACCGGGCGATCTGTTTACCATCTGGTTTGGCTCTAACATCATGCTGTTAACCGTTATCACCGGGGCGATGTCGGTAACCATTTTCCATCTTTCTTTTTTCTGGTCAGTCGTTGCGCTGTTTATCGGCAGCCTGGTCGGCGGGCTGTTTATGGCCCTGCATTCCGCACAGGGTCCCAGGCTGGGGGTGCCGCAAATGGTGCAAACCAAGGGCCAGTTTGGTTCCTATGGTTCGGTGCTGGTGGTGTCCATCGTCGTATTAATGTATATCGGATTTACTGCCTCCAGTCTGGTATTAGGCGGGCAGTCCATGCACGCCATCTATAAGCCGATGAACTCCGATGTGGGGATTATTATCGTCGGCGCCCTGAGCCTGTTTGCCACAATTTTCGGCTATAAGATCATTCACTCCTACGCCAGAATTATGTCGTGGATATCCGGTATTGTGCTGGCCGCAACCTTTCTGTGGATCGTCTTTATCCACGGGCTGCCGGTCGATTTTCTCGATCGCGGCGGCTTCAACAAAGTCGGGTTCCTCGGCGCGGTCTCTATTGCCGCACTGTGGCAACTGGCCTATGCCCCCTATGTCTCTGACTACTCGCGCTATATGCCTTACAGCACCAACGATAAAAGCGTCTTTTACGCCAGCTACTTTGGCTGCATCTTAGGCTCTTATCTGCCGATGGTTCTCGGGGTGCTGGTGGCGACCAGTATTGGTAGCGATGATATTATTCAAGGCATTATTGACCTCACCGGCGGCTTCGGCGCGGTGGTCATCGTGGTGCTGGCGTTGGGGATTGCCGCCACTAACTCCATGATGCTGTACTGCGGCGTGCTCTGTACGCTGACTCTGGGTCAGACCTTTATTGACGGCTGGTCGCCGATGGCTCGCGCCAGGATAATCACCGCCATCCTCACGATGCTCCTCGAAATAGCGCTGGCGATCTATGGACAGGAAAACTTCTTATTAATCTATACCAACTTTATTACCATCCTGCTATATGTTCTGGTGCCGTGGACGGCAATTAACCTGGTGGATTATTACCTGGTCGCGCACGGTGAATATGATGTTGAGTCCTTCTTTAAGCGTGACGGCGGAATATATGGCTACTTTAATGCTACCGCCATCTTCTGCTACCTGTTGGGGATATTAGTTGAGGTGCCGTTTATATCGACGGCGATCTATACCGGCCCTGTTGCAACCGCATTTGGCGGGGCTGATTTATCATGGATTATTGGCCTGCTGGTGGTTTCACCGGTCTATTACACCCTCTCTAAAGCGAAGGCGGTGAAGAATATCGCCCTGGTGAAAGAGAAAGTTTAGCGCTTCGCTTTCTATACCCGAAATAACCCGAACATCAGGAAGGCGGCAGCTTGAGGTATAGCGGGTATATTCAGTACGTTTTACTGACTCCGGATAAACCATCCGGAGTTTTTTTATCCATATACGGCTACAGAGCAAGGCTGAAACACAGAAGGAAGGAGGGACAGGCACAGGTCGGGGGGTAAAAAACGCGCCTTAATTCAGGCGCGTAAACGTTAAGACAGAGCCATCCAGCGGCGCAAATTACCCAGCATCGTCAGGCACTTCTCCAGCTGATCCAGGGCGATAAACTCATCCGCTTTATGTCCTTGCTCCATACTTCCAGGCCCGCAGATAAGCGTGGCTACGCCCGCTTCATCAAACAGACCGCCCTCGGTACCGAAGGCCACGGTGGAAAACGCCTCGCTTTGCGCCCACTGCGCCAGCCAGCCGGCAAATTCCGACTGCGGGTCGCTTAGCAGGCCCGGATAGCGGCTGAGCGGGCGAAAGGTAATATCCGCCTGCGCCGCAACCGCCCGCATAGAGGTCAGCAGTTCGCCGGCGGCATAGCCGCGCAGCTCGGCGAGCGTCGGCTCAAGCGAAACGTCCGGCAGATGGCGAATTTCAAAATCAAACTGGCAGCTTTCCGGCACAATATTGAGCGCCGCCCCGCCGTTAATCACCCCAACCTGCAGCGTGCTGTAAGGCGGATCAAAGCGGGTATCCTGGCTTTGCGCCAGCTTTTCGCCGAGCGAACCTAAACGGGTGATCAGCTTTGCCGCATACTCGATGGCGTTTACGCCGTGGGGGGCGTAGGCCGAATGGCAGGCCTTGCCCTGCACCGTACAGCGCATGGCCAGCTTGCCTTTATGGCCGTAGACCGGACGCATCTCGGTGGGCTCGCCGATGATGCATAGCGCCGGCTTGTCCTTTGAGGCTTTAAGGTGGTCCACCAGGCTACGTACGCCAAGGCATCCGACCTCCTCATCGTAGGAAAAAGCCAGATGCAGCGGCATGCGTAAAGGTTGGGAGAGAAAGTCGGGAACGGCGGCCAGCACGCAGGCGATAAAGCCTTTCATATCGGTGCTGCCGCGGCCGTAGCACCGGTCGTTGCGCAGAGTGAGTTCAAACGGGGGCACCGTCCAGCGCTGCCCGTCAACCGGGACCACGTCGGTGTGCCCCGACAGCATCACGCCCCCAGGCCCCTCGGGGCCAAAGCGGGCGTAGAGGTTGGCTTTCTTGCCTTCCTCATCAAAGAAAAGCCGCGTGGCTATGCCATAACCGCGGAGATACTCATCGATATAGTTAATCAGCTGCAGATTCGATTCGCGGCTGGTGGTGTCGAATGCCAGCAGCGTTGCCAGGATCCGTTTCAGGTCGCTATTCATCACCGGGTACTCCGTAACTGGGGGCCTCCCGCGGGTCGAGCGCGCGCGTAATATAGGCCTGCATCTGCGGCTCGTACGCCAGCCACAATGCGCTAAGTTCGCCAATCGGATCCTGCTCATGCCAGTCAACGCGCAGGTCGACCAGCGGCCAGGAGTAATCATCCACCACTTTCACCGCCGCAGAGTGCACCGGCCCGGCCTCGCCGCCGCAGCCCAGCCCTGCCTGAAGGGCGGCCAGCAGGCGCGTCGCCATCTCCCCTTCGGCCTGCTGGAATTCGGCAACCATCGCCTCAACCACCGCGGGGCTGGCCAGCATATTGCCGCCGGCGATACAGTTCACCCCTTCGGCGACGTGATAGATGCCGAGGGTTTTATCGCCGCTAAACGAAGCCGTTTCCCCGCTGGCGTTGATGGCGATAATTTGACGATAGCGGCTAAAATCATCCTCCGCCAGCGCCTTGCGTAGCGCCTTTTCCGGCGCCAGCCCCTGCTCCAGCTGCGCGAGCGTCAGCTGGCCGAGGGCAGGCAGGGTGATATTTTGGCTGGATACCGCGCCGACTCCCGCCTGCAGCCACGGACAGCGGGCGCCGACGGCAATGCTGGAGGAGCTTATTGCAATGCCAAACTGCCCGGTTTCCGGGCAGAATGCCGCGATAGAAAACGTCATGGCTGCTCCTTATTTCACAAAGTCATCGGGGATCACGGCGATCACGTCAATTTCCATCAGCCACTGCGGCTGCGCCAGGGCGGAAATAACCAGCCCGGTGGAGATAGGAAATACGCCCTTCAGCCACCTGCCGACTTCCTGATAGACCGGTTCACGGTAGCGCGGGTCGATAATATAGGTGGTGGTTTTCACAATATGCGACAGGTCGCTTCCGGCCTCTTCCAGCAGCTGCTTGACGTTCTTCATCGCCTGTTCGGCCTGCGCCTGCGGGTCGCCCAGCCCCACCAGATTGCCTTCAAAGTCCGTGCCCACCTGGCCACGCACGTAGACGGTGTTACCGGCGCGCACGGCCTGGCACAAATCGTTGTCCAGGGTCTGATTAGGATAGGTCTCTTTGGTGTTAAACATGCGAATACGCGTATGTGTCGGCATCATTTTTATCCTGATTAATAGCTACAGTTCAGCGCTGACCGGCATCCCGGTACTGGCTGTATTTCCGCTGGGTGGCGATATGGTCGGCAATGTGCTTCGCATCATGCCAAACGCCCCAGATAAAGGTCGAACCCCGGCGCGACAGCCACGGCAGGCCGAGGAAATAGACCCCCGGTTCGCTGGAGACGCCGCGCTGATGCTGAGGGCGATTCTGCGCGTTGAAGGCGTTAACGTTGAGCCAGCCGTAGTCCACGGCGTAGCCGGTCGCCCAGATGATGCTCGTCACCCCGGCCTGCGCCAGGTCCAGAGAGAGGATCGGCGACGTCATGCACGCCGGGTCGGCTAAGAATTCGCGCGCCGCGGGCTCCGGCGGCAAATCGAGGCCGTTGGCCGCAACGTAGGCGTCAGCGGCGTCCAGCAGCGAGAGGTAGTTTTCATCGCCGCGGCGGATGTTGTCGCACAGGTCCGGCTGGAAGGTCGCGACGCCGGATGCAAACGCCTTCGTCAGCCCGACCAGGGTGATGCCGCGCTGCGCCAGCTCGCGAAAATCCACCGTCCGCCCGCCGTGGGCGCCGCTCACCGCGATGGTGACGTGCTCTTTCCCCGGCTCGCTGGCGGGGGCATCCCACAGGCCCAGCACCCCCAGCCACCAGCAGAAATCGCGGTTGCGGTAGGCGCGCGGCGGCCGATCGTGGGCGCCGACGGAGAGATAGACCTGGCGGCCCGCGCGCTGGAGCTCATCGGCGATCTGCACGCCGGAAGAACCCGCGCCAACCACCAGCACCGCGCCGGCAGGCAGCTGCTCCGGGTTGTAGTATTTGGCGGAATGGATCTGATGAATGTTGCCCTCTTTCGGCGCAATCGGCGGAATAACCGGCTGCTGGAACGGCCCGGTCGCGGCAACGATACGCTGCGCTTCGATCACCCCATCCGTGGTTTCAACGGTAAATCCTGGGCGCCCGCTGTTGCGAACCGCGCTTTTTACCTCCACGCCGGTACGCACCGGCAGGGAGAATTTCCTGACGTAATCTTCAAAGTATTGCGCAACGTCGTCCTTGGGAATAAAGCTATCCGGCTGGGCGCCTTTAAACTCCATTCCCGGGAAACGGTCGTGCCACGCCGGGCCGTTCGCCACCAGCGAATCCCAGCGCCCGGTACGCCAGGCCTCCGCGATACGGTTTTTCTCGATAACCAGATGCGAGATCCCCTGCTGAGTCAGATGCTCACTCATGGCAATACCGGCCTGACCACCGCCAACAATCAGCGTATCAATTTGTGTTTTTTCTACGGTCATAAATGTGTCCTTCGAATGGAGTTCAATCGCCAGGAATAAACCACTGCGCAGGACTGAGGTTAATAAACAGTAACAAACAGGTAAATTATTATAAATTTAGATCCTGAGAATAAAATAGTGATGCAGAACGCAGCATATTGAATCTAAAAGATAAAAATAGATTTATCGCAAAATAACTCGCCAGATAATTTTGCGCTTAGCGATTATTTAGCGACGGCGCGGAAGCGTTCCCGAGGGGATATAAAAAATATATTCAGAGGATCGTTTTTTTATATTCAGTAAATGATCCGCTAAATATAAAAACGACCCGCCGCTAACGCGAGCCGCTGTGATGAATAAAACCAGGGTCAGGCCACCCGCACCTCCTGCTGCGGCGGGCTGAGTACCGCGTTGCGGCAATATTCCATAAACAGTTTGGCGGGATTAGTGGGCTCGCTGCTGCGCAGATGGGCCATTACCAGCGTCGAGTTGGCCATCTCATCCTGAATATCGACGCAGCGTACCTGCTGCCCGTCGTAGGTGATATCAGAAACCGGGCGGGTCACCAGAACCGAAAAGCCCAGCCCCTGGCCGACCATACAGCGCACCATCTCAATCGACGGCGAACTATAGGCAACCTGCGGGTTGTAGCCTTTGTCTTTGAAAATACTGATAAAATAGTTACGGCTGGGGACGACGTCCAGCAGCACCATCGGCAGGTGGCTCAGCTCCGATAGTTTGACCGACGCCCGCTGCGCCAGCGGGTGATTCGCCGGCAGCAGCGCGTAGGGCTTTTGCGGGGCGTTCAGGCTCTCGGTGTGAATCGAGACATCCAGCTCGAGATCGTACATAAACGCCAGGTCGAAGCGGCCGCGGTGCAGGCCGTGGGCAATTTCATGCTGCTCGCCATCGTAAATTTTAATGGTGATATCCGGATAAATGGTCTTAAACCCGGCGATGAGCGAGGGTAAATAGAGCGGCGCCGCGGTCTCGAAGCAGCCGACAGAAACCACCCCTGACACCAGCTCATTATCCGCCCTGGAGTTTTGCTCGAACTGGTATGAGAGCCGGAGCAGCTCCTTCGCTTTTTCATAAAAGCGCTGCCCGCTGGAGGTCATGGAAACCCCCTGCGCATGGTGGCGAATAAAAAACTGCTGCTCAAACATATCTTCCAGGGTTTTAACCGCAATGGAGATGGAGGGCTGCGCGATATGGAGCTGCCGGGAGGCTTCGGCAATGCTCTCCGCTTCGACAACGGCAACAAAGTATTTGAGCTGTTTCAGGGTGAAATGGGGCATACGATACCTTATTTTTTGTTGGCAAAGAGACGGATTAAACAGGATTAAACTATGCTCCCCCTCATGCGCAACCCCGCCAGCAAATAAAGATCAACAATCCGACATCGGTCAGGTTTTTACAGAAAATTAACATGCAGGCGCTGAAAAAACGGCGGCCCCGTCACGGGACGGCGGCGTGACGGCTGAAGATAAAAAATCCGCCTATATTTTTTTAATTCCTTAAGTAGGCATCTGAGAATATTAAACATTGTCAGAGACAGCATAGCGAGCCGGTATTAAAAATCCGCAGATAAAATAAAAACTATTTAATTACATAATATTAAAATCAAGGCTGACGAACTCCTTTGAGCGGCGTCACACAAATTTTCCTCGGCAAAAACATCGGGCCCGCAGCGCTTTGCCGGGCTAACAAAGTTTTTTATGGAGGTTACCTAGATTTTTAGTCCTTTCTCACTTCTCCCCCCTCCGGCATCATGAATTAACGGCAACAAATAAATAACAATTACGCAACACGATAACGGAGAGGCTTATGACTGACAGAAACTTTTGGCAGAGCAGGCTGCAGGAGCAGCGCTTGATCGGCCATGCCATCGTCGATGGCCAACCCTACATCGCCAAAAGCCGCCGCGTTTTCCCGGTCATCAACCCCGCGTCCAATGCGGTGCTCGCCGAGGTCACGGCGCTTCAGGCAGAAGATATTGATATCGCAGTACAATCTTCCCGTAGGGCCTTTAACTCAGGCATCTGGTCAGGGCTATCCGCGCAGGAGCGCAAAGCCGTTCTGCTGCGGCTATCGGGGCTGATCCTCGAACATCGCGAAGAGCTGGCGCTGCTGGAGAGCGCGAGCATGGGTAAACCGGTCAACGATGCGCTGAACGTTGACGTTCCCGGCGCGGCGCACGTTTTCAGGTGGTACGCTGAAAGCGTGGATAAGATTTACGACGAGGTAGCGCCCGCCAGGAAGGACTCTCTGGCGACCATCACCCGCGAAGCCATTGGCGTCGTGGCGGCCATCGTGCCGTGGAACTTCCCGCTCGACCTCGCCTCATGGAAGCTCGGCCCGGCGCTGGCGGCCGGCAATAGCGTGATCCTCAAGCCTTCCGAGAACTCGCCGTTTTCGGCGCTGCGCCTGGCGGAGCTGGCGCTGGAAGCGGGTCTCCCGGCGGGCGTGCTGAACGTCGTCACCGGGCTGGGTACTGAAGCCGGCAGCGCCTTAGGCCTGCATAACGACGTCGATACCATCACCTTCACCGGCTCTACCGCCGTCGGTAAAGCCTTTATGGCCTACTCCGCGCAGTCCAACCTGAAGCAGGTCTGGCTGGAGTGCGGCGGCAAAAGCGCCAATATCATCTTCGCCGACTGCCGGGATCTCGATCTGGCCGCCGAAAAAGCGGCTTTCGGCATCTGCTTCAACCAGGGCGAGGTCTGCTCGGCTAACTCTCGCCTGCTGGTCGAGCGGACAATTTACGCCGAATTTATCCCTAAGCTGCGGGAAAAAATGCAGGCGTGGGCGCCGTCTCATCCCTTCGATCCTGAAGCCAAAATGGGCGCGATGGTCAGCGCGGCGCATACGCAAAAGGTTATGAGCGCCATCCGCGCAGCCGAGCGCGCCGGCGCCCGCGTCCTTATCGGCGGTCGCGAGATTGAGATCGACGGCATCGCTAACTACGTTGAACCGACGCTGATCGAAGTCGCAAATACCGATACCTCGCTGTGGCAGGAGGAGATTTTCGGCCCGGTGCTTGCCGTGATGCCTTTTGACGACGAACAGCAGGCCGTCACCCTGGCCAATCAGCACATTTACGCCCTCGCCGCTTCGCTCTGGACCGACGATCTCCACCGCGCCCATCGCGTTGCCGGAATGCTCAACGCCGGGACCGTATCGGTGAATACCGTCGACGCGCTGGACGTCACCGTGCCGTTTGGCGGCAATAAACAGTCTGGTTTTGGTCGCGACTTGTCGCTGCACGCCTTCGACAAGTTCACCAGCCTCAAAACGACCTGGTTCCAGTTTCGCTAGCACCCGGCAGCTTTCGCATTTTTAGATTCCGCTTACAGGAGAGAAGAAGATGACTACCCCGAATAACCCGCAGCGCAGCACCCCGGATTATCAAAGCGCGGATGCAGCACACCATATCCACGCCTTTCTCGACCAAAAGGCGCTGAATGCCGAAGGGCCTCGCGTGATGGTACGTGGGGAGGGTCTGTACCTTTGGGATAACGACGGCAACAAGTATCTCGACGGGATGTCCGGCCTGTGGTGCACCCAGCTCGGCTACAGCCGCCAGGATCTGGCGGATGCGGCAGCGGCGCAGTTCGCAAAGCTGCCGTATTACAATATGTTCTTCCATACCACCCACCCGACGGTGATCGAGCTCTCCGAGCTGCTGTTCAGCCTGCTGCCGCCGCACTACAGCCATGCGATTTACACCAACTCAGGCTCTGAATCGAACGAAGTGCTGATCCGCACCGTTCGCCGCTACTGGCAGATCCTCGACAAGCCGCAGAAGAAGGTGATGATTGGCCGCTGGAACGGCTATCACGGCTCAACTCTGGCCGCCACCGCGCTCGGCGGGATGAAGGCGATGCACGCCATGGGCGGCATGATCCCCGACGTGGCCCATATCGACGAGCCCTACTGGTACATGCACGGCGGCAGCCTGACGCCGCATGAGTTTGGCCTGCGCTGCGCCGGTCAGCTTGAGGAGAAAATCCTCAAGCTGGGCGCGGAAAACGTGGCCGGTTTTATCGCCGAGCCGTTCCAGGGCGCGGGCGGGATGATTTTCCCGCCGGAAAGCTACTGGCCTGAGATCCAGCGTATTTGCCGGAAGTACGATGTCCTGCTGTGCGCCGATGAGGTCATTGGCGGCTTTGGCAGAACCGGCGAGTGGTTCGCGCATCAGTACTTCGGCTTCGAGCCGGATACGCTGTCCATCGCCAAAGGGCTGACCTCCGGGTACGTGCCGATGGGCGGCCTGGTGCTGAGCAAGCGCATGGCGGAAGTGCTGGTTGAAAAAGGCGGCGTCTTCGCCCACGGTCTGACCTACTCCGGCCACCCCGTTGCCGCCGCCGTGGCGATTGCCAACCTGAAGGCGCTGCGTGATGAAAATCACGTCACCAACGTACGCGATAACACCGGCCCGTATCTGCAAAAAACCCTGCGGGAGGTGTTCGACAATCATCCGCTGATCGGCGAAGTTCAGGGCGCAGGCCTCGTCGCGGCCCTGCAGTTCGCGGAAGATAAAAGCACCCGTCGCCGCTTCGCCAATGAGAACGAGCTGGCCTGGCGCTGCCGGACAATCGGTTTTGAGGAGGGGGTGATTATTCGCTCGACGCTGGGGCGCATGATTATGGCGCCGGCGCTGATCGCCGGACGTAGCGAACTGGATGAGCTGGTCGAAAAGACCAAACGCGCTATCGACCGTACGGCGAAGGAAGCCGGCCTGCTGTAACACCCTGCCCGTTGGCGAAGCGATGATTACCCTTGCCGAAGGCCCGCCAACCTGATGACCCGAACGCCCGCGACCCTGCGGGCGTTCGCCGGATGCCGACGCTGTAACTATTTCGTCATTAATTTCGTCGCCGCCGATTATTTGCGCAGAATGCAGGCGGATCGGCAAAACGTTACGCCATGCGTAAAGGCAAAACAAAAATTATGTTTCAAAAAATCAGATAGTTCGCCATCATCACCGTTGGCAATGGCTGCTGTTACCATAAAAAGTAGTTGATCTGATACGCACAAGCTCTTATTTTGCTTATCAGTTTTTCAAACGAGATAAAACGATGCCTACTATTACAGCTGGTAGTATGAAAGAAGCTAAAGAGTTAGTTAACTGCGGGAAATATAAGGAAATAGTTCTTAATTTTGATATTGATGCCGATGATTTCTTCACCCTCGCGACATCCCAACACGCAACCAAAATCACCATCTCCGACAAAAACACCCACTCACCGGTAAAATTAGAAAAATAATTAAAAACCTCTGAGGTATTTCTTATGTTGCTATTTATTGGCACAGCGGCAGTTGCTTTTCTCTCTTCATTAATGCTGATCTGGCTCGACGATCGCATCAGCGAGCAGGACTAAACCCCGGCGCGCAGTTCCCTTCTCTTATTTTACATGCCCGTATGCGCTCGTCGTGCAGCGCTACGGGCTGTTCCAGCTGCACCCGATAAACTCACCGTTCTGCGGGAAAGCGTGAAGGCTCCGCGCCGTTTCGCGACGCGGAGTGAAAGCGCGGTCGTTACAGCGATTTCGCCAGGCGCTCGACGGCGGTCAGCAGACCCGCTTCCGACACCGTTGAGTAGGAGAGGCGCAGCGTGCGGGTGTCCGGATTGTCGTTATAGAACGCTTCACCCGGCACGTAGACCACGCCGTTTTCGAGAGTCTTTTTCATCCATTCCATAGTATCGAACGGATAGCGGAAACGGGCCCACAGGAACATGCCGCCTTTTGGCCGGCTGAACTCCAGATGCTCGCCAAGCTGGCTCTCAAGGGCATCGGCCAGCGCGACGCACTTCCTGCGATAGTCTTCGCGGATCAGGGCTATCTGGTTCTCCAGACGATTCATCGCCAGATATTCCGCGGTAATCACCTGCGACAGCATGTTGGTGTGGAGATCCGCCGCCTGCTTAACGATCACCGTTTGCTGCGCCAGCCAGTCCGGCATCACAATCCAGCCAATACGCATGCCTGGGGCGAGGATCTTGGAGAACGTCGAGGTGTACACCACCTGCTCCTCGCAGCCGAGCTCCTGCGCATACTGATACAGCGGGCGGCGGACTTCGTCGGTAAAGCTGATTTCACCGTAGGGATCGTCTTCGATAATCACGAAATCATGCTGCTTCGCCAGCTCAACCACCCGACGGCGGCGATCGGCGCTCAGGGTTTTGCCGCCCGGGTTGCCGAAGGTTGGCACCAGATACACGGCCTTCACCCTGGTGGTCTCCAGCAGATCCGCCAGCTGCTCCACCAGCATGCCGTCGTCGTCGGTATCGACGCTGAGGATATTAGCCTGAGCCAGCTGGAACACCTGCAGCGCGGCCAGGTAGGTCGGGCGCTCGACAACGATCGCATCGCCCGGATCGAGCAGCGTACGCGCGACAATATCCAAAGACTGCTGCGAACCTGAGGTGATATAGACATGGCTTGCCGGGCAGGCAACGCCGCGCGCCTGACACAGTTCGCTAACGGCCTGACGCAGCGGCGGATAGCCTTCGGTCAAACCGTACTGGAACGCATCGTTGAAACGCCCGCTCATCACCTGCTGCACCGCCAGATTCAGACCTTCGGTATCAAACAGCTCCGGAGCCGGGATCCCACCACCCAGAGAGATAACGCCGGGCAGTTTGCTGTGCTTGAGAAGTTCGCGGACGGCGGAGGGTTTGAGTTCACCCGCGCGGGCGGCGAGTCGCCGATCGTGCATATTATGTTCCTTTTTTGTCTGTCTTGTTGTTGTGGTTTGTTAACTATTTGGTACCAATTTTTACCGCAAAAGCCCCGGCAGCGCTACGCTTACCGGGGCTTTTGCGGCCCGTGCGATTCGGCGCCGCCAGAATTATCGTCTATCGCTGTCTTTCAGCACAATTAACGGTTCAATATCGCTCTCTTTTTTGACGACCAGCGAATCATCGCCGCGCAGACAGGTGCCGCCATAGTTACCGCCAACGGTAAAGGTGCATACCTGGATGTATTTACCATCCACTTTCGGCAGGCACCACAGTTGCTGGTAAATATTTTTGCGATCGACAAACTTCCCGCTGGTCTTATCCAGCACCTCGTCGTCAGGACTTATCAGATCGATATTGTTCCCGCAGCGCCCGGAGATAGGCTTAACCGCATAGCCGGTTTTCGCCAGATCGTCGTTGACGACGAAATCGGTATCCAGCAGATAGCGATGATTCGGGAACAGCGACCACAGCACCGGCAGAATCGCCTTGTTGCCGGGGATCACCGTCCACAGCGGTTCGAATACCAGTACCTCGGGGCGCAGCAGGACGTCAATCAGCCGCACCTCATTTTGCGGATGTCCGGTGCGGATCGGCACGGCGGCGTACTCGTCAGCGCTGACCTCACGCACCTGCTCGATGGCGGTTTCCCATGCCCAGGTTTTCCAGACGCAGTTAACCAGGCGCCCGTCGCCGTCAATCAGCTGCCCGGCGGCATCCCAGCGCAGCTCATCAAGACCAAAGAGGATTTTGCTGTCGAATCCGGCCTGGGTGAGCGAACGCTGGATAAACAGCGCGTGGTAGTTCTCCTCCAGATCCTTATCCTGCATGATGTGCACAAAAGGCCGCGCCCGGCTGTGCTTCCACGCGCCCGCCAGCTCATCCAGCAGATCTTCCGCCGGGTTATGCCCGCTGCCGTAGTAGCCCTGTTTCAGCCACTGTTCGAGGATCAGCCCGCCTTCGGTATGGCAGGAGGCGGAGTCGGCATTGTATTCATAGACCTTCAGCCCGCGCTCATCCATACAGAAATCCATGCGGCCGGTAATCATATGGTGGCGACGTCGCTGCCATGAGAGGCGCAGACGCGGCCAGAGAATTTTGGGGATATCGAACAGCGCCAGCAGGCTGTCGTCTTTCATCACCTTATCGGTGGCGTGCAGGTACATCAAATGCAGCTCGTTGGTCGCTTTGATCAGCTCCTGCTCGGCGCTTTCGGTAATGGTGAAATACTGGTAGGGATCGGCATTAATAAAGTGGCCGTTGGCGTCAACGTAGGCTTTCTGCAGCGTATCTTTCTCATTCAGCCACTTACCGCGAAACTGCCCGTTATTCGGCAGCCGGGCGCCCCGAATGGCCATCGCCTCGCCCGGCAGCACCGGCTGCGGCAGGCTGTGCTCGGTATCGGCGGTCTGGATCATCCAGCCGAGGATCTGAGTGTCCGTAAAGGTATCTTTGAGGGTGTAGATGCCGTCCTTCACGTCGAGGGTTAATTCACGCGTCCACTGCTGGCCCTGCGGCAGCGGCGTGTGGATAACGTTTTGCTCGGCGATCCTGACCTTATTACCCACCAGCTGCGTAATCACCGCCACGTGGCCCGTATGCTTAAACTCGCCGCCCTTCTGCCAGATCAGCAGGGAACCCACCATCGGCGGACGACGCGAGCCGTTAGCAAAGGCCTGCAGCGGCAGAATGTTGTCGTTAACCACCTCGCGCAGAAAGCGCAGGGAGAAGATTTCATACGCCATGCCGACGTCGGTGAAGACAAAACCGTAGGTGAGAAACAGGAAGCGGCGCGCGAACTCAACGCACTGCCATTTGTGCCCCATATACTCATTATTGATATAGCTGCGGAACGTGGCGTCATCCGGATAGTCTTGCGGATTTAAGCTGCTGTAGTTCGATGAATAGATTGCCACGCCGCCCGGCGCGTAGCCTAACAATGTACCAAAAGGGGCATCACTGCTTGTCGATCCTTTACTCATTAGCCTGACCTCAAATTAATGCAGCCCGGGCAGTTGGCGGAACAAAACTCCCTCTTCTTATCCTGCCGCAGGCACTTACCAGACAGAGGTGGAATAATGATACCACTCATTCGATTCGCTAATTGTGCCCTTACGGAAAATAACCCTGCGCCGCAGGGCAAAAGTGATATCGTTTATCTGAGATATAACAACAAATCGCGAATTAACGTCAGGAGTTGATTATGAGCACACAACCACATCTGCAAGCACAACCGCTGGTCTGGGGACATGGTCCGCGTACTTTTGAGGTTTTCCTGGAGCCAACCTGCCCGTATTCGGTACGCGCATTCAACAAGCTCGACGACCTGCTCGACGAGGTCGGCGCGGATAACGTGACCATCAAAGTTCGCCTGCAGTCCCAGCCCTGGCATATGTTCTCGGGGGTCATCGTGCGCTGTATTCTGGCGGCCTCCACCCTGCCGCACGGCAGAGAGCAGGCGCATAAGGTGCTGAAAGCGGTTGCCGACCATCGCGAAGAATTCGAATTTACCGACCACTGCAGCGGGCCGAATATGAACGCCACCCCGCAGCAAATTGTTGAGCGTATCGAGCGCTACAGCCACGTTCTGCTTTCCGCCGCGTTCGCCCGCCCGGAGCTGCAGACGGAGATCAAATGGCATAGCAAATATGCGCGCCAGAACGGTATCCACGTGTCGCCGACCTTTATGGTCAACGGGCTGGTGCAGGCGGATCTCGGCAGCGGCGACGATATCAGCGTCTGGGCCGCGCGGATAATGGCCTGATTTAGGGCGCTGCCCCGGCGAGCGTAACGCGGCCGGGGAAGCCGTCCGGGAATATCGGCAGCGGGTGAATAAGCCTCACACTGTTAAATCCTTAATATTCCACCTGCTACACTCCCTGAACACCTCACTACAAAGGCAGACCAGCATGTCAGAGAATAACTACCAACCCCCGAAAGTGTGGGAATGGAAGCAGAACAACGGCGGCGCGTTCGCCAACATCAACCGTCCTGTCTCCGGCGCAACTCATGAACAAGAGCTGCCGGTCGGCTCACATCCGCTTCAGCTCTACTCCCTGGGAACGCCTAACGGCCAGAAGGTGACGATCCTGCTGGAAGAGCTGCTGGCGCTGGGAGTAAGCGATGCGGAATATGACGCCTGGCTGATCCGGATCGGCGAAGGCGATCAGTTCTCAAGCGGCTTTGTTGCGGTGAACCCGAACTCAAAAATCCCTGCGCTGAGCGATCGCTCAACCACGCCGCCAACGCGCGTGTTTGAATCCGGCAGCATTCTGCTTTATCTCGCGGAGAAGTTCGGTTTCTTCCTGCCCAAAGATCCGGCCGGGCGCACCGAAACGCTGAACTGGCTGTTCTGGCTACAGGGCGCGGCGCCGTTCCTCGGCGGCGGTTTTGGCCACTTCTTCAACTACGCGCCGGTGAAAATCGAGTACGCAATCGACCGCTTCACGATGGAAGCCAAGCGCCAGCTCGACGTGCTGGATAAACGGCTCGCCGATAACCGCTACGTTGCCGGAGAAGAGTACACCATCGCCGATATGGCTATCTGGCCGTGGTACGGCAACGTGGTACTCGGTGGCGTCTATAACGCCGCTGAATTCCTCGACGCCGGGAGCTATAAAAACGTCCTGCGCTGGGCGCAGGACGTAGGCAGCCGTCCGGCGGTTCAGCGCGGGCGGATCGTTAACCGCACCAACGGCCCGCTCGACGAACAGCTTCACGAGCGCCATAGCGCCAGCGACTTCGACAGCCAAACGGAAGACAAGCGCCAGGCATAAGGCCACGCCAGCCGAAGGCTTCGGCCTTCGGCTATTAGCGCTCCAGGCGATATCCCGCCATAAAGTAGCGCATCGCAGTGCAGGAACTCCCCTCCTTAAAGAAATCCATAATCATGTTCCGGTCCAGGCCATAGCGACGGGTGAGAATCCCGGCCTCCCACGCGCTAAGCTGGCGATCGCCGGTTTTTTCAAACATCCGCTGAGAATAGCCGAGTACAAACCCGCGCTTATAGTCGGCACAGAAATTCGCGGCGCTGCTGGCGCTGTCAGCCTGAGCCGCCTGCAGCCCGGCCATTAAACCTTTACCAAAATGGTTATCCATCGCTTTCCCCTCAATCGTTATATACAAAATTATATAGCGATTTTTTAAGCAATGGGTAGCGCTATTTCAGCCGATCGCGCTAGCGTAAATACTTCCCGAACCAGTCCAGGGTTCTCTGCCACGCCAGCTCCGCAGCGGCCCGGTCATAGCGCGGCGTGGAGTCATTATGAAATCCGTGATTAACCCCCTGGTAAATATAAGCCTCATAGACCTTATGCTGCGCTTTGAGCGCCTCTTCATAGGACGGCCAGCCCTGATTGATTCCGCTATCGAGGCCGGCGTAGTGCAGCAGCAGCGGCGCCTGAATCTTGTCGACTTCATTGAGCGGCGGCTGTCGGCCGTAGAACGGCACCGCGCAGGCCAGTTCAGGGATCGCCACCGCGGCGGCGTTGCAAACGCCCCCGCCGTAGCAAAAACCGGTGATGCCGACTTTTCCCGTCGCCTGCGGATGCTTCGCCATAAACGCCACCGCGGCAAAAAAGTCGTTCATCAGCTTCACGGGATCGACTTTCTGCTGCAGCTCTCGCCCCTCATCATCCTTGCCGGGATAGCCGCCGACGGAGCTCAGGCCATCCGGCGCCAGGGCGATATAGCCCGCCTTCGCTACCCGCCGGGCAACGTCTTCAATATAGGGATTGAGGCCGCGGTTCTCATGCACCACCACCACCGCCGCGGCTTTGCCGGCCATCTTCGTCGGCGTCACCAGGTAAGCGCGCACTTCGCCATGACCGTCCGGAGAGGGATAGTGAATATATTCCGCGCGGATATCCGGGTCGGTAAACGCCACCTGTTCCGCCAGGGCATAGTTCGGTTTCAGCAGGTTAAACAGCGCCAGCGCGGTCATTCCGCCCACGGCATATTTCCCCGCCAGCTGGAGAAACTCGCGTTTGCTGATTTTACCGTGGGCATAGTAGTCATAGTACTCGAGCAGCTGTTGTGGAAAATCTTTGGCCGTCAGTCGCGTCATCGCATGTTCTCCGTAAGTGAAGGCCCTTTAAGCAAAGCATAAGCTCGCCGGGATGCCAGAAATCTCGCGCAGTGTGATCCAGCAAACGCCTCATCGGCGACTTAGCGTCTAAAGTAGAACGTCGTTTTAAATTAAAAAGGAGAGATCATGTCCTGGTTCGCTAACCCTGGCCGCTACGATCGGATGCAGTATCGCTACTGCGGCAAAAGCGGCCTACAGCTGCCCGCGCTGTCGCTGGGCCTGTGGCATAACTTTAGCCACGGTAACGCGCTGGATGACCAGCGAGCCCTGCTTCGCAAGGCCTTCGATCTGGGCATTACCCATTTTGACCTGGCCAATAACTACGGGCCGCCGCCCGGCAGCGCCGAGGAAAACTTTGGCCGCCTGCTGCGGGAAGAGTTTGCCGCCCACCGTGACGAACTCATTATCTCGACCAAAGCCGGCTATTCCATGTGGCCGGGGCCCTATGGTTCCGGCAGTTCACGAAAATATCTGCTGGCCAGCCTCGACCAGAGCCTGCAGCGCATGGGGCTGGATTACGTCGATATTTTCTATTCTCATCGCGTTGATGAGAACACGCCGATGGAGGAGACCGCCGCAGCGCTGGCGCAGGCGGTGCAGAGCGGTAAGGCCCTGTACGTCGGCATCTCCTCCTATTCGCCGGAACGCACGCAGCAGATGGCCGCGCTCCTGCGCGAGTGGAAAATTCCGCTGCTGATCCATCAACCCTCCTATAACCTGCTTAACCGCTGGGTCGACAGTAGCGGATTGTTGGATACGCTGGAGGAGCACGGCGTAGGCTGCATCGCCTTTACGCCGCTGGCACAGGGCCTGCTGACCGGCAAGTATCTCCAGCAGATCCCGGAAGGTTCGCGAATGTTTTATGAAGGGAAGAGAGATCGTGGCCTGACGGAAAATATGCTCAGCGAGCCAAACGTCCGGAGCCTGCGCCTGCTGCAGGAGATGGCGCACGGCCGCGGTCAGAGCATGGCGCAAATGGCGCTGAGCTGGCTGCTGAAAGACAGCCGGGTGACGTCGGTACTGATTGGCGCCAGCCGTCCGCAGCAGCTAGAAGAGAACGTAAAGGCGCTGGAAAACCTGACTTTCAGCGCCGAAGAGCTGACGCAGATCGACCAGCACGTGGCGGATGGTGAGCTGAATTTGTGGCAGGCTTCGTCGGATAAGTAAATCGCTGGCCCGGTAGCCAAACGCTGCCGGGCAAGCAGGGATCAGTGCTTAACTTTGGTCAGGCGATCGAGATAGCCCATCACAAACGCCGACAGCACGAATGTCAGGTGGATAATGACGTACCACATCAGCTTGTTGTCCGGCACGTTCTTCGCATCCATAAACACCCGCAGCAGGTGGATCGAGGAGATAGCGACGATGGAGGCCGCCACCTTATTTTTCAGCGAGGTGGCGTCCATTTTCCCCAGCCAGCTGAGCTTCTCTTTACCCTCGTTGATATCCAGCTGCGAGACAAAGTTTTCATAACCCGAGAACATCACCATCACCAGCAGACCGCCGACCAGCGTCATATCCACCAGCGACAGCAGGGTAAGAATCAGGTCCGACTCCCCCACGCTGAAGATATGCGGCAGGATGTGGAGAATCTCCTGAAAAAATTTGATCGATAGCGCCACCAGCCCCAGAGAGAGGCCAAAATAAACCGGTGCCAGCAGCCAGCGTGAGGCGTACATGGCATTTTCCAGAAAACGTTCCATAAGACCCTGTAAGTTAAAAAAAACGACCGGCATTATATCGCAACCTGCCAGCGTGAATGCAACATCCCGTCAGCGCGCGGATCGGCAGACATAAAAAAGGCTGGCACAAGGCCAGCCTGGGGAGAGATGTCGGTGAGGGCTACTGCGCTTTAACGGTCTCTTCGCCCACCAGACCAATCTTCAGATAACCCGCCTGATGCAGGGTATCCATGACCTTCATCATCGTCTCATAGTCCACGGTTTTATCCGCGCGGAAGAAGACGGTGGTGTCTTTCTTACCTTCAGTCAGCGTATCCAGCGCGCCGATCATGTTCTCTTCGGTGACCGGATCGTTGCCGAGGAACATGGCTTTATCCGCTTTCACCGACAGATAGATCGGCTTTTCCGGACGCGGCTGCGGCTGGCTGGAGGACGCGGGCAGGTTCACCTTCACATCAACCGTCGCCAGCGGAGCCGCCACCATAAAGATAATCAGCAGCACGAGCATGACGTCGATAAACGGCGTCACGTTAATATCGTGCATTTCGCCGTTATCATCGAGGTTTTCGTTAAAATGCATTGCCATAAAGCATCAACCTACTCGTAATTTCTGCGCGGTACGTACCGGGGAAGTGCCGCTGGCGCTAAGGTCCAGATCGCGGCTTTGCAGCAGCAATACCTGGGCGGCAACGTCACCGAGGGTGGCTTTGTAGCTGCCGATCATACGGGCGAAGATGTTATAGATAACCACCGCCGGGATAGCGGCGAACAAGCCAATTGCCGTTGCCAGCAGCGCTTCCGCGATGCCAGGCGCGACAACCGCGAGGTTGGTGGTCTGAGTCTGGGCAATGCCGATGAAGCTGTTCATGATGCCCCAGACGGTACCAAACAGGCCGACGAACGGGGAGATGGCGCCAATGGTCGCCAGATAGCCGTTACCGCGGCCCATATAACGACCCACAAACGCCACGCGGCGCTCAAGGCGGAAACCGGTACGTTCTTTAATGCCTTCGTTATCTTCGACGCCGGCCGAAAGCTCCAGCTCGTTTTGCGCTTCATTGATAAGCTGCGTGCTCAGGCTTTTAGGATGGAAAGCGTTGGCGATATCACTGGCCTGATCGAGGGAGCGCGCTTCGCCAAGTAACTGCTGTTCGCGCTTGAGGCGGCGCTTGCTGGAGAGGATTTCCGCACCCTTGCCGAAGAAGATAGCCCATGTGACTATCGACGCCAGAATCAGGCCGATCATCACGACCTTAACGACAATATCGGCATGATGATACATACCCCAAACGGAAAGATCCGCCTGCATCAAATTATTACCCACTCTGAGTCTCCAGGACGTAAATCACAAAATCTGAGCATAATAATATCAAAACGGCATCGAATTGATAGTGGTTCTCATTAGTATTTACACTGTGCAGCAAATCACGTTTATTTTCCTTGCGCTTACGCAGTAAAAAAGTGGCCGCCGGGGATTTGGTAAAATTTTTGCCTGTATCCGCCGTTAGCCGGTACACATCCGGGTATTCATGCTAGTTTAGACGTCCAGACGTATAAAAACAGGCAAAAACATGGCTGACAAACATCTTGATACCGCTCTGGTCCACGCCGGGCGCAGTAAAAAATATACCTTAGGATCGGTAAACAGCGTGATTCAGCGCGCTTCATCGCTGGTATTCGATACCGTCGAAGATAAGAAACATGCCACTCGCAACCGGGCGAAAGGCGAGCTGTTTTACGGCCGCCGCGGCACGCTGACCCACTTCTCGCTGCAGGAAGCCATGTGCGAGCTGGAAGGCGGCGCCGGCTGCGCCCTGTTCCCCTGCGGCGCGGCGGCGGTGGCCAATACGATTCTGGCGTTTGTTGAGCAGGGCGACCACGTTCTGATGACCAATACCGCCTATGAGCCGAGCCAGGATTTTAGTACCAAAGTGCTTGCCAGACTCGGCGTGAGCACCGGCTGGTTCGATCCGCTGATTGGCGCCGATATCGCCCGTCTGGTCCAGCCGAATACCCGCGTGGTATTTCTCGAATCTCCGGGGTCGATAACTATGGAGGTCCACGATGTTCCGGCGATCGTCGCGGCCGTGCGCAGCGTTGCCCCGGAAGCGATCATCATGATCGACAACACCTGGGCTGCAGGCGTGCTGTTCAGGGCGCTGGATTTCGGCGTCGATATCTCTATTCAGGCCGGCACCAAATACCTGATTGGCCACTCCGATGCGATGGTCGGCACCGCGGTCGCCAACGCGCGCTGCTGGGACCAGCTGCGTGAGAACGCCTATCTGATGGGGCAGATGCTCGACGCGGATACCGCCTATATGACCAGCCGCGGCCTGCGCACCCTCGGCGTGCGCCTGCGTCAGCACCACGAGAGCAGCCTGCGCATCGCCGAATGGCTGGCGCAGCACCCGCAGGTGGCGCGGGTCAACCATCCAGCGCTGCCGGGCAGCAAAGGGCATGAGTTCTGGAAGCGCGACTTTACCGGCAGCAGCGGTCTGTTCTCGTTTATTCTCAATAAGCGGCTGAACGATGCCGAGCTGTCCGCTTATCTGGACAACTTCAGCCTGTTCAGCATGGCCTACTCCTGGGGCGGGTTTGAATCGCTGATCCTGGCTAACCAGCCGGAGCACATCGCCGCCATCCGTCCTGAGGCTGAAGTCGATTTCAGCGGTACGCTGATCCGCGTCCATATCGGTTTAGAAAATGTTGACGATCTGTTGGCGGATTTAGCGGCGGGCTTCGCGCGTATCGTGTAAAGTGACAGCCAGTGGCAATAATTGCGGACGTTCTGTTAGAGGCGGCCGCTTTTGTTGCGCCCGGGATCAAGGTGTTCGGGCCTCTTCAGGAGTACACTAGTCAAAAATACGGTACCACTTAGGAAAGTCCATGGTTGTTATTCAAGAGATTGTCGCCGCGCTCTGGCAACATGATTTTGCCGCATTGGCGAACCCTCACGTTGTGGGCGTTGTATATCTGGTCATGTTCGCGACCCTGTTTCTCGAGAACGGTCTGCTGCCGGCCTCATTTTTACCCGGTGACAGCCTGCTGCTGCTCGCCGGCGCGCTGATTGCTAAAGGCGTCATGGACTTTGTGCCCACCCTCGCCATTCTGACGACGGCGGCCAGCCTCGGCTGCTGGCTGAGCTATGTCCAGGGGCGCTGGCTCGGCAATACCGAGACCGTTAAGGGCTGGCTTTCCCATCTACCGCAAAAATATCATCAGCGTGCGACCTGCATGTTTGATAAGCATGGGCTGCTGGCCCTGCTGGCCGGGCGTTTCCTGGCCTTTGTGCGCACCCTGCTGCCAACAATGGCCGGTATTTCCGGGCTCTCCAACCGCCGCTTCCAGTTCTTCAACTGGCTCAGCGCGCTGCTGTGGGTCGGCGTGGTTACCGGACTCGGATATGCGCTGAGCATGATCCCTTTCGTCAAGCGCCACGAAGATCAGGTGATGACCTGCCTGATGATCCTGCCTATCGCTCTGCTGGTTGCCGGCCTGCTGGGTACGCTGGTGGTGGTCATTAAGAAAAAGTTCTGCAGCGCCTGATTGACCTTCCCGGGAGGGCGCCGGCGCGCCTTCCCCGGAGCGTACGCTTCCTGTCACATCCCCTGAATCGTTCTGATCCGCGCCGCATCTTCGCCCGGCGTCATGCCAAAATAGCGCTTAAACTCCCGGCTGAACTGCGACGCGCTTTCGTAGCCTACGCGCATCGCCGCCGCGCTGGCCTTCATCCCGTCGTGGATCATCAGCATCCGCGCTTTATGCAGGCGATAGCTTTTCAGATACTGCAGCGGTGATGTGCTGGTGACCGATTTAAAATTGTGATGAAACGCCGAGACGCTCATGTTGGCCTCTGCCGCCAGCTGATCGACGCTCAGGTTCTCGGTGTACTGGCTTTCAATGCGCTTGAGGACGCGGCTGATCAGGCTGAAGTGGGTTTGCCGGCTCACCAGCGCCAGCAGCGCCCCGCCGCACGGCCCGGTCAGCACGTAGTAAAGCATCTCGCGAATAATCTGTTTGCCCAGAATGCGCGCATCCAGCGGCCGCTCCATCACGTCCAGCAGCCGTTCAGCGGCGCACAAAATCTCCTCAGAGAGCGCCGCCGAGTTGATTCCGCTCGATGCCACCGCCGGCTGGAAGCGCTCATCCTCGCCAATATCCATCAGCAGCTCCTGCAGTTGCAGAATATCAACGTTCAGCCGTAGCCCCGCCAGCGGAACCTCCGGCGTCGCGAAGGTCTCGCACTCAAACGGCAGCGGTACCGTCAGCAGCAGATATTCATTGGTGTCGTAACGAAAAGTCCGCTCATTTATGTAACCAATTTTATGACCCGAAAAGAGAAAAACGATGCCTGGCTGATACATCACCGGCGTGCGCGTTCCCGGCTGCGTGCCGTACAATAACCGAATATCAGGCAGGAGTTCGCTGAGTTTTTCTTCGTTATTTTTCAGATTGTTAACCTTTTCAGTTAGCAGCTGACATATCTGGGAACGCTTCATTTACGGTGACTCTCCAGTCGTTTTTTCACGACTTCATTGTGCGCATTCCGCAGCTTTTTCTCCAGCCCCACGGAGAAATGGGCAAGACATCGGCAGGAATGTGCATTGAGGGGAACGGATGAGGGGACCACAATGTCCGTCATCTGGCCGGGATATCTTCTCTGCCGGCAGTTTTCTCTTATTGAGGTGATGAGCAATGAACAATTTCGATCTGTATACCCCAACCCGTATCCTCTTTGGTAAAGGTGCCATCGAAAACCTGCGCGATCAAATCCCGGCGGGAGCCCGTATTCTGGTCACCTACGGCGGCGGCAGCGTGAAAAAAACCGGCGTGCTGGATCAGGCCCTGAGCGCGCTCAGCGATTTTGAGGTGCTGGAATTCGGCGGTATTGAACCGAACCCATCCTACGAAACGCTGATGAACGCGGTCAAAATTGCCCGTGAACAGCAGATCACCTTCCTGCTGGCGGTTGGCGGCGGTTCCGTGCTCGACGGGACGAAATTTATCGCGGCCGCCGCGCATTATGATGAAAGCGTCGATCCGTGGGAAATCCTCGAAACCTACGGTAAAAATGTCAAAAGCGCCATCCCGATGGGTTCCGTGCTGACGCTGCCGGCGACCGGCTCCGAGTCCAATAAAGGTGCCGTAGTTTCACGTAAAACCACCGGGGACAAGCGCGCCTTTATGTCTTCCCACGTGCAGCCGGTGTTTGCGATTCTCGATCCTGTCTACACCTACACCCTGCCTCCGCGTCAGGTTGCCAACGGCGTGGTTGACGCATTTGTCCATACCGTTGAGCAGTACGTAACCTATCCGGTTGATGGCAAAATCCAGGACCGTTTTGCCGAAGGCATCCTGCTGACCCTGATCGAAGATGGCCCGAAAGCGCTGAAAGAGCCGGAAAACTACGACGTGCGCGCCAACATTATGTGGGCCGCGACCCAGGCGTTAAACGGCCTGATCGGCGCCGGCGTTCCGCAGGACTGGGCAACGCATATGCTGGGACATGAGCTCACCGCCATGCACGGCCTTGACCATGCCCAGACTCTGGCCATTGTTCTGCCGGTGCTGTGGAATGAAAAACGCGATACCAAACGCGCTAAGCTGCTGCAATACGCCGCCCGCGTGTGGAATATCACCGAAGGTTCTGAAGATGAGCGTATCGACGCGGCTATCGCCGCAACGCGCAATTTCTTCGAGCAGCTCGGCGTACCGACTCGCCTGAGCGGCTACGGTCTTGACGGTAGCTCCATCCCGGCGCTGTTGGCTAAACTGGAAGAGCACGGGATGACTCAGCTCGGTGAAAACCAGGATATCACTCTCGACGTCAGCCGCCGTATTTACGAGGCTGCACGCTAATTCTCCCCTGCGGATACGCCCTCTCCTTCGGGTCATCGGACGCGAAGGAGAGGAGTTTAACTACCGTTTTTAGCTATTTCGTCCAGACTTAATGCTACCCCTTAGCGAAATGTACCCCGCTAAGTTTCATTAACAGGAGGAAGGCATGACACATCCAACCGTGATAAAACTGCACGACGGCAACCTGATGCCACAGCTGGGCCTCGGCGTGTGGAAAGCAGGCAACGAGGAGGTCGTCTCCGCCATTCACAAGGCGCTGGAAGTCGGTTATCGCTCTTTTGACACCGCCGCCGCGTACCAAAACGAAGCCGGCGTCGGCAGCGCGCTGAGCCAGGCTGACGTCCCTCGCGATGAGCTGTTTATCACCACCAAGCTATGGAACGACGATCAAAAACGCCCGCACGAAGCGCTGCAGGAGAGCCTGAACAAGCTGCAGCTCGACTACGTCGATTTGTATTTAATGCACTGGCCGGTTCCGGCGATCGACCATTTTGTTGAAGCCTGGAAGGGCATGATTGAGCTACAAAAACAGGGGCTGGCAAAAAGCATTGGCGTCTGTAATTTCCAGGTCCACCATCTGCAGCGGCTGCTCGATGAAACCGGCGTGGTACCGGTGATTAATCAGGTCGAACTCCATCCCCTGCTGCAACAGCGCCAGCTGCACGCCTGGAACGCGACGCACAAAATCCAGACCGAATCCTGGAGCCCGCTGGCTCAGGGGGGCGAAGGCGTATTCGATCAGAAAATCGTCCGCGAGCTGGCCGATAAGTACGGCAAGACGCCGGCGCAGATTGTGATCCGTTGGCATCTCGATAACGGCCTGGTGGTGATCCCTAAATCGGTGACCCCTTCGCGTATCGTGGAGAACTTTAACGTCTGGGACTTCCGTCTCGATAAAGACGAACTGGGAGCAATGGCGAAGCTGGATATTAACAAGCGCCTCGGGCCAGACCCTGACCAGTTTGGCGGTTAACCTTCCTTCCTGACCGCAGGGCGGTTTTTCGGTTATCCCGGACGGTGGCGCAGCGGCCGCCCTCTCCGGGCAACCTCATCCCTTTACTCCATCACCCCGGCAAGCCCTGTGCTGCCGGGGCACTTCGCCTTAGCGGGACGCTGAGCGAACGCGTTTTTTCGCTCCGCCGGCAGGCGTCTGCCGCTGATGCTCAACCGGCGTATGCTTTGTCAAGGCCGGGCGAGTATGGCGATTCTGGCGACGCGCTTCACGCATCTCGTCCAGCGTCGGCGCAGGCACCAGGCAGTCGCGGCGTGAGCCGATCAGGTGCTTTTTACCCATCGCCTCCAGCGCCTGGCGGATCAGGACCCAGTTTGCCGGATCGTGGTAGCGCAGCAGCGCTTTATGCAGACGGCGCTGCTTATCCCCTTTCGGCACCACCACGTCTTCGCTTTTATAACCAATTTTGCTCAGCGGGTTTTTGCCGGTGTAATACATGGTGGTTGAGTTCGCCAGCGGCGACGGATAGAAGTTCTGCACCTGATCCAGACGGAAACGATTTTTCTTCAGCCACAGCGCCAGGTTCACCATATCTTCATCGCGGGTGCCCGGGTGCGCGGAGATAAAGTACGGGATCAGATACTGCTCTTTCCCCGCCTGTTTTGAGTAGCTATCGAACAGCTCTTTGAAGCGATCGTAGCTGCCCATCCCCGGCTTCATCATCTTCGACAGCGGCCCTTCTTCGGTATGCTCAGGGGCGATCTTCAGATAGCCGCCGACGTGGTGGGTCGCCAGCTCTTTGATATAGCGCGGATCCTCCACGGCAATGTCATAGCGCACCCCGGAAGCAATGAGGATTTTCTTGATCCCCTTCAGATCGCGGGCGCGGCGATAAAGATTAATCGTCGGCTCGTGGTTGGTATCCATATGCGGGCAGATGTCCGGATATACGCACGACAGGCGACGGCAGGTCTGCTCCGCACGCGGCGACTTGCAGCGCAGCATATACATATTGGCCGTTGGGCCGCCGAGGTCGGAAATCACCCCGGTGAAGCCGGGAACCGTGTCACGAATCGCCTCGATTTCGTTAATGATCGAATCTTCGGAACGGCTCTGAATAATGCGCCCTTCATGCTCGGTTATCGAACAGAAGGAACAGCCGCCAAAGCAGCCGCGCATAATATTGATAGAGAAGCGGATCATCTCATATGCCGGGATGCGGCTATCGCCGTACGCCGGGTGCGGAATGCGCTGATACGGCAGCGCAAACACGCTATCCATCTCTTCCGTCGACAGCGGAATGGCCGGCGGGTTAACCCAGATATAGCGCTCGCCGTGCTTTTGCATCAGCGCGCGCGCGCAGCCCGGGTTGGTTTCATGATGGAGAATACGCGACGCGTGGGCGTACAGGACCTTATCCCCTTTGACCTTCTCAAAGGACGGCAGCAGGACGTAGGTTTTTTCCCACGGTTTCGGGCGCGGCGGCTGAACGGTGACCGGTTTAACCTCTTGTTTTGCCGGCTGAACGGTTTTGTTGTCCGCACACGGCAGATCTTCGCCGTACGGATGCGGGATCGGATCAATTTTGCCCGGAGTGTCGAGACGGGTGGAATCGACGCCGCTCCAGCCCGGCAGCGCTTCTTTCACCATGATTGCGGTATTGCGCACGTCGCGAATCTGCGTAATCGGCTCGCCCGCGGCCAGGCGGTGCGCCACTTCTACCAGCGGGCGTTCACCGTTGCCGAACATCAGCATATCGGCCTTCGAATCAACCAGCACCGAGCGGCGCACGGTATCGGACCAGTAGTCATAGTGCGCGGTGCGACGCAGGCTGGCCTCAATGCCGCCGAGAATAACCGGGACGTCTTTCCACGCCTCTTTACAGCGCTGGGTATAGACCAGAGTCGCGCGATCCGGGCGCTTGCCGGCGACGTTGCCCGCGGTATAGGCGTCGTCATGGCGCAGCTTGCGGTCGGCGGTGTAGCGGTTGATCATCGAGTCCATGTTGCCGGCGGTTACGCCGAAGAACAGGTTCGGTTTACCCAGGCGCATAAAGTCATCTTTATTATTCCAGTCCGGTTGGGAAATAATCCCGACGCGGAACCCCTGCGCCTCCAGCATGCGGCCGCAGATAGCCATGCCGAAGCTTGGGTGATCGACATACGCATCGCCGGTTACCAGAATGATGTCGCAGCTATCCCAGCCAAGTTGATCCATCTCTTCGCGTGACATGGGTAAAAACGGCGCGGGGCCAAAACAGGCGGCCCAGTATTGCGGCCAGGAAAAAAGGTCACGATCCGGTTGGATCAGGGATATTGCGCTCATATTGCTTCCGGGGGAAAAAATGATAAAAAAATAACCAAAGGGCGGCGATTATAAGCCGGATTGCCACAGGAAATGAAGGGAGTTTTTCTCTTACCCTAACCGTTGGCCGGTTAGGGTAGCGGGTATTACGGCGCCGGGTTAACCAGGATCTGGCCAATCGAGCCGCGGTCGGCGAGCTCCAGCGTCTGGCTAAGGAACTGGAACGGGAAGTGTGACCAGGAGGGCTGGGCGTAGTACACCAGCAGCTCCACCTGCCCGTCGATCCAGACGGTATCTTTCCAGCCGCGGTCTTCCGGGAACGGCGTGGAACCGTTGACGTTGCGCACCTGGAACATCACCCCTTCGATATGGAACGACTGCGGTCTGTCGGCGCGTACCGTCCAGCGCTCCCAGGTTCCCTGCTGGGCGGTAATATCGATGCGCTGCGGATCCCAGAGCTGACCGTTAATCCCCGGATCGTCGCCGAGCGAGATATCGCGGCTGCGGGTCGGCGTCCCGGTCAAAATATCCGTCGGCAGCAGGCGTACCGGCAGGCTGTCGGTGACCAGCGGCAGCAGGCCCGTTGGGCGCAGGGTTAACAGCAGCGTCGAAATCAGAATGCTCGAGGGCTCGAAGAAACCGCGAATGCGATCGACGATGCTCGCCGCTTCGCCGCAGGTAATCGACACCTCATCGCCGTTGGTCATGTCCACCAGGATCTCACGCCGCTCGCCAGGAGCCAGAGAGAGCTGTTTCAGCGAAACCGGCGCCGGCAGAAACCCCTGATCGCCGGAAATAACGTGCAGCAGTCGGCCATCGCTCATCTGCAGCTGATAGCGGCGGGAGTTAGAGGCGTTCAGCAGGCGCAGACGCACCCAGCCGCGCGAGACCTCTACGTACGGGCCCTGTACGCCATTAACCAGCAGCGTATCGCCGACGAAGCCGCCGCTGCCGGGCTCGCTGTATTCCGGCGTGCCGAAATTATCCAGCCGCTTGTCCTGAATAATGACCGGAAAATCATCCACGCCGTAGTGGTTAGGAATGGGCAGATTTTTGCTGACCTCGTCTTCCACCAGCCACATCCCCGCCAGGCCGTTGTAGACCTGTTTGGCCATATGGTTTGGCGTATTCGCCTGATACCACAGGGTGGAGGCGCTCTGGCGGATGGGCAGCACCGGCGCCCAGTCGGCGTTCGGCGACATCATCCGCGCCGCGCCGCCAATCAGCGGGCCGGGAACCTGCAGGCCGCGAATGGTCATGGCGACGTTTTCAGCCAGGCGGTTGCTGTAAATCAGCTTAACGTCATCGCCGTTCCACACGCGAATAGTCGGCCCAAGATAGCGACCGTTTACGCCCCACACCGACGCGCGGGTGCCCGGCGTAAATGACCAGTGCGCGCGCTGCAGGGTCAAAAACAGCGGCTGGCCGCGGCGGGATTCGAGCAGCGGAGGAACGGGCAGTGCTGGCTGTTGGCCGGCGGCATGTGCGTTCAGCGGCGCGGCTCCCGCGCACAGCGCTACGCCTGAAGCCTTAATAAACTGACGCCGACTGAGTGACATATTAACTCCATGAAATACTGATAAATCAAAAAGGGAATTCGTTTCCCGCTAGCACCAGGCTCGCGTTAGCCCGGCGTTTCCTGTTTATTTCATACCCGCGGCTTCACGTTCCGCTACTTCGCGATCCAGCTCTTCAATCTTCGCAGCCATCAGCTCGCGGCAGTGTTTCGCCAGCGCGCGAACGCCGTCTTTACCAAACTCGCTGGTATCAACCGGCGGCAGCATTTCAACAATCACCAGACCGTTTTTAAGGCGATTGAGATTAATTTTATTCGATGTATTGGAAACGCATACCGGAATAATCGGCACACCAGCGGCGATAGCCGCGTGAAAAGCACCGGTTTTAAAAGGCAGCAGGCCACGGCCACGGCTACGCGTTCCTTCCGGGAACATCCAAAAAGATATTTTGCGTTTTTTAAACGTATTCACCACCTGAGCGATCGTCCCGTGCGCCTTCGCCCGGTTATTACGATCGATCAGCAGGTTCCCCGTCAGCCAGTACAGCAGGCCAAAAAATGGAACCCACATCAGGCTCTTTTTACCCACGGTGACGGTTGGCGGCTGCACGATGTTTGCTGCCGTCACCATATCATAGTTGTTCTGGTGATTAGCGATGTATATCGCGTTGCCATAGCTTTCCGCATCGGCGGGCTTGCGCGTTTCCACCTTCAGACCGAATACCGGAGAGAGCCGACCAAAAAGATGGCCAAAGGTCGCCACGTGTTTCGGGTTACGCGGGCTGAATAAGCAGTAAATACAGCCAAATATGCAGACAAAAATACAGTAAATAACAACGATAATTAGTCGAAAAATAAATAGCATAGCTACCTCTAAAACCCAAACCGCTGAGAATAATACCCGTTATACCGCAGGCTGCTCGCGCGCAGGCTGCACTGTCCGACCCTTACGGGCCGCCGCTGGTATTAATCAGGATACAGATTCGCTGTTCGCCCGTTGAAGACGCCGGGAGCGACTGACGCCCCCGGGCTATCTTGAATGATTTTGCGTCTATTGTTAATCGCAACGGCCGAATAAACAACGGTTTGGCGGCAAATGTTAACATCCTCTTCCCTGCGGAGGAGGATGCCCATATTACTCTTCGCTATCGCCCGCCGAGGCGCGATGAGGCGAATCAATGTCCACACGATCGATTTTCTGCAGTCCACGCATCAGCGAACCGCGGCGACCGCGCTCGCCGGTGACTTTTTGCAGCTCTTCCGGACGCAGCTTGATCTTCCGTTTGCCGACGTGGATCGTCAGCGTACTCTGCGGCGGCAGCACAAACAGATGCGCCAGGCCATCCTGCCCGGAAGCGGCATCCGCAGACGGAATATTGATAATTTTATTGCCTTTGCCTTTCGACAGCTGCGGCAGATCGCTGACCGGGAACATCAGCATGCGTCCGGCAGAGGTGATAGCCAGCAGCATGTCGGACTCGTCTTCAATCACCAGCGGCGGCATCACCCGCGCATTTTCCGGCAGCGAGATTAGCGCCTTACCGGCACGGTTGCGCGCGACGAGGTCGTTGAAGGTGCAGACAAAGCCGTAGCCGGCGTCGGAGGCCATCAGCAGCTTCTGGTCGTCGCCTTCCATCAGCATATGTTCGACGCTGGCGCCCGGCGGCAGCGTGAGCTTGCCGGTAATCGGCTCGCCCTGGCCGCGGGCCGACGGCAGGGTAATCGGATCGATGGCGTAGCTGCGCCCGGTAGTATCGATAAACACCACCGGCTGGTTGCTCTTGCCCTTCGACGAGGCTTTCCAGCTGTCGCCAGCTTTATAGCTTAGCCCCTGAGCGTCAATGTCATGACCTTTGGCGCTGCGTACCCAGCCCATTTGCGACAGCACAATCGTCACCGGTTCAGACGGCAGCATATCGTGTTCGCTCATCGCCTTCGCTTCTTCACGCTCGCGCAGCGGCGAACGGCGGTCATCGCCAAACGTGTCGGCATCGGTCTGCAGCTCTTTCTTCAGCAGGTTATTCATCTTGCGCTCGGACGCCAGAATAGCCTGCAGACTATCGCGCTCTTTTTCCAGCTCGCCCTGCTCGCCGCGGATTTTCATCTCTTCCAGCTTGGCGAGATGACGCAGCTTCAGTTCGAGGATGGCTTCCGCCTGCGTTTCGCTGATGCCAAAGCGCGACATCAGGGCCGGCTTGGGCTCATCTTCGTGGCGGATGATTTCGATCACTTCATCGATGTTCAGGAACGCAACCAGCAAACCCTCAAGGATATGCAGGCGCTTGAGCACCTTCTCCAGACGATAGTTCAGGCGGCGACGGACGGTATCGCGACGGAAGGTGAGCCACTCCGTCAGGATCTCCAGCAGGTTTTTGACCGCCGGACGATTGTCCAGGCCAATCATATTCAGGTTGATGCGGTAGCTTTTTTCAAGATCGGTGGTCGCGAACAGATGGTTCATGACCTGATCCATATCCACGCGATTGGAGCGCGGAACGATCACCAGCCGGGTCGGGTTTTCGTGATCCGACTCGTCGCGCAGATCGTCAACCATCGGCAGCTTTTTATTGCGCATCTGCGCGGCGATTTGCTCCAGCACGCGGGCGCCGGAAACCTGGTGCGGCAGCGCGCTAATCACCACCGCGCCGTCCTCTTTTTTCCAGACCGCGCGCATGCGTACCGAGCCGCGGCCGTTCTGATAGATTTTGCGGATCTCGGCGCGCGGGGTAATGATTTCAGCTTCGGTGGGGTAATCCGGTCCGTGAACGATATCCAGCAGCTCGTCGAGCGAAGTCTGCGGCTTTTCAATCAGGGTGATGGCCGCTTTGGCAACTTCGCGCAGGTTGTGCGGCGGAATATCGGTTGCCATCCCCACGGCGATGCCGGTGGTGCCGTTGAGCAGAATATTCGGTAAACGCGCAGGCAGCATTTTCGGCTCCTGCATCGTACCGTCAAAGTTAGGCACCCAGTCAACGGTTCCCTGGCCCAGCTCGCCCAGCAGCAGCTCCGCATACTTTGACAGGCGGGATTCGGTATAACGCATCGCGGCGAAGGATTTGGGATCGTCCGGGGCGCCCCAGTTGCCCTGACCGTCCACCAGCGGGTAGCGGTAAGAGAACGGCTGCGCCATCAGCACCATCGCCTCATAGCAGGCGCTGTCGCCGTGCGGGTGATATTTACCCAGCACGTCACCGACGGTGCGGGCGGATTTTTTGAATTTAGCGGTGGCGTTCAGACCCAGCTCGGACATCGCATAAACGATGCGCCGCTGGACCGGTTTCAGGCCATCGCCAATGAACGGCAACGCCCTGTCCATGATGACGTACATGGAATAATTCAGGTAGGCGTTTTCCGTAAATTCATGCAGCGCAAGGCGCTCTGCCATATCGCTCATTAATCGTGAATCCTCAATCTGCGTACCGACCGTTCGGACGGCAAAACTACCCGCGATAATACCCTATCTAACGCCCTGAGTCACAGGGCGTTAGACCGGTTGAGGATTCTGCAATGGAGAGCGACGGCGGCGGCCCGCTCAGAGGCTTTACGGGCCGACTTTGCTTATCTGCTTCACGTCGATTTCCACCGAGTTCCAGTCCTTATCGACCTCACCCTGAATTTCCACCGTATCCTTCGGGGTCACGGTGACGCCATTCCAGCGCTTGTGGTCAATATCGACATTCACCGTCCCGGAGGCATCCTGGAATTTATAAAGATCGTCGGAGATGCGCTCAACAATTTTACCGCGCAGGGTCACCCAGGTGTCGTCACGCAGGGATTTCGCATTCTCTA
The DNA here is from genome assembly GCF_042055345.1 of Klebsiella sp. C349492. Taxonomy (NCBI): domain Bacteria; kingdom Pseudomonadati; phylum Pseudomonadota; class Gammaproteobacteria; order Enterobacterales; family Enterobacteriaceae; genus Klebsiella; species Klebsiella sp. C349492. The sequence continues at coordinate 204,216 of NZ_JANQCE010000005.1, forward strand.
CCGTCGTCACGCTGCCGTTCGGGCCAATAAAGCCGCCTTTTTGCGCGGTTGTCTGGCTGGTTTGCGCGGCGCCAGGGCCGGAAAAACCACCCTGCTCGGCGGCCAGCACCGGCATAGAAACTAAAGCAACGATTGCGGTAATTGCGGCGATTTTCTTCATGATGTGTTCTCCCTTTATGTTGATATCGCCACCATTAAAGCTGGCAAAACTTAACAACTTCTTAAGCGGAAAAAAGAAATTTTATTGCTGTACAGAGGGCGCAGCAACGCGTTTTACTGCGCGTATATCCGCGAGCCACAGGAGCAGGCCAATGCGTATTTTACTGGTGGAAGACGACAAACTCATCGGCGACGGCATCAAGGCCGGGCTGAGTAAAATGGGCTTCAGCATCGACTGGTTCACGCGCGGCGAAGAGGGAAAAGCCGCGCTCTACGCCGCCCCCTATGACGCGGTCATCCTCGATCTGACGCTGCCCGGCATCGACGGTCTCGATATCCTGCGCGAATGGCGCGATAAAGGTCGCCACGAGCCGGTGCTGATCCTCACCGCGCGCGATGCGCTCAGCCAGCGGGTTGAGGGGCTTCGGCTCGGCGCCGATGACTATCTGTGTAAGCCTTTCGCGCTTATTGAGGTTGCCGCCCGCCTGGAGGCGCTGATGCGTCGCGCCCACGGCCAGAGCAGCAGCGAGCTGCGCCACGGAAACGTCACCCTCGACCCCGGCCGCCTGACGGTCACTCTGGCTGGGGAGCCTCTGGCGCTGAAGCCCAAAGAGTTCGCCCTGCTCGAACTGCTGATGCGTAACGCCGGACGCGTGCTGCCGCGCAAGCTCATTGAAGAAAAGCTCTATAGCTGGGACGACGATGTCTCCAGCAACGCCGTGGAGGTCCACGTACACCATCTGCGCCGCAAGCTCGGGAGCGAGTTTATCCGCACCGTCCACGGCATTGGCTACACCCTGGGGGACGCATGAAGCGGCTGGGTCGGCTAAGCCTGCGCGTTCGCCTGACGCTGCTTTTTTTCCTGCTCACCAGCCTGGCCTGGGGAAGCGCCTCGTTTATTGCCTGGCAGCAGACCACCCACAAGCTGGATAAGCTGTTTGATACTCAGCAGCTGCTGTTTGCCCGCCGTCTGAGCGCGATGAATTTCGACGAGCTGCATACCTCTCCCCCGCAGGTGCGGGCGAAAAAGAAGGTCAGGCATGGCCACCTTGACGACGACGCGCTGGCATTCGCCATTTTCACCACCGACGGCAACATGGTGCTGCACGATAGCGAAAACGGGCAGGATATTCCGTGGGATAACCGACGAGAAGGCTTCAGCGACGGCTACCTGCATAACGATGATGATGAGTGGCGCTTTCTTCAGCTCACCACCGCCGACGGCCGCTACCGCATTGTCGTCGGCCAGGAGTGGGACTATCGCCGGGAGATGGCGCTGGATATCGTCACCTCGCAGCTCACCCCCTGGCTGGTTGCGCTGCCGCTGATGTTTCTGCTGCTGATTGTCCTGCTCAGCCGGGAGCTGGCGCCGCTCAAACGGCTCGCCCGCACCCTGCGCCTGCGCGCGCCGGATTCAGCGGAATCACTTAACGTCGATAGCATCCCCAGCGAAGTCCGTCCGCTGGTCGATGCGCTGAATCAGCTGTTTGCCCGTACCCACGACGCCATGATCCGCGAGCGCCGCTTTACCTCCGACGCCGCCCACGAGCTGCGTAGCCCGCTGGCGGCGCTGAAGGTGCAAACCGAGGTGGCCCAGCTGTCGATGGACGACCCGCAGGGACGTGAAAAGGCGCTGGCGCAGCTGCACGTCGGGATCGATCGCGCAACCCGGCTGGTCGATCAGCTGCTGACGCTGTCGCGCCTCGACTCCCTGGCCGCGCTCGAAGACGTGGATAGCGTCGCCATCGACGAGCTGCTGCAGTCAGCGGTGATGGAGATGTACCATGCGGCGCAGCAGGCGGGCATCGAGCTCCGTCTGCATCCGCATGTCGCTAAGGTGACGCGCGTTGGTCAGCCGCTGCTGCTTGGCCTGCTGGTACGCAATCTGCTGGATAACGCCGTACGCTACAGCCCGCGCGGAAGCCGGGTGGATATCATCCTCGACGCCCGCGGGTTTCGCGTTTGCGATAATGGTCCGGGTATCAGCCCCGAAGCGCTGGCGCGTATCGGCGAGCGCTTTTATCGCCCTCCCGGCCAGGATGAGCCGGGCAGCGGGCTGGGGCTGTCTATCGTCCGGCGCATTGCCGCCCTGCACGGCATGACCGTCACCTTCCATAACGCCCCCGACGGCGGCTTTGCCGCACAGGTCGGCTGGTAGCGGGATTATTGCGAAAAAAGCAAAAGACTTTGCACATTTTGCTCATTTTACCGCCCCGCCATGCGGGGTAAAATAGTCGACAAAATTGAAACGCCAGGGATAAAAAATGAGCAATATTCTGATTATCAACGGGGCGAAAAAATTCGCTCACTCTAACGGCCAGCTGAACGACACCCTGACCGAGGTCGCGGATGGTTATCTGCGCGACGCCGGGCATGATGTTAAAATCGTCCGCGCCGAAAGCGAATACGACGTTAAAGCAGAAGTACAAAATTTCCTCTGGGCCGACGTTATTATCTGGCAAATGCCGGGCTGGTGGATGGGCGCGCCCTGGACCGTGAAAAAGTATATCGATGATGTTTTCACCGAAGGCCACGGCTCGCTGTACGCCAGCGACGGCCGCACCCGCTCCGATGCCAGCAAAAAATATGGCTCAGGCGGTTTAATTCAGGGCAAGCGCTACATGCTCTCCCTGACCTGGAACGCCCCGATGGACGCCTTTACCGATGAGGAACAGTTCTTCCACGGCGTCGGCGTTGACGGCGTTTACCTGCCGTTCCACAAGGCCAATCAGTTCCTCGGCATGACCGCCCTGCCGACGTTTATCGCTAACGACGTGATTAAAATGCCTGATGTTCCGCATTACATCGCAGAATATCGCAAGCATCTGGCGCAGATTTTTGGTTAACTAAAGGTCTACATACAGAAGGAGTTGAGTACATCATGTTGACAGTGATTGCCGAAATTCGCACCCGCCCTGGCCAGCGCCATCGCCAGGCCGTGCTCGATCAGTTCGCGAAAATTATTCCGACGGTTTTACAAGAAGAGGGCTGCCACGGCTATGCCCCGCTGGTCGACCACGCCGCTGGCGTAAGTTTTCAGACTACCTCGCCTGACTCTATCGTCATGGTTGAGCAGTGGGAAAGCGTGGCGCATCTCGAAGCGCACCTGCAAACCCCGCATATGAAAGCGTATGGCGAAGCGGTGAAGGGCGACGTGCTGGAAACCAGCATTCGCATCCTGCAGCCGGGCGTTTAAGCAAATACGTAAACGAGCGGGCCTGCGGTATCAGGCCAGCAAAAAGGGAGCCAATGGCTCCCTTTTTTGTCCCGGTCGGTCGGCTCAGGCTTCAATATCCGCCATGTCGCCTTTTTCCTGCAGCCAGTTGCGGCGATCTTCCGAGCGCTTCTTGGCTAACAGCATATCCATCATCGCGTTGGTCTGCTGCTCGTCCTCATCGCTGATAATCAGCTGAACCAGACGGCGGGTATTGGGGTCAAGCGTGGTTTCACGCAGCTGCATCGGGTTCATTTCACCCAGCCCTTTAAAGCGCTGAACGTTCGGCTTACCCTTCTTGCGCTTGAGCTGCTCAAGCACTCCGGCTTTCTCTTCTTCAGTCAGCGCGTAGTAAACCTCTTTGCCGAGGTCAATACGGTACAGAGGCGGCAACGCCACGTGGACGTGCCCATGTTTAACCAGCGCGCGGAAGTGCTTAACGAACAGCGCGCAGAGCAGCGTGGCGATGTGCAGGCCATCGGAGTCCGCATCCGCGAGGATACAGATCTTGCCATAGCGCAGCTGGCTCAAATCATCGCTATCCGGATCGATACCGATCGCCACCGAAATATCGTGCACCTCCTGCGAGGCCAGCACTTCATCCGAAGAGACCTCCCAGGTATTGAGGATCTTGCCCTTCAGCGGCATGATCGCCTGATACTCACGGTCGCGCGCCTGCTTGGCAGAACCGCCCGCCGAGTCCCCTTCCACGAGGAACAGCTCGGTACGGTTGAGGTCCTGAGCGGTACAGTCCGCCAGCTTACCCGGCAGCGCAGGGCCGCTGGTCAGCTTCTTACGCACCACCTTCTTGGCGGCGCGCATCCGGCGCTGGGCGCTGGAAATCGCCATTTCGGCCAGCAGCTCTGCGGCCTGGACGTTCTGGTTCAGCCACAGGCTGAAGGCGTCTTTTACCACGCCGGAAACGAAGGCCGCGCACTGGCGCGAGGAGAGGCGCTCTTTGGTCTGGCCGGCGAACTGCGGATCCTGCATTTTTACCGACAGCACGTAGGCGCAGCGATCCCAGATATCCTCCGCCGAGAGCTTGACGCCGCGCGGCAGAATATTGCGATATTCGCAGAACTCGCGCATGGCCTCCAGCAGACCCTGGCGCAGGCCGTTAACGTGCGTCCCGCCCTGCATGGTCGGGATCAGGTTAACGTAGCTTTCGGTTAACAGCTCGCCGCCTTCCGGCAGCCACAGCAGCGCCCAGTCGACCGCTTCGGTTTCACCGGAGAAGTTGCCGACAAACGGCTGTTCCGGCAGCAGCGGCAGGCCGTTCACCGCTTCGCGCAGATAGTCCGTCAGGCCATCTTCATAGCACCAGCGCTGCTCGCTGTTGTTCACCAGGTCACGGAAGACGATCTCCACGCCGGGGCACAGTACGGCTTTGGCCTTGAGCAAATGGGTCAGGCGCGATACGGAGAAGCGCGGGCTATCGAAGAAGCTTTCATCCGGCCAGAAATGCACACTGGTACCGGTGTTACGCTTACCGCAGGTGCCGGTGACGTGCAGCTCTTCAACCTTATCGCCATTCTCAAACGCAATGCTGTAGACCTGGCCGTCGCGACGTACGTTAACCTCAACGCGCTTCGACAGGGCGTTAACCACCGAAATCCCCACCCCATGCAGGCCACCGGAGAACTGGTAGTTCTTGCCTGAAAATTTGCCGCCCGCGTGCAGCCGACACATGATCAGCTCAACCGCCGGAACCCCTTCTTCAGGATGGATATCGACCGGCATTCCTCGCCCGTCGTCGATAACTTCCAGCGATTGATCGGCATGAAGAATGACTTCCACGCGTTTAGCGTGGCCGCCCAGTGCTTCATCCACACTGTTATCAATAACTTCCTGACCAAGATGGTTAGGACGTGTCGTGTCGGTGTACATCCCCGGGCGGCGGCGAACCGGCTCTAGCCCGGTGAGTACCTCAATGGCATCAGCGTTGTATGAAGATTGCGTCATGGTGTGTATTCGTAGGTAGTCCAGGAATGCTTAGCGCAGGCCCAGAAAATCGATAATCTGAGTGAAATGATCTTCAAAGCCGACAAATGCATGATTGCCGCCCTCCTCTACCGTCTGCCGACATGAGGCGTAGTAGCCAACGGCCTGGCGATAATCCAGCACTTCATCGCCCGTTTGCTGTAACAGCCAGAGTAAATCAGGCGATTCCAGCGGGTCGATTTGCATGACTTTGAGATCGTAAATATGGCGAGACTCTAGCACATATTGCTGCCCCGTGTACGGATTCTCATTGAGGCCGAGGAAATTGTTCAGCAGCTCAAACGGGCGCACAGCCGGGTTTACAACCACCGTCGGCAGCATAAAACACTGCGATAGCCAGGTTGCGTAGTAGCCTCCCAGCGAGGAGCCCACGACGCCCAGCGGTTCTCCGCCATGTTCGAGAACAATCGCTTCCAGCAGCTCCGCCGCTTCAGCAGGGTAAACCGGCAGCTCCGGCACCACCATGTTAATTTCAGGATAATTTTGCGCCAGCCACGCCTTCAGCGCCGTCGCTTTAGCCGATCGCGGAGAGCTGTTAAATCCGTGCAGATAGAGGAGCGTAGCCATCAGTATCCTTCAGAAGCGATATCCGGGTGAAATTTCACGCCGCTAAGGCGGCAGACCTCGGTCGTCAGGGTGCCGTCGGGATACAGATCCAGCCAGCGCCAGCCAGGAGAAACGGTATCCAGCGTAAAGTTGTCGCAGTGCGGCTTAAACTGCACGCAGGTCGATGGCGTGGCCATCATGCGTCGCCCGCTCCAGTTGAGATCCAGCTCCTGGTGAATATGACCGCACAGCAGATGCCTGACCCGAGGAAAAGCGGCTAACGCGCGATCGAGCGCCCCGGCATTGCGCAGGCTATGCTGATCCAGCCAGCTACAGCCCGAGGCGAGAGGATGATGGTGTAACAGCAGCAGCGTATAGCGTTCAGGTTCTGCCGCGAGCTTCTGCTCAAGCCACTCCAGCTGAAAATCGCTCAACTCACCGTGGGGAACGCCGAATACCTGGCTGTCCAGCAGCAGTACTTGCCAGTGGTCGCCGAGCAGAACGCGTTTAGCGGGGGAAATGCCTGATTCCTGCAGCGTGCTGTACATTGCCGGCTGAAAATCATGATTCCCCGGCAGCCAGACGCAGGGCGCAGAAAAACTCGCGATACCCTCAGCGAAGTGCTGATAGGCCGCGGCCGAGTGGTCCTGTGCCAGATCGCCTGTCGCGACAATCAGATCGCACTGGCGCTGTGAGGCGTGGATGGCATCCAGCACAGCCTGATAGCTTTCCCAGGTATTGATGCCTAACAGCGTTTCATGTTTTTCAGCAAACAGGTGAGTATCAGTAATTTGTAATATCCTGACTCTGGCCTCACCAGCCAAAGGAAGGTTTAACAGGCTTTCCAAATGGTGTCCTTAGGTTTCACGACGCTAACAAACCGGAATCGCCATCGCTCCATGTGCTAAACAGTATCTCAGCCAGTCGGCTAAGAACTGGTTAATTTGATGCTTTTCGTCGCGTTGATGCAACTTTTTATTAGGATAATCATACCGCGCTTTGAAGCGAAAAATCTGCTGACTCGAACACACTTCGGCCACCATCGCGTCATGATACAGGCGTACCGTCATGGACGGTAAACTCCAGTAGCTTACCGCCGGAGCCGTTTGCTCAATCGACACCAGTGTAGTGTAGCGGGTCGATTCAACGATAGTTAGCCGGTATTGCGCACTGCCCACCTGGTAGCCCGCCATATCGCCCACTGCATCGGTTCGAGGCAGCAGGCGGCGCAACTGGGCAAAATTGGTTTCACACAGGCGCATCATTTCCGGGAAGTCAGGTGTATAACGCTTCATTTTAGCCACTCATTACGTAAATTTTGATAGTGCAGCTGCAGCCATTGCAGCGCGATGACAGAAGCTGCGTTGTCGATCTTCCCTTCTTCTACCCACTGATAAGCCTGCTCCCTGCTTACCACATGAACCCGAATATCCTCATTTTCATCCGCCAGGCCGTGGATGCCTTTTGCCGTCGTCGCATCGACCTCCCCCACCAGAATCGACAGCCTCTCGCTGGTGCCGCCGGGGCTCGCCAGATAGCTCAGCACCGGCTTTGTTCGTCCGACTTCAAGGCCCGCCTCTTCTACCGCTTCACGCCGGGCGACGTCCTCAGGCGTTTCGCCTTCTTCAATCATGCCGGCAACCATTTCGAGCAGCCACGGGCTCTCGCTGGTATCATAGGCGGCAATGCGAATCTGCTCGATCAGCACAACTTCATCACGTATCGGGTCAAAGGGTAGCAAGACGGCGGCATGCCCGCGCTCAAAAATTTCGCGCGTCACTTCGCCGCTCATCCCGCCGTTAAACAGACGGTGGCGAAAGCGGTATAAATCCAGCGAAAAAAAACCACGATAAAGCGTTTCGCGTGCAATAATTTCTACATCGTTTTTAGCGAAGGTAATTCCCTGCTTGTTGGGCTTGCTCATTGTCGGTGTCCTGCGAATTCGAAAGTAGGGATTTATAAGCCGTTTGGCTACCGTTTTACAGTCCGTATGTTAGATTGGTGCAAATTACCGCCGGATGGCACGTAACGCCAACTTTTTACGGCGACAGACTCTATACAATCAGCAGATATATTTAGATTTTGGGCAGCGCTTTATGCTTCACAACAAGGAATGCAAATGAAGAAATTTTTCCCCATCCTTATCGGCCTGGGCCTGACTGGCTTCAGCGCCATAAGCCAGGCAGAAAACCTGATGCAGGTTTATCAGCAGGCGCGCATCAGCAACCCTGACCTGCGTAAATCAGCAGCCGATCGTGATGCTGCATTCGAAAAGATCAACGAAGCACGTAGCCCGTTACTGCCTCAGCTCGGTCTGGGTGCAGATTATACTTATACCAACGGCTATCGCGACAGCAACGGCATTAACTCTAACGTCACCAGCGGGTCGCTGCAGTTAACGCAAACGCTGTTCGATATGTCGAAATGGCGCGCCCTGACGCTGCAGGAAAAAACGGCCGGTATTCAGGACGTCACCTATCAGACTGACCAGCAGACGCTGATCCTGAACACCGCTACGGCCTACTTTAACGTGCTGAGCGCCATCGATACGCTCTCCTATACCGAAGCGCAGAAACAGGCGATCTATCGTCAGTTGGATCAGACCACTCAGCGTTTTAACGTGGGCCTGGTTGCCATTACCGACGTGCAGAACGCCCGTTCCCAGTACGACTCCGTGCTGGCGAACGAAGTCACCGCACGTAACAACCTCGATAATGCGGTTGAAGCGCTGCGTCAGGTGACCGGCAACTACTATCCGCAGCTGTCGTCGCTGAACGTTGACGGCTTCAAAACCAACAAGCCGGAAACGGTTAACGCGCTGCTGAAGGAAGCGGAAAACCGCAACCTGTCGCTGCTGCAGGCTCGTCTGAACCAGGATCTGGCGCGTGAGCAAATTCGCCAGGCGCAGGACGGCCACATGCCGACTCTGGATTTAACCGCCTCCACAGGTGTCTCCAACACCTCTTATAGCGGTTCAAAAACCCATAACAGCAACCAGTATAACGACAACGACGCGGGCCAGAACAAAATCGGCCTGAGCTTCTCGCTGCCGCTGTATCAGGGCGGGATGGTTAACTCGCAGGTGAAACAGGCGCAGTACAACTTCGTCGGCGCCAGCGAGCAGCTGGAAAGCTCGCACCGCACCGTGGTGCAGACCGTTCGTTCTTCCTTTAATAACATCAACGCCTCAATCAGCAGCATCAATGCCTACAAACAGGCCGTGGTCTCTGCCCAGAGCTCCCTTGATGCGATGGAAGCCGGCTATTCCGTTGGTACGCGTACCATCGTTGATGTGCTGGATGCGACAACTACGCTGTATAACGCCAAGCAGCAGCTCTCCAGCGCGCGTTATAACTACCTGATTAACCAGCTGAACATCAAGTCCGCGCTCGGTACCCTGAATGAGCAGGATCTGGTTGCGTTGAACAATACGCTGGGCAAACCTGTCGCGACCTCACCGGATAGCGTTGCGCCGGAAACACCGCAGCAGGACGCCAGCGCCGACGGCTACGGCAACAGCGCAGCGCCAAAACCGGCGGCAGCTCACACCACGAAAACCAGCGGCGCGAATCCTTTCCGCCAATAATCTTCGTTGCGTCATAGCGCTTCGCTTAACGGATTGCGTTAAGCGGAGCGCTAAACGTAAGGCAACGTAAAGATCCCCTCCTTTCAGCCCCTATTCGCTTCATTTTCCACCACTCATCCTCTATCCTGAGCGTTAACAAACCGCCATACCACTGGGTCCAGGAAGACAAAAATGAAACGGACAAAAAATATTAATCATGCCTCGTTCCGCAAAAGCTGGAGCGCACGCCATCTGACGCCGGTCGCTCTTGCCGTGACGGCCGTCTTTATGCTCGCCGGCTGCGAAAAAACCGACGAGACGGTTTCTCTGTATCAAAATGCCGATGACTGCTCTGCAGCCAACCCTGGCAAAGGCGCAGAGTGCACAACCGCCTTTAATAACGCGACCAAAGAAGCCGAACGTACCGCGCCAAAATACGCCACGCGTGAAGATTGCGTGGCGGAGTTCGGTGAAGGCCAGTGCCAGCAAACGCCGGCTCAGGCAGGCGTAGCGCCGGAAAATCAGGCTCAGGCGCAAAGTAGCGGCAGCTTCTGGATGCCGCTGATGGCTGGCTACATGATGGGCCGCATGATGGGCGGCGGCATGGGCGCACAGCAGCCGCTGTTCAGCTCGAAAAACCCGGCCAGCCCGGCCTATGGTCAGTACACCGATGCCGGCGGCAAGAGCTACGGCGCCGCGCAGCCTGGCCGTACGATGAACGTACCGAAGACGGCGATGGCGCCAAAACCAGCGACCACCAGCACCGTGACCCGCGGCGGCTTCGGCGAGTCGGTGGCGAAACAGTCCGCCATGCAGCGTAGCGCCGCTGGTACCACCTCATCCAAACGCTCAATGGGCGGCTAACACTCATGGAAAGAATCAGCATCACGGAGCGCCCGGACTGGCGCGAAAAGGCGAATGAATATGGCTTTAGCTTTCATACCATGTACGGCGAGCCGTACTGGAGCGAAGAGGCCTATTACAAGCTGACCCTGGCGCAGGTTGAGAAGCTGGAGGACGTTACCGCCGAGCTGCATCAGATGTGCCTGCAGGCGGTAGAAACCGTGATCGGCAGCGATGAGCTGATGGCCAAATTCCGTATCCCCAAACACACCTGGGGCTTCGTGCGCCAGTCGTGGAAAACCAACCAGCCGTCGCTCTATTCGCGCCTCGACCTGGCGTGGGACGGCGTTGGGGAACCAAAGCTGCTGGAGAACAACGCCGATACGCCAACCTCGCTGTATGAGGCGGCCTTCTTTCAGTGGATTTGGCTGGAAGATCAGCTCAACGCCGGCCAGCTGCCGGCAGGCAGCGACCAGTTCAACAGCCTGCAGGAAAAGCTGATTGAGCGCTTTACCGAGCTCCGGGAACAGTTTGGCTTCCAGCTGCTGCACATGGCGTGCTGCCGCGATACCGAAGAGGATCGCGGTACCGTACAGTATCTGCAGGACTGCGCTGCCGAAGCCGGTGTCGCTACCGAATTCCTCTATATCGAAGATATCGGTCTGGGCGAAAAAGGCCAGTTTACCGATGTTCAGGATCAGGTTATCGGCAATCTGTTCAAGCTTTATCCGTGGGAGTATATGCTGCGCGAGGTGTTCTCCACCAAGCTGGAAGACGCCGGCGTACGCTGGCTTGAACCGGCATGGAAGAGCATTATCTCCAACAAGGCGCTGCTGCCGCTGCTGTGGAAGATGTTCCCGAACCACCCTAACCTGCTGGCATCCTGGTTCAGCGAAGACGCGCATCCCGAAATGGAGAAGTACGTCATCAAGCCGATTTTCTCCCGCGAAGGCGCAAACGTGTCGATTGTTGAAAACGGCAAGGTGGTGGAAGCGGTAGAAGGCCCGTACGGCGAAGAAGGTACCATCGTGCAGGAGTTCTATCCGCTGCCGAAGTTTGGCGATAGCTATACGCTGATCGGCAGCTGGCTGATCAACGATAAGCCAGCCGGGATCGGCGTTCGTGAAGATCGGGCGCTGATCACCCAGGATCTTTCACGTTTCTATCCGCACATTTTCGTCGAGTAGTATCCCGCCCCGGCAGCACTGCGCCTGCCGGGGCATCTCCATTTCCCCGCTACGCGCCGACAAGCACTGACAGCATGCTTAACGACCCCATTTCCATTCCTTCTACCGGCACGGAAATCGGCTCTTCGCCGTCCCAGGCGCCCAGCACGTACAGCAGCGGCAGGAAGTGTTCCGCCGTCGGGTTTGAGAGCGACCCGCCCTCATGCGCCAGATAGTTCACCAGCGGATGTTCCTCAGCCGGCCCTTTCCAGGTCAGATTCGTTTTCACATACTCATTAAACGACTCCGCCCAGGGATACGGCGTGCTTTCGCCATGCCAGCGCGCCGTGCGCAGGTTATGCACCACGTTACCGCTCGCTATCAGCATAATGCCTTCATCGCGAAGCGCCGCCAGCCTGCGTCCCATCTCCAGATGCCAGACCGCCGGCTTGCTGCTGTCGATGCTCAGCTGCACCATCGGAATATCGGCATCAGGGTACATTTTGATTAGCACACCCCACGAACCGTGGTCGAAGCCCCAGGCTTCTTTATCCAGCGTCACCGGTACGGGCGCCAGCAGCTCAACCAGGCGCTGCGCCAGCTCAGGGGAACCGGGGGCCGGATAGTGCGTATCGTACAGCGCCTGCGGGAAGCCGCCAAAATCATGGATCGTTTTCGGAGCTTCCATCGCCGTGACGCCGGTACCGCGCGTAAACCAGTGTGCGGAGACCACCACAATCGCCCGCGGACGCGGCAGCGTTTCGCCCAGATGCCGCCAGGCGCGAGTATAGATGTTATCTTCCAGCACGTTCATCGGGCTGCCGTGGCCTAAAAACAACGCTGGCATTCGGGTAAGGGACATGATGATATCCTTGAGTAGAGGAGATTTGATGCCTTCACATTACGCGTTTTTGCATCAGGATAAACTCAGATAAGCGTGATGATCATCATCAGAAAATTTGAATGTAAGTCGCGGTAAAGGACTCATTTCCCTCTCGCTGCCGTCAGACAATATGGATATTATGAATGATAATCATTATCAAAGGAGCTGAGTGATGTCATCCCCCCTAATATTGACGCTGCTGGCCGGCAGCGCGACCTTTATCGGCGCGATTTTCGGCGTATTGGGCCAGAAACCTTCCAACCGCCTGCTGGGTTTTTCTCTGGGTTTCGCCGCCGGGATCATGCTGCTTATCTCGCTGATGGAGATGCTGCCCGCCGCGCTGAACGCCGAGGGAATGTCGGCGCTGCTCGGTTACGGCATGTTTGTTATCGGCCTGCTGGGCTACTTTGCGCTGGACCATATGCTGCCGCACGCCCATCCGCAGGATCTGATGTCACCCGGCGTCCCCCGCCCGCGCAATCTGCGCCGCGCCGCAATTCTGCTGACGCTCGGTATCAGCCTGCACAACTTCCCGGAAGGCATCGCCACCTTCGTGACGGCCAGCAACAACCTGGAGCTGGGCATAGGCGTCGCGCTGGCCGTCGCGCTGCATAACATTCCCGAAGGGCTGGCGGTGGCGGGCCCGGTGTATGCCGCGACGGGCTCACGCCGCAAGGCGGTATTCTGGGCCGGGCTATCCGGAATGGCCGAGATCCTCGGCGGCCTGCTGGCCTGGCTGATCCTCGGCAGTCTGGTATCGCCGGTGGTGATGGGCGCCATTATGGCGGCCGTCGCCGGGATTATGGTGGCGCTGTCGGTTGATGAGCTCATGCCGCTGGCAAAAGAGATCGATCCGCAAAGCAACCCAAGCTATGGCGTGCTGTGCGGTATGTCGGTGATGGGATTTAGCCTCGTGGCTTTGCAGGCGATGGGGATTGGCTAACGCCAAAAACAACAAAGCCCACGATTACGTGGGCTTTGGGATGCAGCGAAGCCGGATCAGCTGGCTTTACGCTCGTGATCGCGGCGATAGGCCACCAGATCTTCAATGGTGACCACGGCCATATTGTGCTGCTGAGCAAATTCGATGCACTGCGGCGCGCGGGCCATAGAGCCATCGTCGTTAGTCAGCTCACACAGAACCCCAGCCGGCTTGAAGCCTGCGAGCGTCACCAGATCGATAGTGGCTTCGGTGTGGCCGCCGCGGGTCAACACGCCGCCCGCCTGAGCGCGCAGCGGGAATACGTGGCCAGGACGATTCAGGTCGGATGGTTTTGCGCCATCGGCAATCGCAGCACGTACGGTGGTGACGCGGTCGGCCGCAGAGACGCCGGTAGTGACGCCAGCGGCGGCTTCGATGGTCACGGTGAAGCCGGTGCCGTAGGCGCTGGTGTTATTTTCCACCATCATCGGCAGGTCAAGCTGCTTGCGGCGTTCATCGGTCAGGCACAGGCAAACAATACCGCTGCCGTGGCGAATGGTCAGCGCCATCTGCTCAACGGTCATGGTTTCGGCGGCGAAAATCATATCGCCTTCATTTTCACGGTCTTCATCATCCAGCACCATCACACCGCGGCCTTCGCGCAGTGCATTTAAAGCGTGTTCCACACGTTCAAAAGCGGTACCAAAAGAGGAAAGGAGCGTCTGATTCATGGTAAAAAAACCTCATTAAAATTATGGTTACCAGAATCAGGGCAGTCTTAGGAGTGCCGGTTAAGCGGCAAAAGTCAACGCAAGCGGATGCAATCCGACTGAGCCGTTACTCTCTCCCATCCGGACTCTAACCGTCGGCCCCGGAATTACACCGGATCTGCTGACCTTTCTGCTTTCGCAAAAAGCGCTCGCGGGCTTTCAACGCTATGGTTGATTTACCGCCGGTGGGGAATTTCGCCCCGCCCTGAGAATAAGCGAGATAACTATAACGCTATTGATTATCCTCGGCAATGCATAAGCTTCAAACATTTCTGGTTTATAGGCGGCGCCGATCGCACTACAATGGACGGTAAATCGACCAGAGCAGGAAACCACCATGATTGACCCGAAAAAAATTGAACAGATCGCCCGCCAGGTCCATGAATCGATGCCGAAAGGCCTTCGTGATCTTGGGGAAGACGTGGAGAAAAAGATCCGTCAGGTGCTCCAGTCGCAGCTGACCCGCCTGGATCTGGTAGGCCGTGAAGAGTTTGACGTGCAGACTCAGGTGCTGCTGCGCACCCGCGAAAAGCTGGCTTTACTCGAACAGCGCATTAGCGATCTGGAAAGCCGTTCGGCCGCGCCGAGCGTCGAAGAGAAGCAGTAAAAAATAACGGGCCATCAGGCCCGTTGTTGTATCAGTGCTCCAGCTCTCGCGCCGGCGCCTCTGCCTGGCTGACCTGACGACAGTAGAGCGCATACCGCTGGCAAAACCATTCACGATGATCCTCATCCATATTGCCGACAATTGCCTCAAGATCAACGACGTGGCCTTGCGCGCGCATTCTGGCAAAGCTCAGTGCCAGAAAATCGAAATTATTCATTGAATACAGGTCGTTATGGTTCATCCGCATACTCCTTCAGCCGTTGGTGTTCTGATTGGTCATATGCTTTACTGACTTCAGTATTTATCCTTACGTTAACTTTTTTTGCGCGAAAAATGCGCAAAATAAGAACAATTATTGCGCTGAATCATTTCCGTCATCAATTAAATAAAAAAAGCCCGCGATCGGACGATCGCAGGCCTCTCCAGCATGACTTTCTCGCTACCTTCCCGACCGCGTCGTGCTTACCGGGACGATGATCGAGCCGCCGCTTAGCAGGAAAACATTACTTCCCGCTATCTTTCTGGATCTTTTTGATGATGTTAGTGGTCGAACAGCCATCTTCAAAATTCAGCACCAGTACCTCACCGCCGTTTGCCCAGACCTCTTCGCTTCCGGCAATCTGTTCTGGCTTATAGTCACCGCCTTTCACCAGCAGATCCGGCAGGATCCCGGCGATCAGGCGCTGCGGCGTGTCCTCCTCGAAAGAGACCACCCAGTCAACGGCCTCCAGCGCGCCCAGGACGATCATCCGCTGCTCAAGCGGGTTCACCGGACGGGACTCTCCTTTCAGACGTTTTGTCGACGCATCGCTGTTAACCGCAACAATCAGGCGATCGCCCAGCTTGCGCGCGTTTGCCAGATACGAAACGTGGCCCGCGTGCAAAATGTCAAACACGCCGTTGGTCATCACCACTTTCTCACCGCGCTTACGCGCCGCGGCAACCGCCTGCTTGAGCTCTTCTTCATTCATCACGCCAAAACCGGTCTCTGCGCGCCCGCGTACCGCGTTTTCCAGCTCGATCGGTGAAACGGTTGAGGTGCCCAGCTTGCCGACGACCACGCCGGCCGCCGCGTTGGCGAAATAGCACGCCTCTTCCAGCGTATTGCCTGAGGCAAGCGTCGCCGCCAGTACGCCAATAACCGTATCACCGGCGCCGGTGACGTCATACACTTCCTGCGCCTGGGTTGGCATATGCAGCGGCGGTCTGCCCGGCTGCAGCAGCGTCATGCCCTGCTCGGAGCGGGTCACCAGCAGCGCGGAGAGTTCAAAATCAGCAATAATCTTCAGGCCGCGCTCAACGATTTCCGCTTCGTCCTTACATTTCCCCGCCACCGCTTCAAACTCAGAGAGGTTCGGGGTCAGCAGCGTGGCGCCGCGATAGCGCTCGAAATCGGTGCCTTTCGGGTCGATCAGCACCGGGACGCCCGCATCCCGCGCCAGCTTAATCATCGTCTGCACGCTGGCCAGAGCGCCTTTCGCATAGTCAGACAGGACCAGCGCCCCGATAGAACCCAGCGCCTGCTGAATACGTTCGTGCATGGGCTGCGGATCGACGCCGGAAAAGCCCTCTTCAAAATCAAGACGGATCAGCTGCTGGTTGCGTGACAGCACGCGCAGCTTGGTGATGGTCGGGTGCGTCGGCACCGAAACGAAGTCGCACTTCACGTTGACGTCGGCCAGCGCTTTACTCAGCGCGCGGGCGGCATCGTCAATCCCGGTCAGGCCAACCAGCCGCGAGGTCGCACCGAGCGACGCGATATTCATCGCAACGTTTGCCGCACCGCCGGGACGTTCTTCGATATTTTCCACTTTCACCACCGGCACCGGGGCTTCAGGGGAAATACGGCTGGTGGGACCATACCAGTAGCGGTCCAGCATCACATCGCCAACCACCAACACTCCTGCTCGTTCAAACTCCGGCAGCGTTACTTTCATTACTCTCTCCTGCGAGATGCAAACTTTGCGCGCGATAATAGCACACCCGGTTTTTTAGTTAAGCCATCAACCACTTCTGCCAGCTGGCGCTAACCTGCTCACGCTCCTGAGCAAAGGCCTCCGGTGCGACGTTTCCCGGCTGCTCCTGCAGCGCCAGATGGTGCAGCGCATCGCGCAGCGTGGTGTAGGCATGGGTCAACGCCCGGGCCTCTTCTTCATCCATAATGTCGTTCTGCGCCAGCAGCTCCAGAATGCGCACATTATCAGACCAGCGCGTCAGCTTCGGCTTGTCGTGGGCATAGCGTAAGACCAGGTACTGGGTGATAAATTCAATATCGGTGATCCCGCCGGCATCGGCTTTAATATCAAAGCGATCGCGCTGCTTATTGCCAAGATGGGCGCGCATTTTCTCACGCATTTCCCGCACCTCCGTCTGCAGCGTCGCCCCCTCGCGCTGGCGGGTGAGGATAGCGCGACGAATCTCATCAAAGCGGATCTGCAGCTCAGGATCGCCGTAGACCACGCGCGCGCGGACCAGCGCCTGATGTTCCCAGGTCCAGGCTTCATTTTGCTGATAGTCGGCGAATGAATCGGCGGTGGTGACCAGCATGCCCGCGGCGCCTGACGGACGTAAGCGCGCATCCACTTCATACAGGATCCCGGAAGAGGTACGGGTACTGAAGAGATGCATAATGCGTTGCGCCAGACGCAGATAGAACTGGCGGCCGTCAATCTCGCGTTCGCCGTCGGTCATGGCCTCCTGCGGGCAATCATGGAGGAACACCAGATCCAAATCGGAGCTGTAGCCCAGCTCCCAGCCGCCCAGCTTGCCGTAGCCCACGACGGCAAAGCCGCGCCCCTGACGGTCGCGCAGATGCGTCGGCTGGCCATAGCGCGCCACCATCTGCATCCACGCCTGCTGAACTACCGCATCGATCATCGCCTCGGCCAGCCAGGTTAAGTGATCGCTCACTCTCATCACCGGCAGCGTACCGGCGATATCCGCAGCGGCAATATGCAGCAGCTGCGCCTGCTTGAACTGACGCAGCGCCTCCAGCTGCTGCTCTTCATCCTCTTCCGGTACGCGCAGTAAATACTGGCGCAGCTCATCGCGATAGGCGTCGGTCGCCGTCGGCTGATAGAGCGTATTCGGGTCCAGCAGCTCGTCCAGCAGCAGCGGGTGGCGCGCCAGCTGGCTGGCGACCATCGGCGAGGCGGCGCACAGGGAGATCAGGTGTTTCAGCGCGCCGGGGTACTCGCTGAGCAGCTCCAGATAGGTTGTTCGGGTCACGATGCCGGTCAGCAGCGGCGTAATGCGCGCCAGCGGCAGCAGCGCATCGGCACGCGAGCAGACTTCGCTGAGCAGGTGCGGCATAAGCTGATCCAGCACCTGCCGCCCGCGCGGGCCAATGGTGCGCCTGTCCAGCTCTTTACGGAAATCAGCGATCAGTGCCAGCACGCTGCGCCGATCGGCATCATCGAGATGCGTCAGCGCCGGGCTGGTATCATCCTCCTCCAGCGCGTCCTGCCACAGCTCGCGCCAGTACTCGGCGAGCTGTTCATCCGGCGACTGCGCTTCATCATCGCCAATCAGCTCGTTGAACACCCGCCGTACGCTGGCCATTTTCTCTTCCAGCTGCGCGCTCAGCGTCTCCCAATCGGCAACCTGCATCCCCCATGCCAGGCGAGCGCGGTTGAGCTCATCCTGCGGCAGGGTTTGCGTCTGCTCATCGTTGATGCTTTGCAGCAGGTTTTCGAGGCGACGTAAAAACAGGTAGGACTCGCGCAGCCGGGAAGCATCGCCTTCCGGCAGCAGATGCAGTTCGTCGATAGCCGCCAGGGTTGGGAGTAGCGCCCGCAGCTGCAGCGCGGGCTCGCGGCCGCCGCGGATCAGCTGAAATACCTGAACGATAAATTCAATTTCGCGGATCCCGCCGGCGCCGAGCTTGATATTGTCCTTCAGCCCGCGGCGGCGAACCTCGCGGGCAATCATCCCTTTCATATTACGCAGCGACTGGATCACGCTGAAGTCAATGTAGCGACGGAAGACGAACGGCCGCAGCATGGCGCGCAGCTCGCTGGCATAGATGCCTTCGTTATCGCCCATGATCCGCGCCTTAACCATCGCATAGCGCTCCCAGTCTCGCCCCTGCTCCTGGTAGTAATCTTCCAGCGCGGCGAAGCTCAGCACCAGCGGGCCGCTGTCGCCAAACGGGCGCAGACGCATATCCACGCGGTAGACAAAACCGTCCTGGGTGGCCTGATCGAGGGCCTTAATTAAACGCTGGCCGAGGCGGGTAAAGAACTGGGCGTTATCCAGCTCTCGGCGGCCACCGCGGGTTGCGCCGTGCTCCGGCCAGGCAAAAATCAGGTCGATATCGGAGGAGAAGTTAAGCTCTCCTCCGCCAAGTTTACCCATCCCGAGGATCAGCAGCGGCTGCGGCTTGCCTTCGGCGCTGCAGGGCGTGCCCCACTCCTGGCAGCAGGCGGCATATAGCCAGTCCCGGGCGGCGACAATCAGCGTCTCCGCCAGCACGCTGAGCTGCTGCAAACTACTCTCTTCGCTGACCAGCGACAGCGCCTGGGCCCAGGCGATGCGCACCATAATCCGGCGGCGAAAGAGGCGCAGCTCGCGCATCAGCGCCGCTTCGTCATTGACCTCCGCCAGCGCCGTCCGTAGCCAGTCGGCATAGTGGCGCCACTCATCCGCTTCCGGCACCGAACTCTCCAGCTCTACCAGCCACTGCGGCTGGGCAACCAGGCTCTGCTCGACAAAATCGCTGAACGCCATAACCGACTGCGCCTGCGGACTTAACGTTTGTAATGGAAAATCCGCTGGTAGCCGGTCTACAACCGTCTGCCAGTGCTGCTGTAACTGCGAAGAAAGCGGCATTATAGGGGTCTCCCTGGCCTGAAATTATCGTTTTCCACTATGCAGCCAGAACGGTTCCGCGGCCAGCGCCTGACGACGGAAATATTCAATGACGCTGCTATCCCGGTGCTCAACGGCCCGACGAAGCTCTTTCCAGTTTTCCAGCCATGACGATGCGGCGTCGGCGTAAGCGCCGGCTAACAGCTGAATAGTGTCGATTTCGCGCGCCAGGCGCGGCAGCTGGCCCTCATACTCATCGCCCAGCGACTGCAGGAACGCGTTTTTCAATTCAGCCGCCGCCCGCGAAAGCTGAATATCGGCAAAGCGTTTAAAAGACCCGGCAATTTTCTTCTGCGCGTTCTCGTTGAGAAACTCGCGCCAGCCGCGGCTTACCAGCCATTCCGTCAGCATCAGCTTCGCGCTGACGGTGGCGATGCTGAACAGCGCCGCCTGCGCATTTTCAGCCGCTGACAGCGCCGCCTCCGCTTCGCTTAGCTGCTCGCGCAGCGCCGCGGTGGCTTTACGCGGCACGATGCCGCCGAACAGCGCCAGCGTATGACGCAGGCGGGCAATCGCTCGCAGAATTTCGCCTTTTGCCGCCGGGTTGCCGCGGCTCCAGACTTCATCATGATAAAGCCAGTGGGCCAGGGCACTCTCCAGCGCCGCCTCCATTCCCTGCTCAACGCTGGCCTTCGCTACAGCCGGCAGAATATCCAGCGCGGTCAGCGGACGTTCGCCGTCGCCCTGAGCCAGATGGTAGCCTCGCGCCGCCTTGCTCAGACTACCCTGACGCAGCGCGCCGGTATCCAGCAGACGACGGGCGAGGATCAGGACATCTGCGGTATTGCCGGATAAAAGCTCCAGCTCCAGTTCACAAATGGCTTCCTGATGCTCACCGGCCTTAACCTCACCGCGATCGAGGGCGATTTCAATCTGGCTATCTCCTTCGCTCACCACCCATTTTTCACGTTCAAAATCAGTGCTGAAGAGCGGCTGTACGCTTTGCGCCAGCTCGGCCGGCAGTTCACCCTGCGGCCACACTTCCGCCGGCAGCAGGCCCAGCGCCAGCTCCGGTTTTTCCAGCGGGATGTTGTATTCCGGGCGCTGATGCAGCCCGCCCACCACCCGGCCGGCAATTTTCAGGGTCATTTCGTAACGACCGCGATCGCCGCGAATACGCAGCCCCATATCATGACGGCGCAGCCAGTTATCCGCCGTTTCATAGTAAATATTGAGCAGCTGTCCTGCGGGCGTGTGCTGCGCATTGAGCGTATTAAGATGCTGACGCAGTGTTTCCACACCGCTATCGGAGACGATAAATTTTAATTCGATTTCTTGCGCCATGACTGAATTTTTCCGCTTCTGTGCTCTGCAGGGAAAATACGGCGAACTAACGCCGATATTTCTTGTCAGTAGATAATATTTTGCGGCGAATCGCCATGCAATGCGCATTTTGCCGGGCCACCTCCTGGATGTTTCCGATTGTGGCGGAAAACTTTGCGTCGCTATGGTGATGCCACTACTATCGTTCAACTTTTTATGACCAAACGATGACCTGATGCCAAAATTACGCCTGATTACGATAACTTTGCTGGCGCTTAGCGCCGCTACGGCGGTTCATGCAGAAGAAAAACGCTATGTTTCTGATGAGCTGAACACCTGGGTTCGCACCGGTCCTGGCGATAATTATCGTCTCCAGGGAACCATTAATGCCGGGGAGCAGGTCTCTCTGCTGCAGACCAACGACAGCACGAATTACGCCCAGATCCGCGACGGCAACGGCCGCACCGCCTGGATCCCGCTGAAAGAGCTGAGCAATGAGCCCAGCCTGCGCACCCGCGTACCGGATCTCGAGAATCAGGTTAAGACCCTGACCGACAAGCTTAACAACATCGACACCACCTGGAACCAGCGCACGGCGGACATGCAGAAGAAGGTCGCCGGGAGCGATAACGCTATTAACGCCCTGAAAGATGAGAACCAGAAGCTGAAAAATGAGCTGGTTGTCGCGCAGAAAAAGGTCAATGCCGCGAATCTGCAGCTTGATGATAAGCAGCGCACCATCATTATGCAGTGGTTTATGTACGGCGGCGGCGTGCTGGGCGTTGGCCTGCTGCTTGGGCTGGTGCTGCCGCATCTGATCCCGAGCCGCAAGCGTAAAGACCGGTGGATGAACTAATTCGTCTTCTCTGCCAGACTTACGTATCATCCAGCGCAAAGTAGATACGGGAGAATCAGGCGTGAAGATTTATTTGGTCGGCGGTGCCGTCCGGGATGCATTACTCGGACTACCGGTCAAAGACAGAGACTGGGTGGTGGTGGGCGCCGCGCCCTCAGAGCTGCTTGACGCGGGCTACCAGCAGGTAGGCCGCGATTTTCCCGTGTTCCTGCACCCGCAAAGCCGGGAGGAGTACGCCCTGGCGCGAACCGAGCGTAAATCCGGTGCCGGCTATACCGGCTTCACCTGCTACGCCGCGCCCGACGTCACCCTCGAACAGGATTTACTCCGCCGCGACCTGACGGTTAACGCCCTCGCCCAGGATTCAGACGGCCAGATTATCGACCCCTACGGCGGCCAGTCCGATCTGCGCCAGCGCCTGCTGCGCCACGTTTCACCAGCTTTTAGCGAAGATCCGCTGCGCGTTCTGCGCGTAGCGCGCTTTGCCGCCCGCTACGCCCATCTCGGGTTCCGCATTGCGGATGACACCATGACGCTGATGCGCGCGATGGCCGATGCCGGCGAGCTGGCGCATCTGACGCCGGAGCGGGTGTGGAAAGAGACCGAGAGCGCGCTGGGCACCCGCAACCCGCAGGTCTTTTTCCAGACCCTGCGCGACTGCCGCGCGCTCGGCGTGCTGTTCCCGGAAATCGAGGCGCTATACGGCGTACCCGCACCGGCCAAATGGCATCCGGAAATCGACACCGGCCTGCATACCCTGATGACCCTGACCATGGCGGCAATGCTGTCGCCGGAAATCGACGTGCGTTTCGCAACCCTGTGCCACGATTTGGGCAAAGGGCTGACGCCGAAAGCGCTCTGGCCTCGTCATCACGGCCACGGGCCGGCCGGCGTCAAGCTGGTCGAGCAGCTTTGCGCTCGCCTGCGCGTCCCGAATGAGATCCGCGACCTGGCGAAGCTGGTCGCCGAATTCCACGATCTGATTCATACCCTGCCGATACTGCAGCCCAAAACCCTGGTCAAGCTGTTCGACAGCATCGACGCCTGGCGCAAGCCGCAGCGGGTGGAAAAAATTGCCCTCACCAGCGAGGCCGACGTTCGCGGCCGCACCGGCTTCGAAGCCTGCGACTATCCGCAGGGGCGCCTGCTGCTGGAAGCGTGGCATATCGCCCGGTCGGTCTCGACGAAAGAGGTGGTGGCGGAAGGTTTTAAAGGACCGGAGATTCGCGAGGAGTTAACGCGGCGGCGTATTCTGGCGCTCGCGCAGTGGAAGGAAGAACGCTGCCCTCAGCCGCAAGACTGAGGGCCAGGGTCTTAGAAGAAGACTACGTAAACGACCGCCGCCACGATAAAGCGGTAGATAGCGAACGGAATAAACGAAATACGTTTAATCAGCTGCAGGAAGGTCTTAATCGCAATCAGCGCCACGATAAACGCCATAATAAAGCCGACGGCAAACATCGGAATATCGCTGGCGTTCAGGAAGCCGATGCTTTTATAAACGTCCAGCACGGTGGCGCCCATCATCATCGGTACTGCCAGCAGGAACGAGAACTCCGAGGCCGCATAGCGGCTGACGCCCATGAGCATGCCGCCGGAAATCGTCGCGCCGGAGCGAGAAAAGCCCGGCCACAGCGCCAGGCACTGGAAGCAGCCAATCACGAACGCCTGACGATAGGTCATATCGTCAACGCCTACCGCGCGCGGCTCCTTCGGCTTCAGCACCTCAGCGGCAATCAGCAGCACGCCGCCGACCACCAGCGCATACATCACGTTGACCGGGTTAAATAGCGACTTAATGGTGTCGTGGAATATCAGGCCCAGCACCACCGCCGGAATCATCCCTAACAGAATATGGATAAGCGATAAGCGACCGCTGCCCTGCCCTTCATGCGCAGGTGGTTTACCGAAATGGATACCGATCAGGCCAAACAAACGACGCCAGAACATAACGACAACGGCAAGAATAGAACCTAACTGAATGACCACCTCAAATGTATTTGCAGTATCACCTTCAAATCCCAGCAGATGACCAACAATAATCATATGACCAGTACTGGAAACAGGTAAAAACTCTGTCAAACCCTCAACCACACCCAATATTGCCGCCACCAGCAGCGAGTGTATATCGCTCATCCAATAAACCCTTTAAAAGTAAAATGAAAAAACCAGGCACTACGAGCCATGCCATCAGGCGTCATTGGTGCAGCCAGTTTGGCCTCGGACGGCGCGTCAATTCCGGAGCGTACACGGAGTACGTGAGGATTTCGAGCCCCGTTCGAGGAGAATATGGCAAATAAAATAACCTGACGGCCGGCACTAAGACCTGTATAAGCCCAAATTGTTTAATCAATATGACCTTAAAAGTTTTGTTTCAGATTAAGGCCACGCTCAATGATGACGCCGACGTTGGCCGCGCGGGCAACCGCGCCCGGTTTACTGACTTTAATTCGCACCCACGGTGAGGAGAATTTTGCCAGCAGCAGATCGGCAATTTCTTCGGCCACGCGCTCGACCAGCGCAAAACGCCCCCCTTCAACGTGGTTGATAACCAGCTCGCTAATATCGGCATAGCTAAGGCAATCGCTCACATCATCGCTGGACGCCGCTTTACGGTTATCCCACGCCATTTCGATATCGAACACCAGCTTCTGCTCAATGGTTTGTTCCCAGTCATAAACACCAATAGTGGTGATTACCGAAAGTTGCTCTATAAATACAATATCCATCACGACCTGCCTGCTTTTTGGCTAAACCGGATACCACTTCCGGCGAATTATGCGTATTATCCACAGATGCAAAGACATCCCCTAAATAATTTGCGTTGCAGGAAGGCGGCGGCGCAGCGAGCTTCCGGGAGCATAGCGTCACTATGTATCCGGGCGCGCGAGGAGAGCCCACGCACCGGCTGCGCCAAGGATGACGGGGATAAAACGACACTTTCAAAATGGAACAGCTGATGAGTGCAATCGCGCCTGGACTCGTTATCCTTGCCTACCTCTGCGGCTCAATTTCCAGCGCCATTCTGGTTTGCCGCCTCGCTGGCCTGCCCGACCCTCGCGATAGCGGCTCAGGCAACCCTGGGGCGACCAACGTCCTACGAATTGGCGGCAAGGGAGCGGCCGTAACGGTGCTTATTTTCGATGTGCTCAAAGGCATGCTGCCGGTCTGGGGCGCATGGGCACTCGGTCTGACCCCTTTCTGGCTGGGCCTGGTGGCGATTGCCGCCTGCATTGGTCATATCTGGCCGGTGTTCTTCAATTTTCGCGGCGGCAAGGGCGTTGCGACCGCTTTCGGCGCCATCGCGCCCATCGGCTGGGATCTCACCGGCGTCATGGCCGGGACCTGGCTACTGACCATCCTGCTCAGCGGCTACTCTTCGCTCGGCGCCATCGTCAGCGCGCTTATTGCGCCGTTCTACGTCTGGTGGTTCAAACCGCAGTACACCTTTCCGGTATCGATGCTCTCCTGCCTGATCCTCCTGCGCCATCATGACAATATCCAGCGCCTGTGGCGTCGTCAGGAAACCAAAATCTGGGCCCGGCTGAAGAAGAACAAGAAAAAGCCGGAACAGAAATAATCTCCGCGCCCGGCGCTGCCGGGCACGATTTTCCCCGACAATATCTTTTGATCCCCCGGCCTTACAGCCAATCATTCCACCGCGCCGCCGTTTAAAAGATAATCCTTTCGCTACAATCACTTAGTTATGTCTTATAACCAAAAATGATTTATTCGCCCGCCCCGCGATGTTTACTCTGAATCTCCTGATAAGACACAACAGAACAATAATATGACAGACGTAATCAATGCGGCGCCGATTGCAGCGGCAGGGTCGCCTGACGGGGAAGTTCGATGGATACGCGGCGCGGCGGACGTTTCGCGCCTGATTAACGAGGGCAGCAGCGGGCGCAGCAACGCGCGCATCGTCATGGGCATCGCGCTAGGCGGGATTTTTCTCGATGCCTACGATCTTGGCTCCCTGGCCTTTGGCCTGAAAGACATTACCCGTGAATTCAACCTGACGCCCGCCGGCACCGGCATGGTGGCCTCAGCCATCACCTTCGGCGCCATCGTCGGCGCGCTGCTGGGCGGCTATCTGACGGATAAAATCGGCCGCTACCGCGTCTTTATGGCGGATATGCTGTTCTTCGTGGTTGCCGCTATCGCCTGCGCGCTGGCTCCCAACGAATACGTCCTCACCGGCGCCCGGTTCGTCATGGGGCTCGGCGTGGGTATCGACCTGCCGGTGGCGATGGCCTTCCTGAGC
Source organism: Klebsiella sp. C349492 (assembly GCF_042055345.1). Lineage (NCBI taxonomy): Bacteria > Pseudomonadati > Pseudomonadota > Gammaproteobacteria > Enterobacterales > Enterobacteriaceae > Klebsiella > Klebsiella sp. C349492. The sequence continues at coordinate 230,147 of NZ_JANQCE010000005.1, forward strand.
GAATTTTCTAAACTCAAAGGACCGGGCAACAAAGCCGCCAGCGTCGCCATGTGGTGCCCGACCTGGTACGCCGCCATCAGCGTCTCATATCTGCTGGTGCTATTTTTCTACGCCGCGCTGCCGGAAAGCCACAGCGACTGGCTGTGGCGGCTGATTCTCGGCTTCGGCGCGATCCCCGCGCTGGTAATTATCGCCATTCGCAGCCGCTATATGAGCGAGTCGCCGGTTTGGGCCGCCAATCAGGGCAACCTGCGTGAAGCGGCCTCCATTCTGCGCCAGGCCTACAACATCAACGCCCACGTGGCGCAGGATGCGCTGGATAAACCGGCGCCGGTGGTGAAAAAAGCGCAATGGAGCAACTACTTACGCCTGTTCCAGGGGGTTTACCTGCGGCGTACGACCCTGGCAACGCTGCTCTCCGTAGTCTCATCATTTGCCTATAACGCCGTCGCCTTCGGCCTGCCGGTGATTATCTCCAGCTTCTTCGTCCAGTCGATGCTGACCACGATTCTGATCTCGCTGGCGCTGAACCTGCTCTTCGCCTTCGTCGGCGGGCTGCTGGCCGTACGGCTGGTGCCGCGCCTTGGGGCATGGAAAATGTCGCTGGCGGGATACGCCTGCCAGCTGGCGGCGCTGCTGGGGCTGGCGCTGATTGGCCGCCCGGAAGGCGCCGCCGAAGGGATCGCCGCGGTCGCCATGCTGGCGCTGTTCCTCTTCGGCCAGGGCTTTGGCCCCGGCGCGCACACCATGACCTTTGCCTCGCTGAGCTACCCGACTTCGCTGCGCGGCGTCGGCGTCGGCCTGAACCAAACCCTGATGCGCAGCAGCTCAACGCTATCGCTGTTCCTCTTCCCGCTGCTGGTCGCGGCGCTGGATACGCGCGTCTTTTGGGTTATCGCCGCGGCGCCGCTTATCGGCCTGCTGTCGCTGCTTGCCATCCGCTGGGAACCTTCGGGCTACGATATCGACGCCGAGGATTATCAGGATAAATAGCGTTACCACCGGGCGCTCGCGCTGAGCGCCCTTTACCGCCCCTTCACCTTTCAACATGTAGCTATCCCGCTTGCGGGGGGAAGGTCCAGGGACGGACTCTATCCGCAGCCGCCGGGCGGTTTACGGGGCAACAACCATAAGCTTTTCATATGACCGGGATGCTTTGCGGCCGATCAATACTCATCGCTGCTGTTTTATCTTGAGTTTGCAGGGGCGCAACATTGCACAGCACCGTGTTACCACAGACTAAAAAAGGCTGGCAGGCTACGCTGGATCTCCGCTTTCAATCTACCGGCAATAAAACGGTCCTGACCTCTTCCCGTCACGTTGGCCCGTTAACCGTCCAGCGCCCTTTTTATCCCGAAGAAGAAACCTGCCACCTCTATTTATTACATCCGCCGGGCGGCATCGTTGGCGGCGATGAGCTGACGATTACGGCCGCCCTCGACGGCGGCAGCCACGCGCTGATGACCATGCCCGGCGCCAGCAAGTTTTACCGCAGCAGCGGCGCGCAGGCGCATCTGCACCAGCGCTTCACCGTCGCGGCGCACGCTATTCTTGAATGGCTGCCGCAGGACGCCATTTTTTTCCCCGGCGCGCGGGCTAATCTGCATACCGCCTTCCATCTTTGCGCCACCAGCACCCTTTTAGCCTGGGATCTGCTGTGCCTCGGCCGCCCGGTGATTGGCGAAACGTTTAGCCACGGCACTCTCGCGAACCGCCTGGAAGTGTGGGTTGATGAGACGCCGCTGCTGGTGGAACGGCTGTGCCTCGCCGATGGCCAGCTGGCCTGCATCGCCCAGCGGCCGTGGGTGGGGACGCTGCTGTTCTATCCGGCTAATGAGACCCTGCTCGACGGCGTGCGCGAACGGCTCGCCGGGCTCGCCAGCTACGCCGGCGCCAGCCTGACCGACGGCCTGCTGACGGTCCGATTTTTAAGTGATGATAATTTGCTGTGCCAGCGGGCGATGCGCGATATATGGCAGTTTATGCGCCCGCATCTGACCGGGAAACCCCCGGTTCCTCCCCGAATCTGGCTGACCTGAGAGAGCGCTATGGAACTGACACCCAGAGAGAAAGATAAGCTGCTGCTGTTTACCGCCGCGCTGGTGGCTGAGCGCCGCCTGGCCCGTGGGCTGAAGCTGAACTACCCGGAATCGGTGGCGTTAATTAGCGCCTTTATTATGGAGGGCGCCCGCGACGGCAATAGCGTGGCGGCGCTGATGGAAGAGGGCCGCCACGTCCTGACCCGCAGTCAGGTCATGGAGGGCGTGCCCGAAATGATCCCCGACATCCAGGTCGAAGCCACCTTTCCGGACGGCTCGAAGCTGGTTACCGTCCACAATCCAATAATCTGAGGTTCCGCGATGATCCCAGGTGAGTACCAAGTGAAACCCGGCCAGATAGCCCTTAACGTTGGCCGCATGACCCGCAGCATAATCGTTGAAAATCACGGTGACCGGCCGATCCAGGTGGGATCGCACTATCACTTCGCCGAAGTGAATCCGGCGCTGAAGTTCGACCGCGAGCAGGCGATGGGCTATCGCCTGAATATCGCCGCCGGTACCGCGGTCCGTTTTGAACCCGGGCAAAAGCGAGAAGTGGAGCTGGTTGCTCTTGCCGGCTCCCGCGCGGTGTACGGCTTTCGCAGCGCGGTGATGGGAAAACTGGAGGCAAACGATGAGTGAAATTTCACGCCAGGCCTATGCCGATATGTTTGGCCCCACCACCGGCGATAAGGTCCGCCTTGCGGACACCGAGCTGTGGATAGAGGTCGAAGACGATCTCACCACCTACGGCGAAGAGGTGAAGTTCGGCGGCGGAAAGGTGATTCGCGACGGCATGGGCCAGGGCCAAATGCTCTCAGCGGAGTGCGTCGATCTGGTGCTGACCAATGCGCTGATCGTCGATCACTGGGGGATCGTGAAGGCGGATATCGGCGTCAAAGAGGGGCGCATCTTCGCCATCGGCAAAGCGGGCAACCCGGATATCCAGCCTGACGTCACCATCCCTATCGGCGCGGCGACGGAAATCATTGCCGCCGAAGGTAAGATAGTCACCGCCGGCGGCGTCGATACGCACATCCACTGGATCTGCCCGCAGCAGGCGGAAGAAGCGCTGGTCTCCGGCGTCACCACGATGGTCGGCGGCGGCACCGGACCGGCGGCGGGCACCCACGCCACCACCTGCACCCCCGGTCCGTGGTATATCTCGCGGATGCTGCAGGCGGCGGATAGCCTGCCGGTCAACATCGGCCTGCTGGGTAAAGGCAACGGCTCCAATCCGGACGCGCTGCGCGAGCAGGTGGCGGCAGGGGTGATTGGCCTGAAAATCCATGAAGACTGGGGCGCGACGCCCGCGGCCATCAACTGCGCCCTGACCGTCGCCGATGAGATGGACGTTCAGGTGGCGCTGCACAGCGATACCCTCAACGAGTCCGGGTTTGTCGAAGATACCCTGGCGGCGATTGGCGGGCGTACCATCCACACCTTCCATACCGAAGGCGCCGGCGGCGGCCACGCGCCGGATATTATTACCGCCTGCGCGCACCCCAACATTCTGCCCTCCTCCACCAACCCGACGCTGCCCTACACCGTCAATACCATCGATGAACACCTCGATATGCTGATGGTTTGCCATCACCTCGACCCGGACATCGCGGAGGACGTGGCGTTCGCCGAATCGCGCATTCGGCGGGAAACCATCGCCGCGGAGGACGTCCTGCACGATATAGGCGCTTTCTCGCTGACCTCTTCCGATTCGCAGGCCATGGGCCGCGTCGGCGAGGTGGTGCTGCGCACCTGGCAGGTCGCCCACCGCATGAAGGTCCAGCGCGGCCCGCTGGCGGAAGAGCGCGGCGACAACGACAATTTTCGCGTTAAGCGCTATATCGCTAAATACACCATTAACCCGGCTCTGACCCACGGTATCGCCCATGAGGTCGGCTCGATTGAGGCCGGCAAGCTGGCCGATCTGGTGCTGTGGTCCCCGGCGTTCTTCGGCGTGAAGCCGGCGTGCGTGGTGAAGGGCGGGATGATTGCCATCGCGCCGATGGGCGATATTAACGCCTCTATTCCTACCCCGCAGCCGGTGCACTATCGGCCGATGTTCGGGGCGCTGGGCAGCGCCCGCCATCGCTGTCGGCTGACCTTCCTGCCGCAGGCGGCGATAGACAGCGGCGTGGCGCAGCGCCTCAATCTGCACAGCGCCACGGCCACGGCGAAGGGCTGCCGAACGCTGCAGAAGGCCGACATGATCCATAACGGCCTGCAGCCCAATATTACCGTTGATGCGCAAACCTACGAGGTGCGCATTGACGGGGAGCTAATAACCAGCGAACCGGCAGAAGTGCTGCCGATGGCGCAACGTTACTTTCTGTTTTAAGGAGTCCGGATGCTGTATCTGACCCAACGCGTGGAGACGCCGGCGCAGGCAACGGCCAGCGTCACGCTGCCGATTGATGTGCGGGTAAAAAGCCGAATCAAAGTCACCCTTAACGATGGGCGCGAAGCGGGCCTGCTGCTGCCGCGCGGCCTGCTGCTGCGGGGCGGTGACGTTCTGAGTAATGAAGAGGGCAGCGAGTTTGTCGCAGTCATTGCCGCCGATGAGGGCGTCTCCGTCGTGCGCTGCGAGGACCCGTTTACGCTGGCGAAAGCCTGCTATCACCTCGGCAACCGCCACGTTCCGCTGCAGATTATGCCCGGCGAGCTGCGCTATCACCACGACCACGTGCTGGACGATATGCTGCGCCAGTTCGGCCTGCAGGTGAGCTTCGCCCGGCTGCCGTTCGAACCGGAAGCCGGCGCCTACGCCAGCGAGAGCCACGGGCATGGACACGGGCATCATCATGGCCATAGCCACGATGACCACCATGAGCACAGCCACTGAATGTCGTCGCTGGAAAAACGCCTGCGGCTGATGCAGCTGGCCAGCAGCAATCTGCCGGTCGGCGGCTATAGCTGGTCGCAGGGGCTGGAGTGGGCGGTGGAAGCGGGCTGGGTGGCCGATACTCAGGCCTTCGAACGCTGGCAGCTGCAGCAGATGGAGCAGAGCTTTTTTACCGTCGATCTGCCGCTGTTCGCCCGCCTCTATCGCGCCTGCGAAGATAACAACCTGCCCGAGGCGCAGCGCTGGGCGGCGTATCTGCTCGCCTGCAGAGAAACCCGCGAGCTGCGCGAAGAGGAGCGTAATCGCGGGGCGGCATTCACCCGACTGCTTGCCGACTGGCAGCCGGAGTGCCCCAAAGAGTGGCGGACGCTGTGCCAGCAAAGCCAGCTTGCCGGGATGGCCTGGCTTGGCGTGCGCTGGCAAATCCCCCTTGCCGATCTGGCGCTGAGCCTCGGCTACAGCTGGATTGAGGGCGCGGTGATGGCCGGCGTTAAGCTGGTGCCTTTTGGGCAACAGGCCGCACAGCAGCTGATCATCCGCCTGTGCGATCGCTATGCGGCGGATATGGCCAGCGCGCTTGCCGCCCCGGACGGCGCGATCGGCTCCTCCACGCCGCTGGCCGCCATCGCCTCCGCCCGGCATGAAACGCAGTATTCCCGATTATTCCGTTCTTAGGAGAAAGCATGAACAACTACAAACATCCGCTGCGCGTGGGCGTCGGCGGCCCGGTCGGTTCCGGGAAAACCGCGCTGCTGGAAGCGCTGTGTAAAGCCATGCGCAACACGTATCAGCTGGCCGTCGTCACCAACGATATCTACACCAAAGAAGATCAGCGCATCCTCACCGAAGCCGGCGCGCTTGAGCCGGAACGTATCGTCGGCGTCGAAACCGGCGGCTGCCCGCATACCGCCATCCGCGAAGACGCGTCGATGAACCTGGCGGCGGTGGAATCGCTGAGCGAAAAATTCGGTAACCTCGAACTTATCTTCGTCGAAAGCGGCGGCGATAACCTCAGCGCGACCTTTAGCCCAGAGCTGGCCGATCTGACCATCTACGTCATCGACGTGGCGGAAGGGGAGAAAATCCCGCGCAAAGGCGGCCCGGGGATCACCAAATCGGACTTCCTGGTGATCAACAAAACCGACCTTGCACCGTATGTGGGCGCCTCGCTGGAAGTGATGGAGCGCGACACCATGCGGATGCGCGGCGAGCGTCCGTGGGCCTTTACTAACCTCAAGAGCGGCGACGGCCTGCAGAGCATCATTGCCTTCCTCGAAGACAAAGGCATGCTGCGCCGCTAGGCCCGTGCACCATCCGAACGCGCCCGCGCCCGGATGGTGCATTCGACGCCCTCTTTTTATCCTCCCCTCCCCCACAGCCCCCTGCGGCGCCTGCTCCACGAAGTGGCATAAGGTTTGCTAATTACAGTCATACCTGACCATTAAGGAATGACTATGTCATCACTGGATATTAAAACTGAGCTACCTGCACAAACCGGCACATCCGGCTCCCGTGAAACATTGGAAGATTACACCCTGCGCTACGCTCCGCTGAGCTTTCGCCGCTGGGGGCCAGGCGTCGTCGCCGTCACCGCGCTGGGCGGCATTGCCTATCTGGCCGACTTTTCTATCGGCGCCAGCATTGGCATGGCGTGGGGCACCACCAACGCCATTTACTCGATTCTGCTGGCCGCGCTGGTGATTTTCCTGACCGGCATTCCGCTGGCGATCACCGCCGCCCGCTATAACATCGACCTCGATTTAATCACCCGCAGCGCCGGGTTCGGCTATTTTGGTTCGGTCATTACCAGCATCATTTTTGCCGGATTTACCTTTATCTTCTTCGCCCTTGAAGGCTCGATTATGGCGCAGGGGCTGCTGGTCGGTCTCGGGATCCCGCTGTGGATGGGCTACCTCATCGCGACCCTGATGGTACTGCCGCTGGTCGTTTACGGCATGAAGGCCCTGACCCGTCTGCAGGTCTGGACCACGCCGCTGTGGCTGGTGCTGATGGTCGTGCCGGTGGCCTGGCTTATCGCTAAAGATCCTCAGCTGGTGGATGGCTTTATGAACTTCGCCGGTAAGAACGACGCCTCGCGCGTGGATTTAACCGCCATTATGCTGGGCGCCGGGGTATGCCTGTCGCTGATCATGCAGATCGGCGAGCAGATTGACTATCTGCGCTTTATGCCGCCGAAAACGGCGGAGAACAGCAAAAGCTGGTGGCTGGCGGTCTTTTCTGCCGGCCCGGGTTGGGTGGTGCTGGGCGCGATTAAACAGATTATTGGCGCCTTCCTCGGCTTCTACCTGCTGACCCGCTTCCCGGCGGTACATAACACCGAGCCGGTTCAGCAGTTCGTCAGCGTCTTTGACAATCTGGTGCCCGGCTGGCTGGCGCTGACCCTGGCCGTAGTGCTGGTGGTTATCTCGCAGATTAAAATTAACGTCACCAACGCCTACTCCGGCTCGCTGGCCTGGACCAGCGCCTGGACGCGCACCACCCGCAGCTATCCGGGGCGGATCGTCTTTGTTGTCGTCAACCTCGCCATTGCGCTGGCGCTGATGGAAGGCGATATGTTCAGCGCCCTGTCGTGGATCCTCGGCTTTTACTCCAACTTCGCCATTGCCTGGGTTGTGGTGGTCGCCACCGATATTACCGTCAATAAAGGCCTGCTGAAGCTGGCGCCGGCCCAGCCGGAATATCGCCGGGGGATGATCCATAACGTTAACCCGGTGGGCGTGGTTTCCTTTGCTCTCGCCGCCGGGCTCTCTATCTGCGCATTCTTCGGCCTGCTCGGCACCACCCTGGCCCCGTTCTCACCGCTGATTGCGCTGGCTGTCGCCCTGGTGATGACGCCGCTGATGGGCATTCTGACCCGCGGCCGCTACTACATCAAACAGCACGATGACGGCATTGCCGAACCGCGCTACGACGCTCAGGGGAACGCCTCCACCACCGTGTATCGCTGCATTACCTGCCGGGAAGAGTATGAACGTCCGGACGTGATGCACTCGGCAAAACATCAGGGGGCGATTTGCTCGCTGTGTAAGAGTATGGAATAGCTCAGAAAGACAGGCCGACGCGAGGTCGGCCTGTTAGCAGGATCAGGCCGCCGGCAGCTCGGCGAGCGGCCAGCGCGGGCGCACGGTGACGCCGAGGTCGGGCTTCGCTCCGCTCCGCAGGCGCACCATTCCGGCATAGGCGATCATCGCGCCGTTATCGGTACAGAACTCGGGGCGAGCGTAGAACACTTCGCCGCCGCGCTTTTTCATCATCTCGGCCAGCTTCGCGCGCAGCGTGCGGTTGGCGCTCACGCCGCCCGCCATCACCAGGCGCTTAAAGCCGGTCTGCTCCAGCGCCCGACGGCACTTAATCATCAGCGTATCCACCACCGCATCTTCAAACGCCCGCGCAATATCCGCCCGGGTCTGCTCGTCATTTTCATTATTGCGGATGGTGTTGGCGGCAAACGTCTTCAGGCCAGAGAAGCTAAAATCCAGCCCCGGACGATCGGTCATCGGGCGCGGGAAGACGAAACGGCCTTCGCTCCCCTGGGAGGCCATTTTAGAGAGCATCGGGCCGCCGGGATAATCGAGGCCCAGCAGCTTCGCGGTCTTATCGAACGCTTCCCCTGCCGCATCATCTATCGATTCACCCAGCAGTTCATACTGACCAATACCGGTCACGCTAATCAGCTGGGTATGGCCGCCGGAAACCAGCAGCGCCACAAAAGGATAGTCCGGCGGATTATCTTCCAGCATCGGCGCCAGCAGATGCCCTTCCATATGGTGTACCGGGATCGCCGGTACGTTCCAGGCGAACGCCAGCGAACGGCCTACCGTTGCGCCAACCAGCAGCGCGCCGACCAGCCCCGGCCCGGCGGTGTAGGCAACCGCATCAATATCTTTTGCCGTCAGCCCGGCCTCTTTCAGCGCCGCCTGGATCAGCGGCACCGTTTTACGCACGTGATCGCGCGAAGCCAGCTCAGGAACCACGCCGCCGTAGTCAGCGTGTAGTTTCACCTGACTATACAATTGGTTGGCCAGCAGGCCTTGCTTATCGTCGTAAATGGCGATGCCGGTTTCATCGCAGGATGTTTCAATACCCAGTACACGCATGTCTTGTTTTACCTCGCTCTAATACCGCGCAGTTTAGGACCAATGCGGGTTGATGTATACCCTAAGAATTCCAGGCAGCAGCGCGACACGGCCCGGAGCCCACAAGGGGTACGCGGGCGGGGCGAGCGAGAAAAGCCGGCCCCGGGACGGACTCCGGGGCAGCGGACATAAAACTTTGTTCGCCCCAGGAAGAACCCTCGTGTATACTCCTCACCCTTATAAAAGTCCTTTCAAAAAGGGCGCAGGTGCTTTACAAAGCAGCAGTAGTTGCAGTAAAATTCCGCACCATTTTGAAATAAGCTGGCGCTGATGCCAGCAGCAAACCGAATTAATCAAAGGTGAGAGGCACATGCCGGTAATTAAAGTACGTGAAAACGAGCCGTTCGACGTAGCTCTGCGTCGCTTCAAGCGTTCCTGTGAAAAAGCAGGTGTTCTGGCGGAAGTTCGTCGTCGTGAGTTCTATGAAAAACCGACTACCGAACGTAAGCGCGCTAAAGCTTCTGCAGTGAAACGTCACGCGAAGAAACTGGCTCGCGAAAACGCACGCCGCACTCGTCTGTACTAATCTGTTGAGGGCTAAAGCCCTCAATTCAGGCTGAGTTGTAAGTTGTAAGGCCGTGCTTCCGGAAGGAATGCGCGGCTTATTTTCGTTTATGCATTAGCATATACGCCCCACCCTTCAGGATGCACCAAAGCAGCAAAAGAGCGAATCCCAGGAGCTGGCTGACGTCAGTGGCAGGGGCGCATCGGCGCTGAAGCAGCTTGATGGATAAGGTGTATAATTTACGGGGCCTATGGCTGGACGAATCCCACGCGTATTTATCAATGACCTGCTGGCGCGAACCGACATCGTCGATCTTATCGACGCGCGGGTAAAGCTCAAAAAGCAGGGCAAGAACTACCACGCGTGCTGTCCATTTCATAACGAAAAAACCCCCTCTTTTACCGTCAACGGTGAAAAACAGTTTTACCACTGCTTTGGCTGCGGTGCGCACGGCAACGCCGTCGACTTCCTGATGAACTACGACAAGCTCGAGTTCGTGGAGACGGTCGAAGAGCTGGCCGCCATGCACAACCTTGAAGTGCCGTACGAAGCGGGCAACGGACCCAGTCAGATAGAACGCCATCAACGGCAAAGTCTCTATCAGCTGATGGATGGTCTGAATGCGTTTTATCAGCAGTCTTTGAAGCAGCCCGCCGCCGACCCCGCGCGCCAGTATCTGGAGAAGCGTGGTTTAAGCAGCGAGGTCATTGCGCGCTTTGCGATTGGCTACGCGCCCCCCGGTTGGGACAACGTTTTAAAACGTTTTGGCGGCAATCAGGAAAACCGCCAGTCGCTTATCGATGCCGGCATGCTGGTGACTAACGATAAGGGACGCAGTTACGACCGCTTCCGCGAACGGGTGATGTTCCCGATCCGCGATAAGCGAGGCCGGGTAATTGGTTTTGGTGGTCGCGTGCTGGGTGATGCCCTGCCGAAGTACCTTAACTCCCCGGAAACCGATATTTTCCATAAAGGTCGTCAGCTGTACGGCCTGTATGAAGCGCAGCAGAACAACGCCGAACCGCCGCGTTTGTTAGTTGTCGAAGGCTATATGGACGTCGTCGCACTGGCGCAGTACGACATTAACTATGCCGTCGCGTCGCTTGGCACGTCGACCACCGCCGACCATATTCAGCTGCTGTTCCGGGCGACCAATCAGGTCATCTGCTGTTACGACGGCGACCGGGCGGGCCGCGAGGCCGCATGGCGAGCGCTGGAGACGGCGCTACCGTATATGTCCGACGGCCGTCAGCTACGCTTTATGTTTCTGCCCGACGGCGAAGACCCGGATACGCTGGTGCGTAAAGAGGGTAAGGCCGCGTTTGAAGCGCGGATGGAGCAGGCTCAGCCGCTCTCCACGTTTTTGTTTAACAGCCTGCTGCCGCAGGTTGATTTGAGCACCCCGGACGGGCGCGCGCAGCTAAGCACGCTGGCGCTGCCGCTGATCACTCAGGTTCCGGGCGAGACGCTGCGCATTTATTTGCGCCAGGAGCTGGGCAATAAGCTGGGGATTTTAGATGACGCCCAGCTTGAACGTTTAATGCCGAAACTGACAGAAAGTGGCGCACCGCGCCCTGCGCCGCAGCTAAAACGCACGACCATGCGTATACTGATAGGACTGCTGGTGCAAAATCCGGATCTGGCGCCGCTGGTACCGCCTCTGGCAGGCCTGGATCAGCGCAAAATGCCGGGACTGGGCTTGTTCAGCGAACTGGTTAACACCTGTCTGTCTCAGCCGGGTCTGACCACCGGGCAACTTTTAGAGCAGTATCGCGGCACAAATGAGGCCACGACCCTTGAAAAACTGTCGATGTGGGACGATATAGCAGATAAAGATATCGCAGAAAAAACCTTCACCGACTCGCTCAACCATATGTTTGATTCACTGCTTGAACTGCGACAGGAAGAGTTGATAGCTCGCGATCGCACGCACGGCTTAAGCAGTGAGGAACGCCGGGAGCTCTGGACTATCAGCCAGGAGCTGGCGAAAAAATGAATTGCACGGCTTAAGTGCCGAATATCGTTCGGGAAGCCCCCGACAGCCGCGCTGAGGCGCAGCGGCAATAATATAAGTACGCCCTCGCTTTAAATGCTGGCAGTTTGTCTGTCAACACCAATCAAACGAATTAAGTGTGGATACCGTCTTATGGAGCAAAACCCGCAGTCACAGCTTAAGCTTCTTGTCCAACGAGGTAAAGAGCAAGGCTATCTGACCTATGCCGAGGTCAATGACCATCTGCCGGAAGATATCGTCGACTCCGATCAGATCGAAGACATCATCCAAATGATCAATGATATGGGCATTCAGGTGATGGAAGAAGCACCGGATGCCGACGATCTGCTGCTGGCTGAAAACAGCAACAACACCGACGAAGATGCAGAAGAAGCTGCTGCACAGGTTCTGTCCAGTGTTGAATCAGAGATCGGACGCACGACCGACCCGGTGCGCATGTATATGCGCGAAATGGGTACCGTGGAACTGCTGACCCGCGAAGGCGAAATTGACATCGCTAAGCGCATCGAGGACGGGATCAATCAGGTCCAGTGCTCCGTTGCCGAATATCCGGAAGCCATTACCTACCTGCTGGAACAGTACGATCGCGTTGAAGCTGAAGAAGCGCGTCTGTCAGACCTGATCACCGGATTCGTCGATCCGAACGCCGAAGAAGACATGGCGCCAACCGCCACGCACGTCGGCTCCGAACTGTCTCAGGAAGAGATGGATGACGACGAAGAAGATGAAGAAGAAGAAGACGACGACAGCAGCGATGACGACAACAGCATCGACCCTGAGCTGGCGCGCGAGAAATTCGGTGAGCTGCGTACGCAATACGAACTGACCCGCGATACCATCAAAGCAAAAGGCCGTAGCCACGCCGCAGCACAGGAAGAAATTCTCAAGCTGTCTGAAGTCTTTAAACAGTTCCGCCTGGTACCGAAACAGTTCGATTACCTGGTCGGCAGCATGCGTAGCATGATGGACAGAGTGCGTACTCAGGAACGCATCATCATGAAACTGTGCGTCGAACAGTGCAAAATGCCGAAGAAAAACTTCATTACGCTGTTCACCGGCAATGAAACCAGCGAAACCTGGTTCAACGCGGCTGTCGCCATGAACAAACCGTGGTCTGAAAAGCTGCACGACGTCAAAGAAGACGTTCAGCGCGGCCTGATGAAGCTGCAGCAGATTGAAGAAGAAACCGGCCTGACCATCGAGCAGGTTAAGGATATCAACCGTCGTATGTCCATCGGTGAAGCGAAAGCCCGCCGTGCGAAGAAAGAGATGGTTGAAGCAAACTTGCGTCTGGTTATTTCTATCGCCAAGAAATACACCAACCGCGGCCTGCAGTTCCTCGATCTGATTCAGGAAGGTAACATCGGTCTGATGAAGGCGGTAGATAAGTTCGAATACCGTCGCGGCTACAAGTTCTCCACCTACGCAACCTGGTGGATCCGTCAGGCGATCACCCGCTCCATCGCGGATCAGGCGCGCACCATCCGTATTCCGGTGCATATGATTGAGACCATCAACAAGCTCAACCGTATCTCCCGCCAGATGCTGCAGGAAATGGGCCGCGAGCCGACGCCGGAAGAGCTGGCCGAGCGCATGCTGATGCCGGAAGATAAAATTCGTAAGGTGCTGAAAATCGCCAAAGAGCCTATCTCCATGGAAACGCCGATCGGCGACGATGAAGATTCGCATCTGGGTGATTTCATCGAGGATACCACCCTCGAGCTGCCGCTGGACTCCGCTACCACGGAAAGCCTGCGCGCTGCCACCCACGACGTTCTGGCTGGCCTGACCGCTCGTGAAGCGAAGGTCCTGCGTATGCGTTTCGGTATCGACATGAATACCGACCACACGCTGGAAGAAGTGGGTAAACAGTTCGACGTTACCCGCGAACGTATTCGTCAGATCGAAGCGAAAGCGCTGCGCAAGCTGCGCCATCCGAGCCGCTCTGAGGTTCTGCGTAGCTTCCTGGACGATTAATCGTCAGGCAGTAAATGCAAAAAGCTCCCTACGGGGAGCTTTTTTTTGCCCGGCGTTTGCCTCCGGAACGGAAGCTATAGACCGCGCGACGCCAGCGCGTCGTCAAGCTCGCGATAGGCTTCCACCAGCTTATCCAGCGTCGCCCGGTTCAGTCCGCTGGGATTCGGCAGCACCCATAGCTCGGTCGCCCCGATAGTCTCCTGCTGCCTGCCCCACTGCACGCTGCGGGCCTGAAACGCCTTCTCAAAGGCCTGCTTGCCAAGAACCGCCAGCGCCCGCGGCTGATACTGCTCTATTTTCTGCACCAGCTCTCGCCCCCCGTTACGCAGCTCCTGCAGCGCCACTTCGCTGGCCTGCACCGTCGGACGCTCCACCAGCATGGTGATCCCGCAGCGGGTGTCGAGCAGCTGCAGCTCCTCTTCCGGCTTCAGCTGCCGGTCGGTGAAGCCCGCCTGATGAATCACCTTCCAGAAGCGATTCCCCGCATGCGCGAAATGAAAGCCGGTATGGGCGGAGGATTTTCCCGGATTGATCCCGCAGAAGACCACCCGCAGGTTCGGTGCCAGAATATCGTTAATCATCGTGCCCCCTGCTCAATAGCTAAAAGCTGATTATAAAGGATTGAAAATGCGTTGTTTATAAAAACAGCAGCCGCGCGTTTTAGGCTGGATTGCGTCTGCCAGTTACTTTATAATCCCTCGCCACGGCCCCTTAGCTCAGTGGTTAGAGCAGGCGACTCATAATCGCTTGGTCGCTGGTTCAAGTCCAGCAGGGGCCACCAAATTTTAGATTTAAAATCATATAATTAAGCCACTCGAAAGAGTGGCTTTTTTGTTACGCGATGTTATTGCTGGCGTAAAAAAGACCATATCTGGTGGGCGTTTATCATAGGGACAGCGGGCCGCTTACCGAGGGGCGACTATCGTCCCTGGTGTGGCAATCAAGACAGTTGCAGGGCCAGCGCCCGGTACGAAATCGCGCTGATGCATCAATGTGAAACAAGCTCTCCGACGAAGAACCGCATCAACGGGGAGGAGATCAGCAATCCCGGTGATCGGCTTCCCCCAGCTTCCAGTAGGCGATGATATCCGCGTTTTTCCGGCTACGTCCTGATTTGAATAGCGCCTGACGAATTTGAATGACATCGCCATGCTCTCCGGCCCCCCATACCTTTTCAGGGGCAAGGCGCTGGATTGTATTAATCACGTGCGTGCAAAAATCATCAGACCGGGGAGACAATCGGGTTACGCTAAGCGTGCAGCAGACCGGCGGCGGCGGATAATCTTGTTTGTCATCAAGAGCCAAAATAACGTGCGCGGTGACATGCGCTGCCAGCGTCGGAATAATAGCAAATATGGCAGGAATAGCCGTTTCGTCGCCGAACAGCAGCAGGGAGCCGACCCCCTCGACGGCCAGCCCTTCTCTGGGGCCGGCAAGGCGAACAATCTCTCCGGGGCGTGCGCTTTTTATCCAGCTCATGGCGGGGCCGCTGCCATGCCGAACAATATCAAGGCTAAGCGTCTGCGCCTCCTGATTCAGGCTGCTGATCGTGTAGGCCCGGCCAGGGCCCTCAGCCTCGCCGGGCGGGGTAAAAAATAGCTTCACCCAGGCGCCGGGCAGAGCATCAGCAAAATGGGCCACCACCTCACCAGACAGCACCACACGCGTCATTCGTGGGTTGATGTCGGCGATCTGGCGAATGCAGGCCGGGCGTAACAGGCGACTTTCATGCTTATCCACACGTACCGCTCCTCTGACTCAAGGGATAAAAGATGCCTTCTTCCCGGGAGAAACCGCATTGAGCGCACTCAGCATGACGTCCCGGGTTTGATTAAGATGTTCCGTCAGTATGGCAGTCGCCCGATCGGCATCATTGGCAAGGATCGCCTCCAAAAGCTCATTGTGGTCGGCGTTGCGCTCCCCTTCTTCGGCTGTGACGGGTAATAAAACGCGCTGATAGATAGAAAAAGCCTCAGCCAGCTGTTTTATCATCAGAAACAGCCAGTCACTCCCACAATTTTCCATCATGATAAAGTTGAAATCCTCATGGCGAGAGTGCCATCCTGGATTGAGCTTTCCTGGCTCTTCTGTCAGCGTTTGCGGCGTATGCACCAGCCGATGGTTCGCTGCCACCAGCCGTGCCTGCCACTCCACATCTCGCGTTGCAATTGATTTACGCAGGGCGATACTTTCAAAAAGAATTCGCTGCTCGGTGAGGTCCCGAAGGTCATCAGCATCCAGCCCACGAACGCTAAAACCCTGCTGAGGGGCCACTTCTACAAGCAATTCACCCGCCAGACGATTCAGTGCTTCCCTGATAACGTTGAGGCTGACATCAAAGCGATGGGCCAGCTCAGAAATCTTCAGCTTGTTCCCCGGTATCAGTTGTCCGGTCAGAATCAGTTCCCTGATACGAGCATAGATCGTCTGATTCAGCGACCTTCCTTCCTTGAGCGTTTTCATTGCAACCTCTGTTTAATTTTCAATAAGTTAATTTTAAAAGTCCATCATTGTGTTAATAGTAGCACAAAAGATGTTAAGAAGATATTAATACCAAAAACTTATAATTAACAAAAAAATCCATTTTTTACTTTAAAAAAGTTTTTCGCCGGGTATTATCAGCCTTACACCCCATCCGACGCAGGAGTTGATATGTCTCATACACTGAAGAGGTCATTTTTTGAGTTTGAAGGTATGGAGGTAGGTTATTACAGCGGCGGAGAGGGAGAACCGCTCATGATGATTCACGGCTCCGGCCCGGGCGCATCCAGTCTGGGAAACTGGAGCCGGGTACTGGATGACCTGAGCCAGCGTTACCGCATCTATGCGATGGATCTGATTGGCTTTGGCATCAGCAGCCGCAAAACTGCGCCGCCCTATTTCGATTTCGGAATGTGGGTTCGCCAGGCTAAAGCGATGCTCGATTTGATCGACGCACCGCAAATCGGCGTTATTGGTCATTCTCTGTCGGCGGCAATCGCCCTGCAGCTGGCATCAGCCGATCGGCGAATTTCCGCAGTGTTAACCACCGGCGCCATTGGTGCCCCTTTTTCCGTATCCGACGCAACCAGACGTATATGGCGCTGCCCGGAAAATCGAGTCGAATTAGTGGCGGCACTTAGCACATTAATTCATGATACATCCATTATTGACGATGACTATATTGCTGCACGTGAGCCGGTTGTTTTTGCCCAAGGCTATGCCGATTACTTTAACAGCATGTTTTCCGGCGACCCACGGCAATATGTAGAACAAACGACGCTGAGTGAACAAACATTGTCGGCAATTAATTGTCCGGTAATCATGCTGCATGGCCGCGAAGATGTTCCATTCCCGCCGGAAACTTCTGAAGTGCTGGCAAAAAAGATAAAACAGGCCGATCTTTATATTCTTCATGGATGCTCGCATTCGGTAGCGTTTGAACGAAGCCGCTCCTTTTTGTCAGCGGTAAATCAGCTTTTTAGTTAATCCTTTTTCTTTTACCCAAGGTCGCTATCACGGATTATATTATTACGGGTTAATACTACATCTGGAAACATGCCGCCTTTTATTTCGAAAACGCCATTAAATCTGGGGGGATACATCTGTCCCTGTGTTTTGTGAAACGAGGAAACAATAATGAACTGGCTGTCTCAATATAAAAACACACCTGCATCTTTACGTTTAACCTGTTTTATTACATCGATAATATTTTCAGTATTAATGACCTCGCCAGCCAGAGCGGAAGAGGATCGCCTGGTGGGGCTTATCCCCGCAATAACAGCAGCAAAGCCATTTAAACTGGCGGTGACGGTAGTACACCTTAATGATGACTTTTATAAAGGTATCATTTACGGCATTACCGATGAAGCCAAACGGACTGGGGTGAATGTCGTGCAGGTTTCCGTAGCCGGTGCTTACGGCAACGTCCGTGAACAGTTTGCTCAGCTTGAAGCCTTTAAAAGCATTGGCGCCGACGTCGCCGTATTGGCCCCAGCCGCCTATAACGGTTTCGATCCCATAATCAAATCCCTTAAAGACGCGGGCATTAAGGTCGCTTCGGTCGGTATCCCGGTTGACAGCAAGAACATCGATTTTGGTGTGCTTCAGGATGACACCTATATTGGAAAGCTGATGGCCGATGCGGTGTGTAAAGCCGCTGCAAAACCGAAAAAAGTGGCGATGATCCCGGGCCCGGCCGGTGCCGAGTGGGTGCGTCTACGCTACGAGGGCTTTAAAGCTGAAGCGCAGAAATGCACCAGCCCGGTTTCAGTGATTGATTCGGCATTCGGCGGTGGCATTGATTTGCAGGAAGGGCTGGCCAAAGCGTCCGACCTGATGCTGCGTAACCCGGATATTAACTTCATTTATACCCCGCAGATTACCCTTGGCATGGGGGCCGTTCAGGCGATACGCCAGCAGCATCGCGATGCTGCCGTGGTCAGCTCCGCAATGGTGAAACGGGCGGTGCCAATGATTGAGGATGGCAAAATGCTGGCGGTGGTTTCCGAACCGGGAATCATTATGGGTCGCCTGATCGTGCAGTACGCCATTCGCGAAATGGAAAATAAACCCCTGCCAAATCTGGCCCCAGCTGGCGCCGACGGTCTGAGCTACGCCCACTATAACGTGCCGAATAAAGTGTTGGACAAGAGCAACGTAGCGACACATCCCTTTGAAACCTATGAAATTGCACCGGCGGACTGGAAAGTCCCGGCGATGCAGTAACGCGACCAGAGGGAAGTACGGATGCACAATGTAGAGACCACCACGAGTCCGAATTATCCCCTGTTGCGTATCAGCGGATTGTCCAGGCGATTTGGCGCAACCCAGGCGCTGAACAATGTCTCGGTTCAGTTTGCCGCCGGAGAAATCCACTGCTTATTGGGTGAAAACGGCGCCGGAAAATCAACCATCGGAAAAATCATCAGCGGGCTCTATCCCGCTGATGAGGGAAGTATCTGGTATGACGAACAGCGGGTAGCCTTCAACAGCTCCCGGGAAGCACGGCACGCAGGTATTGTCATGGTTTATCAGGAGCTGTCTCTGGCACCGAGTCTATCCGTACGCGCCAACCTGTGGCTGGGAGCGGAGCAAGGAAAAACGCTCCTCTCGCTCACTCGTCGCGCTCAGGAGAAGACCAGGGTAATGGAAGTCCTGACCCAGCTTGGTCTGGACGACATCGATATGGAAAGCGCGGTTGGCCATTTTCCGGTCGCGATTCAGCAACTGATTGAAATCGGCAAATCGCTGATGTCGCAACCTCGGGTCATTATTTTTGATGAGCCGACCGCCATGCTCGGCGCCGTTGAAAAAGAGATGTTCTTCAGCGTCCTGCGACGACTGCGTGAAACCGGCATCGCGTCGATACTGGTCACGCATCATATCGATGATGTACTCGCCGTCAGCGACCGCGTCACCATTATGCGCAACGGCCAGGTGGTGGATGCCTTTCAGGTAAGCCCGGAGGTAACGGCAGATTTCATCGTCTCGCGGCTGACGGGCAAAGCGCCGGGTAGCCACCGCGTGGAGAACAAGAGGGAGCAGAATTTCCCTCCCCTGCTCGACTTTGAAAATCTGCCGGTCAGCGGCGGCGGTAACAGGGTCTTCAGCTTAGGGAAAGGCGAAATACTGGGGATCTACGGCGTCGTCGGTTGCGGTGGCGACGTGCTGGTGCAAAACCTGGTGGGCTTTATCCCCACACCGCATGACGCCTCGTCTCGTTTCCGGCTGGATGGCTATGAATGGCGTCCCAAAAACGTGGTGGATGCGCTGAAAAACGGCGTGGCGTGGCTACCTGCGGGTCGGGCCAGTAATGGCGTTTATCCCACGCTGTCGATTGCTGAAAATCTGATGATGACGCAGTTGAAGGCCTTCAGCATAGCGGGATTCATCCGCTCCCGTCAGGCTGATGCCAGCGCCGATAAGATTCTCAAAGCCTGCGGGGTTAAGTTCGCCGACAAGCACGATTTACTGACCAGCCTGAGCGGCGGCAACCAGCAGAAGGTATTGCTGGCGAGGGCGATGGCAAGCGCAAAGAAAGTGCTGGTGCTGGAGGAACCCACTGCTGGGGTGGATATCGATGCCAAATACGAAATCCATCAACGCATTCGGGCGCTGGCGAACAGCGGTGTCTCGGTGATCCTGCTTTCCAGTGATTTAGCCGAAACAATGTCCCTGTGCGATACGGTCTGGACTCTGTTTCACGGCTGCGTGGTGAACACTTATCGCACGCCGGATGAGCACGACAAGGCATCAATTATTGCCGATGTGGTGGGGCAAGAAGCATCCGATGATGGCCCCAATGAATCAAGCGTTAGCCTGAAGCAGGAGTGGATGTGATGAATACAAGCAGAGATGTCAGCCTGACAGGCCCACAGAAACCGGCGATAAAACGTAAATTCTCGATGTCCGACTGGATGCTGCCGCTGCTGGTGGTCGTTGTTGCGATTGTTACGGGGATTATTCAACCGCGGTTTTTATCGGTGAGTAACGGCATTAACCTGGCCTGCCAGCTCGCGCCGTTGTTAATACTCTCTCTGGGACAGGCTGTGGCGGTGATACGAGGAGGACTCGATCTTTCGCTCTCTTCCGCCATGTCGCTGGCAGGAGTGGCCGGGGTCATGGTGATGAATCACGCCGGCATTCCCGCCGGGCTGCTGGTGATGGTGCTGGTGGGTTCCCTAACCGGCGCGGCGTCAGGCGTGCTGATCTCCTTTTTTAATACTTCGCCTCTGGTGATCACGCTGGGTATGCTCTCAGTCGCTCAGGCGTTTGCGCTGATCCTTTCCGGCGGGGTGCCAATATATGACGTTCCCGCCGCTTATATTGACGCGGTAGGTTACGGCACGCTGCTGGGGATACCGGTGATGGTATGGATTGCCGTTGCGCTGACAGCAGCTATTGGCGTACTCCTGAAATACACCCTGTTTGGCCGCTACGTTTACGCCATGGGTTCTAACGTCTCCGCCGCGTCCAAATCCGGCATTAATGTCCGCCTTAATACGGTGCTGGTTTATATGGTCAGCGGCTTCTGCGCCGGTATCGGCGCCATTATCCTCACCGCCTGGACCAGTTCCGCCCAGCCGATTGCGGCAGCGAATCTGACGCTGCAATCGCTGGCAGCCGTGGTACTTGGCGGCGTAGCGCTCACCGGCGGAGCCGGAAATTTGCGCCAGGTGATTACCGGCGTGGTGGTCCTGACGCTGCTTTCCAACGTCATGAACATGGTCGGCGTATCGGCATATTACCAGACGCTTGCTGTCGGCGTGGTCATTATTCTGGCGGTAGTCCTTGACCGATTTCGCCGTCGCGAATCGTACTGATATTCATCGCCAGTATTTATTAGAAATAGGTTGAGCATTCTTACCGTTATTTATCCTGCTATAAGGAGTGTTGCTATGTCTAAAAACGTTATGTATATCAATCCTGAAAATGCCAGCCCGGCGCAGGGGCTCTACTCTAACCTGACCAAAGTCCGCGCAGGCGATCTCTATTATATCTCAGGACAGCTTGCGGTCGGTTATGACGGCAACGTGGTCGGGAAAGGCGATTTCGATGCGCAGTTTTCACAGGTATTTAAAAATCTCGGAGATGTGCTCAGCGCCGTCAATTGCGATTTTAATGATGTGGTAAAGTTCAATACCTATCTGGTGGCGTCGCAGCACATCGAAAACTTCATGAAAAATCGTGAAGCGCTTTTTCCCAGCCTGTTCGCAACCTCCGACTATGCGCCCAATACCCTGCTGGTGGTCGACCGTCTGGTGAAAGAAGAGTTTCTGATTGAAGTGGAAGCCGTCGCCCGCGCACGCGATTAATTACAGGACTGCAGGAAAGGTTAATTATGAAGCTAGTAACTTATGTCTATTCAGACAGTAAGAGAATTGGCGTTATTAATCACGCTGGAAATATTATCGACGTCAGCGACATTGTAAACTCCAATGATATGAATGTGCTTATCGAGCATTTTTCGGAAATAGAGAACAGCTTAAAATTATGCTGTGAAGGTGCAGGCAAAAACGCGGTGCCCATTGACGCCGTGCGTCTGCTGGCGCCAATCCCGGCCACGCGGCGCAATATTTTCTGTGTGGGCAAAAACTACTATGCGCACGCTGAGGAGTTCGGTAACAGCGGCTATGACTCCAGCGCGGCGGCGGGCAACGTACCGGCGAATCCTATCATCTTCAGCAAACCTACCACTTCCATCTGTGGCCCTGATGACGCCATCGACAGCACGCTGGATCCGTACAACACCATCGATTATGAAGCAGAGCTGGCGGTGGTGCTGGGTAAAAAGGGACGGATTGCACAGGACGAGGACCCCATGTCCTTCGTCTTCGGCTATACCCTGGTGAATGACGTCACTTCTCGCCACTTGCAGAAACTGCACAGCCAGTGGCTGCTGGGAAAAGGAATTGATGGGTTTTGCCCGATGGGGCCGGTTCTGGTCACCGCCGATGAGTTTGGCCTCCCCGGTAGCCAGACGATCTCCTGCCATGTGAATGGTGAACTGCGCCAGCAAGCGTCCGTTTCCGATCTGATTTTTGATATCCCGCGATTAATTAAAACCATCGGTCAGAATATTACCCTGCTGCCCGGGGACGTCATCGCCACCGGGACTCCCGCAGGCGTGGGTCTAGGATTTACGCCGCCCCGTTATCTTGTCCGCGGCGATAGCGTGACGGTTTCCATGAATGAAATTGGGCAGTTAACCAATACCATTATCTGATAAAAAGAAGGAAGTCCTTATGGCTAAGATTGTCAGTGCAATCAGCATGTCCCACGTTCCCGGTGCATTAGGCTGGGCCGATGCGCCTTCCCCTGAACAACGCCAGCGGCTGGCGGAAATTCATGCCAGATTAAAACAGTGTATCGATGAAACTAAGCCCAATCTGATCATTGCCTTTTTAGACGATCACTTTGAGAACAATTTTCGTAATTTAATGCCGACATTAGGCGTACCCGTCAGTGATGCGAATATCGGCCCAGCCGAATATATGATGGAAGCGCTGAAATTTGATAAACAGCACAGTATTGCCAGCAACGCTGAAATTGCACAACTGCTCCTGGAAAAGCTGATCCACGGCGGATTTGAAGCCACCCGGATGGGGCCGATTGAATACGGTAATAACCTGATGATGCCGCTGGTATTTATTAATCCGGAATTCAATATCCCGGTCGTTCCGGTATATATCAACGTCTTCTCTCCACCGCTAATGCCCTATTCACGCGCCTACGATCTCGGTCTGAAAGTGCGTGAAATCATCGACGCTCTGCCGGATGAGTTCCGCGTGCACTTTCTCGCCACCGGGGGACTGTCGCACTGGCCTCCGGTCTGGACGGAAGGCGCGCCGGAAGGCGATGAGCTGCTGCAGCGTATGAAGGTCTACCAGACCATCGGCAAAGAGGCCCTGATAAACGACCCGACGCTCTATACCGATTTCGCTCAGTATGAAATTGAAATGATGAGCAAAATGGAATGGCCGCTGGGTAACAGCCACCCGTTGGTCAACGAAGAGTGGGACCGCGAAATGCTGGAACATTTCGAAGCCGGTGACGTCAGCTACATGCGCGCGCTGACCTACGACGAAGTGGAAGATCGCGGCGGCCACGGTGGCCATGAGGCCCTGAACTGGGTGGCGCTAATGGGAGCAATGAAAGGGGCCCGTCCGGACTATGTTGCCTATGAATCGGTACCGGAGTGGATCACCGGCATGAGCTATCTGACCTATCCAGGCCAGAAATAAGAGGAAGCGTGATGGCAAGAATCGCAATAGTAGGCGCCGGCATGGGTGGTCTGGCCTTTGCTTCGGTCATGAGAAACAGTCAGCACCAGGTGACTATATATGAACAGGCCAGTGAACTGGCCGAGTTGGGTGCGGGTATCTCCTTATGGGCTAACGGCACGCGCTTGTTTGAAGAGATGGGCATCGCCGCGCAGATGGCGGCACGATCCTGTGAAACGGAGATGGCGTTCTTCAGAAATGAGGACGGCAGCGTGGCCGGCTCTCAACCGTTGGCGCGGGAGAACTGGTATCGGAATGAGTATGGCTATCCCTATTACGGGGCATTCCGCACCCATCTTCAGTCGGCGTTGCTCGATGTGATTGGCAAACAGACCATTCGGCTGAACAAACAGCTGGTACGGCTGGAAGAGGCAGACGATGAAATCATATTACATTGGGCGGATGGCTCAAGGGACAGCGCCGATTTAGTGGTGGGCGCAGACGGCATTAAGTCGGTCGTACGGCAGTATGTCAGCCCCGACGCGTCACCGGTGTTTACCGGCAACAGCGCGTTTCGCGGGCTGGCGAAAACAGCCGATCTCGATCTGCTGCCGGAGCCGCGCTCCTTTACCGACTGGATGGGTAACGGCATGCACGTGCTGAATTTTCCTGTTGGCAAAAATTTCGAATACCAGACCATTGTGGTGTTTATGGATGGGCCGGAAAAATGGCAGGACGAATCGTGGCGTGTCCCGGCAGATGCGAAGAGTGTTCGCAGCCATTTTATCGGCTGGCACCCTGCCGTCGGCCAGCTGCTGGAACACGTTAATCTGGCAGAGCGCTGGGGCATGTTTCAGGTTAGCCAGATGTCCTCCTGGTATCGCGGGCGGGCGGTGCTGATTGGCGATGCGGCTCACGGAATGATGCCCCACCACGGACAGGGCGCGATCTCCTCTTTTGAGGATGCGGTAGCCCTGGCGCATATCCTCAATGATAGCGCCACGACATCGATTGCTGGCGGGCTTGAACGCTATGAGCAAGAGCGCAAAGGGCGTGGCGAGAAAATTCAGCAATCCTCCAGGCGGCTTAATGATTGCCTTCACCTTCCGGCCGGACAGGATCGCACCAGGCGTAATGCGGTACTCAATAGCCTGGAACAGCATTTCTCCTGGCTGCACAGCTATAAAATTGGCGTTTAACCGCTGAGCTGGGCAGGCATCGGCCTGCTCAGAATCGCCTTTTTTGGCACGATGGCGGTGCGAAGCGACGCCATTCCCGAGCGTCCTGGCAGGCTGACTTTAAAATAATCCATTGCATATCATTATCTTGACGGAAGCTTATTCGCAAGAGGCACGGTTATTGCCTGATTAAGCCATGGGCCAATAAACATCGCATTCTTTTACAGGTATCAGCATGCTCAACACATCGGTAGTACTGTCGGTAGGAATCGAAGACAAGGTGTCGCCCACCCGCACGTTGATGTTTGCTCTACAGCACCTGCTGGCGTTGACCGGGATATGGGTCTTCCCGGTCATCATTGGCGCCTCGCTGAATCTCAGCAACCAGCAGACCGGCACCATCGTACAGGCCTGCTTTTTTACGACCGGTATCGTCACCATTTTGCAATCGGGCCGTTTTCTGCGCCTTCCGGTCGTGCAGGGCCCGACGGCCGCCTTTATGGTCGCCGTGTTGGGATCGGCGCATAGCGTTGGGCTGGGCACCGCTTTTGGATCGATGTTTGTGGCGGCTTTAATCTTCGCAGTACTCTCCATGCCGCTGAAGCGGCTAGGGATCACCGGCCTGCTGATTCGCTATATATCTCCTCCTATCGTTTTTGGCTCCCTTCTGGTGATTATTGGCGCGCAGCTCGCCAGCATCGGTCCTGCTGGCTGGTTCAGCACCGCCAGCGGCGGAACTCTGGGCACCAGCTTTATCGCCGCTCTGGCGACGGTTCTCGCGATTATTGGCTGCATGGTGTTTGGCCGCCATGATCTGATAAAACGCGGTGCGCTGCTGTGGGGGATCGTCGTTGGCGTGGTGGTGTTTAAGCTGCTGACGACGTGGCATCTACCCGATCTCGCCAACGCGCCGCTTGTCGCGTTACCGCACTTCTTCGCTTTCGGATTCGGCGTGTCGCTGCCGGTGGTTTTGCTAATGATGCTGGCTTTTCTGCAGGCCTCAGCGGAAGCGATGGGCATGTATTCACTGCTGGCCGACTGGGGCGGTCAAACGCTGACGACCCAGCGAATTAATCGCGGGCTGTTTACCGAGTTTATCGGCTGCGCCATTGGCGCGGCGGCAGGCGGTTTGGGTACGACGTCGTACCCGGAAAATGTTGGCATTATCCGCGTCTCGGGCGTTGCCAGCCGTTTTGTCACATTGGCTGCCGGGGTTCTCTCGCTGCTTATCGGGTTACTGCCGCCGGTTGGCTTATTGCTGGCGTCGCTTCCTCAACCCGTACTTTCTGCCGCCTCCTCCATTCTGTTTGGCATCATAACCCTGAGCGGGATCCAGATAATGGCGCGAATTCACTGGGATGAACTGAACCTCGCAGTGGCAGCACCAGCCTTCATTCTCTCCATGGGGAGTATGTATCTACCGCCAGAGGTGCTGAATCTGCTTCCCGACGCCCTGAAGGGCATTGTGGCGCAGCCGATGATTGTTGGCATCATCCTGCTGATTTTCCTCAACCTCATTATCAATGTATTTGTGCGCGGCTTACGCAAGCCCGCGCTTGAAGAGGAGACGCTTTAATGATGGGAAAAGTGACGTGGGCTATTAATCCTGCTCGTACCGCGCTGATTGTGGTGGATATGCAAAAGGTGTTTTGCGTCGAAGGCGAAGGGCTATATGTTCCTGAGACCGCGAATATTATCGAAAACATTCAGGCCCTCAGCAGCCTGATGCGGCAGC
The DNA here is from genome assembly GCF_042055345.1 of Klebsiella sp. C349492. Lineage (NCBI taxonomy): Bacteria > Pseudomonadati > Pseudomonadota > Gammaproteobacteria > Enterobacterales > Enterobacteriaceae > Klebsiella > Klebsiella sp. C349492. Next base: position 256,298 of record NZ_JANQCE010000005.1, read on the forward strand.
GCAAAATGCCGGTGATCTATCTGCGCCATGTGGTACGGGGAGACGGCGAAGACACCGGGCGGATGCTTGATTTCTACCCTAACGTTAATCAACTATTGGGACGCGGTAATCCGGCGGTTGAAATCATTGATGCGCTCGCCCCCAGGCCAGGCGACATTGTGGTTGATAAGCTTTTTTACAGCGGTTTTCACAACACTGACCTGGATGCGATTTTACGAATGAAGGATATCGACACCCTGATTGTCTGCGGCACGGTGACCAACGTCTGCTGTGAAACCACCATTCGCGATGGCGTGCATCGGGAATACAAAATGATAGCCCTGAGCGATGCAAATGCTGCAATGCCCTATCCTGATATGGGGTTTGGTGAAGTGAGCGCAGCAGAGGTTCAGCGTATCTCCCTGAGCGCTATGGCCTATGAATTTGCCGAGGTTACCGACACTCCCGATATCATGGCGCGTATTCAACTAGTTGGCTAAGCCCTTTAGCCTGTAGCCCCCTGCCGGGCAGGGGGTTGCGTAAAGCTTCAGCTAGAGCCGACGATGCAGTCCACTTGTGTATCGCAAGTCCCCTCTTCCGCTTTCCCAACGTCGGGCCGTTTACGCCGACGGGCGCCCGTCAGGATTCGGTCAGCGCCAGATGCAGGCGGTCGGTCAGCGGCTTCAGCAGATAGTTCATCAGCGAACGCTCGCCGGTGCGGATAAACCCTTCAACCGGCATGCCGGGTCGAATCGTTAATCCCTGCAGCTTGTCCATCCCCTCCTGCGTGACCTTAACGCGGAGCGCGTAATAGGGCTTCCCGGTTTGTTCATCGACCAGGCGGTCCGCGCCGACCATCGTGACCTCCCCCGCCACGCGCGGCGTGGTGCTTTGATCGAAGGCTGAAAATAGCAGCTCCACCGGCAGGGCCTGATGCACCTTATCGATCAGCTCGACCGGCACGCGGGCTTCGACCTCCATCGGCGAATCCTCCGGCACGATCTCCATCAGCTGCTGCCCGGCCTGAATAACGCCGCCCTCGGTAAATACCGCCATGCCGACCACCGTTCCCGCCACCGGTGCCTTAATCTGCGTATCCTGCAGATCGGCCTGCGCTTTCTCCAGCTGGTTTTTCAGCGCGGCGATCTGCACCTGGCCGTCCGCCAGCTGGGTATTCACCTCTTTACTGTACTCATCCCGACGCTGCTGCGCCTGCAGCCGCAGCTCGATCGCCTGCCGCTGCAGCCGCCCGATGCTGCCGTGGGTTTGTGAAATCTCCCCCTCCACGCTGGCAAGCTCCCCCTCCATCGACAGCAGCTGATTACGCGCCACGTAGCCCTTCGCGGCCAGCCCCCGGATGCCGGATAGCTGCTCGTTGAGCAGACGCTTTTGCTGCTGCTTGCTGCTCAGTAGAGACTGCATGCCGCTGAGCAGCGCCTGGGTACCGGCCACGCCTTCATCAATGGCCGCCAGCTCGCTGCGCAGGGCGGCGCGACGGTTGATTAACAGCTGACGCTGCAGCGCCAGCTGCTCCACCACCTCCGGTTCATCCCTGACCGCCGCCAGCTCGGGCAGCAGCACGATTTCGCTCTCACCCGTTCGTTCCGCCGCCCAGCGCGCCATTTGCAGCTGCAGGCTGCGCAGCTGGCTTTGCAGCGCGTCGCGTCGGGTTTGCGTAGTCACGGTATTCATCACCACCAGCACCTGGCCTGCCTGCACCTTCTCGCCATCGTGGACGCGCAGCTGCGCAATCACCCCGCCGCCGGGATGCTGTACCGCTTTACGGTTTCCCGTCACCACCACGCTGCCGGAAACCGGCACGCCGCGGTCGAGCGGCGCGAAGCTGGCCCAGCAGAGAAACCCGCCGAATCCGACGATCACCAGCCACAATCCCCAGCGTAAATAGGCGCGTTCGCTGAACGACCCTTCATACCAGGCCAGCTGTTCGGGCTGCGTCAGCGCTCTCATAATTTACCCTCAGCGCGTACCCGCGGCTGCACCGCGGTATAGCCCACGTTAAAACCGCCGTGCCGGCCCGCGCCGATCGGCGTCACCGCGCCGGAGGTCGGCGCGCCGGCCATGCCCGGCAGCTTTTTCAACACCTCGGCGCTCGGGCCTTCGTGCTGCATTCTGCCGGCGGCCAGCACCAGCAGACGATCGGTAATCGCCAGAATAGCCGGTTTGTGCGTCACCAGAACCACGCTTTTCCCTTTCTCTTTCAGGGTCAGAATCGCCTGCTGCAGCGCCGCTTCGCCCTCTTTATCAAGGTTGGCGTTCGGCTCGTCCAGCACCACCAGGGCCGGTAAACCATAGAGCGCGCGGGCGAGCGCCACCCGCTGACGCTGACCGCCCGACAGACCGCTGCCGCCTTCGCCCAGCACCGTGTCATAGCCCTGCGGCAGGCGTAAAATCAGCGCGTGGATACCGGCCATCTGCGCGGCCAGCACCACGCTATCGGCATCCACCTCGCCAAAACGGGCGATGTTTTCCGCCAGCGTTCCGGCAAACAGCTGGATATCCTGCGGCAGATAGCCGATATGCGGACCCAGCGCCGTTTTATCCCACTGATGGATTTCAGCATCGTCCAGCCGCACGCTGCCGGATAGCGGTTTCTGCACGCCGACCAGCTGCTTCATCAGCTGCGTTTTACCCGAACCGGATGCGCCAATCACCCCCAGAACGGTGCCGGCAGCCAGCGAAAACTGCAGCTGCATCAATATCGGCTGACGGCCTCCCGGCGCCGTAATCGTCAGCTGCTCAACGCGTAAATGTCCCTGCGGCGCGGGCAGCGGTAAACGCTCGGGCTGCGGCGGATTCGCGGCCAGCAGCACCTGCAGCCGCTGCCAGGCTTCGCGGGCCGCCAGCCACTGCTTCCAGCTGCCGATCAGCTGATCGATAGGCCCCAGCACGCGGCCAATCAGGATCGAGCCGGCGATCATCATGCCGGAGGTGATATCGCCGTTGACCGCCAGCAGCGCGCCGCAGCCGAGCATCAGCGACTGCAGAGCCAGCCGCAGCGTACGCGTCAGGGAGGTGATCAGCGCCATTCTCTCGCTACCGCGGCTTTGCAAATGTAAAAACTCTGCGTGCTGGCAGCGCCAGCGCTGACGCAGGGTTTGCAGCATCCCCATCGCTTCTATCGCTTCGGCCTGCCGCAGCTGGCCGTTGGCCCGCTGGCTGGCGTGGAGCGCTACCTTTCCCGCCCGCTCCAGCAGCGGCTGGCTTAAGCGCAGATTGAGCCAGGCCAGCGCCAACAGCAGCGCCGCGCCGAGGGTCGCCAGAACGCCAAGCCACGGATGCAGCAGATAAACCACCAGCAGATAGAGGGGAAACCAGGGGGCGTCAAAAAAGGCGAACAGCGCGCTGCCGGTCGCGAACTGCCGTAAACTGGTGAGATCGTTTAACGCCTGGCCTGCCAGAACATTACCCGTTTTCAGGTTGGTGCCAAACGCGGCGTCAAAAACCCGCGCGTTGAGACGCATATCCAGCTGCGCGCCGAGGCGGATGACCAGCCCGCTGCGCACCCATTCCATCAGGCCAAGAAACAGCAGCAGCCCGACGATCATCAAGGTCAGCATCGTCAGCGTCATAAGGTTGCCGGACGGCAGAACGCGATCGTAGACCTGCAGCATATACAGCGCCGGGGAAAGCATCAGAATATTGATCGCGGCGGTGAACAGCGCCACGCACCAGAAGCCACGCCGGCAGGTCGCTAACGCCGCCAGGATCTCCTGCCGTCCCGCCTGAGGCACCTGAGTTTCGCTCATTCTTTCTCCTGCCTGAACCGTTTCCCCGCCGCAGCGGGGAAACGGTAGGGTTATGCCGCCAGCAGGTCCGTATGGTCTGCGGTTGCCGATGAGCCCACGACCGCCGCGATCTGATCGAAGGTCGAATCGATGCTCAGGTTGTACTGGTCGAGGATGCCGTTCAGCGCGGTTTCCAGCGCGCTGGTATCGCCGGACATCAGGCCATAAACCACCTCATGCACGATGCCGTCATGACCTTCGGACTGCGCGCTGCTCAGGCCCAGTCCGCTGAAGCTAACGTCCAGCGCCTGGATGTTGTACGGCGAAGAGCTGCCGCCCTGCAGGCCGTCGCCGAACGACAGGCCGTCAAGGGAGCCGTACAGCGTGTGCGCCGGGTCGGCAAACAGGGTATAGGTTAAGTTTCCTTCCGCCACGAATGAGGTGATGTTATTCGCGGTACTGGTGATAGCGTACTGGCTTCCTGACAGCGCACCGCCGTAGAAGCCGCCGGAGTTGCTATCGTCCACGTTACCGTTGGTATGGTTAACGTCACCAAACGTGGCTGACCATTCAGCCAGATAATCATGAATGCTATAGCTGCCTACAGAGCTGTCGTAATCCACTGAAAATGCCATATTGGTCTCCTGATATTACAGATATCGCGGCCTTTTTACGTGCAGAGCACGCCCGAACTGCGCCGCGTCATACGGGGGTTAAAAGCGGTATTCGATGCCACCCTGCACGGTGCGGCCGCGGCCTAAGGTATTGCCCAGGGTTTCGCCGTAGCTGACCACGTAGGCGCGGTTGGAGACGTTCTCCACGGAGCCGCGCAGCGTCAGGTTGTCAGTCACGCGGTAGCTGGCGTAAAGGTCAAACAGGGTGTAGCGCGGCCAGTCGGCCAGATAGGGATAGTTGGTCGGCACGCTGTGATCCTGATAGCCCGGCGCAAAACGCACCGTGACGCCGGCGTCGAGCTTGCGGTCAAAGGCGCGTCCGCCGAGGGTAAACGAGCCGCGATCGCCGGGGAGGAACGCGGCGGAGCTGAACTGGCTGCCGCCGTCGCAGGTCACGAAGTTGTTCGCCTCATCATTATCTTCCCAGTACCAGTTATTGGCGCTGCCGGCGCCCTGCTGCTTCCCGCCCAGCCACGCTTTCCGCGAGCAAAACTCGTTTTTACCGATCATGTGCGTGTAGGTGAAATCGGTATAAACAAAGCCCGCATCGTAATTCAGCTGATACTCGATCCCGCGGAAACGGGTGCTGTTGAGGTTATTGACGTACGCGGTGTTGCCCAGCCCCGGCTGCGTGATGCCCGGCTTTTCGCGGTTAATCGCCATGCTGATATAGTTCGACACCTTGGTATCGAAGTAGGCCACTTTGACCGCCAGGCGATCCTCCTCCTGCAGCAGACCGCCTTTCAGCAGGTTCACCCCCACTTCCCAGGCGCGGGAGCGTTCCGCCTGCAGGAACGGGTTGGGGTACTGCGTGGAGTCGCCGTGGGCGCTGCCGCTGGTCAGGGTTTCAGTGATGGCCGGCGGACGCCAGGAGCGGCCGTAGGTGGTATACAGCTCCAGCCAGTCGACGCCCGGCTTCACCGCCAGCGCCAGCGTCGGCGAGACGCGCGACTCTTCGCGATCCACCAGCCATTCATGGTAAGAGCTGGAAATGAGGCAGCCGCTCAGACGACGCGAGGTGCAGGGATTATCAATGGTGTAGGTCGCTTCGGGGTAGTTCATGCCGGTGGTGCCGCGCAGACGATAGCGGTCATAGCGCAGCCCGCCTTCGACGGTGAGCCAGTCGTCGTACTCGTAGGTCAGCGTGGAGAACAGGCTGAATATCGACCGATTTCCGCCGGGCGTCACGCCCTCCATATCCTCAGACGTTGAGCGGCTGGTGGCTTTGTCATAGTAAAACTCGGCGCCGTAGTTCGCCTTCAGCGTATGCTCCGCGGCCAGCGAGAAGTGCGAGGTGTTTTGCAGCTGGGCGCCGTAGGTGCGCAGGCGGGTTTGCGTCCAGTAATCGTCCGTCGTCCCGCTGCCGTAAGTATCGCTGTTCGAGTCGGTATCGACGTAGTAGAGCTTGGCGTGCAGATCGAGCCAGTCGCGATCGTAGGGCGCGAGGCTGTAGTCGAGGGCGACGTTGCGCGCCATCACCACGTCGTAGCCGCTCTGCTTCCAGCCCAGCGTCCGGTCATCGCCTTCACCGACGGCGGTCAGGGTGCTGGCCGTCGGCGAGCTCACCTGGGTTTGCAGATAGCTCAGCTGCAGACGCTGGTTAGCGGGCAGATTCCAGCCCACCTTCGCCATACGCGACAGCATCTTGTAGCGGCTATCGGTAATCTGATTGTTTTTTAAGGCGCTGGCATAGCGATCGTAGTTGCCGGTGTCGTTGTTGACGCGAATGTCGCCGATATCGCCTTTATTACCCGGCCAGTAATCGCTCAGGTGGCGCTCGCTGGCGGCCAGCAGAATATCCCCCGTCTCATTGCCCCACGCCAGCGCGCCGCTGCCGATAAAGCGGGTGCCGTTATCGCCGGTGCTGGCGTGCAGCTTGCCGCCCAGCTCTTTGCCGTCATAGATAAAATCGCTGGCATTCAGGGTGTTAAAGGTGGCGATGCCGCCCAGCGTGCCGGCGCTGCCCATGCCGCCGGTGGTGCCTTTTTCGACGGTGACCCCGCTCAGCAGCTCCGGATCGATATACATGGTGCCATTACGCTGACCGTGGCCGCTTTTCTGGAAATTCTGCCGCATCCCGTCGATGTTCATGTTGACCCGGCCATAGTCCTGCATCCCGCGAATATTCACCGACAGGGCCGGATCCTGCTGGCTCACGCTGGAGTAAACGCCGGCGGTCTGTTCGAGGATATCCGCCGCGTGCCGAGCCGGCCGGTCGTCCATCTTCTTGCGGTCGATCACGCTGACGGAGCGAGGCTGTTCGTAGACCCAGTCATCCGCGGAATAATTTAAGGTGGCGGTAACGGTCAAGGTATCGTCATTCACCGGCCCGCCGATGCGGGTTTCATCGGCGCGCTTCGTGCGGAGAATAATCTGCCCGTCGGCGGTAAATTCCGGCGCCACGGCGTTGTTGCCAATCAGCTGACGTAGCGCGGCGGCGATCGGCATCGTGCCGTTCAGCGACTGCGACTTCATCCCCTGCACCGTGCGGTCTTCAAAAAAGATCTGCACGCCGGACTGCTCGCCAAATCGTAGCAGCGCGCTTTGCAGGGATTGCGGGGGAATAGCGAAAGTTTTGCTCTGTTTTACCGCTTCCGTTGCCGCCGACGCGGCCTGGCTTAGCGCAGGCGCGGTCAGCGCTAACGTCAGCGATATGGCAAAAGCAAGGCGACGACGGCTTTTGCAAAATTGGGGCTGTAATGGGTGCATGTGTGTACTCGATTATCGTTGATAATGGTAATCAATCTCATTCAACAATAAAGACGAACGACGTACACAAACCCGTAAAAATTTTTTAGAAAAAGTAAAAATATAAAAATGGGGCCACAAAAACCCCCGCAGGACCTAGTACAGGAGCGTCATTCCCGGCAGCGTCACCTGCTTCGCCCCCAGCGTCTGGCGCAGGGTTTCAACGGCGCGTTCAGGCTGCTTGAGCGCGAAAGCGCCGCTGACGGTCCGCTTTCTCAACGTCGGGTTGACGACGATAACCGTTTGGTTCTGGTAGCGATTTATCTGCGCCACCGCCTCGCTTACCGGCTGCTTGTCGATAATCAGCCAGCCGCGCCGCCAGGCGAACTGCGCCGGCGAAACCGGCCGCCGCGTCAGGCTATTATCGGCATAGCGCGCGCCCTGCCGTTCAGCCAGCACCAGCGATTGCCCTTTATAGCTGACCCGCACGCTGTGCTCATGCACCGCCACGTCCGCTCCGCTGCCGTCAATATCGACGCTGAACTGCGTCCCTAATGCCTGCGTAATGCCGCCGTTCGCCTCTACGCGAAAGGGGCGCATCTCGCTGGCGCCGACCGGGGCCACGGTAAACCAGGCGTGTCCGGAGAGGAGCGTAACGCGCCGCTCCTTTGCATTGAAATGCAGCTCGATGGCGCTGCGGCTATCGAGATCGACCCGGCTGCCGTCCGGCAGCGTCACCTGGCGAATTTCGCCGGCGGCGGTGTAATAATCGGCCTGCCAGCGCAGCCAGGCGTCGGGAAGCATCAACAGTACCGGCAGGGACGCCAGCACGACGACGGCGGCCGTCGCCCAGTGGCGCCAGCGGGGACGAGCGATCGCCGCCGGCGGAACGGGCAAAGGCAAAGGAACCACCGTGGGAGATAGCGTATCCGCTCCGCAGGCGGCCGGGGCCGATCGCGGCAATGTTCCGAGCATAAGCCACAGCTGCTGCGCCTGAATCAGCGCGTCGGCATGCTGCGGATCTGCATCCCGCCACGCGACCATCGCCCGCTCCTCATCATCCGTCAGCGACCGCTCGGCCATTTTCACAGCCCATAGCGCGGCCTGCTGACGTATTGCCTCACTCAACTGACTCATTTCACTGCTTCCTGACTATCCGGGTTAATCATTAAGACGTTTGAACCAGGTAAAACCCGTAAAAAAAATGCCATTATTTCTGTATTCCGCACATCAGGGTTGCCAGCGCCTGCGCCAGATGTTTTTCTACGGTGCTGAGCGATACGCCCAGCCGCGTCGCAATTTCCGCCTGCGGCAGCCCCTCAAGCCGGCTAAGACGAAAAATAGCCTGCGTCCGTTCCGGCAGATTCAGCAGCTGGCCGATAATCCTCTCAACCTGCTGCTGGTCAATCGCGCGCTGTTCAGCGCCCGGATCGTCGCTGGGAAAGTGGGCCATCTCATCATCGCTGAACGCCATGGTTTGCCGCCGCTGCTGCTGACGGTAATGATCGAACAGCAGATTCCTCGCCGTACGGAACAGATAGGATTCACTGTCCTGAATTTTTCCCTGTGGATAATGTTCGGAGAGGCGGGCAAAACTCTCCTGCATCAAATCGTCAGCCAGCTGCGCATCGTGCAGTTGGCTTTTCAGATACGCCAACAGCGGCTGGGCATGACGCTCAAACAGCACCTGCAGCTCAATATTGGACATTAACTTTTCCCTGAAGAGCCTGCATCAAAGCCACTATAAATCACATAAATGATTCTCATTTTCAATAAGCTTTTTAGCCGCATCTGCGTCGGAAGAGTTCGGAGGGAAGCTGGCGCCGGCAACCGGCCGGCGCCAGCTTTATCAATCATGGCCTATTTTCGAGGTCAGGCGGGCGGGTAAAGCGGTGAATCGAGGCTGCGCGCGGCGTTAACGGGAGCGGCGGTTCCGGACCGAGTTTATTGGCGATCCCGCCAGCATCATCCCCGCTCTCGCGAGCTTAGCGCTCGTCGGCTTCCTCCAGCGGAACGATGCGCCACTCATTCGGCTGCTGTCCGGGTGAAATCCACATCGGCACCACGTTACCAAGCCGGATGCCGTAGGGCGTACCGAGCGCATGGCGGCGCAGCACCCGAAACACGCCGGAATGGGCGATAATCAACGGGCGCTCGTACTGCGTCAGGATCGTATTTAGCGCGCCGGTCACCCGGTGGCAAAACGCTTCCCAGCTTTCCCCGCCCGGCGGCGTCTCTTCATACGGCGGCTGTTCGCTCCACGGACGCCGTTCTAACTCCCCCCAGTCCCGCTCGCGCAGATCGTCGAACACCGTATAGGGCACGTCGGGGAGCGCCAGCTCGGCCGTTTGTCGCGCGCGCAGCAGCGGGCTGACGGCGATGCCGTTCCAGCGATAGCGCCCCAGCAGCGGACGAACCTCCTGCGCCTGCAGCTCGCCCTCTTCGGTGAGCGGTACGTCCGTGCTTCCGCCGATTAATTTATCCCGGTTAAGGGCCGTTTCGCCGTGGCGAACGAAGACAAAAGGCTTACAGATTATTGGCATAGTTCCATCTCGATCGTCGGATGAGTCATGATTTGGCAGCCCAGCGCCTGCTGCCACAGAAGCGGGTTGTCAATGGCGGTAAACAGCGGCGCGAAATAGCGGCAGGAGAGCTGAGAGATCAGCGTTTGCAGACAGCTGACGGTGGGGTGCACATTCCAGCGGCAAAAATCGACGTCGCCTGCCAGCCACTGCTGGTGAGCGAGCTGATTCAGGTGGCCGGTAAACAGGGTTCGATGCTGAAAATCCTCCCGTGCCCGCAGCGCGCCCGCCATGCCGCTCATGCCGTCGGGGTCGGCGGCCAATACCAGCGGCGCGTGGGGCGAAAAGACCGGAAGCGCCGCGGCCAGCGCCCGCAGCTCTGCGGCGACGCCATGCTGCAGGCTGCCATCGTCATGCTCCGCCATCTGCGCCAGCATGCTCAGGCAGGCGGCGTCCATGGCGACGTCCGGCCGCCGCTCGCGGGCCATAAACAGCGCCAGCTCGGCGGCGCGTCCGGAAGGCGGCACCGGGCATAGGGTCGGCTGCAGCAGATGCGCGCGCAGTTTTTCCCGCTGCCGGCTTTGCGGCACATCGTATAAACCGTAGGAGGCATCCACCAGCGCCAGGCGCGCGGGAGGCGGAACATCAAAGCGGAACAGCAGGGATTCCATACTGATATCACCGCTGTAAAACAGGCCGCCCGCCACGTTCAGATGGAACCACATCCCGCCCCAGGCGTGGCCGCAGCTGCCGGTGGTCACGGTTATCTCGCCGAGGGAAAACTGACCGCGCACCGCTACCGGGTGGACGTTGCGCCCCGCAGGCAGCGCCTGGGCGGTGACGGCGCTGCAGTAGATGGGAATTTCCGCCGGCAGACGGCTCAGCCCGGCAATATGATCCACATGATCGTGGCTTAGCAGAATCGCGTCGATATCCGCCGGGACCGGCCACGGCGCCTCATCCGGCTCCAGCGCGCCGCCGGCATCCAGCAGGATGCGCTGGCGCGGCGTGCTCAGCAAAATAGCCGCCGGAGCCTTGCGGTTTAAGCCGCTAATGATTTCGATCTTCACGCCCTTCACGCCGCCTCCAGACGCCAGCCCTGGGTCAGCCGTACGCGGACGCTCTGCTGCGCCTGCAGCGGCGAGTGGTGGAAGGCGCTCAGCGACTGCCCGTCAGCGAGGCGCAAATCCACCAGATAACGCTCTCCCTGATAGATACAGTTTTCCACCTCCGCGCTCAGCCCGCTCTCCGCGAGCTGCACGTGTTCCGGGCGCACCAGCACCGGCTGCGCTGCCGCATGCTGGCCCGCGGAAAATCCCTCATGCAGCAGGGCGCAGTCCAGCTGGCGCTGCTGGCCGGGTATCGCCAGCGACAGCACCTGCCCCTTACCGATAAAGCGCGCCACCCAGGCGTTTTGCGGCTGCTGATAGAGCTCCTGCGGCGCGCCCCACTGCATTAACGCGCCCTGATGCATCACCGCGATGTGGCTGGCCAGCGCCATCGCTTCCGCCTGATCGTGCGTCACGTAGACAAAGGTGGCGCCGGTACGGCGGTGAAATTCCCGGAACGTCTGCTCCATCGTCGCGCGCAGGTGCCGATCGAGGTTCGCCAGCGGTTCATCCAGCAGCACCACCTGCGGTTCGGAGACCAGACAGCGCGCCAGCGCCACCCGCTGACGCTGGCCGCCGCTCAGCTCCTGCGGCGAACGCCCGGCATAGGCCCCGAGCTCGACCACCTCCAGCGCCTCCATCACCCGCTTCTGCCGGGCGGCGCCGTTAACTTTACGCAGCCTGAGCGGATAGCCGACGTTCTCCGCCACGGTCATGTGCGGCCACAGGGCGTAGGACTGAAACACCATCCCCATATCGCGCTGTTCCGGCGGCAAATGGACGGCAGTATCCGCCAGCAGGCGATCGCCCAGCAGCAGGCGTCCATCGCTAAGCTGCTCAAGGCCGGCAAGAATGCGCAGCGTGGTGGTTTTACCGCAGCCGCTCGGCCCCAGCAGCGCGGTGAAGGCGCCCTGCGGGATGGTCAGATTGAGATCCCGTACCACGGTCTGGTTGCCAAATACTTTACTGAGCCGCTCCAGCCTCAGTTCTGCCATGGAATCACTCCTTTGGGTAAATATCTGCCGAGCGCGCTGAGCAGCAGCATCACCACCGCCACCAGCGCCACCACCAGTACCGAAACCGCCGACGCCAGCACCTTATCTCCGCTCTCATCAAGATTGAAAATCATCACCCCCAGCGTCTCTTTCCCGGCGCTCCACAGCAGCGCCGATACCGTCAGCTCGTTGACGGCGGAGAGGAACACCAGCAGCGCGCCGGCAAACGCCGCCGGCGCCATCAGCGGCAGTACGATGTGGCGCAGGCGCTGCGAAACGTTCGCTCCGGCGAGGCTGGCGGCCTCCTCCATCGCCGGGTCCAGCTGCAGCATGCTGTTGTGTACCGGCTTCAGGCAGACGGTGAGAAAACGGGCAAGATAGGCGAAAAAGATAATCGTCAGCGTCCCGATGAGGCTGATATTCAGCAGCGGCAGCGGGCGGGCAAACAGCAGAATGCAGGCAATCGCCAGCACCACGCCGGGCAGGGTGTAGGGAATATCGATAAGGTTGTGCAGCCAGCGCAGCGGCCGGGAAGGATGGCGCACCAGCAGCCACGCCAGCGGCAGGCTGAGCAGCATCAGCACCGCCGCGGCGCTAATCGAGAGCAGCATGCTATTGCTCAGCGCCCGCCAGGTGGCGCTCTGCGCATCAACGACTCCGCGCCAGGCGGCAAAGGTCAGCGTCTCGCCGTTGAGCGGCACGCCGAGCGTCGGCACCAGCGAGGTGGCGATCAGCGCCAGCAGCGGCGCGACCAGAATAGCGAACAGCACGACGCCCAGCAGCGCCTCCGTCGCCAGCCGCCACTTACCCAGCGAGAACCCCAGCGCGCGCCCCGCCATCCCAATCAGCGGCAGCGCGTAGCGGCGCTGCATATGGCCCTGGACGATAACAATCCCGATCGCCAGCACGCCCATCAGCACCGACAGCGCCGCCACCTCATTAAGCATCGACGGGCCGAAGCTGGAGAGCGTCTGGTAGATATAGACCGGCAGCACAAACAAAGAGATCGGGATCCCCAGCATCGCCGGAATACCGAAGTTGCCGAGCGCGGAAACAAAAGCAATCGCCGCCCCGCCCCATAACGCCGTGCGGCACAGCGGCAGCATGATATCGAAAAAGACCCGCCACAGCGAGGCGCCGTTGAGCCTGGCCGCTTCGATATGCTCCTTCGGCAGGCACTGCAGCTGCGTGCGCAGGGCCAGAAACACCAGCGGCGCATGCTGAATGCCGAGCAGCAGGGCGATGCCCTCGGCGGAGTAGAGCGGATTAGCGCTGCCAAATCCCGGCGCCAGGCCGATGCTGTTGAGCAGAATGCTGCTCGGCCCGAAGAGCTGCAGCCAGCTCAGGGCGGTGACCTGCGGCGGGATCATCATCGGCAGCATAAACAGGAACACCCACACCGGCTTAAAGCGGATATTGGTCAACGCCAGGCAAAAGGCGAACAGGCTGCCAAGCAGCAGCGAGATCAGCGTTCCCAGCCCGCTGGTATACAGGCTGTTATACAGCGCGGTCCAGGTGGCGGGATTGCTCAGCACGCGCCACAGGCTGCTGTCGCTGCCCTGCCGCCAGTCGATCAGCGCCGCGATAAGCAGGCGCAGGCTGGGCAGCAGGCTGACCAGCGCCACGAGGCTTAATAATAGCCACAGCAGCCCCTTCAGCGAGCTGCCGCCGGCGTTTTGCCGCAGAGTCATATCGCTCATCAATTAACGGCTGCCGAACAGGTCGGCAAAGCGCTTTTTGTTAGCCTCGGTATCGGCCAGCGCTTTGGCGGCGTCGAACGGCATCAGCTTAATGCTGTCGCGCGGCGGGAAGCCCTCAGGTACCGGCAGCGAAGCATCGGCCGGCAGGTAGCCCTGCTGCAGCACCAGCTTCTGCCCCTCGGTCGAGAGTAAGAAATCGATAAACGCCTTTGCGCCCTGCGGGTTTTTCGCACTCTTCAGCATCGCTACCGGCTCGGTCACGATGCTGACGCCCTCTTTCGGGAAGGTAAACCCGATGGGCGCGCCCTTGGCCTTTTCGCGAATGGCCATGTAATCCACCAGCACGCCGTAAGCCTTGCTGCCGGAAGCGATGGCGTTCATCACCGCGCCGTTGCCGCTTTGCGGCATCGCGCCGTTCGCTTTTAGCTTCTCGTAGTATTGCCAGCCGAGATCGGGAGCGTTCATCAGCGTGGCCTGATGGATTTGCGCCGCGCCGGAGTAAAGCGGGCTGGGCAGCGTGGTCATGTTCTTCAGCTCCGGCTTCAGGAGATCCAGCCAGGAGGTCGGTTTAACCGGCGCTTTAGTATTCCAGGCGATGCCGGTGGTGATCAGCTTGGTGCCGTAGTAGTAGCCGTCTTTATCATACAGCTGCGCGTCAAAGCGGCCAGCCTGCGGCGAGCGATAGCCGGCCAGTAAATTCTGCTGCTTCAGGGCTTCCATAGTGACGCTATCGGCGATCAGCAGCACGTCCGGCGCGGCGGCGCCGGCGGCGAGCTCGGCCTGCAGGCGAGCGGTCAGCTTGGTGGTTCCGTCACGGATCCATTTCACCTCAATGTCAGGATGCGCTTTTTCAAAGGCGCTGACGGTGGTCTGCGCATCTTCGTTGGGCTGGCTGGTGTAGAGCGTCAGCGTCGATTTGGCAAAAGCCGATGCGCTCATGATGGTCAGCAGTATCGCCGCCAGCGCGTTTTTGTTATTCATCATTCCGTCCCCGTGTTTTCGTTGCGACGATTAAAACAAGGGAATCTGACAAAAATATGACCACTTTCTTTCGTAGTCATAGTTTCATATTGCCGCGCTAGCATGGCCGAAAATAGCGTGGCAGGAAGGGAATATGACACCGGAAACCCGTCGCAGCGCCATTGTCGCCCTGGCGACAGAACGCGGCGAAATCAGCATTGAAGCGCTCTCCAGACACTTTGGCGTATCGCTGCAGACCATACGCAGCGATCTGCGTGACTTAACGGCGCAGGGGCTGCTGCTGCGCCGCCACGGCCTGGTCGCGCCTTTCGCGCGCGAAAACATCGCTTATCAGCAGCGGGAGATCGTCAATATCAACGGCAAACGCTGGATTGGCGAGCAGGTTGCGCGGCTGCTCTGCGGGGCGCAAAGCTGCTTCCTCGGCACCGGCACCACGGTGGAGATGGTGGCGCACGCCCTGCCGAAGAGCGTTTCTCTCGCCGTCTTCACCAATAACCTGCACGCGGCACAGCCGCTCAGCCAGCTTCCCGACTGCGCGCTGACGATAGCCGGAGGACGTATCCGCAAGCGCGATCTGGATATTATCGGCGGCGACGCCCTGGCGTTCTTTAGCCGCTACCGGGTTGATATTGGCGTGGTGTCCGTCGGCGGCATCGACGAAGCCGGCGAGCTGTACGATTTTAACGATGATGAAGTGGTGGCGCGGCGGGCGTTAACCGCCGGCGCGGACGTCACGGTGCTGGCGATCGACAGCACCAAGTTTGGCCGCACGGCGCTGTGCCGCAACGGCCACGTCGGCGATTTTGACTATGTCGTCAGCGAGCGTCCCCCGACGGCGCAGCAGCGTACGGGGCTGGCCCAGCGCCGGACGCAGTGGCTGTGCCGCGACGCCGCCGCTGCCCTGACGCCGTACGGCGAGTAGGCGTCTACTCCAGATGTTTACGCTTAAACTGGCCGGCGTCGATGTCATACTGCTTCATCTTGCGCCACAGCGTGGTACGCCCGATATTCAGCAGCTGCGACATCTCCTGGACCCGGCCGCTGGTCACGCGGGCGGCGTGGATAATCGCCTCTTTTTCAATGGCGCTAAACGTCAGGCTGGCAGGGAGCAGCGAAGAGGAGGTGTCGGTGCCGGTACGTTCGGTAAACAGGTACTCCGGCAGGTTGCTCAGGCGAACGTGCCCGTTGTCGCTGCTGATCGCGACGTTTTCAATAATGCTGTTCAGTTCAAAATCATTTCCCGGCCAGGAGTAGTTCACCAGCTGCGCCAGGGCGTCATCGTCCACCTTCAGGCGCGACGAGAAGCGCTTTTCCAGGCTCCGCAGACGGTTATGCACCAGCGAGGTGATGCTGTTGCGCCGCGCCCGCAGCGGGGGAATCACGATCTCAAACGAGTGCAGCGCGTAGTACAGCTGGCGGCTAAAGCGGTTCTGCTCCACCAGGTTGGCGAGGTCGACGGTGGTCGTCGCGATCACCTTCACGTCCACCGGGATCAGGCGCCGGGCGTCGAGGCGGGTTAATACGCCCTGCTTAATGACCTGCAGCAGCGCCGACTGCAGCTCCGGCGCCAGGTACTCGATTTTTTCCAGAAACAGGGTGCCGCCGTTGGCCAGCTCCAGCCGGCTCAGGCGGCCGTTTTCGTCGTCGGTCGGCGCGCTGCCCATAAAATCCTGCCCGAGCGCGCCGTCGGCGTACAGCTGGCAGTTTACCGCAATATAGGGGCCGCCCGCCCGCTCGCTTTCATTATGGATGGCCTGGCTGAGCAGCTCTTTGCCGACGCCCTCTTCCCCGCACAGCAGCACAGGAAAAGCGCCTCTCGCCGCCTGGCGACCAAAATGAATCAGGCGCCGGGTTTCCGGATCGTCCGCCGACATCTGCTCAAAGGTGTGGCTCACCTTGCCCAGCTGGCTGGTCATCAGCTGGCGCATCTGTTCCACCGGGTGCAGCAGCAGAATAAAGCTGTTGCCCTGCTCTTCGACAATCGGCTTCAGCGTAATCACGGCATCGACAAACTGGTGCTGGCTTTCGAAGGTGACTTCCACATGATTCAGCCCGCGCGCGTGCTTAATCGCCCTGCGCAGCAGCGCCGGCAGCGTCACCAGCTCGTTAATATTGCGTCCCTGGCTGGCCTGCACATCGAGATGCAGCAGCGTCGCGGCCCGCGCGTTGAGAAACTGCAGAATCCCCTGCTCGTTCCACGCCATCACCCCGTCATCCATGCTTTCCAGCAGGCCGTACATCTGATTAAGGTGCCGATTGGACTCGGCCAGCAGGCTGTCGGTCAGCAGAGAGTTCCCCACCTCGCGGGCAATCGCGAGGGTCAGCGATAAATCCGACGTCGCCTGCTGTTCCGTCAGGCAGCACAGCGAGATCGATCCAAACAGCCGGCCGTGGTTATCAAACACCGGCGTCGAGCTGAACGACCACGGCCGCAGCGCCTGCTTAAAGTGGCTGTCGCCGGCGGTTTTCACCGGCTGTCCGAGCATCGAGGCCAAAGAGAGCGCGCAGCTGCCGATAATGCTTTCCGCGCAGTAGCTGCCGTCACGAAAGCCCAGCTCAGCAAGCTGGTCAAGGGTTTGCGGATCGCCGCAGCGGCTGAGAATACAGGAGGACTCATCGAGGATAAACAGCCCGCAGGGGCGGTTATCCATAAACTCCCAGGCATCCTCCAGCGCGGCCTGGCCAATCGTCAGCAGCGCGGTCTTGCGCCGACAGATGGATTCAAACGTCAGCCCCTGCGCCTGGTGCGGCGCCTGCCAGGTTTCCCGCTGCATAAACTTGCTGCAACGATGCCATGACTGGGTTATCACCGAAGAAAAGCTCTGAGTCTGCGCAGTCATATCCATTTCCGCTGTGTTAAAAACGACAACCCCTCCGGCAGAAGCTGCCGAAGGGGAGAAGAGGTCTCTTTACTCTCCAGAGAAGAGACTTACCGGCACGCTATCACCGCGCCAGCCACTGCTGCCCCAGCAGGTCGGCGGTCAGAATCGCGGCGTAGACGCTGCTGGCGGTAACCGGGAACGGCATATTGTGGATGGTTTCGCCCGGCGCGCAGGTCGCCTGCGCCACGGCCGCAATTTTCCCTTCAATGCCCTCCTTCACGCCCATTTGCGCAAGGGTCACCGGCAGGCCCACTTTCTGGCAGAAGTTCAGCACCGTTTCAATCTCTTCCAGCGGGCTGTTTTGTAGCACCAGCTGGGTCAGGGTACCAAACGCCACTTTTTCGCCGTGGTACAGATGGTGACACTCTTCCAGAATGGTAAAGCCGTTATGGATCGCATGCGCGCCGGCGAGGCCGCTGCTTTCAAAGCCGATACCGCTGAGGTAGGTATTGGCTTCCACGATGCGTTCCAGGGCATCGGTCACCACCCCCGCCTGGGCGGCAAGACGCGCCTTTTCGCCCTCGGCCAGCAGCGTATCATAGCACAGGCGCGCCAGGCTCAAGGCCGCCGCTGTGGACTGCCCGCCCGCCATGCTGGTTGCCCTGGCATCAAAACAGGCCTTCGCTTCAAACCAGGTGGAGAGCGCATCGCCCATCCCGGCCACCAGCAGGCGCACCGGCGCTTTGGCGATAATCGCCGTATCCATCACCACCATATCCGGGTTTTTCGGATAGATCAGATACTCTTCAAACTCGCCCGCTTCGCTGTAGATAACCGACAGCGCGCTGGTTGGCGCATCGGTCGAGGCGATGGTGGGGATAACCACCACCGGCAGCTTCTGGTAAAAGCCGATGGCTTTCGCCGTATCGAGGGTCTTGCCGCCGCCAATCCCCACCACGCCGCGGCAGCCGTGCTGCTGCAGAATCGCGATCAGGCGGTTGATTTCCGCATGGCTGCATTCACCGTTAAAGCGCTCGGCATGGCAGCTAATATTGTGGCTATGCAGGCCGTTAAGCACCTTGTCTCCCGCCAGCTTCATGACGAAGTCATCGGCAATCACGAAAAAGCTGTCCGCCAGGTTTTTGGCGTACTCGCCAAACAGAGTGGATGCATCAGGTCCCTGGAGATATTTGGCTGGAGATTGAATAACTTTTAGCATTCCTTTCATCCTCAAATAAGAGCCTATCCCACCAGGCGTAATTGGCGTAGCCAGTTTGAACACGGACAGCGCGGAGAAACCGGAGCGTACACGTAGTACGTGAGGATTTCGAGCACTGCCCAGGTTCCAAATGGCAAGTAAAATAGCCCTAATGGGATAGGCTCTAAGTGCATGTTTTTACATAATGAGCCCTGGCGCCACTCCGCTCCGCCTTCTGCTAATGAGGGGAACGGGAGCGCTACCGGAGCGATGCAACCACTGTAGGGCGAGCGGAGAACAAAAAAATCTTTCGTAATTTTGTTCTGATATGGAACAGAGAAAATTTTTTTGCGTTTCATATTGAAACATTAATCACCATGAAACGCCGGGATTGCGATCCCGATCCGCCCGTGCGGCGTAAATTTGCCCGGCAAACAGCATAGCTCACCGGGAAATCGGCCCCTGGCCGCGAAAAAAAACTAAAAACCCGCTTCGCCATCGCCGCTTATCCGCCTCGCGGCGGTATGAAAAAAACCGCTCTGGGTCGCATTTTGCTTTTTTCTTCGCAATAAACGTTTCATTACGGAACATTTATCAGCAATCACGTTCCGGAATGAAACCCTCTTCGGGCAGATTTTTTTTTTCGCTAACTCAGCCAGAATCACTACATCGCCGGACAGCGCTTATCGGCTGGCGAACCCCTACACGATGACCGCCTCCGCCAGCAGAGAGGCTGCATCGAACCACTGCGACGGAGCATAAAGATGAAAAAACTGATTAACCGTGTCGAAGATGTCCTGAGCGAACAGCTGGCGGGCCTGGCGAAGGCCCATCCCGAATTAACGCTGCATCAGGACCCGGTGTACGTCACCCGCGCCGATGCGCCGGTTGCCGGAAAAGTGGCGCTGCTCTCCGGCGGCGGCAGCGGACATGAGCCAATGCACTGCGGCTACATCGGCCAGGGCATGCTCTCTGGCGCCTGTCCCGGGGAGATCTTCACCTCGCCGACGCCGGATAAAATGTTTGAGTGCGCGATGAATATCGACGGCGGCGAAGGCGTGCTGCTGATTATCAAAAACTACACCGGCGATATTTTGAATTTCGAAACCGCCGCCGAGCTGCTGCATGAGAGCGGCGTCAAGGTCACCACCGTGGTTATCGATGATGACGTGGCGGTGAAGGACAGCCTCTATACCGCCGGTCGCCGGGGCGTAGCCAACACCGTGCTGGTTGAAAAGCTGGTGGGCGCCGCCGCCGAGCGCGGCGACTCGCTGGAAGCCTGCGCCGAGCTGGGCCGCAGGCTCAACAACCTCGGCCACTCCATCGGTGTCGCCCTCGCGGCCTGCACCGTTCCGGCCGCCGGGCAGCCCTCTTTTGAGCTGCAGGATAATGAAATGGAGTTCGGCGTCGGCATCCACGGCGAGCCGGGGATTGACCGCCGCGCCTTCAGCTCCCTCGACCAGACCGTGGACGAAATGTTCGCCACCCTGCTGGAAAACGGTACCTACAGCCGCACCCTGCGCCAGTGGGACCCGGCCAAAGGCAGCTGGCAGGACGTCCCGCAGAGTAAACAGGCGCTACAGAGCGGCGACCGCGTTATCGCGCTGGTCAATAACCTCGGCGCCACGCCGCTATCGGAACTGTACGGCGTCTACAACCGCCTCGCCGAACGCTGCGAGGAGAGCGGGATCGCTATCGCCCGCAGCCTTATCGGTAGCTACTGCACATCTCTGGATATGGTGGGCTTTTCCATCACCCTGCTGAAAGCCGACGACGATACGCTGGCCCTGTGGGATGCCCCCGTCCATAGCCCGGCGCTGAACTGGGGCCATTAAGGAGCACAACATGTCACTAAACAGAACGCAGATCGTTAACTGGCTCTATCGCTGCGGCGAGATCTTTACCAAAGAGCGGGATTTTCTTACCGGGCTGGATAAAGAGATTGGCGATGCTGACCACGGCCTGAACATGCATCGCGGCTTCAGCAAGGTGGTGGAAAAGCTGCCTTCTATTGCCGATAAGGACATCGGTTTTATCCTTAAAAATACCGGGATGACGCTGCTTTCCAACGTTGGCGGCGCCAGCGGCCCGCTGTTCGGCACCTTCTTTATCCGCGCGGCCCAGGTAACCCAGGCGCACCAGAGCCTCAGCCTCGACGAGCTGTATCAGATGATGCGCGAAGGCGCGGACGGCGTGGTCAACCGCGGCAAGGCGGAGCCGGGGGATAAAACGATGTGCGACGTCTGGCTACCGGTCGTTGAATCGCTGCGCCACTCCAGCGAACAGCATCTGTCGATGCACGCCGCGCTGGATGCCGCCTGCAAGCAGGCGGAAATCGCCACCCGCTCCACCATCACCATGCAGGCGCGCAAAGGCCGCGCCAGCTATCTCGGCGAGCGCAGCATCGGGCATCAGGATCCGGGCGCGACCTCGGTGATGTTTATGATTCAGGAGCTGGCTGCGGCAGCCAAAGAGTAAGGAAAAAGCGATGGTAAACCTGGTGATTGTTTCTCATAGCGCCCGGCTGGGCGAAGGTGTCGGAGAACTGGCCCGGCAGATGTTAATCGGCGACGGCTGCCGTCTGGCGATCGCCGCCGGGATTGACGATCCCGAGAACCCGATCGGCACCGATCCCATAAAGGTGATGGAGGCGATTGAATCCGTTGCCGACGCCGATCACGTGCTGGTGATGATGGATATCGGCAGCGCCCTGCTGAGCGCCGAGACGGCGCTGGATCTTCTCGATCCCGCTATCGCCGCTAAGGTTCGCCTCTGCGCGGCCCCGCTGGTCGAAGGTACGCTGGCGGCCACGGTCAGCGCGGCGACCGGGTCAACGATCGACAAGGTTATTGAGGACGCCATGAATGCGCTGGAGGCTAAGCGCGTTCAGCTGGGGTTACCGTCGCCCGCTCATGCCGCCCCTGAGGCGACCCCCTTTGCCGAGGATGACGGTGCGCGGTCGGTTTCGGTGGTGATTAGCAACCACAACGGCCTGCACGTTCGTCCGGCCTCGCGCCTGGTGGCGGCGCTGGCCGGTTTCAACGCCGATCTGCTGCTGGAGAAAGGCGGGAAGTGCGTGGCGCCGGACAGCATCAACAAAATCGCGCTGCTGCAGGTGCGCCGCGACGACCGGCTAAGGCTGCTGGCCCGCGGGCCGGATGCCGAGGCGGCGCTGGCCGCATTCCAGGCGCTGGCGGCGGAGAACTTTGGCGAGCAGCCGGACGCCGCCCCGGCGGCGGCCGTCCCCTCCGCCGCCCGTGTCCAGGGGAAGGCGCTGTTTTATCCCCTGCCGCATGCCGAGCCGAGACGGCGAAACAGCGCCAATAGCGCCAAAGAGCAGCGGCGCCTGAAGCAGGCCATTGACCAGACGCTGGCGGATCTCAACGCGCTGACCCGCCTGGCGGAGGAGCGCTATTCCGCCGATATCGCGGCCATTTTTTCCGGCCACCATACCCTGCTCGACGACCCGGACCTCTATGACGCCGCCTGCGCCATCCTGAGCAAGGAGCAGTGCTGCGCCGAGTGGGCGTGGTATCAGGTGCTGGTCGATCTCAGCCAGCAGTATCGCCAGCTGAGCGATGCCTATCTGCAGGCGCGCTATATTGATATCGAAGATCTTCTTCACCGTACGCTGCGCCATCTTCAGGGCCGCAGCGAGGTGCCGCTGGCGGTGAATGAACCGGTGATTATCATCGCCGATGATATCTTCCCCTCTACCGTACTGCAGCTCGACGCCCGGCAGGTCAAAGGGATCTGCCTGCAGGGCGGAAGCGACGTCTCCCACGGCGCGATTATCGCGCGCCAGGCCGGGATCGCCTGCCTGTGCCAGCAGGGCGACGCGTTGAAAACGCTGCACGGCGGCGATGCCATCACCCTTGATATCGCCGAAAAGCGCATTATCCGCGGGTAAGCCGTTGCCTGCCCCACTGACCTTACGCCGGAGGCCCTGCCTCCGGGGACTCTGTTTTCGCTCAACCTCCAGGAACCGTTATGTCTCAATTCTTTTTTAATCAGCGCACCAGCCTCGTCAGCGACGTTATTGAAGGGGCGATTATCGCCAGCCCGTGGAATAACCTGGCGCGGCTGGAGAGCGATCCGGCGATCCGCGTAGTCGTGCGCAGCGATCTGAATAAGAGCAACGTCGCGGTGATCTCCGGCGGCGGCTCAGGTCACGAACCGGCCCACGTGGGCTTTATTGGTAAAGGCATGCTCACCGCCGCCGTCTGCGGCGATATTTTTGCTTCACCGAGCGTCGATGCGGTGCTGACGGCCATCCAGGCCGTCACCGGCGAAGCGGGCTGCCTGCTGATCGTCAAGAACTACACCGGCGATCGCCTTAACTTTGGCCTCGCGGCGGAGAAAGCGCGTCGTCTGGGCTATAGCGTCGAGATGCTGATTGTCGGCGACGATATTTCGCTGCCGGATAACAAGCATCCGCGCGGCATTGCCGGGACCATCCTGGTACACAAAGTGGCGGGCTACTTCGCCGAACGCGGCTATAACCTGGCGACCGTGCTGCGCGAGGCGCAGTACGCGGCGAACAACACCTGCAGCCTCGGCCTCGCGCTCTCCAGCTGCCACCTGCCGCAGGAGGCCGAAACGGCCCCGCGCCATCATCCGGATCGGGCCGAGCTGGGGATGGGCATTCACGGCGAGCCCGGCGCTTCGGTTATCGCTACCCAGAACAGCGGGCAGATTATGCAGCTGATGGCGGAGAAGCTGACCGCGGCCCTGCCGGCAACCGGCCGCCTGGCGGTAATGCTCAATAATCTCGGCGGCGTGTCGGTCGCGGAGATGGCGATCCTCACCCGCGAGCTGGCCAATACCCCGCTCCATCAGCGCATTGACTGGCTGATTGGCCCGGCTTCGCTGGTCACCGCCCTGGATATGAAAGGCTTCTCGATTACCGCGATCGTGCTGGAAGAGAGCATTGAGAAAGCGCTGCTGTCCGAGGTGGAAACCGCCAGCTGGCAGAAGCCGGTTCAGCCGCGCGCCGTCGGCGTCATGCCCTGCTCGCTGCGCAGTAGCCGCGTGGAGTTCCAGCCTTCAGACAATAGCCTCGTTGCGGGCTATGTCGGGAAGGTGACCGCAACGCTGTCCGACCTTGAGGCCCACCTGAACGCGCTGGATGCCAAAGTCGGCGACGGCGACACCGGCTCGACCTTCGCCGCGGGCGCGCGCGACGTTGCTGACCTGCTGCATCGCCAGCAGCTGCCGCTCGCCGACCTCGCCACCCTGTTTGCGCTGATCGGCGAACGCCTGACCGTGGTGATGGGGGGTTCCAGCGGCGTGCTGATGTCTATTTTCTTTACCGCCGCCGGGCAGAAGCTGGAACAGGGCGCAGGCGTCGCCGAAGCGCTGAACGCCGGCCTGGCGCAGATGAAGTTTTACGGCGGGGCGGACGAAGGCGATCGCACCATGATTGACGCGCTGCAGCCGGCGCTGGCGTCGCTGCTGGCCGCGCCTGAAAATCTGCAGGCGGCGTTCGCTGCGGCTCAGGCCGGCGCGGAAAGCACCCTTCACGCCAGCAAAGCCAACGCCGGGCGCGCATCGTATCTGAACAGCGACAGCCTGCTGGGCAATATGGACCCGGGCGCTCACGCGGTGGCGATGGTGTTTAAGGCGCTGGCAGAGAGACAGGATTAGTCAAACATTCCCGCAGGCGCACGGCGCCTGCGGGAATACAGGGCATTTTGGCAATGCGGCCCGGACAGGACGTTAGCCGCGGCCCGGGACTTCATGGCATCCGCTTATTTACTGTGCCAGTAGGCCTGCGAGCGCACCAGCTGCGGGTCGATCTCTTCCCCTTTAAAGCGCTCAAGCAGCGATTTCACCACCGCGCCTTCGCCGGTCACCCAGATAAAGTAATCCTCAGCCGGGACGCTCACCTGCGCCAGACGTTCGGCCACCGCGGCGGGGTTATGGCCCACCACCCACTCGATATTGAAGCCATCAAAATCCGCCAGATAGTCTTTATAAGACTCATCGCCAATGGTGACGATCGCCGTAACCTGCGGTTGAACCGGCAGCTGGCTTAATGCCTGCAGGCGACGAAGCAGCGCGGGCATCCCGGACTCATCGCCGACATACAGCTGCCAGGCGTAGTCTTCCGGCACCACCAGCGAACCGCGCGGCCCGCCAATCACCAGCTTATCGCCGACGCTCGCCGCCAGCGCCCAGCGGCTGGCGATACCGCCGTCATGAATAAAGAAATCATAGGCCAGCTCGTGGCGTTCGGCATCGTACAGCGGCGTGTAGTCGCGGCTCGCCGGGCGCACGCCCTCGCCCCAGTTAATGCCTTCATCCGTCACCTGCGGCGGCGTAAAGGTCGCGCCCTCCTGCGGGAAAAAGAGCTTGGTATGGTCATCAAAACCCTGCGAAACGAAACCATCCAGCGCTTCGCCGCCCAGCACGATACGCTGGAAGCCAGCGCCCACGCGCTCAACGCGCAGCACGGTGAGCTCGCGGAAACGGAGTTCGTTTTGTACGCGTTGCGGATACTGCGTTTTTTTCATTGTTGTCATCATCAGCGGCCTTCGTGAAATTAAACAGATATATCTAAATACTTTGCAAATGATAATGATTGCCATTAAAAAAGAATGCAAGCTCTTTTTTGATATAGTCAAACCAAAAGACATGAAAATCCAAAAAACAAAATAAAGATAATAACTATCAATTACTTAATAAAAACAAAGCAATCAAACTTGCCATGATATTACATTTAGATATAAATTAGATATATCAAAACAGACAGGAGAAAACGATGCGCAACCATCATGAAGAAGAGCACGACTCGCGCGAGCATCACGGTGAACGTGGCGATCGCGGGCGGAGAGGCGGCGGGCGGCGCCAGCGTTTCTTCGGCCACGGCGAGCTGCGGCTGGTTATCCTCGATATCCTCACCCGCAGCGCCAGCCACGGTTACGAGCTGATTAAAGAGATCGAGAGCCTGACTCAGGGCAACTACAGCCCGAGCCCCGGCGTTATCTACCCCACCCTCGACCTGCTGCAGGATCAGGGGCTGATCGGCGTTGAGGAGGAAAACGGGCGTAAAAAAATCTCGATTAGCGAAGACGGTCGCCGCCTGCACGCGGAGAATCTGCAGTCCCTGGCCGACATTCAGGAGCGTCTTCAGGCGCGGATGGTCGGCTGCGAACTTCGCAAAAATCCGCAGATGAAGCGGGCGCTGGAAAATTTTAAAGCCGTGCTGGATTTAAAAGTTAATCAGCAGGCCATCAGCGAAGCGCAGCTAAAGCAGATTATTGCCGTCATCGACCGCGCGGCGATGGAAATCTCCCAGCTCGATTAAGCTATCGCCGCGTGCCGCCCGCCAGCCGGCCCTCTTCTGCCCCAGCGTTGGGCAAAGCGCACCGCGGCGAAGCACGCGGCATAGAGCCCGCAGAGCGCATGCCGCGCCCGCTCAGGAGTAAGGCATGCCAAAAATATCGCCGGAAGATTAAATATTGCGCAATTGCGCTTTCACGCTGCGTTTATCCCGATTTTCAGCTCCTGCACCGAAGTGGCGTAATCCCTGCAATACTTAATTCAGTATCATGTGATACGCCCATCCCAGGAGCCCACTTTGAACAGGTTACCTTCCAGCGCATCGGCTCTGGCCTGCAGCGCACACGCACTGAATCTCATTGAAAAGCAAACGCTCGATCATGAGGAGATGAAAGCACTTAACCAGGAGGTCAGAGAGTACTTTAAAGAGCACGTGAATCCGGGGTTTTTAGCGTATCGAAAATCTGTTACCGCTGGCGGGGATTACGGAGCCGTAGAGTGGCAGGCGGGAAGTTTAAATACGCTTGTCGACACTCAGGGACAAGAGTTTATTGATTGCCTGGGTGGCTTTGGAATTTTTAATGTAGGGCACCGTAATCCAGTCGTTGTTTCCGCCGTAGAGCACCAGCTCGCTAAGCAACCTCTTCATAGTCAGGAACTGCTCGATCCGCTGCGGGCCATGCTGGCCAAAACGCTGGCGGCCCTGACGCCGGGCAAGCTGAAATACAGCTTCTTTTCCAATAGCGGCACCGAGTCGGTCGAAGCGGCGCTGAAGCTCGCTAAAGCCTACCAGTCCCCGCGCGGCAAATTTACCTTTGTGGCCACCAGCGGCGCTTTCCACGGCAAATCGCTGGGCGCGCTGTCCGCGACCGCCAAATCGACGTTCCGTAAGCCGTTTATGCCGCTGCTGCCGGGATTCCGTCACGTGCCGTTTGGCGACATCAACGCCATGCGCACGCTGCTCAGCGAGTGTAAAAAAACCGGCGATGACGTCGCGGCGGTGATCCTTGAGCCGATCCAGGGCGAAGGCGGGGTGATCCTGCCGCCGCCGGGCTATCTTCCCGCGGTGCGTAAGCTGTGCGACGAGTTTGGCGCGCTGCTGATCTTCGACGAAGTGCAGACCGGCATGGGCCGCACCGGCAAAATGTTTGCCTGCGAGCATGAAAACGTTCATCCGGATATTCTGTGCCTTGCCAAGGCGCTCGGCGGCGGCGTGATGCCGATTGGCGCGACGGTTGCCACCGAAGAGGTCTTCTCGGTGCTGTTCGACAATCCGTTCCTGCACACCACTACCTTCGGCGGTAACCCGCTGGCCTGCGCCGCGGCGCTGGCGACGATCAACGTTCTGCTGACGGAGAATCTGCCGGCGCAGGCCGAGCAGAAAGGCGATCTGCTGCTGGACGGCTTCCGCCTGCTGGCTCGCGAGTATCCGGAGCTGGTGAACGAAGTCCGCGGTAAAGGGATGCTGATGGCCATTGAGTTCGTGGATAACGAAATCGGCTATGACTTTGCCAGCCTGATGTTCCGCCAGCGGGTGCTGGTGGCCGGCACCCTGAACAACGCGAGGACGATCCGCATCGAACCACCGCTGACCCTGACCCTTGAGCAGTGCGAGCTGGTGCTGAAGGCGGCGCGGAACGCGCTGGCCGAGCTGCGGGTTTCAGTGGAAGAAGCCTGACGATAGCCAACAAAAAGCCCGGTGGAAGCGATATTCACCGGGCTTTTTTACGCCTGCCGTTCCGCCATACTGACCCGGGAGACGGGTTATCGCCCGGCTTTCATCCTTATTCAATGCGCCGTTTGCCCATAAAGTTAATATGTCGCCCACTCATTCCATGAGTCAGTATAGATAATATTGCCATCGCAATGCTTCCAGGTAATTTTTTCATAGCGCATAAGAATCGTTTCAAGATGCGTTCCTGTATTTGCTCCTGGGTATAAATCCGGTGTAATTGATGTCAGCTTTACGTTTTCAAGAATAATATTGAAGTACTCCTGCTCTAATCCAGCCTCAATAATCTGGTACATTTTGAACGTCGCCGATTGCAGGGTTTTCCCGGTACTCAGCGCGCGATAGAGCATGGGGGTTACACGATCAAATTCTTTTTGGAACATAATCGGCATATGAATACGCGTACCTGTCAGTTTTCCGGTATTGCCGTCAACTGGAATATTGACGTTATGGGTGAATGATTTCAACTCGATAGCACCTTCACGACCCAATACAAGCGATGGGCCAACCATTGGTGAACCATTTTCATCCGTCAACCATAAATAAGCTGGGTTTGACATAAAAGATCCCTTTCGTAGTAATTATTTATCGTACTTATCAAATCGCCCGAATAAAACAGGATGGACAATAATTAACAATATGACTGAAACCACAGTCAATACAAACCAGTGTTCAGGGACTAAATACATAAAAATTAATCCACTTGCAAATATCCAAACGAGGAAAAGTATTTCCGTAAAGAGTATTGATAGCAAGCTTTTAAACATGGTAGTGGCTCTTTAGATAAGCATAAAATTCATCGTAGTTATTATAGAATCGCATTTGATATTGCTTGATAACATCTGAAAGAATGGGATCAATAAAATAATACAACATTTCAACTTCTGCATTATAAAGGATTGCGTAATACGATGGATCGAGTGTTTTAAGTTGTCGTGCGGCAATAGCGCATTTTTGCTCAGAACCAAAAAGCTGAAGAGCCATGACGATTGCCGGTGTGCGCTTTGACAGGCGCTTAATTACGGCGTCAGATACTAAATCGGATGCAGAAAGAGCTTTCGAAAGAGTCAGAGCCAATGCAAAGCGAGTTGCTCTACCAACGGGTACTTTCGTAGCCATTTGTGTAATTTTGGAGTCAACATATCGTACACTGCCTTGCTGATTGTCATTTTTGCTATCGTTAATGATCATTTCAAAATAGAGGTAGAACATATGACCAATTACGTCGTGATAACGAAAAACAGAAAGAATCGACTTATACATGCGCTGTTCTTCAGAAACTAATTTATTACAAACATCATGATAGCGGGGGATAAGACATGAGGAATACCAGCTTACCCGCTCAACTCCAGAGTAAATATCAGAACCAATACCCTTCATTGCTCTCCATGTGGAGGTCACGCCCTGTTGTCCATAAACAGCTAACTGCCTGTCACTTTGTAACTTCATCTTTAAATAGCTGGAGGCCTTCATAAAGTGTCCTTACTTTTAATATTGTTAAATGGAAATATATGCCGAAAAAACAAACAACTCAAATGAAAATCACAAAAAACACCTTAAACTCTCGAACTGTTCATTCGTAGAGTGTTAATTAATAATTTAGTTAGCAGTTCATTTCTGTATATATAAACATGCTAAATATATCAAGAGTGGGATTCATTGAGGCTGCTATAGGTATTGAGACATAACCATACACGCGATATCAACAATACAAAAAGCTCGCCGTGCGCTGCGGTAAGAATAGTGAAGGATGATACATGTAAAACCTAATATTGCAGAAGCGACGTGAGAATAAATTCATTCTGTTGTACGGAAGGGTTATTTATGGAAGGAGGCTCTCAATTGAAAATTTAAATTCCCGAAGAAAGTTATATTTTCCAGATCAATTAATGGATAAGGCCCATACTGTGAACCACCCTTTGGTTTACTGAGCAATAAAATCTATCTTCACCACGGCGTTAAAATCGCCACCAATGACCTGGCCCCTAAAGTGGTACATCCCCGTATCCACGGAAAAGTCCCTTGCCCCCCTCCAGCCGGGACTTAGCCTGCGGTAATCCGTTCTCCGGACGATCCCGCAGGCCAGTTTCCAATGCTATTCCGGCAGCAGGCCTATAAAGCTGCGCTTCTGCCGCGGCTGCGACATCATCTCATCCAGCTTCTCGACGCAGGCCAGATAGTGCGGCGTTTTTTTGTGCGCCAGCACGGCTTCGTCATCCCTATAGGCCTCGTAGATAAAAAACCGCGTCTTCACCTCCGGGTCCTGCAGAACGTCGAAGCGCAGGTTGCCCGGCTCCTGCAGCGCCCCTTCATGGTTCGCGCGAAAGACGTCGAGAAACTCGTGCACCCGCTCCGGCTTGATATTGATTTCGACCAGCGTCACGTTCATTTCAGCTCCCCCTGCTTTTCCTCCTGCCAGAACTGATACGCCTCGCGGGCGCTCATATTCTCGTGCACCACTTTCTTCACCGCCTTCAGCATCGCGCGCGGCGCGCTGGACTGGAAAATATTGCGTCCCATATCGACGCCGGACGCGCCCTGGTCAATCGCCCGCCAGCACATCTCCAGCGCCTCCTGCTCCGGCAGCTTTTTGCCGCCGGCAATCACGATCGGTACCGGGCAGCTGGCGGTCACTTTTTCAAAGCCTTCTTCAACAAAATAGGTTTTTACGAACTGCGCCCCCATCTCGGCGGCGATCCGGCTGGCCAGCGAGAAATAGCGCGCGTCGCGGGCCATCTCTTTACCAACCCCGGTGACCGCCAGCACCGGCATGCCGTAGCGGTTCCCGGCATCCACCAGTTTAATAATGTTGCCGATCGACTGATGCTCATATTCGCTGCCGATATAGACCTGCGCCGCGACCGCGCAGACGTTAAGGCGCAGCGCGTCCTCCATCGTTACCGCCACGCATTCGTTGGAAAGCTCGCTGAGGATTGAGTTACCGCCGGAGGCGCGCAAAACCACCGGCTTATTGGTGGCCGCCGGTACCGTGCTTCTTAAGATCCCGCGAGTACACATCAGCACGTCGGTCTCAGCAAACAGCGGGGCGATGGAGAGATCGATCCGCTCCAGCCCGGTGGTCGGCCCCTGAAAATAGCCGTGATCGAAGGCCAGCATCACCGTGCGGTTGCTGTGTGGGTTAAAGATGCGCGCCAGCCGGGACTGCATCCCCCACTCCAGCGATCCGCAACCCTTCAGCCCGTAGAGCGCGTTCTGCTGCGGTCGGTCCAGGCCAAAGTTTTTCCCCTCTTTGATATCGTCTAAATCTGCCATTTCATCCCCCGTCAGAAGTCGTAGTTGTTGATGTTCTCTTTGGTGAACACCACGCGCTCCGGCAGCAGCACGATGCCGTTGCCTTTCGCCTCATACTGATAGCCCTGAACGCTGTTCGGCTCGACCTTCAGCGTCCCGATATCTTTTACCTCCACGCTGTCGCCAACGTTAAGATCGCCTTTTTTCAGCAGACGATCGGCGACGTTAACCGCAATTTTGCCCTGCTGGACCACATCCCACAGGCCGAAAGCCTTCACCGTCCCGCGCTCGACGTACGGGCGCATAACGTTCGGGGTGCTAAAGCCGACAATCGCCACCCCCTGACGCTTGAGGTTCTCCGCCGCCTGCGCCGCCGCCGGAAGCGCGTTGGCGTCCGGGGCGATAATGGCGTCGAGATCCGGATAGGCTTTTAATATTCCCTCGGCGGTTTGCAGCGATTTGGTGGCGTCGTTATAGCCGAACTGGGTGGTCACCACCTGCCACTGCGGATGCTCTTTGGCAATCTTCGCTTTGGCCTCTTTGACCCACTGGTTCTGGTCGGTCACCGTCGGGCTGGAGTAGAAGAACGCCACCTTAGCGGCCGGTTTGCTCACCTGCTGCGAGGTCATATCCACCAGCAGTCCGCCGAGCTGCTGCGGGGTGCCCTGGTTGATATAGATGCTGCGGCATTCGGGTTTGGTATCGGAGTCCCAGGTCAGCACCTTCACGCCGCGCTGCATCGCGCGCTTGAGCGCCGGACACAGGCCGTCCGGCGACACGGCGGAGACGATAATCGCGTTGTAGCCCTGGTTGACGAAGTTGTTGATCAGCTGCACCTGGCCGGAGACGCTCGGTTCGGTCGGACCGTCGTAGGTGACGTCGACGCCCAGCGCCTTGCCCGCCTCTTTGGCGCCGTTGCCGCCGCTGGTAAAGAAGCCAACGCCAACGAGTTTAGGAATAAAGGCAATGCGGTCTGCGGCCTGAGCGGTCACCACGCTCATTGCCAGCGCCAGGGCGCTCATTTGCAGGATTCGTTTGGTTTTCATCGTATGTGTGCTCCGATTGTTTTATGCGCGAGAAAGGCGTCGCCAGGTCATACGCACCCATTCACGGTGCAGGCTCAGCGAGCGCCCCATCACCACCACAACCAACAGCGCCCCTGACAGCGCGCTCGACACCTGGTTGGGGATGCCGACCATCTGTAAACCTTGTTGTAAATATCCCACCAGCAGCGCCGCCAGCGCCGTACCGATAACCGAACCTGACCCGCCGTAGATGTTCGCCCCGCCAAGCACCGCGGCGGTCAGCGCCGGCATCAGCAGGTCGCGGCCTAAATCCGAACGCGCCGAGCCGAAATAGGAGACCATCACCAGCGCGGCTACCGCCGACGCCACGCCCACCAGGCCATACAGCACGTACGGTATGCCGTTAACCGATAGCGCGGCATAGCGCGCGGCGCGCGGGTTCTGCCCGAGCAGAAAGAGGTGGCGGCCAAATCGCCCGCGGTGGGCCAGCAGCCAGAAGAAAAAGGTGATGACGATAAACAGCACCAGCGGCAGCGGCAGGCCGAACAGCGTCAGGTTGGCGAAGGCGGTGAAGGCGTCGGGGAAGCCGCCTATCCCTTCATAGCCGGTCGCGCCCGCCATGCCGGAGAGCAGCAGCGCTCCGCCGCCGTAGAGGTACAGGGTGCCGAGGGTAATCACCAGCGGGCTGATACCGGTGTAGTGGATCAGCGCCGCGTTAATCAGCCCGCACAGCAGGCCAAGCAGCAGCGTTAGCGGGATTGCCAGCCCCATCGGCCAGCCCGCCTGCATCATCACTCCCAGCGCGATGGCGCACAGGCCAATGGTCGAGCCGAGCGAAATATCGATCCCGCCGCTAATGATCACCAGAGTGAGCGGCAGGGCCACGATGCCGATACAGATAAAATCGCTGGTGCTGAACAGCAGCATATTGATATCCAGCATCCGCGGGTTAATGGCCCCGAACAGCAGAATTTCCACCACCAGCAGCGCCAGCAGCGCGCTTTCCCAGCTGAGCTTCATCACGCCACCTCTTTGTTTTTACGCTTTGTAAACGGGGCTACGCGCTTTCCCCCCTTATTACCGGGCTGAAAGCGGGCATATTTCAGCGCTCGCTGGTGGCGGCTCAGCGCCTGGCGCAGCCGCCCGTCGAGCACCAGCACGCCGAGCAGAACCAGCCCGGCGATAAAGTCGTTCCACCACGCCGGGAGCCTGAGCAGCACCAGCACGGTATCAATCTGAGTGAGGAAGAAGGCGCCGAGAAACGCGCCGATTAGCGTCCCGGTGCCGCCAAGCAGGGAAATACCGCCGAGCACGCAGGCGGCAATGGCCTTCATCTCCAGTCCGCTGCCGGTCTGGTTGGGCACGAAGCCAATCTGGGCGGCAAAAACAACGCCCGCACAGGCTGCCAGCATGCCGTTAAGGGTGAAGGCGAGCATCCGCGTGCGGTTTACCGCCACTCCCAGCTGGCGCGCGGCGGTCAGATTATCGCCGACGGCGTAGAAATCGCGGCCGGCGGCGGTCCGCGACAGCATCCAGGCCCCGGCCAGCAGCAGAACCAGCACCAGCCAGCCCAGCGGCGAGACGCCGATAAACGCCGGTTCCGAGAGCGACTTGAGGCTATCCGGCAGGCCTTCAATCCATTTACCGCCGGTCCACAGCAGCATCACCCCGCGATACAGCCCGAGGGTGCCAAGAGTGGCGACAATCGCCGGAATGCGCAGACACACCACCAGCAGGCCGTTAAAGGCCCCCGCCAGGGCGCCAATCGCCAGCGCAAAAGCAATAGCTGCCGTCAGGCCATAGCCGCCGTTGAGCGCCACGCCCACCGCAATGGCGCACAGGCCGACGGTGGAACCGACGGAAACATCGATATTGCGGGTCAGCATCACCAGGGTTGCCCCGAGCGCCAGCAGGCAGAGGATTTGCGAGCTGGCGAAGATCATGCCCAGGGTCTGCAGGCTGAAGTAGGCCGGATTGAGCGCCACCAGCCCGGCGAACAGCACCACGATGGCGAGAAAGGCGCTCAGTTCGCGATTTTTCAATAACGTTTTCATGCCGCTCCTCCAAATGCCAGCGCCATCATGCGTTCGACGGTCACCGCCTGCTGCGCCAGCTCGCCGCTGTGTCTGCCCTGATGCATCACCAGCACCCGGTCGGCCAGGCCAACAAATTCATCCAGATCGCTGGAAATCATCAGCACCGCGACGTTCTGCGCGGCGACGCTTTTCAGCAGCTGGTAGATATCGGCGCGGGCGGAGACGTCCACGCCGCGCGTCGGCTCGTCGACGATCAGCAGCAGCGGGTTGGCCTCGAGGCAGCGCGCCAGCAGCACCTTCTGCTGGTTACCGCCGGAGAGCGTGCGCACCGGCTGGTCGCTATCGGCAAATTTGATCCCCAGCGCCCGGTGATAGCGCTCCACCACCGCCGCCTCGCGTTTATCCTGCTGCCATAGCGACGGCTGGTTAAACATCACCGTGTTCCAGCGCACCGGCGCATCGAGAAACAGTCCGGAAACCTGACGATCTTCCGGCAGATAGACCAGCCCGCTGGCAAGCCGCGCCCGGGTGCTGG
The DNA here is from genome assembly GCF_042055345.1 of Klebsiella sp. C349492. Classification (NCBI taxonomy): domain Bacteria; kingdom Pseudomonadati; phylum Pseudomonadota; class Gammaproteobacteria; order Enterobacterales; family Enterobacteriaceae; genus Klebsiella; species Klebsiella sp. C349492. The sequence continues at coordinate 290,576 of NZ_JANQCE010000005.1, forward strand.
CACCGCTGATATCGCGGTTCTCCAGCCAGACCCGCCCCGCGCGCAGCGGCCGCAGGCCGTAAAGGGTTTCGGCAAATTCGGTGCGCCCGGACCCCACCAGCCCGGCGAGGCCGACGATCTCCCCGGCGTAGATCTCGAGGCTAAGATCGATAAACCCCTCGCCGGTGAGATCTTCCACCCGCAGCACCGGGAAGTCCTGCGGCTGGGTGCGTCGGTTGCCCGGCAGCGCCAGCCACAGCTTCTGCGTATCGCTGAGGGCGTGCTCCCGGTCGACGGGCGTCATGGCGCTCACCAGCTGATTGTCGCTGTAGTCGGCGGTATGCCCGCTCAGCACCACCGCGCCGTCGCGCATGACCGAGACGTGGCTGGCGATCTGGCGGATCTCCGGCAGCTTGTGCGAGATAAAGACGATGCCGACGCCGAGATCCTGCAGCGCGCGGATCTGGCAAAACAGACGCGCCGTTTCGCCCGGCGTTAAGGAGGCGGTGGGTTCATCGAGGATCAGGATCTGCGCTTTACGCATCAGGCCGCGCAGGATCTCGACCATTTGCTGATCCGCCACCTCCAGGGTGCTGGCCGCCGCGTCGAGATTCAGCTGGCAGCTGAGCTGCCGCAGCTTTTCCTGCAGCTGCGCGGCGCTATCGGCGCGCTTCGGCAGACGGAACATGATGTTTTCACGCACCGTCAGGTTGGGAAACAGCATCGGCTCCTGCGGCACCAGATAAACGCCCTGCTGATGAGCCAGCGCGGGAGTCAGGCGCGCAAAGGTGCTGCCGCCGAGGGTGAGCTCGCCGCCGTCGGGAGTTTCCACTCCGGCGACAATCTTCATCAGCGTCGATTTCCCGGCGCCGTTGCCGCCCATCAGGGCGTGTACCTGGCCGGAAAATAGCGTGAAATCAATCGCCTTCAGCACGCTAATGCCGGAGAACTGTTTGTAGATTTGGCGGGCTTCAAGCAGTGGCTTCATTATCACGCCTCGGTTTGAACAAATGATTTTTTAATTTAATAATGTTCAAAAGCGTAGACCCTGAACTATATTTACAACCGTGCGATGATCACAGTTTTATGCTTTAGATCGTTTGAATAAAACCAGCGAACAGCCAAAGATCGGTTTTGCCGGCCGGCTCACATTTTCCGACCATGCAATAGCGAACATATGATCTAAATTTTTATAAGAGTTCAATTTATGAGCGAAAAACGCATTACGGAAGAGAGCCGCTACGCCGGGCTGGCGTTAGCCGAGGAAGAGCTGGTGGCGCGGGTTGCCTGGTGCTACTACCACGATGGCCTGACGCAGAACGAAATTGGCGAACGCCTGGGGCTGCCGCGGCTGAAGATCTCCCGGCTGCTGGAGAAAGGCCGTCAGTCCGGCGTGATCCGTGTGCAGATCAACTCCCGCTACGAAGGCTGCCTGGCGCTGGAGACCGAGCTGCAGCGGCGTTTCGATCTGAAGATTGCGCGCGTTCTTCCGGCGCTGAATACCCCGCCGATGAACACCCGCCTGGGGATCGGCGCGGCGCAGTCGCTGATGGGCGTGCTGGCGCCGGGGCAGCTGCTGGCGGTCGGTTTTGGCGAGGCCACCATGAGCTGCCTGCAGCATCTGAGCGGCTTTATCAGCTCTCAGCAGGTGCGGCTGGTGACCCTTTCCGGCGGCGTGGGTCCTTACATGACCGGCATCGGCCAGCTGGACGCCGCCTGTAGCGTCAGCATTATTCCGGCGCCGCTGCGGGTCTCTTCCGCCGACGTCGCCGAGATCCTGCGTCGGGAGTCGAGCGTGCGCGACGTGATCCTCGCCGCCACCGCGGCGGATGCGGCGGTGGTGGGCATCGGGGCTATCGACCAGCGCCGCGACGCCACCATCCTGCGCTCCGGCTATATCAGCGAAGGCGAACAGCTGATGTACGCCCGCAAAGGAGCGATAGGCGACATTTTGGGTTATTTCCTGCAGGCCGACGGCAGGCGGGTTGAGGGGCTGGAAATTCACCGGGAACTGCTCGGCGTTACCCTTGACGAGCTGGCGCAGCTGCCGACCATTGTCGGCGTTGCCGGAGGAACGGAAAAAGCGCAGGCGATTTACGCGGCTCTGATCGGCAAGCGGATTAATGGCCTGGTAACGGAAGAGACAACAGCACGCGCGGTGCTTACGCTGGCCTCCTGATGGCCATGCGCCGCGCAATACCAGCGAGGCGCATGTCATGAGTTACCTGTTAGCGTTAGATGCCGGGACCGGCAGCATTCGGGCGGTGGTTTTCGATCTTGCGGGGCGCCAGGTGGCGGTCGGCCAGGCCGAATGGAAACACCTGAGCGTGGAAAATGTTCCCGGCTCGATGGAGTTCGACCTTATCACCAACTGGCAGCTGGCCTGCCAGTGCATCCGCCAGGCGCTGGCCGCCGCTCACCTCGGCGCGGCGGATATTCAGTCCGTCGCCTGCTGCTCGATGCGCGAAGGCATCGTCCTGTACGACCGCAGCGGCGAGGCCATCTGGGCCTGCGCCAACGTCGACGCGCGCGCCAGCCGCGAGGTGGCGGAGCTCAAAGAGATCCACGATTTCCGCTTTGAGTCCGAAGTGTATGAGGTCTCCGGCCAAACCCTGGCGCTCAGCGCCATGCCGCGCCTGCTGTGGCTGGCCCACCATCGCCCGGATATCTACCGCCAGGCGGCAACCATCACCATGATTAGCGACTGGCTGGCGGCAAAACTCTCCGGCGAGCTGGCCGTCGACCCGTCAAACGCCGGCACCACCGGGATGCTCGATCTGTTCAGCCGCGACTGGCGTCCGGCGCTGCTGGATATGGCCGGGCTGCGCGCCGATATGCTCTCGCCGGTGAAAGAGACCGGCACGCTGCTGGGAGCGGTCACCGACGCCGCGGCGCAGCAGTGCGGGCTGCGGGCTGGCACGCCGGTGGTGATGGGCGGCGGTGACGTGCAGCTGGGCTGCCTCGGCCTCGGGGTGGTGCGCGCGGGGCAGACCGCCGTGCTGGGGGGCACCTTCTGGCAGCAGGTGGTCAACCTGCCGCAGCCGCGCACCGACCCGGAGATGAATATTCGCGTCAATCCCCACGTCATTCCCGGCATGGCCCAGGCGGAGTCGATTAGCTTCTTTACCGGCCTCACCATGCGCTGGTTCCGCGACGCCTTCTGCGCCGAAGAGAAGCTGGTGGCTGAGCGCCTCGGTGTTGACGCTTACTCCCTGCTGGAGGAGATGGCCAGCCGGGTGCCCGCCGGCTCTCACGGGGTGATGCCGATCTTCTCCGATACGATGCATTTTAAGCAGTGGTACCACGCCGCGCCGTCGTTTATTAACCTCTCCATCGACCCGGAAAAGTGCAATAAGGCGACCCTGTTCCGCGCGCTGGAAGAGAATGCGGCGATTGTCTCCGCCTGCAATCTCGCGCAAATCTCCCGCTTCTCGGGGGTCACGTTCGATAGCCTGGTCTTCGCCGGCGGCGGTTCGAAAGGCGCGCTGTGGAGCCAGATCCTCAGCGACGTCACCGGCCTGCCGGTGCGCGTACCGGTGGTGCGTGAGGCCACCGCGCTCGGCTGCGCCATCGCCGCCGGGACCGGCGCCGGGCTGTACGACGATATGGCGGCGACGGGTGAAAAGCTGGTGGGCTGGCATCGGGTGTTTACCCCTGATCCGGCGCATCGCGAGCTCTATCAGGAGATGATGAGCAAATGGCAGTCGGTCTACGCCGACCAGCTCGGGCTGGTGGACAGCGGGCTGACCACCTCCATGTGGCAGGCGCCGGGACTCTCTCCGACAGCGCCTCGCCATCGGACGTAGACCACCGGCTACCGCGCCATCGCAGAGAGCCGATGGCGCGGCGCCGCGCATCATTCTTTGAATCCCATCACAATCGCCGCACTCCCCTTTTCCCTTTTCTCCCGCGACGGCTAAATTAGTAACTCATCCGACCACATAACAATAATGTTACATATTAGCTACTGGAAGCCATTATGAGCCACTATCCGTCGTTATTCGCTCCGCTCGATCTGGGCTTTACCCAGCTTAAAAACCGCGTGCTGATGGGGTCGATGCATACCGGGCTGGAGGAACACGCCGACGGCGCGGAGCGGCTGGCGGCCTTTTACGCCGAGCGCGCTCGCCACGGGGTCGCGCTGATTGTGACCGGCGGCGTGGCGCCTGCCGCCTCCGGCGTTACGATGGCGGGCGGCGCGGTGCTCAACGACGCCAGCCACCTCGCGCATCACCGGCACATTACCGACGCAGTGCATCGGGAAGGCGGCAAAATCGCCCTGCAGATCCTGCATACCGGCCGCTACAGCTACCAGCCGCAGCTGGTGGCTCCTTCGGCGCTGCAGGCCCCTATTAACCGCTTTACCCCGCACGCCCTGAGCCACGATGAGATTCTGCGGCTGATCGACGATTTTGCCCTCTGCGCCCAGCTGGCGCGGGAAGCGGGCTACGACGGCGTCGAAGTGATGGGTTCGGAAGGCTACCTGATCAACGAATTCCTCGCCGCGCGCACCAACCAGCGCGACGATCGGTGGGGCGGCGACTACAACCAGCGCATGCGCTTTGCCGTCGAGGTCGTGCGGGCCGTGCGCCAGCGCGCGGGGGACGACTTTATTATTATTTATCGCCTGTCGATGCTCGATCTGGTGCACGACGGCAGCACCCTTCCGGAAGTGATTACGCTGGCAAAAGCCGTTGAGGCGGCGGGAGCGACGATTATCAATACCGGCATCGGCTGGCACGAGGCGCGCATTCCGACCATCGCCACCCCTGTGCCGCGCGGCGCCTTCAGCTGGGTGACCCGCAAGCTGAAAGGCGCGGTGTCGATTCCGCTCATCACCACCAACCGAATTAACGATCCGCAGGTGGCGGAGGAGATCCTCGCCCGCGGCGACGCTGATATGGTGTCGATGGCCCGCCCCTTCCTCGCCGACGGTGAATTCCTGGCGAAAGCGCAAAGCGGCCGTGCGGATGAGATCAATACCTGTATCGGCTGCAACCAGGCCTGCCTCGATCGGATCTTCGTCGGTAAAGTGACCTCCTGCCTGGTTAACCCCCGCGCCTGCCACGAAACCCTGATGCCGGTCACCCCCGCCGCCGCGCCGAAACGGCTGGCGGTGGTTGGCGCAGGCCCCGCCGGGCTGGCCTTTGCCGTCAACGCCGCCTCGCGCGGGCACCACGTGACGCTGTTCGACGCGCAAAAAGAGAGCGGCGGCCAGTTTAATATCGCGAAGCAGATCCCCGGCAAAGAGGAGTTCTATGAAACCCTACGCTACTACCGGCGGATGCTGGATCTGACCGGCGTCGATCTGCGGCTGAATACGCCGATCGACGCCGATCGGCTGATGGAGTTTGATGAAACGATCCTCGCCACCGGTATCGCCCCGCGGATGCCGGATATCGACGGCATTACTCATCCGAAGGTGCTGAGCTATCTCGACGTGCTGCGCGATAAAGTGCCGGTGGGCGATAGCGTGGCGATTATCGGCTGCGGCGGCATCGGCTTTGATACCGCGATGTACCTCAGCCAGCCGGGGCCCGCCACCAGCCAGGATATTGCCGGGTTCTGCGAGGAGTGGGGAATTGATACCAGCCTGCAGACCGCGGGCGGACTGCGGGCAGAAGGCGCCCGGCAGCCGAAAAGCCCGCGCAGGATCGTCATGCTCCAGCGTAAAGCCGGTAAACCCGGCGACGGCTTAGGCAAAACCACCGGCTGGATCCACCGCGCCACCCTGCTGGCTCGCGGCGTGAAAATGATCCCGGCGGTGAGCTATCAGAAGATCGACGATGAGGGGCTACACGTAACCATCGGCGGCGAAGCGCAGCTGTTCAGCGTCGATCGGGTGATTATCTGCGCCGGCCAGGAGCCGAAGCGCGAGCTGGCGGACCCGCTGCGGGCGGCGGGGAAAACGGTGCATCTGATAGGCGGTTGCGACGTGGCGACGGAGCTCGACGCCCGCCGCGCAATTGCCCAGGGAACCCGGCTGGCGCTGGAGATTTAGCCGCGCCTGCCCGGCGGCGCTGCGTCCGTCCGGGCAACCGCCGCTGGCAAGTTCGTCAATCAGCGCAGCTTACGCGCCTTCACCGCTTTCAATACCACGAACTTATTGTTAGTGGCGATGGTGGTGCAGTTGCCGAAAATTTTCTTCAGCTTATGGAAATAGTCCAGGTGACGGTTTGCCACAATATACAGCTCGCCGTTGATCTTCAGGCAGCGGCGCGCGTGGTGGAACATCTCCCAGGCGATATTATCCGTCAGCGCATGCTTCTGGTGGAACGGCGGGTTGCACAGCACGGCGTTGAAGCGGAAAGGCTCCACGCCCGACAGCGCGTTGTTAATCATAAATTCGCAGCGGTCCAGCGCTTCGGGCATGTTGGTTTCAACGTTCAGGCGGCTGGAGGCAACGGCCATCGGTGATTCATCCACAAACACCACGCTGGCCTGCGGGTTTTTCTCCAGCAGCGTCAGGCCAATCACGCCGTTGCCGCAGCCGAGATCGACAATCTCGCCTTCGAGGTTTGCAGGAAGATGTTCAATAAAGAAGCGCGCGCCAATATCCAGCCCGGTACGGGAGAAGACGTTCGCGTGGTTGTGGATCGTCCACTCCGTTCCTTCCAGCTTCCAGCTCAGGGTCTCCGGCGCATCGGCCAGCGCGGGCGCGCTGAAGGTGCAGTTGATCAGGCGCGCTTTCTTCCAGGCCAGAGTGGTGGTGGTCGGGCCCAGCACCTTTTCAAACAGCTCCAGCGTCGAGGTATGGATATCCCGCGCCTTAGCCCCCGCAATAATGCGGGTTTGCGGCGTCACCACCAGGCGCAGCGCGCGCAGCTGCTGCTCCAGCAGCGCCATCGTTTTCGGCACTTTTATCAGCACCACGCCCGGCGCCTGCGGATATTCGGCGGTGCTGTCGAGAAACTTGACGCTGGATTCCGCAATATCGTTATGGCGCAGGTTCTCGCGGGTGGCGAGCTCGGTGAGGTAAGAGTCGCCGATGCTGTAAGGCGTATGTGCGGCCAGCGCGCAGCTCAATGCGCCGAAGGTGTCGTTCAGAATCAGGACCGGGCCGTTAATCTCCGTATCGTCCAACTGCTGCAGCAGGTATTCATCCGCCGCTTCCCACGCCAGCAGCGGGTTAACGTCGTCCGTTTCCGGGAAACGTTTCAGTGTCAGTGAACGGAAACCGTTGTCTAAGTGGCTCATCGGCCCTCCTGAGTGGTAAAATTTTGGCGTTATCCCTGAAAAGGGTGCGTGAGTATACCCTTTTTATTTTTTATTTGGGGCTTTGATGAGTCAACTAACTTACCTGCAGGGCTATCCGGAGAGTTTACTCTCTCAGGTGCGCACATTAATTGCCGAGCAGCGCCTTGGCGCGGTGCTGGAAAAACGCTATCCACAGAGCCACGACGTCAACAGCGATAAGGCGTTGTATCAATATACCCAGGATCTGAAAACCCGCTTTTTGCGCGGCGCGGCTCCGGTGAATAAAGTGATGTATGACAGCAAGATCCACGTGCTGAACAACGCGCTCGGCCTGCATACCGCCATTTCACGCGTGCAGGGCGGCAAGCTGAAGGCGAAGGCTGAAATTCGCGTCGCGACGGTGTTCCGCGACGCGCCGGAAGCCTTTCTGCGGATGATTGTGGTTCACGAGCTGGCGCATCTGAAAGAAAAGGACCACAACAAAGCGTTCTATCAGCTCTGCTGCTATATGGAGCCGCAGTATCACCAGCTGGAGTTCGATACCCGCCTGTGGCTAACGCACCTTTCGCTAAATCGTTCTGCGCAGTAGCGCACTGGTTTTGTCATGATGGCATGCTAGAGTGACGAAAGGTTCCCTTTCACGGAGTTCGTCAACGTTTATGATACGTTTCGCAGTTGTTGGCACAAACTGGATAACCCGCCAGTTTGTCGATGCCGCCCATGAAACCGGCAAGTATAAGCTCACCGCCATCTACTCCCGCAGCCTTGAACAAGCGCAGGCTTTCGCTAACGATTATCCGGTGGAACACCTGTTCACCTCGCTGGACGATCTGGCGCAGAGCGATGCCGTTGACGCGGTGTATATCGCCAGCCCGAACTCCCTGCACTTCCCGCAAACGCATCTGTTTTTGACGCATAAAAAGCACGTAATTTGCGAAAAGCCGCTGGCCTCCAATATCCGCGAAGCCGAGGCCGCGATCGCCGCCGCCAGGGAAAACCAGGTGGTGCTGTTCGAAGCCTTTAAAACCGCCAGCCTGCCAAACTTCCAGCTGCTGCAGCAGTCGCTTAGCAAAATTGGCCGCCTCCACAAAGCCTTTATCAACTACTGCCAGTACTCTTCGCGCTATCAGCGCTATCTCGACGGCGAGAACCCGAACACCTTCAATCCGGCCTTCTCTAACGGCTCGATCATGGATATCGGCTTTTACTGCCTGGCCTCGGCGGTCGCGCTGTGGGGCGAGCCGCGAGCCGTCCACGCCAGCGCCAGCCTGCTGGAGAGCGGCGTCGATGCCCAGGGCACGGTGGTGTTGAGCTATCCTGATTTCGACGTCACCCTGCACCATTCAAAAGTGAGCGACTCTACGCTGCCGAGTGAAATCCAGGGGGAAGCCGGCTCGCTGGTGATCGAGAAAATCTCCGAATGCCAGAAGGTGTGCTTTATTCCGCGCGGCGGGAAAGCCCAGGACCTGACGCAGCCGCAGCATATCAATACGATGCTGTATGAAGCGGAAGAGTTTGCCCGGCTGGTTGAAGCCAATCAGGTGACTCACCCGGGGCTGGAGGTTAGCCGCATTACGGCGCAGCTGCTGAGCGAGATCCGCCGTCAGACCGGAGTCGTTTTCCCGGCGGATAGCCTGCCGGCGGCGTAAAAGAGTGTAAAGGGGCCGTCAGCGACCATTGACGCCATTTATGAGTTGTAATACTTTGTTACGTGCAAAGGGGAGTAACTTCCTTGCCGGTGGATCGTCATTACGATGTGCGTCAAACGCGCATCCGGTCGCCGGGCAACGATAAAAGGCCGCGTTCTGTGGGCGGGTACTTTTAGCGTTGTAAGTGAGACCTTGCCGGAAGGCGAGGTCTATGCATAAACACGCAGCGGCTGCCGTCTTCCGACGTCAGCCGTTTTGTTTTTATGTAAGGAATATCGTAATGAATAGTGTCGGCACACCGTTGTTATGGGGCGGATTCGCTGTGGTCGTAGCGATCATGCTGGCTATCGACCTGCTGCTTCAGGGACGTCGCGGTGCGCATAGCATGACCATGAAGCAGGCCGCGGGCTGGTCAATTCTGTGGGTCACTCTCTCCCTTCTCTTTAACGCCGCTTTCTGGTGGTATCTGGTGCAAACCGAAGGGCGCGCGGTCGCCGATCCGCAGGCGCTGGCCTTCCTCACCGGCTACCTGATCGAGAAAGCGCTGGCCGTCGATAACGTCTTTGTCTGGCTGATGCTGTTCAGCTACTTCGCGGTACCGCCTGCGCTACAGCGTCGGGTGCTGGTATACGGCGTTCTTGGGGCGATCGTGCTGCGTACGGTGATGATTTTCGCCGGCAGCTGGCTTATCTCCCAGTTTGAGTGGCTGCTCTACATCTTCGGCGCGTTCCTGCTGTTTACCGGGGTGAAGATGGCGCTGGCGAAAGAGGATGATTCCGGCATCGGCGATAAGCCGCTGGTGCGCTGGATCCGCAGCCACCTGCGGATGACCGACAAAATTGAGGGTGAGCACTTCTTTACCCGGCAAAACGGCGTCCTGTTCGCCACGCCGCTGCTGCTGGTGCTGATCCTCGTGGAGATAAGCGACGTCATTTTCGCCGTCGATAGCATTCCGGCTATTTTCGCCGTCACCACCGACCCGTTTATCGTCCTGACCTCAAACCTGTTCGCGATCCTCGGTCTGCGCGCCATGTACTTCCTGCTGGCGGGCGTTGCGGAGCGTTTCTCGATGCTGAAATACGGCCTGTCGGTCATCCTGGTCTTTATCGGTATCAAGATGCTGATCGTCGATTTCTATCATATCCCGATCGGCGTTTCGCTCGGGGCGGTAGGCGGTATTCTGACGCTGACGCTGCTGATTAACGCCTGGGTCAATCAGCAGCACGATAAGAAAAAACGGCTGCAGTAGGCCCTTTGCGGACCGGGTGGAGCGCCATTTCCCCCGGTCCTTCGCGTTTACCGCGCGTTATCCCTACCAATGTCACAAAACCGTTAAAATACAGTTAAAAAATCACATCCTGACGCAATAAGCAGCATTTTACGCTTTCTCCTCGCCGCTGTTTCCGTATACTCAACCGGGCAAACATTTACTTACATCCGGACATAAACGTAGCAAAGAATACGCCCCGGAACGGACGCAACATCACAGGAAGGAATGAATAATGACGACTCATACTCCCCCATCGGGCCTGCTAAAGCGCCTGTCCCAGGGTAGCCTGGTCAAACAAATTTTACTGGGTCTGGTTCTCGGCGTGCTGCTGGCGCTGGTGTCAAAACCTGCCGCCATCGCCGTTGGCCTGCTGGGCACGCTGTTTGTCGGCGCGCTGAAAGCCGTCGCTCCGGTGCTGGTTCTGATGCTGGTTATGGCTTCTATCGCCAACCACCAGCAGGGACAAAAGACCAATATTCGCCCCATTTTATTCCTTTATCTGCTGGGCACCTTCAGCGCCGCGCTGATCGCGGTGCTGTTCAGCTTTATCTTCCCTTCAACGCTACAGCTGACGACAGGGGCCACGGATATTACCCCGCCGTCGGGTATCGTCGAGGTTATCCACGGCCTGCTGATGAGCATTGTGGCGAACCCGGTTCATGCTCTTATCAACGCCAACTATATCGGGATTCTGGTCTGGGCGGTTGGCCTCGGCTTTGCCCTGCGTCACGGCAACCAGAGCACCAAAAACCTTGTCAATGACGTCTCCGATGCGGTGACCTTTATCGTCAGGCTGGTGATCCGCTTTGCGCCGATCGGCATTTTTGGGCTCGTGTCATCGACGCTGGCGACCACCGGTTTTTCCGCGCTGTGGGGTTACGCCCAGCTGCTGCTGGTGCTGATTGGCTGCATGGCGGTCGTCGCGCTGGTGGTTAACCCGCTGCTGGTTTTCGCGCAGACCCGCAGGAATCCCTATCCGCTGGTCCTGATGTGCCTGCGCGAAAGCGGCGTGACGGCATTCTTCACCCGCAGCTCGGCGGCCAACATCCCGGTGAATATGTCGCTGTGCGAAAAGCTGAATCTCGACCGCGACACCTACTCCGTCTCTATTCCGCTGGGCGCAACGGTGAACATGGCCGGGGCGGCCATCACCATTACCGTGCTGACGCTGGCGGCGGTACATACGCTGGGCATTCCGGTTGATCTGCCCACGGCGCTGCTGCTGAGCGTCGTCGCCTCGCTGTGCGCCTGCGGCGCGTCCGGCGTCGCGGGCGGTTCGCTGCTGCTGATCCCTCTGGCCTGCAACATGTTCGGTATTCCCAACGAGATCGCCATGCAGGTCGTGGCCGTCGGCTTTATCATCGGCGTCCTGCAGGATTCCTGCGAAACCGCCGTTAACTCCTCCACCGACGTGATGTTTACCGCTGCGGTATGCCAGGCGGAAGATGCGCGTTTAGCGAAAAACGCCCTGCGTGGCTAATCCGCCCCCCTCCGCTAGCGCGCGGAGGGGCTCTCTTTCACCTGCGCTGTCGCCACCTTGAACGGATCGATACCCCGCTTTTGCATCCGTCGGAAACGAACGATATTCAGCCCATTCATCACCAGAAAACTGCCTTCAATCAACGTGCCACCGATCGACCCCAGCCAGAAATTATGTACCACCCAGCAGGCGGTCGCGCACCACATCACGCCGCGAACGGTCAGCCCCGTACAGCGAAACAGCGCCCAGGTGCTGGCGAGCGTGCCGATAATCGGCAATAGCTCCATCGCATGCTGAAGTTTTGCCAATCCCAGCACCAGCGTAAGCACAATGAAAACGGCCATCACCCACAGCCTGCGGGTGCGCATTGAGATAAGAGTTCGAACGGTATTAAGCTCGGCGCTCATTCCCGCCGGGTATGCCCCCATCAAAAAGAAATGTACGCCAATGGTTGCGCTATAGACGGCAAGCTGCAGCTTGAACCGGCGCTCATCGCGGTTGAAAAAAGTGGTAATACCGATCAGAAAGGCAATGACACCTACGCCCTGGGCCAGCCAATACGCAGTCATGAAAAATCCTTATAAAACAAAACGGCACGGCATTATCTGCAACGCCGATTTTGAACCGCCTCCCCTTTATTACTCAAAAGATTTCACGCCACGGCAAGGCGGCAAGTTCAGACATCCCCGGGAGCTTACTGAAGTCAGCGACCGGGGCGAATAAACGCGGCAGGGACGTGAAAGATAACGGGTAATCAGAGGGTGACGCCGCTTTTGAAGATCGCCAGCTCGCGGAAGTCATTACGTTCGTTACAGGTCTGCCTGCCGCTGGCAATCTCGGCGATAGTATCCACAAACTCTTCCAGCAGCTGCGGCATGGCTTTACCGTGAATCAGCTGGCCGGCATCAAAATCAATCCAGTGTTTCTTTTTCGCCGCCAGCTCGCTGTTGGTGGAGATTTTTACCGTCGGCACAAAGCCGCCGTAAGGCGTGCCGCGACCGGTGCTGAATAACACCATGTGGCAACCGGCGCCGGCCAGCGCGCTGGTCGCGACCGCATCATTGCCCGGCGCGCTCAGCAGGTTCAGGCCGTGCACCTTCAGGCGCTCGCCGTAGCGCAGGACGTCCACCACCTGGCTGGAGCCCGCTTTCTGCGTGCAGCCCAGCGACTTATCTTCCAACGTGGTGATCCCGCCCGCTTTGTTGCCCGGCGACGGGTTCTCGTAAATCGGCTGGTTGTGCGCAATAAAATACTGTTTGAAGTCATTCACCATGGTGACCAGCTTGTCGAAGGTCGCTTCATCGCGGCAGTGGCTCATCAGCAGCTGCTCGGCGCCGAACATTTCCGGCACCTCCGTGAGTACGGTTGTGCCGCCGTTAGCAATCAGGTAGTCAGAAAAACGCCCCAGCATCGGGTTGGCGGTGATCCCTGACAGCCCGTCCGAGCCGCCGCATTCGAGGCCAAACTTCAGCTCGCTGAGCTTACCCGGCTCGCGCTTGTCCTGGCGCATCACGTGATAAAGCTGGTGGAGATGTTCGATCCCCGCTTCCACTTCATCTTCCTGAGACTGGCAGACCATAAAATGCACGCGTTGCGGATCGAAATCGCCCAGCGTCTCCCGGAAGGCGTCGACCTGATTATTTTCACAGCCGAGGCCAATCACCAGCACCGCGCCGGCGTTTGGATGACGCACCATGTTTTGCAGCATGGTGCGGGTGTTGATATGGTCATCCCCCAGCTGCGAACAGCCGTAGGTATGGCTGAATAGAAAAACGCCGTCGGTGCCTTCCGCGTCCTGGGTCTCTTTCAGGAAGCGATTCTGGATCTGACGCGCGATGCCGTTGACGCAGCCAACGGTCGGCAGGATCCACAGCTCGTTGCGCACCCCGACGTCGCCGTTAGCCCGACGATAAATCTGTACCTCGCGATCGGCGGGCTGCGCCGACGGCTCGGCGAGATCCGGTTGATAGCTATACTCGTCAAGGTCGCTCAGGTTGGTCCGCGTATTATGGGCGTGAATATGCTCCCCTGGCGCGATATCCGCCAGCGCATGACCAATAGGCAAACCATACTTAATGACGTTTTTTCCCTTCGCAATGCCGCATAGCGCGAACTTGTGCCCGCGGACGATATCCTGGCTTAGCGTCACCACCGCATCGTCGATAGTGACCGTAGTACCTGCAGCCATATCAGCCAACGCAACCGCGACGTTATCCCGCGAATGGATTTTAATGTATTGCATATCAACCGACCTCTGGTCTTAGTTCAGTTCAATGGCGAAGTAATCACGCGCATTGTTAAAGCAGATGTTTTGCACCATCTCGCCCAGCAGCTGAATATCCGCCGGCGCTTCGCCCGCTTCGACCCAGCGACCGATCATCTGGCACAGGATGCGGCGGAAATATTCATGACGCGTGTAGGACAGGAAGCTGCGGCTATCGGTCAACATGCCGACGAAGCGGCTCAGCAGGCCAAGCTGAGCCAGCTGGGTCATCTGGCGCTCCATGCCATCTTTCTGATCATTGAACCACCAGCCGGAGCCGAACTGCATCTTGCCCGGCATCCCCTCGCCCTGGAAGTTACCGATCATGGTCCCCAGCACTTCGTTGTCGCGCGGGTTCAGGCAGTAGAGGATGGTTTTCGGCAGCAGATTCTCTTCATTCTGCTTGCTCAGCAGCTTCGACAGCTCTTCCGCCATCGGCCGATCGTTGATGGAGTCGAAGCCAACGTCTGGCCCTAACAGCTTGAACTGACGCTGGTTATTGTTACGCAGCGCGCCGATGTGGTACTGCTGTACCCAGCCGCGGCGGGCGTACTCTGCGCCGAGGAAGACCAGCACGGCGGTTTTGAACTGCGCGACCTCGCGCTCGCTCAGGACGGCGCCGGTCAGGCGGCGTGCGAGGATGCTATCCAGCTCGGCCTCGCTGGCTTCGGCAAACAGCACCACATCCAGCGCGTGGTCAGAGACTTTACAGCCGTGAGCCGCGAAGTGATCGAGACGCTTCGTTAACGCAGACTGCAGGTCGGCAAAGCGACGAATATCGGTATCGGATACTTCGCCAAGCGTCGCCATGTAGTCACCAAAGGTCGCCTGTTCGATATTAAACGCCTTATCCGGACGCCAGCTCGGCAGAACTTTGGTGGTGAAGCTACCGTCTTTTGCCACCGCCGCGTGGTGTTCCAGCGAATCAACCGGATCGTCGGTCGTACCGACCATTTTCACGTTCATCTGCTGCATGATGCCGCGGGCAGAAAAACGCTCCTGAGCCAGCAGCTCGTTACATCGATCCCAGATTTCATCGGCGGTAGCCGGAGATAGCACCGTACCTGTAATACCAAAAGGACGACGCAGCTCAAGATGCGTCCAGTGGTATAACGGGTTGCCGATAGTATGCGGTACGGTGGCGGCCCAGGCGGCAAACTTCTCGCGATCCGACGCATCGCCGGTACACAGGCGTTCAGCAACGCCGTTAGTGCGCATCGCGCGCCATTTGTAATGATCGCCTTTCAGCCAGATGTCATACAGATTTTTAAAACGATAATTTTCGGCAATCTGCTGCGGAGGCAGGTGGCAGTGATAGTCGAAAATCGGCTGGTCTTTGGCATAGTCATGGTACAGACGGCGGGAAAACTCGGTATCAAGCAGAAAATCTTCAGTCATAAACGGTGTCATTTTCTTTTCCTCTTCGCCCCTTTGGGGAGCCCTTCAGATGATTGACTATAATGCTGACAAAGTTATCACACCAATTTCCAGAGGCTGAAATCTTTTTCGTGAGTTAGATCAATAAACGCTGACAAAAAAATTACCGCCAAAGGAGTAAAAGCTTCGCCAGGCCGCGCCAGCACTGGCTTTGCTCGCAGAGAATAATACCCCCATAAACTTTCCCACTTTTGTGACGGCACTCAACCTTTGAAGTTGTATGACAAGTTATCTTGCTTTCGTCGAAACATATGAACCGACGGAATGCATTACCGATGACAACACGCATCGGATTGAACGGTATGGATGCCGGCTTAAACATAACGATTGATGGCAAGGTTCGGGCCATACGGGTTTCCCACCCTGAGCCCTCCGTTCTCCCTCTTCATCTCTGTTACAGAACTGAAGATGGCCGCACACGCTGCGGATATAAAATAAACGATGAGGTTTTACATGCGTAAAATTAAAGGGTTACGTTGGTATATGATCGCGCTGGTGACATTGGGCACCGTGCTGGGGTACCTGACGCGTAACACTGTGGCTGCGGCTGCGCCAACTCTGATGGAAGAGTTACACATCTCCACCCAACAGTATTCCTATATCATCGCGGCCTACTCGGCTGCTTATACCGTTATGCAGCCTGTTGCAGGCTACGTGCTGGATATTCTGGGTACCAAAATCGGCTACGCCTTCTTCGCTATCGCCTGGGCTATTTTTTGTGGCTCAACGGCGCTGGCAGGCAGCTGGGGCGGATTAGCGCTGGCTCGTGGCGCCGTCGGCGCCGCTGAGGCCGCCATGATCCCAGCAGGGCTGAAGGCCAGCTCTGAATGGTTCCCGGCAAAGGAGCGCTCTATTGCCGTTGGCTACTTCAACGTTGGCTCCTCGATCGGGGCGATGATCGCGCCGCCGCTGGTGGTGTGGGCGATTGTGATGCACAGTTGGCAGATGGCGTTCATTATTTCCGGCGTTCTGAGCTTCGCATGGGCAATGGCGTGGCTGGTGTTCTATAAACATCCGCGTGACCAGAAAAAATTAACCACCGAAGAGCGCGACTACATCATCGGCGGCCAGGAGTCTCAGCATCAGACCAACAACGGTAAGAAAATGTCGCCATGGCAGATTCTGCGCAACCGTCAGTTCTGGGGTATCGCCCTGCCGCGCTTCCTTGCGGAGCCGGCCTGGGGGACCTTCAACGCGTGGATCCCGCTGTTCATGTTTAAAGTGTATGGCTTTAACCTGAAAGAGATCGCCATGTTCGCATGGATGCCAATGCTGTTCGCTGACCTCGGCTGTATCGTTGGCGGCTACCTGCCGCCGCTGTTCCAGCGCTGGTTTGGCGTCAACCTGATCGTCTCGCGTAAAATGGTCGTCACCATGGGCGCCGTACTGATGATTGGCCCGGGTATGATTGGTCTGTTCACCAGCCCGTTCGTGGCTATCGCTCTGCTGTGCATCGGTGGCTTTGCTCACCAGGCGCTGTCCGGTGCGCTGATTACGCTCTCTTCCGACGTATTTGGCCGTAATGAGGTAGCGACCGCCAACGGCCTGACCGGGATGGCGGCGTGGATGGCGAGCACCATGTTTGCTCTGGTGGTCGGCGCGCTGGCGGATACCATCGGCTTTAGCCCGCTGTTCGCCGTGCTGGCAGTCTTCGACCTGCTGGGCGCCGTCGTCATCTGGACCGTACTGAAGAACAAATCGGCGAACGATGATGACCCCACTCCGCTCAGCGCGAGTAAACCGGTGACGCAAAGCTAGCGCCTGCCCCGCTCGATTGACCCGCTAAAGCCGCCTCTATAAAGGCGGCTTTTTCATGCCTGGCAGTGGTGGGATGCGCGTAAAAGTGGTATAACAAATCCAATATTGTCGCCATCTTCCGGGAGCGAATATGGAAATCACAGAACCACGTCGTTTGTATCAACAGCTTGCCGCAGAGTTGAAGGCACGTATTGAACAAGGTGTCTACCTGGTGGGCGATAAGCTGCCCGCAGAGCGGTTCATTGCCGACGAGAAAAGCGTTAGCCGTACCGTGGTTCGCGAAGCCATTATCATGCTGGAAGTCGAAGGCTATGTTGAAGTGCGCAAAGGCTCAGGCATTCACGTTATCTCCAATCATCCAAAGCACCAGCAGCCGATCGACGAAAGCCTGGAGTTCGCGAACTACGGTCCGTTTGAGCTGCTGCAGGCCCGCCAGCTGATTGAGAGCAATATCGCCGAGTTTGCCGCCACCCAGGTGACCAAGCAGGACATCATGAAGCTTATGGAGATCCAGGAGAAGGCGCGGAAAGAGAAGTGCTTCCGCGATTCCGAGTGGGACCTCCAGTTTCACGTTCAGGTTGCGCTGGCGACCCAGAACACCGCGCTCGCGGCTATTGTCGAAAAAATGTGGACCCAGCGCGTACACAACCCCTACTGGAAAAAACTGCACGACCATATCGACATGCGCACCGTCGATAGCTGGTGCGACGATCACGACCAGATCCTTAAAGCGCTGATTCGTAAAGATCCGCACGCCGCGAAGCTGGCGATGTGGCAGCATCTGGAAAATACCAAGCTGATGCTGTTCAACGAAACCAGCGATGATTTTGAATTCAACGCCGATCGCTACCTGTTTGCGGAAAATCCGGTTGTTCACCTTGATACCGCCGCCAACGGCGTAAAATAAGCGATTATCCTCATTCCGGGCCGGCGCCCAGCGTCTGCCCGCAGTCCTGACCAGGTAAGCAAACATCTATAGTGTCAGCCTGTGTAAAGACACTCGCCACCCGCCGCCGCAATCAGCAAAATCAACATGCAACAAACTGCAATTTATCTGCCGTAAAGTCAGCGGTTTTGTTACAATTAGATGCATTTCGTCGTTCTGTAGCCCGCATTTGCTTATGTTTATCTGATGCACAAAACAGTTCAGGGTGCGTTCAGAGGGCAAAGAAAGAAAAACCCGGCAACGTGGGGCTGGTTTTTCCGCGCAAAGTAGCCTGGAACGACCTGAAGAAGATGATGTCAGACAGGGATCCGTTCAGATCGCATCAGCAGCGACCATAATCCTATAACAACCTATGTCGCTATATTTACACTGCGTTCAGACGTACCGTTAACCGATGTACCAGGAATCGTGAATGGAACTATTAACCCAATTGTTAAATGCTCTGTGGAGCCAGGATTACGAAACTCTCGCCAATCCCTCCATGATTGGCATGCTCTATTTCGTCTTATTTATGATCTTATTTCTCGAAAACGGCCTGCTTCCGGCCGCTTTTTTACCGGGCGATAGCCTGTTAGTTCTGGTTGGCGTCCTGATTGCTAAGGGCGCAATGGGCTTTCCCGAAACGCTGCTGCTGCTCACCGCCGCCGCCAGCCTCGGCTGCTGGCTGAGCTATATTCAGGGCCGCTGGCTGGGCAATACGCGAATTGTGCAAAACTGGCTTTCGCATCTGCCGTCCCACTACCACCAGCGCGCGCACCATCTTTTCCATAAGCACGGGCTTTCCGCGCTGCTGATTGGCCGCTTTATCGCTTTCGTTCGCACCCTGCTGCCGACGATTGCCGGCATCTCGGGGCTGAATAATGCGCGCTTCCAGTTCTTTAACTGGATGAGCGGCCTGCTGTGGGTACTGATTCTGACTTCACTGGGCTACCTGCTGGGCAAAACGCCAGTATTCCTGAAATATGAAGATCAGCTCATGTCCTGCCTGATGCTGCTGCCGGTGGTACTGCTGGTGTTTGGCTTAATCGGCTCGCTCATTGTGATGTGGAAGAAAAAACACAGAAGTCGGGGCTGATGATGGTTAAAAAACGCCCTTCTCTGCGTCAGACAGGCTGGATGCTGGGCGGTTCTCTTTTGCTGTGCGCCCTGTTCTGGCTTTGGCTGGCGGCGCAACACCACGAAGCCACTCTCGCTATCCACCCTGTAAGTCAGGATGTTGGCATGCCGGACGGCTTTTCCGTCTGGCACCATCTTGATGCCAACGGCATTCGTTTTAAAAGCATCACGCCGCAAAAAGATGGCCTGCTGATCAAATTCGATTCCAGCGCCCAGGGAATAGCGGCGAAAGAAGTGCTGGGACGCGCCCTGCCGCACGGCTATATTATTGCTTTGCTGGAGGAAGATAACACGCCGACAGCATGGCTCTCCCGCCTGCGCGATAC
Source organism: Klebsiella sp. C349492 (assembly GCF_042055345.1). Classification (NCBI taxonomy): domain Bacteria; kingdom Pseudomonadati; phylum Pseudomonadota; class Gammaproteobacteria; order Enterobacterales; family Enterobacteriaceae; genus Klebsiella; species Klebsiella sp. C349492. The sequence goes on from NZ_JANQCE010000005.1 coordinate 309,997, forward strand.
GCCACACAGGTTTGGATAATTGCCAAAATTCTGAATATTTTCACGCAGTTTGGTGGTTTCCTGTTTTCCTTACTATGCTTAAGACTGCGGGAGCCACCGGGCTGACGTTAATCAACTGGATCGGGTATATCTTATGAATATGCCCTCACACAATGGAAGGTAGCATCCATGAAACACCGCATCGCTTTGCTCCTGGTTTTAACTTCGCTTAGCACCAGCGCTTTTGCCCTCTCCCCCTGTCAGGAAAAAGAGCAGGATATCCAGCGGGAGATTAGCTATGCCGAGAAACATCACAATCAGAACCGTATTGATGGCCTCAACAAGGCGCTGAGTGAAGTTAAGGCCCACTGTAGCGACAGCAAGCTTAAAGCCGATCACCAGCAAAAAATCGCTAAACAGCGGGAAGAAATTAGCGAACGTCAGCGCGATCTGCGCGAAGCCAAACAGAAAGGCGATGCTGAGAAAATCAGCAAGCGTCAGCGTAAACTTGATGAAGCGCAGCAAGAGCTGAAAGCGCTTGAGTCACGTGAGTACTAGTATGTATATGGATCACTTTACAGGAGAGAAAGATGCCTAAAGATAACGTTGCAGACGACCTGCGTGCAGAACTGAAGACTCTGGCTGATACCCTGGAAGAAGTACTGAACTCCTCCACGGATAAATCGAAGGAAGAGATAGGCAAGCTGCGCAGCAAAGCGGAAAGCGCGCTGAAAGAAAGCCGCGTGCGCCTGGGTGAAACCGGCGATGCCATCGTCAGGCAGACCCGTGAAAGCGCCGCTCGCGCCGACGAATACGTTCGCGAAAATCCGTGGACCGGCGTAGGTATTGGCGCAGCCGTTGGGCTGGTGCTGGGTGTCCTGCTGACGCGTCGCTAATTATGGCGGACTCTCAACGCACGCAAGGACCAGGTCAGAGCGTTTTCGGCATTGGCCAGCGCATCGTCTCGCTGCTGGTTGAAATGGTGGAAACGCGTCTGCGTCTGGTGGTCGTGGAGCTGGAAGAAGAGAAGTCTAACCTCTTCCAGCTGTTTCTGATGCTGGGGCTGACCCTGCTGTTCGCCGCGTTCGGGTTGATGAGCCTGCTGGTGCTCATTATCTGGGCCGTCGATCCGCAGTACCGCCTGAACGTCATGATAGCGACCACCGTCGTGCTGCTGCTCGCTTCGCTGATCGGCGGTATCTGGACGCTACGTAAGGCCCGGCGTTCCACATTCCTGCGTCACACCCGCACAGAGCTGGCTAACGACAGAGCGCTGCTGGAGGATGATCAACCGTGAGCAGTCAACAGGAACGTGAGCGGCGTAAGGCCCTTCTGCTGCGGCAGATCCAGCAGCAGCGGCTGGATTTAACCGCCGGCCGCCGCGACTGGCTGGCGGCCACCGCGCCGCTCGACCGAGGCTGGCTGACGCTGCAAAACCTTCGCTCGTGGGCGATGGTCGGCAGCGGCATCATGGCAATCTGGTCAGTTCGCCATCCTCGCTTTCTTCTGCGCTGGACCCGGCGCGGCGTCGGCGCCTGGAGTACCTGGCGCATGGTCAGAGGCCTGCTGCGCCAGCAATCATCGCGCTGAGTTTTTCCCCCGCTCTGCTCTCAGGACCTTAACCGGTCCTTTTATTTGTCTGTCGCATAAGCAATTACTCAGAATTCTTGAAGAAGATCTACAGTTTTCCTTGCTAACAATTACTTCAACCTCTCGCTAATATTCTCTCCATCGACAGCAACCCCGCGTAATTACGCAGGTTTGCGCCAAAAAACAAAATCGCCGCCCTTTGGGTTTTCTGGAGTAAGAAATGAAAAAATTAGAAGATGTTGGTGTACTGGTAGCACGTATCCTGATGCCAATCCTGTTTATCACCGCAGGCTGGGGAAAAATCACCGGATATGCCGGCACTCAACAATACATGGAAGCCATGGGCGTACCGGGTGCATTACTGCCGTTAACCATTCTGCTTGAGTTCGGCGGCGGCCTGGCAATCCTGTTCGGTTTCCTGACCCGTACTACCGCGCTGTTCACCGCCGGCTTTACCCTGCTGACCGCGTTCCTGTTCCACAGCAACTTTGCTGAAGGCATGAACTCCCTGATGTTCATGAAAAACCTGACCATCGCAGGCGGCTTCCTGCTGCTGGCTATCACCGGTCCGGGCGCATTCAGCATCGACCGCGTGCTGAATAAAAAGTGGTAAGCGCACTATACTGAATCGAAAAGCGAGGAGATATCTCCTCGCTTTTGCTATCTACAGTCTGAAGGAGGAAAAAATGGGCCAATTAGTCGACGGCGTCTGGCACGATACCTGGTATGACACCAAATCCACCGGAGGACGATTCAAGCGTTCCGTTTCGGCCTTCCGTAACTGGCTGACCGCCGATGGCGCTCCGGGGCCGAGCGGCGATGGCGGCTTCGCTGCCGAAAAAGATCGCTATCACCTGTACGTTTCTCTCGCCTGCCCTTGGGCGCATCGCACCCTTATTCTGCGCAAGCTAAAAGGCCTGGAGCCGTTTATCTCCGTCTCGGTGGTGAATCCCTTGATGTTCGAGAACGGCTGGACGTTCGATAGCAGCTTCCCTGACGCTACCGGCGATACGCTGTATCAGCACCAGTTCCTTTATCAGCTCTATCTGCATGCCGACCCGCAATATACCGGGAGAGTGACGGTGCCGGTACTGTGGGATAAAAAGCAGCAAACTATCGTCAGCAACGAATCAGCTGAAATTATTCGTATGTTCAATACCGCCTTCGACGGGCTTGGGGCGACGGCCGGAGATTACTATCCGCCTGCGCTACGCGAGAACATCGATGAGCTGAACGGCTGGATTTACGACAGCGTGAACAACGGCGTTTATAAAGCCGGGTTCGCCACCAGCCAGCAGGCTTATGATGAAGCCGTTGATGGCGTATTTGCTTCGCTGGAACGCCTGGAACAGATCCTTGCCCGGCACCGTTACCTGACGGGCGACCAGCTGACCGAAGCCGACATTCGTCTGTGGACGACCCTCGTGCGCTTCGACCCGGTGTATGTGACCCACTTTAAATGCGACCAGCGGCGCATCAGCGATTATCCTAATTTGTACGGCTTCCTGCGCGACATCTACCAGATGCCGGGCATTGCGGAGACCGTTGATTTTGGCCATATTCGCAACCACTACTACCGCAGCCATAAAACCATCAACCCGACCGGAATTATCTCCGTCGGTCCGCAGCAGGATCTCAACGAGCCGCACGGCCGCGATCTTCTTTTTCGCTGATGTATCGGGCGCCCTTTGCGGCGCCTGAAATTTCAGAGCCGCGATATTTACCCGCCTTTCATTCACGTCTATTCTTATTACGATCTCTTTAAAAACAAGTGATTGACGGCTAATCGAGGCATGAGAATGGACTGGTATCTACGGGTAATAAGAAACTATATTGGCTTTGGCGGCCGCGCCCGCCGTAAAGAGTACTGGATGTTTATTCTGGTCAATATCATCCTGACCGGCGTACTCAGCATTATCGATAAAATGCTGGGCTGGCAGCGGGCGGGAGGTGAAGGCATCCTGACGACGATTTACGGCGTGCTGATCTTTTTGCCGTGGTGGGCGGTACAGTTTCGGCGTTTGCATGACACGGACCGCTCGGCGTGGTGGCTACTGCTGCTGCTGATCCCGGTGATTGGCTGGCTGGTGATTCTGGTGTTCAATTGCCAAAGCGGAACGCCCGGAAATAACCGCTTCGGGCCCGATCCAAAACCCCTTTCATCGTGAACAACGCGCGCCGCCTTCGGGCGGCACGCGGCGCTGATTTACTTCCCGGTAAACAGTCGCGGAATTTCCCGCAGGCACCAGGATTTAGCCTCGCCCATGCTATCGCGGCGCCAGGCCATAATAATGTCAATCTCATTGGTATATTCCGGGCTGACAACCCGTAAGCGCCCTTCGGCAATATCCTGCTCAACCAGCGGGTAAGGCATTGTCGCCACCCCCAGCCCTGCCAGCAGCGCCTGGCGCTTATCTTCAATCGTACTGACCGTTAAACGCGGCTGCTTGTCGAGCAGCTGCACCGTCAGTACCGGACGTTCACGCGCGGTATCCGCCACCGCCACGCCGCGATATTTCACCCGCGTGACTTCGGAAAGCGGCTCCGGCTCCTGATGAATAGGGTGATTCGGCGCCGCAACATAGACGTTCAACACCGAGTAGAGCTTACGCGAGTTAATTTCCGACGAAGAGCGAAAATGCATATCCGGCGCGACGACGATATCCGCCCGGCCCTGCTCAAGGCGCTCCCATGCGCCGGCAAGCACTTCCGTAATGACGGAGAGCTGCGTGTTCGATTTGGTCGCCAGCTTTTCAATCAGCGGGAAAAAGTCGGTGGTCGGTACCAGCGCTTCGGTGACGATAGTCAGGTGCGTTTCCCAACCGCGGGACAGCGCTTCAGCATCGGTAGTGAGCTTATCCGCCGCCTCCAGCAGGACGCGTCCGCGCTCCAGCAGCATGCGGCCAACGTTGGTGAATTTTGTTCGATGACCGGAGCGGTCAAACAGCACCACGTCCAGCTCCTCTTCCAGTTTTTGCATCGTGTAGCTAAGCGCCGAAGGGACGCGTCCGAGCTCGTCAGCCGCGGCGGCAAAGCTCCCACGCCTGTCGATCGCATCCATTACGCGCAACGCCTCCAGCGTTAATGCTCTCTCTTTAGCCATAGCGCTCTCATTCAGGAAATTTGAATATACCGGGCAGAATATCTGGCTAACAATACAGCGTCCATACCTTTACCATTGATTTAGTGTAAAGAGAGGTCAAGACAATGATTACTACCCGAACAGCCAAACAATGCGGACAAGCAGATTTCGGCTGGCTGCAGGCCCGCTACACCTTTTCCTTTGGACACTACTTCGACCCTAAACTGTTAGGCTACGCCTCCCTGCGCGTGCTCAACCAGGAAGTTCTGGCACCGGGCGCATCGTTCCAGCCGCGTACCTATCCGAAAGTCGATATCCTGAATCTGATCCTGGAAGGTGAAGCGGAGTACCGCGATAGCGACGGCAACCACATGCACGCCAAAGCCGGCGAAGCGCTGCTGATTTCGACCCAGCCGGGCGTCAGCTACAGCGAGCATAATCTGAGTAAAGATCGTTCGCTAACGCGGATGCAGCTGTGGCTGGACGCCTGCCCGGAGCGTGAAAATCCGCTGGTACAGAAGATGAGTATCACCGAAGGTCCCCGGCAGCTGCTGGCTTCACCCGACGGCGCGCAGAATAGTTTGCAGCTACGCCAGCAGGTCTGGATCCATCATCTCGATCTCGCTAAAGGCGATCGGATTAACGTGCAGCTTCACGGACCGCGCGCCTATCTGCAGTCGATTCACGGGACCGTGCACGCCGTGGCGCATGAAGAGGAAAAGCAGGCGCTGACCTGCGGCGACGGCGCATTTATTCGTGATGAAGCTAACATTACCCTCGTTGCCGATACGCCTTTGCGCGCTTTACTGATAGATTTACCGGTGTAAAAACGGGAGTCATGGAGCTTATCAGTGAGTAAGAAGAAATCGAAGAAGAGCGCATCGCCGATTCAGCAGACCTTGCCGGAAACAACAAACGTCGTCAGCTTTGGCTACGAAGAGATGCTAAGCGAGCTGGAGGCTATCGTCGCCGATGCGGAGATACGGCTTCAGGATGAAGAAAAAGTCGCCTGATACCCAAAATCGGCTCCTGCCGGGGCCGATGCTGCTTCATCCCGCCTGACCAGGCCATTTTGACCTCCGCCGTGCGGCTTTGTTTTCATAAAGAGCGTCGTGGACAGTCATTCATCCGTGCGGAAAGCACAAAACCCGCCGGAGCGGGTTTGGTGTCGAATGAGTTGAAGCTGACCGATAAGCCGCGTTCTTTTCATGGAAAGCGTCGTGGACAGTCATTCATCCGTGCAGAAAGCACAAAACCCCGCCGAAGCGGGGTTCCTGAATAAAGTTGAAGCTGACCGATAAGCCGCGTTCTTTTCATGGAAAGCGTCGTGGACAGTCATTCATCCGTGCAGAAAGCACAAAACCCCGCCGAAGCGGGGTTCCTGAATTAAGTTGAAGCTGACCGATAAGCCGCGTTCTTTTCATGGAAAGCGTCGTGGACAGTCATTCATCCGCGCAGAAAGCACAAAACCCGCCGGAGCGGGTTTGGTGTCGAATGAGTTGAAGCTGACCGATAAGCCGGGTTCTGTCGTGGACAGTCATTCATCTAGGCCAGCAATCGCTCACTGGCTCAAGCAGCCTACCCGGGTTCAGTACGGGCCGTACCTTATGAACCCCTATTTGGCCTTGCTCCGGGTGGAGTTTACCGTGCCGCGAACTGTTACCAGCCGCGCGGTGCGCTCTTACCGCACCCTTTCACCCTTACCTGATCCCGCTTGCGCGGGCCATCGGCGGTTTGCTCTCTGTTGCACTGGTCGTGGGTTTCCCCCCCAGGCGTTACCTGGCACCCTGCCCTATGGAGCCCGGACTTTCCTCCCCTCCGCCCGTCTCCCCCGAAGGAGGACGACGACGAAGCGGCGACTGTCTGGTCAGCTTCGGCGCGAAGTATAGAGGGTTTGCCGCCGGTTGTCATCCCTCCATCGCCATCCCGGCCCGCAATGTCGCGGCGATATTGCGCGACGCGCGATAAATATTGTCCGATGCCCCGCGAAACGCCTCTTCCAGCGTTGTAATGTTGGTCAGCACGCTGAATACCGCATCGATGCCAAACTGATGCACCACGCCAACGTCGCGGGTCAGGCTACCGGCAATACCAATCACCGGCTTATGGTATTTTTTCGCCACGCTCGCCACGCCGACCGGCACCTTGCCATGAATACTTTGGCTATCAAGCCGCCCTTCGCCGGTCACCACCAGCGAGCAGTCGAGAATATGCTCTTCCAGATTCAGCGCCTGGGTGACAATCTCGACTCCGCTGCGCAGTTCGGCATTCAGGAACGCCATCAGCGCGGCCCCCATACCTCCGGCGGCGCCGGCTCCCGCCACCTGTTTCACGTCCACGCGCAAATCCGTTTTTATCACATCGGCATAGTGTTCAAGATTGCGATCCAGCTCAAGGATCATCGCTTCGGTCGCTCCCTTCTGCGGGCCAAAAATACGCGAGGCGCCCACATCACCAGTCAGCGGATTGGTCACGTCGCAGGCTACGCGGATCGCACACTCCTGAAGCCGGGTGTCCAGACCGCGGAGATCGATAGCATTCAGGCTGGCGAGGCTCCCGCCGCCGTTGCCAATCTCGCTGCCATTAGCATCGCGGAGGCTGGCTCCTAGCGCCTGCACCATGCCAGCGCCGCCATCGTTAGTGGCGCTGCCGCCGATGCCGATAATGATATTTTTCGCCCCATGATCCAGCGCCTGGAGAATCAGCTCGCCGGTCCCGCGCGATGTCGTCAGCAGCGGGTTGCGCAGCGCCGGCGGAACCAGACCCAGTCCGCTGGCGGCCGCCATCTCGATAAACGCCGTTTTACCGTCGCCGGACATTCCCCAGCTGGCATTCACCTTTTCACCTAACGGCCCCGTAACCAGAGCGGTATATTCAGAACCCTGCGTGGCGGCAATCATGGCCTCAACGGTGCCTTCACCACCGTCTGCAACCGGAACGGAAACATACTCTGCATCGGGGAAAATTTCCCGAAATCCTTTTTCTATCGCCTGAGCTACCTCAATGGCAGAAAGGCTTTCTTTATAAGAGTCTGGGGCGATTACGATTTTCATAGTTATGTAGCCTGACAGTGCCGCGCAAGGCAAGAATTACAGGGCGCGTTTCGCGCCCTTCTTGTTAGCGAGTGACTTCCACTTTCGCCAGTTTTTCGTAATAGCATGCCAGCGCGCTGTGGTCGGCGGTACCCAGACCGTCGGCACGCAGCGCCTGCATCATTTCCATCACCGCCGCCGTCAGCGGCAGCTGAGCGCCCACGCCGTGGGACGTATCCAGCGCATTGGCCAGATCCTTAATATGCAGGTCGATGCGGAAACCCGGCTTGAAGTTACGATCCATGACCATCGGCGCTTTCGCATCCAGCACGGTGCTCCCCGCCAGGCCGCCGCGGATAGCCTGATACACCAGATCCGGATTGACGCCCGCTTTGGTGGCCAGGGTCAGGGCTTCAGACATCGCGGCAATATTCAGCGCGACGATCACCTGGTTGGCCAGCTTCGTCACGTTGCCTGCCCCTACTTCTCCGGTGTGCACGACCGAACCGGCCATCGTCTTCATCAGGTCGTAGTATTTATCGAAGATAGCCTTATCACCGCCAACCATCACCGACAGCGTGCCGTCGATCGCCTTCGGCTCGCCGCCGCTTACCGGCGCGTCGAGCATATCCACGCCCTTCGCTTTCAGCGCTTCGCTGATTTCGCGGCTGGCCAGCGGCGCGATGGAGCTCATATCAATCAGTACGGTACCCGGCTTCGCGCCGTCAATAATGCCGTTTTCACCCAGCGCCACTTCTTTCACATGCGGGGAGTTCGGCAGCATCGTGATAATCACATCGCACTGTTCGGCAATAGCCTTCGCCGTTGCCGCTGTTTCTGCCCCGGCAGCAATCGCTTCGGCAACCGCTTCAGGATTACGGTCGGAGACCACCAGCGAGTAACCGGCTTTCAGCAAGTTTTTGCTCATAGGCTTGCCCATGATGCCCAGGCCAATAAAACCAACTTTCATCGTCATAACGTTCTCTCTCTTTTGATCCCGAGGGTTATTTTTTAAAAGAATCCGCAAGCTTCTGCGTGGCGGAGCGGAATGCGCCCAAATCGCTGCCGACGGCAACAAAGGTTGCGCCCCATTCCAGATAGCGACGTGCATCGGCCTCTACCGGCGCCAGAATTCCGCTCGGCTTGCCGTGCTTTTTCGCACTCGCAAAAATTTGCTGAATAGCGCGCTGAACCTCAGGGTGCGAGGCATTGCCCAGATGGCCTAACGCCGCGGCGAGGTCGCTTGGGCCGACAAAAATGCCGTCAACGCCTTCGGTTGCCGCGATGGCATCGACGTTATCTACGCCCTGCTGGCTTTCAATCTGTACAAGAATGGTGATGTTTTTGTTTGATTGCGCGAAGTAATCCGGCACGGTGCCAAACATGTTGGCGCGGTGAGAAACGGACACCCCGCGGATGCCTTCCGGCGGATAGCGGGTGGAGGCCACGGCGTTAACCGCCTCTTCTTTACTTTCAACAAAAGGGATCAGGAAGTTATAAAAACCGATATCCAGCAGGCGCTTAATGATAACCGGCTCGTTGGTCGGTACCCGGACAACCGCAGCGCTGGAGCTGCCCTTCAGGGCCATCAGCTGTGGAATAAAGGTCGTAATATCGTTTGGCGCATGCTCGCCATCCAGCACCAGCCAGTCAAAGCCCGCCAGGCCTAATACTTCGGTGCTAACGGGGCTGGCCAGCGCGGACCAGCAGCCAATCTGAACCTGATGAGCAGCCAGCGCCGCCTTGAATTTGTTCGGGAAGATATCGTTATTCATCGCTTATACCTTGTCACTTAACCGTGAATTATTTTTGCAATTCCATACGTTTGATGTCGCCAACAATGAAGAGGTAGCAAACCATCGCCATCAGAGCTGAACAACCGACAAACACCAGCGCTGCGTTAAATGAATGCAGTTCGCTGACCAGATAGCCGATGACCAGCGGAGTAACAATGGACGCCACGTTACCGAATACGTTGAAGACCCCGCCGCACAGACCAACAATCTCTTTCGGAGCGGTATCGGAAATCACCGGCCAACCGAGGGCACCAAAGCCTTTACCGAAGAACGCCAGCGCCATCAGGGTCACCACCAGCGCGGTGTTATCGGTGTAGTTACACAGAATAATGGTTGAGGCCAGCAGCATGCCGAGAACGATGGGCAGCTTACGAGCCAGAGTGATAGAAAAACCGCGCTTAATCAGATAGTCGGAGAACACGCCGCCCAGTACGCCGCCGGCGAAACCGCACAGCGCCGGGATGGATGCCACCAGCCCCACTTTCAGAATCGACATCCCCTTTTCCTGCACCAGGTAAATCGGGAACCAGGTGAGGAAGAACCAGGTGATGGTGTTGATAAAATATTGGCCAAAGAATACGCCCAGCATCATGCGGTTGGTTAACAGCTGCTTGATATAGTGGAGTTTAGGCCCGCTGGCCGCATTGCCGCCGGGCTTTTTATGGTCCATATCCACTACCGCGCCGTTGTCAGAGATAAACTTCAGCTCTTCTTTTGACATCCGCGGATGGTCGGTCGGGTTATGAATCAGCTTTGCCCACAGGCCGGTGAGGATAAAACCAATGACCCCCATGACGGTAAACACGTGCTCCCAGCCCCAGGCGAAGGTTAACCAGCCGAGCAGAGGCGAGAACAGCGCCAGTGAAAAATATTGTGCAGAGTTAAAGATAGCGGAGGCGGTACCGCGCTCTTTCGTCGGGAACCAGGCCGCGACGATACGGGCGTTAGCCGGAAATGATGGCGCTTCCGAAAAGCCCAGCATAAACCGCATAATGAACATCGAGATCCCGGCCCAGGCAAGCGGAAAGACGTCAACAAAGCCCTGCAGAAAGGTAAACAGCGACCAGAAGAACAGACTGTAGGTGTAGACTTTCTTCGAGCCAAACTTATCAAGCAGCCAGCCGCCGGGGATTTGCATCAGCAAATAGGCCCAGCCAAAGGCGGAGAAAATGTATCCCATCGACACGGCGCTGAGCTGAAGCTCTTTTGCTACTTCGGTTCCGGCAATGGAGAGCGTTGCGCGGTCGGCATAGTTAACGGCGGTGACGATAAATATTATCAGTAAAATTAAATATCGGGTGGGGAATCCCTTTTTTGTTGCTTCAACCGTATCAAGCATCATTTTATTTACCTCAGGTACTCGAGAAGTTATTTTATTATTACTTGAGCGTTACACTAAAGATGCCCTTCAAATAAAAACAAACATCAAATAGCAAATCTGGCGTAATGAAATCGTCATTCAGTATAAACAGCAGGCATCCACCGCGCATTGTGCAAACGCACAATTAATTAGGTTAATATAAATATTACTTTAAACATATGCATATAATAATGGGCGCTGATGCACATATTTACGCTTTGATGCCGCTGCTGGCGCGGCTATCACGATAATGAGTGATCGCGGTCACATTCTTGATGGCGAACTCCTGACATTCTAATTCCACAATACTGAGAACATCCTCAATTAGATTCAAAATATATAGATTTTATTATTTTATTATCCCCACCTGGCTGGAGAATACTGGACAATGGCCGACATCGAAATTAGACAAGAATCGCCCAGCGCGTTTTATATAAAAGTACATGACACCGATAATGTGGCAATTATTGTTAATGATAATGGTCTGAAAGCCGGGAGTCGTTTCCCGGACGGACTGGAGCTGATTGAACATATTCCTCAGGGCCATAAGGTGGCGCTGGTGGATATTCCCGTTCACGGCGAAATCATCCGCTATGGCGAAGTCATCGGCTACGCCGTTCGCGATATCGCGCGCGGCAGCTGGATTGACGAATCCACGGTAGAACTGCCCAGCGCGCCGCCGCTGAATACCCTGCCGCTGGCCACCAAAGTCCCGCAGGCGCTGCCCGCACTGGAAGGGTATACCTTTGAAGGCTATCGCAATGCCGACGGCAGCGTCGGGAGCAAGAATCTGCTCGGCATCACCACCAGCGTGCACTGCGTGGCTGGGGTTGTCGATTACGTGGTCAAAATCATCGAACGCGATCTGCTGCCGAAGTATCCGAACGTCGATGGCGTCGTGGGCCTGAATCACCTCTACGGCTGCGGCGTAGCCATCAACGCGCCGGCGGCCGTCGTGCCTATCCGCACCATCCACAATATCTCGTTGAACCCGAATTTTGGCGGCGAGGTGATGGTTGTTGGCCTGGGCTGCGAAAAGCTGCAGCCGGAGCGCCTGCTGCAGGGGACAGAAGATGTCCAGCCTGTCGCCGTGGACAGCGCCAGCATCGTGCGGCTGCAGGATGAACATCACGTTGGCTTTAAATCAATGGTCGACGATATTCTGCAGGTTGCGGAGCGTCACCTGGCGAAGCTCAACCAGCGCCAGCGCGAAACCTGTCCGGCTTCCGAGCTGGTGGTCGGTATGCAGTGCGGCGGCAGCGACGCGTTTTCCGGCGTCACCGCCAACCCGGCGGTCGGCTATGCCTCCGACCTGCTGGTACGCTGCGGCGCGACGGTGATGTTCTCAGAGGTCACCGAAGTCCGTGACGCCATTCATCTGCTAACGCCACGCGCGGTGAACGAGGAGGTCGGTAAACGCCTGCTCGAAGAGATGGCCTGGTACGATAACTATCTCGACCTCGGTCAAACCGATCGCAGCGCTAACCCCTCTCCGGGGAATAAAAAGGGCGGCCTCGCCAACGTGGTGGAAAAGGCGCTGGGCTCTATCGCCAAATCGGGGAAAAGTGCGATTGTCGAGGTGCTGTCGCCGGGCCAGCGCCCGACGAAACGCGGGCTGATATTTGCCGCCACGCCCGCCAGCGATTTTGTTTGCGGAACCCAGCAGGTCGCGTCAGGCATTACGGTTCAGGTATTCACCACCGGCCGCGGTACGCCATACGGCCTCGTCGCGGTGCCGGTCATAAAAATGGCAACCCGCACCGAGCTTGCGAACCGCTGGTATGACCTGATGGATATTAACGCTGGCACAATCGCCACCGGCGAAGAGAGTATCGAAGAGGTTGGCCTGAAGCTGTTTGAGTTTATTCTTGACGTCGCCAGCGGCCGGAAGAAAACCTTCTCAGATCAGTGGGGGCTGCATAACCAGCTGGCGGTGTTTAACCCGGCGCCGGTAACCTGATTTACCGCCGGACGGCGCAGCGTTGAGCCTCTCTCCTGCGAGGAGAGGGGCCACGTTTAGCCCTTCACCAGTCGCACATCAATGCCGCTCTTGCGCAGCCCTTCAAGGCTTTCGGTCGGGATGCCTTCATCAACGATAATCATATCAATCCGCTGAGTGTCGATAATCTTATGCAGGCTCGAACGATTAAATTTCGTTGAATCGGTCACGACAACGATCCGCTCCGCCACTTCGCACATCCGGCGATTCAGACGCGCTTCATCTTCATTATGGGTACTCACGCCGCGATCGAGATCGATGGCATCGACGCCAAGAAAAAGCATGTCAAAGTGGTAATTCTGTAGAGACTGCTCCGCCTGGTCGCCATAGAACGACTGCGACTGGCGGCGCAGGTGTCCCCCGGTCATCAGCAGCTCCACCCCTTCGGCATCCAGCAGCGCATTCGCCACGTTCATCCCGTTAGTCATGACTATCAGATCGGTATGCTGACGCAGCATACGGGCAATTTCATACGTTGTGGTGCCGGAGTCGAGAATAATCCGGTGCCCCGGTTGAATCAGTTCTACCGCCGCCTGCGCGATGCTGCGCTTCACCGCGGTATTGAGCGCGCTTTTATCTTCCACTGACGGCTCCGCAGCGGGCGTTGTACCGTCACAGATCAGCGCCCCGCCATAGGCGCGAACGGCGATGCCCTGCTTTTCAAGAAAGGCCAGATCGTTGCGAATCGTCACCGTCGAGACGCCATATAGCAGAGCAAGGTCGTTCACCTGCACGCTTCCCTGCTGCCGCAGCCGCTGGATAATTTGCTCGCGCCTCTCACTGGTGCCGCTGATGCGCTTATCTGCAGAAGAGTCGGTACTGCTCATAAGTATTCCTTTAGCTAAATCTTTCGTTTCATTTCGTTTTGCCTATTAACACCTTTCTTTTAGCGGAATGCAAGCCCCGCAACGCGCTACGGCGGTCCACATCCTGACGCTGAAACCTTTCATTATGTTTCTTTTGTGAAATAGATCGGAAAACTATTATCTTTCGTTTTATTTTTACAGCACCATGACGCAGTATTAAATGAAACAAAACGAAAGATTAATGTCATTACCATCCGAAATGGAGAGGAAAGTGAAACATCTTACAGAAATGGTGGCACAGCATAAACGAGGGAGTACAAGCGGAATTTATGCCGTCTGTTCCGCGCATCCGCTGGTACTTGAAGCGGCCATTCGTTACGCCCGGGCCCAGCAGGCTCCGCTGCTGATCGAAGCCACCTCCAATCAGGTGGATCAGTTCGGTGGCTATACCGGCATGACGCCCACTGATTTCCGCGGCTTTGTCTGCCAGCTCGCCAGCTCGCTCGATTTTCCCCAGTCGCAGCTGATCCTCGGCGGCGATCATCTCGGCCCTAACCGCTGGCAAAATCTGCCCGCAGCCCAGGCGATGGCCAATGCCGACGATCTCATTAAAAGCTACGTCGCAGCAGGCTTTAAGAAAATCCATCTCGATTGCAGCATGTCCTGCGAGGGCGATCCGCTGCCGTTAACCGATGAGATCGTTGCAGATCGCGCCGCCCGACTGGCAAAGATAGCCGAAGAGACCTGCCGTAAGCACTTTGGCGAATCCGACCTGGTCTACGTGATAGGCACCGAAGTGCCCGTCCCAGGCGGCGCCCATGAAACGCTTACCGAACTGCAGGTCACCACTCCTGACGCGGCGCGCGCGACGCTGGAAGCGCATCGCCATGCCTTTGCGCAGCGCGGGTTGACCAATATCTGGCCGCGCATTATCGGGCTGGTGGTCCAGCCCGGCGTCGAATTCGATCATATCAACGTTATCGACTATCAGCCGCAGAAAGCCGTAGCGCTGAGCGCAATGGTGGAAGCTTATGACACGCTGATATTTGAAGCCCACTCCACGGACTATCAGACGCCGCAGGCGCTTCGTCAGCTGGTGAAAGATCATTTTGCCATTCTGAAGGTCGGCCCGGCGCTCACCTTCGCCCTGCGTGAAGCGCTGTTCTCGCTGGCGGCAATAGAGGAAGAACTCCTGCCCGCGAAAGCGTGCTCCGGCCTGCGTCAGGTGCTGGAAAACGTGATGCTCGATCGCCCGGAATATTGGCAAAACCACTATCACGGCGACGGCAACGCGCGGCGCCTGGCGCGCGGATACAGCTACTCCGACCGCGTCCGCTACTACTGGCCGGACAGCCAGATCGATGAGGCGTTTGCACGCCTGGTGCGCAATCTTGCCGACTGGACGATTCCGCTGCCGCTCATCAGCCAGTATATGCCGTTGCAGTACACCAAAGTTCGCGAGGGCGATCTCAAGGCGGCACCGCGGGAGCTCATCATCGACCACATTCAGGACATACTGCAGCAGTACCACGCTGCCTGTAAGGGCGTTACGTCCCATAACGCATAACAACGAAGAGGAAAACGCGATGCCAAACATTGTCTTAAGTCGTATCGATGAACGTTTGATCCACGGTCAGGTGGGCGTCCAGTGGGTCGGGTTTGCGGGAGCGAACCTGGTGCTGGTGGCCAACGATGAGGTTGCTGAAGATTCGGTACAGCAAAATCTGATGGAGATGGTGCTGGCGGAGGGGATCGCCGTGCGCTTCTGGTCGCTGCAAAAAGTGATTGAAAATATCCACCGCGCCGCCGACAGGCAAAAAATTCTGCTGGTCTGTAAAACACCGGCTGACTTCCTCAGGCTGGTGGAGGGCGGAGTTCCCGTCACGCGTATCAACGTAGGAAATATGCACTACGCCAATGGCAAACAGCATATTGCCAAAACGGTTTCTGTAGACGCGAACGATATTGCCGCATTTAACGGCCTCAAGGCCGCCGGGGTGGAATGCTTCGTTCAGGGCGTTCCAACAGAACCCGCTTTGGATCTCTTTAAACTACTCTGAGGGATTCATAATGGAAATCAGTCTGTTGCAGGCTTTTGCATTAGGTATTCTTGCCTTTATTGCCGGCCTGGATATGTTCAACGGGTTAACCCATATGCACCGTCCGGTGGTCCTCGGCCCGCTGGTGGGCCTGATTCTGGGCGATCTGCATACCGGTATTTTAACCGGCGGCACGCTGGAGCTGGTCTGGATGGGGCTGGCCCCGCTGGCGGGCGCCCAGCCGCCAAACGTGATTATCGGCACTATCGTCGGTACCACCTTTGCCATTACCACAGGCGTGAAGCCTGATGTCGCCGTCGGCGTCGCCGTCCCCTTCGCCGTCGCGGTACAGATGGGGATCACCTTCCTGTTCTCGGTGATGTCCGGCGTGATGTCCCGCTGCGACCGCATGGCGGCAAACGCCGATACCAGGGGTATTGAGCGAGTGAACTATCTGGCCCTGCTGGCGTTAGGGATCTTCTATTTTCTCTGCGCCTTCCTGCCTATCTTTTTCGGGGCGGAACATGCGAAAACCGCCATCGATGTGCTACCGGAGCGCCTGATTGACGGCCTCGGCGTGGCGGGCGGCATCATGCCGGCTATCGGCTTCGCCGTGCTGCTGAAAATCATGATGAAAAACGTCTATATCCCCTACTTTATCATCGGCTTTGTCGCCGCAGCATGGCTGAAGCTACCGGTGCTGGCGATTGCCGCCGCGGCGCTGGCGATGGCGCTCATTGACCTGCTGCGCAAATCTCCGGAACCGGCTGCGCCGGCGGCACAGAAAGAGGAATTCGAAGATGGCATCTAATCAAACCACTCTGCCAGGCGCCTCCACCTCCGAAGAGACGCTGCTTTCCGGCGTGAATGAAAACGTCTACGAAGACCAGACCCTCGGTGCGGAGCTGACGAAAAAAGATATTAACCGCGTCGCCTGGCGCTCTATGCTTCTGCAGGCCTCGTTCAACTACGAACGTATGCAGGCGTCCGGCTGGCTGTACGGCCTGCTGCCGGCGCTGAAAAAGATCCACACCAACAAACGCGACCTGGCACGCGCCATGAAAGGTCATATGGGGTTCTTCAACACCCACCCGTTCCTGGTGACCTTTGTCATCGGCATCATCCTCGCGATGGAGCGCTCCAAGCAGGACGTCAACAGCATCCAGAGCACTAAAATCGCCGTCGGCGCCCCGCTGGGCGGGATTGGCGATGCGATGTTCTGGCTGACGCTGCTGCCGATTTGCGGCGGCATTGGCGCCAGCCTCGCGCTGCAAGGTTCTATCCTCGGCGCGGTGGTGTTTATTGTGCTGTTTAACGTGGTGCATCTCGGGTTGCGCTTTGGCCTTGCGCACTATGCTTATCGTATGGGCGTGGCGGCGATACCGTTAATTAAAGCCAATACCAAAAAGGTCGGGCACGCGGCGTCAATCGTCGGGATGACGGTGATTGGCGCGCTGGTGGCAACCTATGTTCGCCTCAGCACCACGCTGGAGATCACCGCAGGTGATGCGGTGGTGAAACTGCAAACGGATGTTATCGATAAGCTGATGCCGGCGTTTCTACCGCTGGTTTATACCCTGACCATGTTCTGGCTGGTGCGCCGCGGCTGGAGCCCGCTGCGACTCATCGCGCTCACCGTCGTACTGGGTGTCGTGGGTAAATTCTGCCACTTTCTGTAAATACAAAGAGGTATGCGATGTTAGGTATTATTTTGACGGGTCATGGCGGCTTTGCCAGCGGTATGGCAATGGCGATGAAACAGATACTGGGCGAGCAGTCGCAGTTTATCGCTATCGATTTTCCGGAAACCTCAACGACCACACTGCTCACCTCACAGCTTGAGCAGGCGGTGAGCCAGCTGGACGCTGAAGACGATATCGTTTTTCTGACGGACCTGCTGGGCGGGACGCCGTTTCGCGTGGCCTCAACGCTGGCGATGCAAAAACCAGGGAGGGAAGTGATCACCGGCACCAATCTGCAGCTGCTGCTGGAAATGGTGCTGGAACGTGAGGGCCTGAACGGCGAGGCGTTTCGTCTGCAGGCGCTGGAGTGCGGGCACCGCGGGTTAACCAGCCTGGTCGACGAGCTCGCGCGCTGTCGCGAAGAGAAACCGGTAGAGGAAGGGATATGACGCAGATTCTGCGCGCCAGACGCCTGCTGACCGAGCAGGGCTGGCTTGCCGATCATCAGCTGCGTATAGAAGCTGGCGTCATCACCGCAGTCGAGCCGGTTCCCGCCGGCGTGACCGCTCGCGACGCCGATCTGCTTTGCCCGGCTTACATCGATATTCACGTCCACGGCGGCGCGGGTATTGATGTGATGGACGAAACGCCGGACGCGCTCGACAGGCTGGCAATATATAAAGCGCGCGAGGGGGTCGGCGCCTGGCTGCCGACCACCGTCACCGCACCGCTGCCGGCCATCCACGGCGCGCTGGAACGCATCGCCCGGCGAGTGCTTTCCGGTGGCCCCGGCGCGCAGGTGCTGGGCAGCTATCTGGAAGGGCCCTACTTCACTCCGCAGAATAAAGGCGCCCATCCGCCTGAGCTGTTCCGCGAGCTGGACGTCGCCGAGCTGGACTCCTTGATTACCTGCTCGCGACGAACCCTGCGGGTGGTGGCGCTGGCGCCGGAAAAGCCGGGGGCAATAGCGGCGATTCATCATCTTAAACGGCAGGGCGTGCGGGTGATGCTGGGCCATAGCGCCGCCACCTATGACCAGACCCGTGCCGCCTTCGCTGCCGGCGTCGACGGGCTGGTGCACTGCTACAACGGGATGAGCGGATTACATCACCGGGAACCGGGCATGGTCGGCGCCGGGTTCACCACGCCGCAGGCGTGGCTGGAGCTTATTGCCGACGGGCATCATGTCCATCCCGCCGCCATGCGTCTGTGTTGCTGCTGCGCCGGGCAACGCATTGTCCTGATCACCGATGCGATGCAGGCAGCCGGTATGCCCGATGGCCGCTATTCGCTCTGCGGCGAAGCGGTGGAGATGCGCGGCGGTATCGTACGAACGGCCTCCGGTAGCCTCGCAGGCAGTACGCTCTCGCTTGATGCGGCCGTTCGCAACATGGTCGAGCTGGCGGGTGCTGCGCCGGAAGATGCCATCCATATGGCTTCGCTGCACCCCGCCCGCCTGCTGGGTATCGACGACCGATTGGGATCGTTACGCACGGGGAAATGCGCGAATGTTATTGCGCTAAACGACAGGCTACACCTTCAGCAAATCTGGATTCAGGGCCAGGCTCTCCCCCTTTAGCCCTTTCATTATGTGTCATGTTGGCCTTCGCCCTCTGCGCGCAAGGCCTTTCTTTTTCTTGCGAAAATAGCGTCAATCCTCGCGATTATTTAATTAAAAAAATATATTTATCATATAGATATATAAATTCATTGCTTTTTGATCACAGTTTTCGTTTTATTTCTTGTTTCTTTGATTGAACTTTCGATTTCTTTGCTATAAATTTTATTTAACTGATTACATGAATAAGTGAAACGAAACGAAAGATAGCGACAATTTTGCCAGCGTCTGATGTGGAATTCACACGACTAAGGACTGAGTTATGCCTGAAACCTATACCGCAACCTCCGCCGCGACCGGCACCTGGACAGAAGCCGAAATCCGTCAACAGCCCGCCAGCTGGCTCCGCTCGCTGACCAACATCGACAATCTCCGTTCGGCGATCGACGACTTCCTCGCGCCATTGCTGCGTAAAGACGATTTGCGAATTGTTCTGACGGGGGCAGGAACCTCCGCCTTTATCGGTGAGATCGTTTCGCCCTGGCTATCGCGTCACACCGGAAAAAACATCAGCGCGGTGCCAACGACCGATCTGGTAACCAATCCTATGGACTACCTGAACGCCGCGCACCCTCTGCTGCTGGTCTCCTTCGCCCGCTCCGGCAATAGCCCGGAGAGCGTCGCCGCCGTAGAGCTGGCCAATCAGTTCGTCCCGAACTGTTACCACCTGTCGATTACCTGTAATGAAGCCGGCAGCCTGTATCAAAACGCGGTAAACAGCGACAACGCCTTTGCGCTACTGATGCCGACAGAAACGCACGACCGCGGCTTCGCGATGACCAGCAGTATTACCACCATGATGGCGAGCTGCCTTGCGGTGTTCGCGCCCGAAGCGATCAACAGCAGGACCTTCCGCGACGTGGCGGATCGTTGTCAGACGATCCTCACCTCGCTCGGCGAATTTAGCGGCAGCGTATTTGGCAATGAGCCGTGGCGACGGATCGTCTATCTCGGCAGCGGCGGATTACAGGGCGCGGCGCGCGAATCGGCCCTCAAGGTCCTCGAGCTGACCGCCGGTAAACTGGCGGCGTTTTATGACTCCCCAACCGGCTTTCGTCACGGGCCGAAATCACTGGTGGATAACGAAACGCTGGTGGTGGTGTTTGTCTCCAGCCACCCGTACACGCGCCAGTACGACCTCGACCTGCTGGCTGAACTGCGTCGCGACAAACAGGCAATGCGCGTGGTGGCGATTGCCGCCGAAGCCGCAGCCCCTGTCACTGCGGGTCCGCACATCCTGCTGCCGCCTTCCCGCGCTTTTATCGATGTCGAGCAGGCTTTCTGCTTCCTGATGTATGCCCAGGCGTTCGCGCTCGCGCAGTCCATCAGCGTTGGCAATACCCCGGATACCCCTTCCGCCAGCGGTACGGTTAACCGCGTGGTGCAAGGCGTCGTCATTCACCCCTGGAATGCTTGAGAGGAGCGCATCATGAGCATTATTTCTACGAAATATCTTCTGCTGGATGCCCAGGCAAAAGGCTATGCGATACCTGCATTTAACATTCATAACGCCGAGACGATCCAGGCGATCCTCGAAGTCTGCAGCGAGATGCGATCGCCGGTGATCCTCGCCGGTACGCCGGGTACCTTCAAACATATCGCGCTGGAGGAGATCTACGCGCTGTGCAGCGCTTACTCCACCAGCTATGAGATGCCTCTGGCGCTGCATCTCGATCACCATGAAACGCTGGACGATATCCGCCGCAAGGTTAACGCCGGCGTGCGTAGCGCGATGATCGACGGTAGCCACTTCCCTTTCGATGAGAACGTGAAGCTGGTGAAATCGGTCGTGGATTTTTGCCACGCGCGCGATTGCAGCGTAGAGGCTGAACTCGGTCGCCTGGGCGGGGTGGAAGATGATATGAGCGTTGATGCTGAAAGCGCGTTTTTGACCGATCCGCAGGAGGCAAAACGCTTTGTTGAGCTGACGGGTGTTGATAGTCTCGCCGTAGCTATCGGTACCGCACATGGGCTCTATACCAAACGGCCAAAAATCGACTTCCAGCGCTTAGGCGAAATTCGTCAGGTGGTCGACGTTCCTCTGGTACTCCACGGTGCCAGCGATGTGCCTGATGAGTATGTGCGTCGCGCCATCGAACTCGGGGTCTGCAAAGTCAATGTGGCAACCGAGCTGAAAATCGCGTTTTCCGGTGCCGTAAAACAATGGTTTGGCGAACATCCTGATGGCAATGACCCGCGCTATTACATGCGTGTCGGGATGGACGCCATGAAAGAAGTGGTAAAAAGCAAAATCAACGTCTGCGGCTCAGCGAATAAATTAGTGACCTGTTCGCCATCCCTTTCGTAAATTAAACATAATTATATTATTTCAACAACGCGTAACTCGCAGCCTATATCGGCAGGAATTACTAATATGAGTACTCCAAATATTTTATTAACCCGTATTGATAACCGCCTGGTACATGGACAGGTTGGCGTCACATGGACATCAACCATTGGCGCTAACTTACTGATTGTCGTGGATGATGAAGTCGCAAATGACGATATACAGCAAAAGCTGATGGGCATTACCGCTGATACCTATGGCTTCGGCATTCGTTTTTTCTCTATCGAGAAAACAGTCGCGATCATTTCAAAGGCAGCCCCTCATCAAAAGATTTTTCTAATCTGCCGCACTCCGGCCATTGTCAGAAAGCTGATCGAAGGCGGCCTGTCGTTAAAAGATGTCAACGTAGGAAATATGCATTTCTCTGAGGGGAAAAAACAGATCAGCAGCAAGGTATATGTCGATGATCGTGATTTAGACGATCTACGATTTATCAAGCGCAGCGGCGTTAATCTATTTATTCAGGACGTTCCTGGTGATGCGAAAGAGGGCATTCCTGATTAATTGCAGAGTCTCGGTATTCTAATAGCTAAAGTCACCATTACGAGGCAACAAAATGCACGAAATTACACTCCTTCAGGGAATATCCCTGGCCGCGTTAGTTTTTGTTCTTGGGATAGATTTTTGGCTGGAAGCACTGTTCCTTTTTCGTCCGATTATTGTCTGTACCCTTACCGGAGCGATTCTTGGCGATATCCATATTGGTTTGATCACCGGCGGCCTCACCGAGCTGGCTTTTGCAGGCCTGACGCCTGCCGGAGGCGTGCAGCCGCCGAACCCTATTATGGCAGGCGTAATGACGACCGTCATCGCCTGGACAACCGGGGTGGACGCGAAAACCGCAATTGGTTTAGGTCTGCCGTTTAGCCTGCTGATGCAGTATGTCATTCTGTTTTTCTACTCGGCATTTTCACTCTTTATGTCAAAAGCCGATAAGTGCGCGAAAGAAGCTAATACGGCGGCATTCTCCCGTCTTAACTGGACCACAACGCTCATTGTCGCCTGCTCCTATGCGGTTATCGCCTTTCTCTGTACCTATCTTGCGCAGGGCGCGATGCAGGCGCTGGTAAAAGCCATGCCGGCCTGGCTGACGCATGGTTTTGAAGTCGCTGGCGGCATACTGCCCGCGGTAGGTTTTGGCCTGCTGCTGCGCGTCATGTTCAAAGCCCAATACATCCCTTACCTCATCGCCGGCTTCCTGTTCGTATGCTATATCCAGGTCAGTAACCTGCTGCCGGTTGCGGTATTAGGCGCCGGGTTTGCGGTCTATGAATTCTTTAATGCCAAAGCTAAAAATGCCGCCCAGGCGCAGGCGACAACCCAGAAAAACGATGCAGAGGATTACAGCAATGGGATCTGAAATTAGTAAAAAAGACATTACTCGCCTGGGGTTTCGCTCCTCTCTGCTTCAGGCCAGCTTTAACTATGAGCGTATGCAGGCCGGTGGGTTTACGTGGGCAATGCTGCCGATCCTGAAGAAGATCTACAAAGGCGACAAAGAGGGCCTCAGCG
The DNA here is from genome assembly GCF_042055345.1 of Klebsiella sp. C349492. Lineage (NCBI taxonomy): Bacteria > Pseudomonadati > Pseudomonadota > Gammaproteobacteria > Enterobacterales > Enterobacteriaceae > Klebsiella > Klebsiella sp. C349492. Next base: position 332,839 of record NZ_JANQCE010000005.1, read on the forward strand.
CCGCCATGAAGGATCATCTGGAATTCATTAACACGCACCCGAACCTGGTAGGCTTCCTGATGGGTCTGCTGATTTCAATGGAAGAAAAAGGCGAAGACCGCAGCACGATAAAAGGGCTGAAAGTCGCGCTTTTCGGACCTATCGCCGGCATCGGCGACGCAATATTCTGGTTCACCCTGTTGCCGATTATGGCCGGGATCTGCTCCTCCTTCGCCAGCCAGGGCAACCTGCTGGGGCCTATTTTGTTCTTCGCGGTCTATCTTGCCATCTTCTTCCTGCGCGTGGGCTGGACGCATGTCGGCTATTCGGTGGGGATAAAAGCGATCGATAAGGTACGGGAAAACTCGCAGATGATCGCCCGTTCGGCGACGATACTTGGGATCACGGTAATTGGCGGCCTGATTGCGTCCTACGTGCATATTAACGTCGTCACCACCTTTGCCATCGACGCCACGCATAACGTTGCGCTGCAGCAGGACTTTTTCGACAAGGTGTTCCCAAACATCTTACCAATGGGCTATACCCTGCTGATGTATTACCTGCTGCGGGTGAAAAAAGCACACCCTGTATTGCTGATTGCCGTCACCTTCGTGCTGGCGATTCTGGGTTCCGCGCTGGGGATTTTGTAAATGAGCAGGATGACGTTTCAGGAACTGAGCGATTACCGTGCGCTGAGCGAGGAGGTCAGCGAGCGATTGCTGGCGCTCATTAAGCGTAAGCCCGACGCGGTGATTTGTCTGGCGACGGGCGCGACGCCGCTGCTGGCCTATCAAATGTTTGTTGAAAAGGCGCTGGCACAAAAAGCGGATACCAGTCGGGTCATCTTCGTGAAGCTCGACGAATGGGTTGGCCTGTCAGCCGATAACCCGGCGACCTGCGAAGCGTTTTTGCAGCAGCAGATTATCCTGCCGCTCGCCGTCACGCCCGATCGCTATATTGCGTTTGCTTCCGATAAGGCTGACGAACAGGAATGCCAACGGGTTGTTGAACAGATTGCACGGTGTGGCGGTTTAGACCTTTGCCTGTTGGGGATAGGTAAGAACGGCCATTTAGGGCTTAACGAACCGGACGACGTCCTGGAACCCGCCTGCCATATTACCTATCTCGATGAGCGTACCCGCCTGCACGATATGCTGAAACAGGCGTCAGCGCCCGTCGAGCAGGGGATCACCCTCGGTCTTAGGGATATTCTGGCGGCAAAAGAGGTGTTATTGCTGGTTGCAGGTGAGGGAAAACAGCAGGCGTTCGCCGCGTTCAGAGAAGGAAAAGTATCAACTCGCGTTCCGGCATCGTTCCTGTGGCTACACTCGCAGGCAACCTGTTTGTACTACGCAATGTAGGAGCAGCCGGGCGGAGCTGCTCCCGCCCGGCTTATTGAATACAGGGTAATCTACTCGCCCTGCTGCTCCAGCGCGTGCTTGTACAGCGCGTTTTTCTTCACGCCGTGAATTTCAGCGGCCAGCGCGGCGGCTTTTTTCAGCGGCAGCTCCGCCTGCAGCAGGGCCAGCGTACGCAGCGCGTCCGCTGGCAGGGCCTCTTCCTGGGCTTTGAATCCTTCGACGATCAGCACCATTTCGCCTTTACGACGGTTCTCATCTTCCTTCACCCACGCCAGCAGCTCGCCGATTGGCGCGCCGTGGATAGATTCCCAGGTTTTAGTCAGTTCGCGCGCCAGCACCACGTAGCGGGACTCTCCCAGCACCGTGCAGATATCTTCCAGGCTCTCCAGCAGGCGGTGGGTGGATTCATAGAAAATAATCGTCCGCGGCTCTTCTTCCAGCGCCTTCAGCGTATCGCGACGCCCCTTCGACTTTGCCGGCAGAAAGCCTTCATAGCAGAAGCGGTCGGACGGCAGGCCCGCCGCGCTCAGAGCGGCAATCGCTGCGCACGGCCCCGGCAGCGGCACCACGCGGATATTGGCTTCGCGGCAGGTGCGCACCAGATGATAGCCGGGATCGTTGATCAGCGGGGTACCGGCATCAGATACCAGCGCGATGTTTTGCCCGTCCTGCAATTTTGCCAGAAGTGTTTCAGCTTTTTGCTGTTCATTATGGTCGTGCAGGGCAAATAATCGGGCGTTAATTCCAAAATGCTGGAGCAGTAAACCGGTATGGCGGGTATCTTCTGCAGCAATTAAATCAACGGCTTGCAACACCTCCAGCGCACGCTGCGTGATATCAGACAGATTACCTATCGGCGTGGGCACAATATAGAGCTGCCCCTGAGAATTATCTGCTGATTCGTGTTGTTTCATTGTCTCGTCCGTATTGCCGAATTAATATTGAGCATTGAGCCAAAAAAATATCACTGGATACATATGGTACCGTCAACATTTCTTCGTTCTAAACCCGCGCGTTGTCTGCCCGTACTGCTGGCTGCTCTGATCTTCGCTGGCTGCGGCACCCATACCCCGGATCAAAGCACGGCGTTTTTACAGGGTACGGCACAGGCAAACTCCAGTTACTACCTGCAGCAAATGCAGCAAAGCTCGAATGATAGCAAGACCAACTGGCAATTACTCGCCATTCGTGCACTGCTGCAGGAGGGCAAAAAGCAGCAGGCCATCGATCTGTTCAACCAGCTGCCGGCTAACCTCGATAAAACTCAGGCCCGCGAGCAGTCGCTTCTGGCGGTCGAAGTTAAGCTGGCTCAGAACGATTTCCCGGGCGCTCAGGCGCTGCTGAGCAAGCTCGATCCGGCAAGCTTCGAGACGAATCAGCAGCCCCGCTACTGGCAGGCGCAAATCGATGCCAGCCAGGGACGCCCGTCGATTACCCTGCTGCGCGCACTTATCGCCCAGCACCCGCTGCTAAGCCAGCCGAAACAGCAGCAGAAGAATATCGACGAGACCTGGAAAGCGCTGACTTCGATGACCCAGGATCAGGCCAACGCGCTGGTTATCAATGCCGACGAGAACGTCCTGCAGGGCTGGCTGGATCTGCAGCGCATGTGGTTTGATAATCGTAACGATCCGACCCTGCTCAAAGCCGGGGTGAAAGACTGGCAGACCCGCTACCCGCAGAACCCGGGCGCTAAAATGCTGCCGACGGCGCTGGTGAATATGCAAAATTATAAGCCGGCATCAACCAATAAAATCGCCCTGCTGCTGCCGCTAAACGGCCAGGCCGCGGTATTTGGCCGCACGATCCAGCAGGGATTTGAAGCGGCGAAAAACGGCGCCCCGGCGGTTGCCGGAAGCGCGGTGCCTGCGCAGGTCGCACAGGCGGCAAACGCCGCCGGTAGCGAAGTAGTCAGCCCGTCGCAGGCGGAAATCAGCGATCTCACATCCGCAAACGCCGCTCAGGCGCCGGTACAGACTCCGGCAGCGGATCGGGTCACAACGCCGGTGACTGCGCCAGCCACCGCTCCGGCGGCCGCACAGGGCTCTACGCCAGCGGTAACGCCAGCCGCCACCAGCGATGCGCCTGCCGACGCCGCTCAGCCGCCGGTGACGGCGCCGCAGGCCCAGACGGTTGCCTCAACCCCGGCCAACCCTGCTGCCGAACTGAAAATCTATGACACAACCAGCCAGCCGATGAGCCAGCTGCTGGCCCAGGTGCAGCAGGACGGCGCTACCATCGTCGTTGGGCCGTTGCTCAAAAACAACGTGGAAGAGGTCATTAAAAGCAACACCTCGCTGAACGTCCTTGCGCTGAACCAGCCGGAAAAAGTCGAGAACCGCGCCAATATCTGCTATTTCGCCCTCTCTCCGGAGGACGAAGCGCGCGATGCGGCACACCATATTCACGATCAGGGCAAACAGACTCCGCTGCTGCTGGTTCCACGCGGATCGCTGGGCGATCGCGTGGTCAGCGCCTTTGCCAACGAGTGGCTTAAGATCGGCGGCGGCACGGTTTTAGAGCAGCGTTTTGGCTCAACCTCTGAGCTGAAGTCCAGCGTCAACAGCGGCATCTCGTTGACCGGTAGCCCGGTGTCGACCCTGCCTTCCGCCCAGGACAGCGCGCTAGGTAGCCCGAGCGACGTGCCGGTCAGCAGCGGCGGCAGCGTCGATGCCGCATGGATCCTGGCGACGCCGGAACAAATTGGCTACATCAAACCGATGATCGCCCTGCGCAACGGTAGCCAAAGCAACGTGACGCTGTACGCCAGCTCCCGCAGCGCTCAGGGCACAGCAGGCCCGGATTTCCGTCTGGAAATGGACGGCTTGCAGTACAGCGAAATCCCAATGCTGGCAGGCAGCAACCCGGCGCTGATGCAGCAGGCGCTGTCCGCCGTGCGTAACGACTACTCGCTGGCTCGCCTGTATGCGATGGGCGCCGATGCCTGGTCGCTGGCCAACCATTTCTCGCAAATACGTCAGGTACCGGGCTTTGAGCTGAACGGTAACACCGGCGATCTGACGGCCACGCAGGACTGCGTGATCAACAGGAAACTGTCATGGCTCAAGTACCAGCGCGGACAGATCGTCGCAGCCAACTAACCAAACAAACCGGCGACGCCTGGGAAGCCCAGGCCCGCCGCTGGCTGGAAAGTCAGGGACTGCGTTTTATCGCCGCCAACGTTCGCGAACGGGGCGGCGAGATTGACCTTATTATGCGCGACGGCGCGGTTACCGTATTTGTTGAAGTGCGCTATCGTCGTAGCGCAAGCTACGGTGATGCCGCCTCCAGCGTCACGCTGAAAAAGCAACAACGACTCCTCCATGCCGCGCGTCTGTGGCTCTCCCGACATAATGGGAGCTTTGATACTGTGGATTGCCGTTTCGATGTGGTAGCCTTCACCGGAAACGACATCCAATGGCTGAAAAACGCCTTTGGCGAATAGCGTAAACGAATTTAAGGGATCCCGTGCTCGATAGAATTAAAGCCTGCTTCACTGAAAGCATTCAAACCCAAATTGCAGCAGCGGAAGCACTCCCGGACGCCATCTCCCGCGCGGCGATGACCCTCGTGCAGTCACTTCTCAACGGCAACAAAATCCTCTGTTGTGGCAATGGCACCTCTGCCGCCAACGCACAGCATTTTGCTGCCAGCATGATCAATCGTTTCGAAACGGAGCGCCCTGGTTTACCTGCCATTGCACTAAATACCGATAATGTGGTCTTAACGGCAATAGCCAACGATCGCCTGCATGACGAGGTTTACGCCAAGCAGGTGCGCGCGCTTGGGCACGCCGGCGACGTACTGCTGGCGATCTCCACCCGCGGCAATAGTCGGGATATCGTGAAAGCCGTTGAAGCGGCCGTCACTCGCGATATGACCATCGTTGCGTTAACCGGCTATGACGGCGGTGAGCTGGCTGGCCTGCTGGGTCAGCAGGACGTCGAAATTCGCATTCCCTCACATCGCAGCGCGCGTATTCAGGAAATGCATATGCTTACCGTCAACTGTCTGTGTGATTTGATTGATAACACGCTTTTTCCACACCAGGACGAATAAGGAGAACACATGAAGGCTCTCTCGCCCCTCGCCATCCTTCTTTCTGCGCTACTGCTTCAGGGATGCGTTGCCGCAGCAGTAGTCGGAACGGCAGCAGTCGGCACCAAAGCCGCAACGGACCCGCGGACGGTCGGCACACAGGTCGATGACAGTACGCTTGAGCTACGCGTCAACAGCGCGTTGTCGAAAGATGAACAAATTAAGAAGCAGGCCCGCATTAACGTCACCGCCTACCAGGGCAAAGTGCTGCTGACCGGTCAATCTCCGGTGGCCGATCTCTCCGCGCGCGCGAAGCAAATTGCGATGGGCGTCGAAGGAACCACGGAAGTCTTTAATGAAGTGCGTCAGGGTCAGCCGATAGGCTTAGGGACCGCCTCTTCGGATACCTGGATTACCACCAAGGTGCGCTCTCAGCTGCTGGGCACTGACCAGGTTAAATCATCAAACGTGAAGGTGACAACCGAGAACGGAGAAGTGTTCCTGATGGGGCTGGTTACCGACCGCGAAGGTCGCGCGGCGGCGGATATCGCCAGCCGGGTAAGCGGCGTTTCTCGCGTAACAACCGCGTTTACCTATATCAAATAAGCACCGCTTACCGGGCTACAAACCTTGTGCTTTGTAGCCCGGTAAAATCATCAGATTAACGCCAGCCCGCCAACAACCGCGCCGCACAGCGCCACCAGCCCGCCGGTCAGCCAAAGGGCCTTCGCCGGAAACGCCTTATGCAGCATAATCAGCGACGGTACGCTGACCGCAGGCAGCGTGATCAGCAGAGCCAGCGCTGGCGCAAACCCCATTCCCGCCAGCATCATGGTCTGTACGATAGGGATCTCCGCCGCCGTCGGGATAACGAACAGGCAGCCGGCTATCGCCATCGCAATGACCCAGAACAGCGTGTTACCGACCACGCCGTCGGCGTGCGGGAACAGCCAGACGCGCGCGGCCCCCAGCGCCAGCACCGCCAGAATATAGACCGGGATCGTGTTCCAGAACAGCGTCCACAGCGCCCGCAGCCAGCGGCTGAAAAAACCGCCCTCAGCAATTTGTGGGGAAAGGTCGGGCACGACTGCCGGCTGAGTAGCGGCTTCCTGAACCCATTTTTGTACCAGCGTCGCCACCACCAGCACGGTCGCGAGGCCAGCCACTAGGCGAATCAAGGCAAACTGCCAGCCGAGCACAAATCCCATAAACACCAGCGTCGCCGGGTTCAGCAGCGGATTACCCATCCAGAACGCCAGCGCGCCGCCCATCGACACCTGCTGTTTACGCATGCCTGCCGCCACCGGCGCGGCGCAGCAGGTGCACATCATGCCGGGCAGAGAGAAAATCGCCCCCAGCAACGTACCGCGAAAACGCGATTGCCCGAGGGTGCGCAGCAGCCAGTTACGCGGGATCAGCACCTGAATCAGCGAGCCCAGCAGCACGCCCAGCACCGCCGCTTTCCAGACCGCCAGGAAGTAGACCAGCGCGTAATCCCACGCGGCTTTTAGCGGATTGCTATCGGCCTGGGCCAGAATAGATTTTCCAATGCTGTGCGTTTCTGCGGCAGTGAAGGCCTTACCGTAATATGGCTGCCATTTGACAAACCACAGGCCGACGATGACAACGAGGAAAAAGAGCGCGGGCTTCCACCATTGAAAAGATGATGCCGCCTGAGATGAAGACCGATCGGCCATAGCATTCCCCAGCAAGAAATATGGTTATAAAGCGAAGCGCTGAATACTACGCCTCGCCGGCGGCGATTTCACGCAATTTTGCCGATGGCAGAACGGTGACGCCTTCCTGGGAGGGCGCGAGCGCTTCACTGAGCATCCCCCGCGCGACGTCGCGGGCGTCGATAGACTTCCAGTTCCCCGGCAGCAGGCGAAACAGCGGCGCCATCAGCACTTCATTCGCGCGTTTTTTATCACGCTCGCCCAGCAGCATAGAGGGGCGAAGGATCGTCAGATTCCGCCACGCCTGGGCGCGCAGCGCCTGCTCCATTTCCCCTTTGACGCGGTTGTAGAAAAACAGCGAATGCGGGTCGGCGCCCATGGCGCTGACGACCAGCATATGCTTTGCCCCCAGCCGTAGCCCGGTCAGCGCCGTATCCACCACCAGCGTATAGTCAGCATGGATAAAGGCCGCTTTGCTCCCCGCATCGCGCAGGGTCGTGCCCAGGCAGCAAAAGACGGTGTCTATCGGGTCAACGACCTGGGCCAGCGCGTCGCTCAGCTGAGGGTCATGGGGATTAAATACGCCTTGCGTATCCGCCAGCGGGCGGCGAGTGGGCGCGGTTATCGCCGAAATAGTCGGTTCGCTCACCAGCATTCGAAGTAAGTGCCCACCAACCAAACCGGTCGCGCCTGTTATCAGCACCTGGCTCATGATGTCTCCTGAAGTCCCGCCGCGACAGGCGGCGGATAGCCTGAGAAAAAGTATGCAAGAAAAGGAAGGATTTGCACGTTTGCAGGGGGAATTACTCTATCGCAGCCTCGCGCTGCCAGTGCAGCTTCTTGCCGAAGCCGAGGGTATTGTCGGTAAACTTGAGCTCGTCGGGGCGGATTTCCCACACCGCTGCCGGTAGCGCGCGGGCAACCGGAAAGCGCCTCACGTAGCGCTGACGCATCTCTGCCTCCTCTTCTCCGTGAAGCCGGCGGATTTCACCTTTAAACTGAACTCCGCGGATCAGCGCCACGGTTTTCGGCTGACCATTCACCGTCCCGGCAACCTTAGCGCGCTCGCCGGTCATTTGCCCGTGGCGAGTTTTTTCATCGCTAAGGAGATAAAATGCTACGTTTTCAGGATCATAAATATAGAAAGCATTGGCACACCAGAGATCGCCCTCGCTGGCGACGCACCAGGTGATGACGTGCTGTTTGCTCAGCCAGCGGCCGATCGCGGCAAGCGTATCCATCTTTTTTCTCCAGTATGCTATGGTGCACATACCTTAACATACCGACCTTTGGACCGTGCGCTGGTTTCTCTATCTGATTCGTACCGCCGATAATCGCCTCTATACCGGGATTACCACCGACGTCTCTCGTCGCTTTTGCCAGCATCAGGATGGCAAAGGAGCGAAAGCTTTACGTGGGAAAGGCGTGCTGCAGCTGGCCTTTAGCCAGGAGGTTGGTGAACACTCACTAGCACTACGGCTGGAGTATCGCATCAAGCAGCTAACGAAGCGCCAGAAAGAGCGCCTCGTTGCCGGAGATGGTTCGTTTGAAACCCTGCTGGAGAGCCTTAGAAGCGATTGAAGTGGTCGCTGTACTCAACCAGTCCGTGTACCCCTTCCAGCGCGTCATCGGCTAGAGGATGTACCTGAAACGCCTCAGCGGTGTCCGGCCAGCGGCAGCGCAGATCAAAACGCGCGGCCGGTTCAAAGCCCAGGCGGCCATACAGCGCCGGTTCGCCGAGCGTAACGACCGCGGCGTAGCTAAATTCATTCAGCGAATCCAGCCCTTCATAGACCAGCTGGCGACCGATCCCCTGACCACGGTAGCTCTCTTCTACCGCCAGCGGCGCCATGCCAACCCACTGCAGCTCTTCGCCTTCTACGGAGACCGGGCTGAAGGCCACGTAGCCAATAACCTGACCTTCATCGTCCGTTGCCACCACGCCTAGCGTGATCAGGCCGTCTTCCCGTAAATCGTGCACCAGCTGCGCTTCGGCATCGCCGCCGAAGGTTCGGCGCAGCAGAGCGTCGATTCCCGGTGCATCAATTCCAATTTCAACTCGAATCAGCATGCCTCACCTACCGATGTCTGTTCAGGTTTCCGCGGGCTGTTTAAGCCTGCTTCAACAAAATCCGCCAGTTGCAGCAGCATTATGCGCAGCGCTTTCGGCATCTGCTCCAGCTCAATGGCATCCATCAGGTTTTTTACATACAGCCCCAGCTCGGTATCGCCTTCGATAACCAGCCGACGCTGGAAGAATAGCGTATCCGGGTCCTGCTTACGCGCCGCAATCATCAGCAGATCGCTGGCATCAGCGCTAAAGCTGACGTCCGCCTCTGCCGTTGGGCTAACCACCAGCCGACCCTCGTTTACTGAGGTATACCACAGCAGGCCAATATCGCGCACATTTATACTTAACCAGCGACCCTCGAGAAAATCCAGCTCTCCATCCGCCAGCGCCTGACGAAACTGCCAGCTGAGCACCTGTTCCAGCACCTGACGCTTGAGGGCAAAAGGCGCCAGCTTAACCGGCACGCTCATCAAAGACGGGCCAAAGTGGACCAGCCGGGAACGCAATTTATCCAACACAAGCTTTACTCCATGAAAGCGACAGTTCCGCTATTGTGCCATATCAAATAAACAACATAGCGGCGTAAATCAACAAAATCACCATGACGGGTACCTATTATTGGCGCCGCCAATACGCTTTTAACTGCCTCAAATCAAAAATTGTCACCAGAAGGTTAACTAAAATCCCTGCTCATTAACCATTCAGCGTCGCCGACAGGCCGCGTTTTTCAGGAAAAATTATGGAGCTGCTCTGCCCAGCCGGTAACCTCCCGGCGCTTAAGGCGGCCATCGAAAACGGTGCCGATGCCGTGTATATCGGGCTGAAAGATGACACCAACGCCCGCCACTTTGCCGGTCTTAATTTCACCGAAAAGAAGCTGCAGGAAGCCGTCAGCTTCGTCCATCAGCATCGCCGCAAGCTGCATATTGCGATCAACACCTTCGCCCACCCGGACGGCTACGCCCGCTGGCAGCGCGCGGTGGATATGGCCGCCCAGCTGGGAGCCGATGCCCTGATCCTCGCCGATATCGCCATGCTGGAATATGCCGCCGAGCGCTATCCGCATATTGAGCGTCACGTTTCGGTTCAGGCGTCTGCGACCAACGAAGAGGCGGTGCGCTTCTATCACTGCAATTTCGACGTCGCCCGCGTGGTGCTGCCGCGCGTGCTCTCCATCCACCAGGTCAAGCAGCTGGCGCGCGTCACCCCGGTTCCGCTGGAGGTCTTCGCCTTCGGCAGCCTGTGCATTATGGCGGAAGGCCGCTGCTATCTCTCCTCGTATCTGACCGGCGAGTCGCCGAATACCGTCGGCGCCTGTTCGCCCGCGCGCTTCGTTCGCTGGCAGCAGACTCCGCAGGGCCTGGAGTCACGCCTTAACGAAGTCCTGATTGACCGTTATCAGGACGGCGAAAATGCCGGCTACCCCACCCTGTGTAAAGGCCGCTATCTGGTGGACGGCGAGCGCTATCACGCGCTGGAAGAGCCAACCAGCCTGAATACCCTTGAGCTGCTGCCGGAGCTGATGGCGGCGAATATTGCCTCGGTGAAAATTGAGGGCCGACAGCGCAGCCCGGCCTATGTCACCCAGGTGGCGAAAGTCTGGCGTCAGGCAATCGATCGCTGCAAGGCCTCCCCACAAGATTTTGTCCCACAATCCGCATGGATGGAGACTCTCGGCTCAATGTCCGAGGGGACGCAAACCACCCTTGGCGCATATCACCGTAAATGGCAGTGAGAAACGTGATGAAATATTCGTTAGGGCCGGTGTTGTACTACTGGCCGAAAGAGACGCTGGAAGATTTTTATCAGCAGGCGGCAGGCTGTAACGCCGACACGATTTATCTCGGCGAAGCGGTGTGCAGCAAGCGCCGCGCGACCAAGGTCGGCGACTGGATCGATATGGCGAAAATGCTGGCGGCCAGCGGGAAGCAGGTGGTCCTCTCGACCCTCGCCCTGGTTCAGGCCTCCTCTGAGCTGGGGGAGCTAAAACGCTACGTCGAGAACGGCGAGTTTTTGATTGAGGCCAGCGATCTGGGCGTCGTCAATATGTGTGCCGAGCGTAAGCTGCCGTTTGTCGCCGGCCATGCGCTCAACTGCTATAACGCCGTGACCCTGCGCCTGCTGCTCAGGCAGGGAATGGTGCGCTGGTGCATGCCGGTCGAGCTTTCCCGCGACTGGCTGATGAACCTGCTGACGCAGTGTGAAGAGCTGGGGATCCGCAAGCAGTTCGAGGTTGAAGTGCTGAGCTATGGCCACCTGCCGCTGGCCTACTCTGCGCGTTGCTTTACCGCCCGCTCTGAAGACAAACCGAAGGATGAGTGTGAAACCTGCTGCATCAAATACCCCAACGGCCGCGACGTGCTTTCGCAGGAAAACCAGCAGGTGTTCGTGCTCAACGGCATTCAGACCATGAGCGGATACGTCTATAACCTTGGTAACGAGCTGGCGTCGATGCGCGGCCTGGTCGATATGGTTCGCCTGTCGGCGCTGGATAACAACGTCTTTGCCATGCTTGACGCCTTCCGGGCAAACGAAAACGGCGCCTCGCCGCTGCCGCTCACCGCCAACAGCGAGTGCAATGGTTACTGGAAGCGGCTGGCAGGACTGGAATTACAGAGCTGATAAACCGCTCACTTTGTTAATAGCTATCATCACTTTTTAATGCACTATTGAAGTCGCAGCTTTTCTGGCCAGCGCGTCCCGGATGCGCCAGGCTGGAAGAAGACCTTCAATCTGATGACTATGCTGTAGCAAAGTGAGCCTTTATGACTGACAAATCTGTTCCGTTCTCGGTGCTCGATCTGGCGCCGATCCCGCAGGGTTCTTCGGCAAAAGAAGCCTTCTCCCACTCGTTAGACCTGGCGCAGCTGGCTGAAAAACGCGGCTATCACCGCTACTGGCTGGCAGAGCACCATAATATGGTCGGTATTGCCAGCGCCGCGACCTCGGTGCTTATCGGCTATCTGGCGGCCAACACCCGCACCCTGCGCCTCGGTTCCGGCGGCGTGATGCTGCCCAACCACTCGCCGCTGGTGATTGCCGAACAGTTTGGCACGCTGAATACCCTCTACCCCGGCCGTATCGACCTCGGTCTCGGGCGCGCCCCGGGTAGCGATCAGCCCACCATGCGCGCGCTGCGCCGCCATATGAGCGGTGACGTCGATAACTTCCCGCGCGATGTTGCGGAGCTGGTTGACTGGTTCGATGCCCGCGATCCGAATCCGCACGTGCGCCCGGTGCCCGGCTATGGCGAGCAGATCCCGGTGTGGCTGCTTGGCTCCAGCCTCTACGGCGCCCAGCTGGCAGCGCAGCTCGGCCTGCCGTTTGCCTTCGCTTCGCACTTTGCGCCGGAGATGCTGTTCCAGGCCCTGCACCTCTACCGTACTCATTTCAAGCCCTCCGCGCGGCTGGAAAAACCGTACGCGATGGTCTGCATCAATATTATTGCCGCCGACAGCAACCGCGATGCGGAGTTCCTGTTCACCTCAATGCAGCAGGCTTTCGCTAAGCTACGCCGCGGTGAAACCGGCCAGCTGCCGCCGCCGGTGGAGAATATGCACCAGCTGTGGTCCGCCTCCGAGCAATACGGCGTACAGCAGGCGCTGAGCATGTCTCTGGTTGGGGATAAAGCGAAGGTACGTCACGGTCTGGAGTCGATATTGCGCGAAACGCAGGCCGACGAGCTGATGGTTAACGGCCAGATTTTCGATCATCAGGCGCGCCTGCACTCGTTTGAGCTGGCGATGCAGGTGAAAGAGGAATTATTGGGTTAACATCTGTCGCAGCTTCCCGGCTGAGCGTAGCCCCAGCCGGGAAGCTGACGAATTTATTGATAAACCGGCAGTAGGTTAAAGCTCGATAAGAAGTGCACGATAACGTTGCCGACGCCGAATAACAGGATCAGCGCAATCATCGGCTTTCCACCCCAAACGCGGAATTGTGGGCTACCGAAGCGGTTACGCGATGCGCGGGCCAGCAGAGCCGGGACGATTGCCGCCCAGATCGTTGCCGCCAGTCCCGCATAGCCGATGGCATACAGGAAGCCGTTCGGCCACAGCAGGCCGCCGATAACCGGCGGTACGAAGGTCAGGATCGCGGTCTTAAAGCGCCCCAGCGCAGAGTCATCAAAACCGAACAGGTCAGCCAGATAGTCAAACAGTCCCAGCGTAACTCCGAGGAACGAGCTGGCCACCGCAAAGTTTGAGAACACCACCAGCAGCAGATCCAGGCTGCGGCTGTTCAGCACGCCACTCAGCGCCTGTACCAGCACATCAATGTTACCGCCCTTCTGCGCGATGCCGATAAACTCCGCGCGCGGGATATTGCCCATGGTCACCAGCAGCCAGATTACGTACAGCCCCAGCGCCAGCAGCGTGCCGTAGACCAGACAGCGGGTAATGGTGCGGGGATCTTTGCCGTAGTACTTCATCAGGCTTGGGACGTTGCCGTGATAGCCGAAGGATGCCAGGCAGAACGGCAGGGTCATCAGCAGGTACGGCATATAGGATGCGTTTTGTTCGGCAACGTTGAACAACGTCGTCGGCTGTACGTGCCCCAGCAGGCTCCCGAAGGTCAGAAAGAACGTAATGACCTTCGCCCCCAGAACAATCGCCGTCATTCGGCTTACCGCTTTGGTACTCAGCCACACGACAAACGCCACCAGCAGGGCAAAGCCAAATCCTGCCGCTCGCGCCGGAACGTTGAGCGACATCTCGGAAAAGGTATGATGCAGAATTGAGCCGCTGGCCGAGATGTAGGCGTAGGTCAGAATATAGAGCACAAAGGCAATCGACACGCCGTTAATCAGGTTCCAGCCCTTGCCGAGCAGATCTTTGGTGATGGTATCGAAGCTGGACCCAATGCGGTAATTCAGGTTTGCTTCCAGAATCATCAGCCCGGAATGCAGCATGCAGAACCAGGTGAAAACCAGAGCCGCCAGCGACCAGAAGAACCACGCGCCGGACATAACTACCGGCAGCGAGAACATGCCCGCGCCAATAATGGTTCCGCCGATAATCACCACGCCGCCGAATAAGGACGGGCGCGATGCCGTAGTGGTTAGTGTCGCCATTTAGCGTAATCTCCAGTCAATAATACTTTGCTCATCGTTAGCGTGCAGCACTGTACCAGTACACGAGTACGATTGAAATAAAAAAAGCCCCAATCGTTAAGATCGGGGCTGTATCATTTACTTTACGCTAGCGAGCGCTAATTACGCATCGCCACCGAAACGACGACGGCTTGATGAGTCATCACGACGCGGGGCGGAATCTTCGCGACGCGGCGCTGAATCATCACGGCGCGGAGCATGACCTTCACGACGAGGAGCATGGCCTTCACGACGTTCGCCGCTGAAACGACGACCATCACCACGACCGCCTTCGCGACGTTCACCGCCGAAAGCACGACCGCCTTCACGACGTTCGCCACCGAAGGCACGGCCGCCTTCACGACGCTCACCGCCGCCACGACGTTCACCGCTACGCTCAGGGCGCGGCTGGGCATCGCCCATCAGCTGCATGTTCATCGGTTTGTTCAGGATACGGGTACGAGTAAAGTGCTGCAGCACTTCGCCCGGCATGCCTTTCGGCAGCTCGATCGTGGAGTGGGTGCCAAACAGCTTGATGTTACCGATGTAACGGCTGCTGATGTCGCCTTCGTTAGCGATAGCGCCAACAATGTGACGAACTTCAACACCATCGTCGCGGCCCACTTCAATACGATACAGTTCCATATCGCCAACATCGCGACGCTCGCGTTTAGGACGATCTTCACCGCTACGCTCAGGACGGTCGCCGCGCGGGCCACGGTCATTGCGATCGTTACGGTCATTACGACGTTCAAAACGATCGTCGCGATCGCGGAATTCGCGTTTAGGACGCATCGGCGCATCCGGCGGCAGGATCAGAGGACGTTCGCCCTGAGCCATTTTCAGCAGAGCTGCGGCCAGAGTTTCGATATCCAGCTCTTCACCTTCAGCGGACGGTTTGATGTTCGCCAGCAGCGCACGGTACTGATCCAGATCGCTGCTTTCCAGCTGCTGCTGAACCTTAGCGGCGAATTTTTCCAGACGGCGTTTGCCCAGCAGCTCTGCGTTCGGCAGCTCGACTTCCGGAATGGTCAGCTTCATGGTGCGTTCGATGTTACGCAGCAGACGGCGTTCGCGGTTCTCAACGAACAGCAGCGCACGACCTGCACGACCTGCACGACCGGTACGGCCGATACGGTGAACGTAAGATTCGGAGTCCATTGGGATGTCGTAGTTAACAACCAGGCTGATACGCTCTACGTCAAGGCCGCGGGCCGCAACGTCGGTAGCAATCAGGATGTCCAGACGACCGTCTTTCAGACGTTCCAGAGTCTGCTCACGCAGGGACTGGTTCATATCACCGTTCAGCGCGGCACTGTTATAGCCGCTACGCTCCAGCGCTTCGGCCACTTCCAGGGTCGCGTTTTTGGTACGCACGAAGATAATCGCCGCATCAAAATCTTCCGCTTCCAGGAAACGCACCAGCGCTTCGTTTTTACGCATACCGTAAGCAGTCCAGTAGCTCTGGCTGATGTCCGGGCGAGTGGTTACGCTGGACTGGATGCGCACTTCCTGCGGCTCTTTCATAAAGCGGCGGGTAATACGACGGATCGCTTCCGGCATAGTGGCAGAGAACAGAGCGGTCTGATGACCTTCCGGGATCTGAGCCATAATCGTTTCTACGTCTTCGATAAAGCCCATGCGTAGCATTTCATCAGCTTCATCCAGCACCAGACCGCTCAGCTTAGAGAGATCCAGAGTACCGCGCTTCAGGTGGTCAAGCAGACGACCCGGGGTACCCACAACAATTTGTGGTCCCTGGCGCAGAGCACGCAGCTGCACGTCATAACGCTGGCCGCCGTAAAGGGCTACCACGTTTACGCCGCGCATATGTTTAGAGAAGTCCGTCATCGCTTCAGCAACCTGTACCGCCAGTTCGCGGGTCGGCGCCAGCACCAGAATTTGCGGTGCTTTGAGCTCAGGATCAAGATTGTTCAACAGCGGTAAAGAGAACGCTGCGGTTTTACCGCTACCCGTCTGGGCCATACCCAGAACGTCGCGGCCGCCCAGCAGGTGCGGAATGCACTCAGCCTGGATCGGAGATGGTTTTTCGTAACCCAGATCGTTAAGGGCTTCAAGGATAGGAGCCTTCAGGCCCAGATCTGCAAAAGTGGTTTCGAATTCAGCCATGTAGTACGTGTGCCTCAAAATTAATGGCGGCCAGTCTACATAACTCAACGTGAAAATTTACAGTAATTTTCATTGAAAAGTGTGAACCGGCTCAAAGTAGGTGTATTAACGAACAACAACGCCCTCACCCGCGAAGGTGATGGCAATAAAAAAATGGGCTGATGTTTGTTCGTCAGCTATTGCTGGTCCGATTCTGCCAGGTCATCTTGCTCCTGGCCCAAGAGCGATAATTCCAACAATGCGTATCGGTGCTCAACGTAGTTGTGAACGTTGTTTGCGACCGCCAGTTTGAACAGTGCCGTAGCGCTGTCCTTGTCCCCCAGACTTAGGTAGTACTTACCTAAATAGAAGTTGGTTTCACTGAGATGCTCAGCGAGCGAGGTGTTATCCGTTGCGTCTGCCTTCAAACGATCCATCAGCGTTTTTTCGCTAATATCGTTAAGGTAGAACTCGACAATGTTCCATCCCCATTGCTCTTTGTCCGATTTCTCGAAGCGCTGTTTCAGTGCTTCAAGCGCCTGCTTCTCGTCGAGTTTGCGCTCAGCGAGGTAAAGCCACAGGCTACGGAAAGGATCATTGGGATCGTCTTGATAAAACGCCAGCAGATCATCTTGCGCTAACTTAGCACGACCCCCGTAATACAGGGCGATGCCGCGATTTAAGTGCGCGTAGTTATAAGTTGGATCAAGCTCAAGTACAGAATCAAACGCTTCATAGGCAGCATCAAAATTACCTGCCTGCGTTAAATATATGCCTAAGTAGTTGAATACTTCGGGCATATCAGGTCGGATTGCCAGCGCTTGTGAAAAATCGTTTCGCGCTAATGCCCTCAGACCGAGACTATCATACAACACTCCGCGCTCATATAAAAGCTGTGCGCGTTCATCATCGGTTAAAGCCCGACTGGCAAGAATTTGTTCCATGCGCGCCAGAATCACTTCTTGCTGCAAAGTCGGTTGCAATGGCACCGCGAGGACTGCGTCCTTACGCCAGGCAGAGTTGCTGCATCCTGCCAGCGTGAGAGCTGTCGCCACGAAACACCAGCGCAAAAAAGGCTTCATTTCCCACTCCCGAAGACAACGATTGGATGAACGTCCAGTTCCCCGGCTGCAAACAAGGCGTCCTGCCCGTAATACACCCTCCGCAAACGCGGAGGGCAAACGGCAACCTTACTCGCCCTGCTCAGCGACCGGAGCTTCCGGTGCGCTTACAGGCTGAGTCTGCTCAGTTGCTTCTTTGATGCTCAGACGGACGCGGCCCTGACGGTCAACTTCCAGAACCTTAACCGGCACTTCCTGACCCATCTGCAGGTAATCGGTCACTTTCTCAACGCGCTTGTCGGCGATCTGAGAAATATGCACCAGACCTTCTTTACCGCCGCCGATGGCAACGAATGCGCCAAAGTCAACGATACGGGTCACTTTACCATTGTAGATACGACCAACTTCGATCTCAGCGGTAATCTCTTCGATACGACGAATAGCGTGCAACGCTTTGTCGCCGTCGGTCGCTGCGATTTTCACGGTACCGTCATCTTCGATTTCGATGGTGGTGCCGGTTTCTTCAGTCAGCGCACGGATGACGGAACCACCCTTACCGATCACGTCTTTGATCTTGTCCGGGCTGATCTTGATGGTGTGGATACGCGGTGCGAATTCGGAGATGTCGCCGCGCGGCGCGTTAATCGCCTGCTCCATTACGCCCAGGATGTGCAGACGCGCACCTTTAGCCTGGTTCAGCGCAACCTGCATGATCTCTTTGGTGATACCTTCAATTTTGATATCCATCTGCAGCGCAGAGATACCGTCGCGGGAACCCGCAACTTTGAAGTCCATATCGCCCAGGTGATCTTCGTCGCCGAGAATATCGGAGAGAACGACATAGTTGTCGCCTTCTTTCACCAGACCCATTGCGATACCCGCAACGGAGGCTTTAATCGGCACGCCAGCGTCCATCAGCGCCAGAGAGGCACCGCAAACGGAAGCCATGGAAGAAGAACCGTTAGATTCGGTGATTTCAGAAACCACGCGGACGGTGTACGGGAATTCTTCGGTGGTCGGCATTACGGCCAGTACGCCGCGCTTAGCCAGACGACCGTGACCAATTTCACGACGCTTCGGTGAACCTACCATTCCGGTCTCGCCTACGGAGTACGGAGGGAAGTTGTAGTGGAACAGGAAGGAGTCGGTACGATCGCCCATCAGCTCATCGATGTTCTGCGCGTCACGCGCGGTGCCCAGGGTCGCGGTAACCAGCGCCTGAGTTTCACCACGGGTGAACAGTGCGGAACCGTGGGTACGCGGCAGTACGCCGGTACGAACGTCCAGACCACGAATCATATCTTTTTCACGACCATCGATGCGCGGCTCGCCTGCCAGTACACGGCTACGAACGGCATTTTTCTCGATAGCGTGCAGAATTTCACCCAGCTCGTTAGCGTCCAGGGCTTCATCTTCAGCAGTCAGCGTGGCGATTGTTTCAGCTTTGATCACACCAATCTGAGCATAGCGCTCTTGTTTGTCAGTGATGCGGTAAGCATCGCTCAGGCGAGCTTCAGCCAGGGCTGCAACGCGGGCATTCAGCGCGGCGTCTACGACTTCCGGCTGCCATTCCCAGCGCGGTTTACCCGCTTCTTTCACCAGGTCATTGATGGTCTGAATAACAATCTGCTGCTGCTCGTGGCCGAATACCACCGCGCCCAGCATCTGGTCTTCGCTCAGCAGTTCTGCTTCGGATTCAACCATCAGGACCGCAGCTTCGGTACCGGCAACAACCAGGTCCAGCTTACTTTCTTTCAGCTCATCCTGAGTCGGGTTCAGTACGTACTGGTCGTTAATGTAGCCCACGCGCGCGGAGCCGATAGGACCGTTAAACGGAATACCGGACAGAGACAGCGCAGCGGAAGCACCGATCATCGCAACGATGTCCGGGTTAACCTGCGGGTTAACGGAAACAACGGTGGCAATAACCTGAACTTCGTTAACGAAACCTTCCGGGAACAGCGGACGAACCGGGCGGTCAATCAGACGCGCAATCAGGGTTTCGCCTTCGCTTGGACGGCCTTCGCGACGGAAGAAACCACCCGGGATTTTACCTGCTGCGTAGGTACGTTCTTGATAGTTTACGGTCAGCGGGAAGAAGTCCTGGCCTGGCTTCGCTTTCTTCTGGCCGACAACGGTAACGAATACCGCAGTGTCATCCATGCTTACCATGACGGCGGCAGTGGCCTGACGTGCCATCATGCCGGTTTCCAGAGTGACGGTGTGTTGGCCGTACTGGAATTTACGAACGATCGGATTTAGCAAAATTCTATCCTTTTATCAAAAAGTGACGCTATATCGAGGATATAGCGTCAGATGACCCGATCTTCTGCATCCTCGCGACTAATGACAACCTTTACCCGCCCCTGCGGATGAAGCCTCTCATTAGCCGCGCGAACCTCTGCACGAAGATCATTAATAGCAACAATACATGAGTTTTTAGCTAATTGCTGCCGCCTGGTCGAAAAAAGGGGCCCTGAGGCCCCTTTTTCTGAAACTCGCAGAATTAGCGACGCAGACCCAGACGCTCGATCAGCGAAGAGTAACGTGCAACATCTTTACGTTTCAGGTAGTCGAGCAGTTTACGACGCTGGGAAACCATGCGCAGCAGACCACGACGGCTGTGGTGATCTTTTTTATGCTCGGAGAAGTGACCCTGCAGATGGTTAATCTGGGCAGTCAGCAGTGCAACCTGAACTTCGGTAGAACCGCTGTCGTTTTCGCCACGACCAAACTCAGAAACGATTTTTGCTTTAGCTTCAACGCTTAGAGACATTTTAAAACTCCAAAAATTAAAAGAAAGAAAGGGTGCCGATCTCTAATTCAGCGACCCCTGATGCGACGCCCGAAAATGTTAAAACACTTTTGCGGACGTCAGGCGGCGATATTCTACTCGCAGCCAGCTTTTATCGCAAGAACAGCCCTCAGGCAGGGTATTCAACGACCAGACGACGCGGCGCCACGCGGCCCTCGTCATCAATTTCACCCATCCCGAGAAACTTCTCGTCTTCGCCTTCCGTTACGCGTACCAGCCCCTGCTTCGGCGCTCCCGAAGTGCGGACCGGATTACCGTTTTTAAAGTATACCGCCGACGTTTCTGGAATATTAACCAGCGGATAATCCGACGCCGGGCTGTCCATCGGCATCAGCAGTGGGTCGAGCAGCTGCGCGGCAGGAATATCCTGCTCTTGCGCCTGTTCAACCAGCGCCTGCAGCTGTTCGAGCGTCACCATACGTTCAACGGGGTATTTGCTGACCGCCAGGCGGCGCAGGAAAATCACGTGGGCGCCGCAGCCCAGTTTTTCGCCTAAATCGTCGATAATCGTCCGAATATAGGTGCCTTTTGAACAGTGGATTTCCAGCTCGAGCTCATCGCCTTCGTGGCGAATAAACAGCAGCTCGTAGACGGTAATCGGCCGGGCTTCGCGCGGGACGTCAATCCCCTGGCGGGCATATTCGTACAGCTTTTTACCCTGGTACTTCAGCGCCGAATACATTGACGGCACCTGCTGAGTCTCGCCGCGAAAGCCTTCCAGCGCGGAGGCCAGCTGAGCGTCGCTGAAGGCCAGCGGACGCTCTTCCACCACCTGACCATCGGCATCAGAGGTATCGGTGCGTTGACCCAGTTTGGCAATTACGCGGTAACGCTTGTCAGAATCGAGCAGGTACTGGGAAAACTTGGTCGCTTCTCCGAGGCAAATCGGCAGCATGCCGGTTGCCAGCGGATCCAGCGCACCGGTATGTCCTGCCCGGTTAGCGTTATAAATACGTTTTACTTTTTGCAGTACGTCATTGCTGGAAGCCCCCTGGGGTTTATCCAGCAAAAGTACGCCGTGCACATCGCGGCCGCGACGACGAGGACGACTCATTAGTCCTCCTTGACGTCGTCCGGATTCACACGACGCTCATCGTCATGCTTCACCACGCTGGTCACCAGGTTAGACATGCGCATCCCTTCGACCAGCGAGTTGTCGTAGAAGAAGGTCAGTTCCGGCACGATACGCAGACGCATCGCTTTACCCAGCAGCGAGCGGATAAATCCGGATGCTTCCTGCAGCGCTTTAATGCCCGCTTTAACAGCGGCTTCATCTTTGTCGTTCAGGAACGTCACAAACACTTTGGCATAGGCCAGATCGCGGGACATTTCTACACCAGAGACGGTAGTCATCATACCCAGGCGCGGATCTTTAATTTCGCGCTGCAGGATGATAGCAATCTCTTTTTGCATCTCCTGAGCTACGCGCTGCGGGCGACCAAATTCTTTCGCCATAATAAATTCTCCAGAATAAAGACAAAAAAGGGGCTATAAGCCCCTTTTTAAAATGATTGCCGGGTGGCGCTTCGCTGACCCGGCTTACCCTCGGCGATCTTCCGTCAATTTTGAGCTGCAGCACAAGGCGCTGCGGCCCAATAGTCGACCAAGATTACGCGATGGTACGTTGGATTTCGATGATTTCGAACACTTCGATCATATCGCCAACGCGAACGTCGTTGTAGTTCTTAACGCCGATACCACATTCCATACCGTTACGGACTTCGTTAACGTCATCTTTGAAGCGGCGCAGGGATTCCAGCTCGCCTTCATAGATAACCACGTTGTCACGCAGTACGCGGATTGGGTTGTGACGCTTAATCGTGCCTTCGGTAACCATACAGCCCGCGATGGCGCCAAATTTCGGCGATTTGAACACATCACGCACTTCAGCCAGACCAATGATCTGCTGTTTCAGTTCCGGAGACAGCATGCCGCTCATTGCTGCTTTAACTTCGTCGATCAGGTTATAGATGACGGAGTAGTAGCGCAGATCCAGGCTTTCAGATTCAATCACTTTGCGAGCAGATGCATCAGCACGCACGTTGAAGCCAACCAGGATAGCGTTGGATGCCGCAGCCAGGGTCGCGTCGGTTTCGGTGATACCACCTACGCCAGAACCAATGATCTTCACTTTAACTTCGTCGGTGGACAGTTTCAGTAAAGAGTCAGAGATAGCTTCTACAGAGCCCTGAACGTCCGCTTTCAGTACCACGTTCACTTCGTGAACTTCGCCTTCGGTCATGTTAGCGAACATGTTCTCAAGCTTAGACTTCTGCTGACGCGCCAGTTTGACTTCGCGGAATTTGCCCTGACGATACAGCGCAACTTCACGCGCTTTTTTCTCGTCACGAACAACGGTCACTTCGTCGCCCGCAGCCGGAACGCCGGACAGGCCGAGGATTTCAACCGGAATGGACGGACCCGCTTCCAGCACTTCCTGACCCAGTTCGTTACGCATTGCACGAACGCGGCCGTATTCGAAGCCACACAGAACGATATCGCCCTTGTTCAGAGTACCTTCACGTACCAGAACGGTAGCTACCGGACCACGACCTTTATCCAGGAAGGATTCGATGACCGCGCCGCTTGCCATACCGTTGCGAACGGCTTTCAGCTCCAGAACTTCAGCCTGCAGCAGGATGGCGTTCAGCAGATCGTCAATACCGGTACCGGCTTTCGCAGAAACAGGGATGAACTGAGACTCGCCGCCCCACTCTTCCGGCATAACGCCGTACTGAGACAGTTCGGTTTTAACACGGTCCATATCAGCTTCTGGCTTATCGATTTTGTTGACCGCAACGACGACCGGCACCTGCGCTGCTTTCGCATGCTGGATAGCTTCGATAGTCTGCGGCATCACACCATCGTCCGCGGCAACAACCAGAACAACGATATCCGTTGCCTGAGCACCACGAGCACGCATCGAGGTAAACGCGGCGTGGCCCGGGGTATCCAGGAAGGTGATCATGCCGTTTTCAGTTTCAACGTGGTACGCACCGATGTGCTGGGTAATACCACCCGCTTCGCCGGAGGCAACTTTCGTTGAACGGATATAGTCGAGCAGAGAGGTTTTACCGTGGTCAACGTGACCCATGATGGTCACAACCGGTGCACGGGCTTCTGCCGCGGCGCCGGTATCACGGTCGCTCATTACCGCTTCTTCCAGCTCGTTCTCACGACGCAGGATAACCTTGTGGCCCATCTCTTCGGCAACCAGCTGTGCGGTTTCCTGGTCGATGACCTGGTTGATGGTCGCCATTGCGCCCAGCTTCATCATCGCTTTGATGACCTGAGAGCCTTTGACCGCCATCTTGTTAGCCAGATCGCCAACGGTGATGGTTTCGCCAATGATGACGTCACGGTTCACGGCCTGAGCCGGCTTCTGGAAGCCCTGCTGCAGGGAAGAACCTTTACGCTTGCCGCCTTTACCACCGCGTACGGCCGCACGGGCTTCTTCGCGATCGGCTTTGGATTCAGCGTGCTTGTTGCCTTTCTTCTGAGGGCGTGCTGCTTTGGCGTTACGGCCACGGCCGCGACCGCCTTCAACTTCACGGTCGTTGTCGTCTTCTGCCTGACGGGCATGCTGAGACGTGGTCACGTGATAGTCAGAGGTTTCTTCAGGAGGCGTTTCTGGCGTTTCGGTCCAGTTCTTTTCATTTTCGGCAGCCATACGGCGTGCATCGTCCGCCACGCGGCGCGCTTCTTCTTCAAGCTTGCGACGTGCTTCTTCTTCCGATTTACGCTTCAGCTCTGCAGCTTCGTTTTCACGGCGGCTCTTTTCAGCCTGGGCGGTTTTAGTCATGTCGTCGGTTTGTTGATTGCTCACTTTGTCTTTTTCCGCAGCTTCACGTTTCGCTTTATCAGCGACTTCACGTTTAGCTTGTTCTGCGGCCTCACGTTCAGCTTTTAATTGCGCCTCTCGCTTAGCCGTTTCTTCAGCTTCACGATGGGCCTGCTCTTCCGCTTCACGCTGCGCCTGCTCTTCCGCGGCAAGGCGTTCTGCCTCTTGCGGATCGCGTTTCACAAAGGTGCGTTTCTTGCGGACTTCGATTTGTACCGATTTGCTCTTTCCACCGGTACCTGGAATATTTAACGTGCTGCGCGTTTTGCGCTGCAGCGTCAGCTTGTCGGGCGCCGAGCCGTGTTCACGGTTCAGGTGCGTCAACAAGGTTTGCTTCTCTTGCGCGGTCACAGAGTCATCGACCGATTTGCGGATCCCTGCATCAGCAAATTGCTGTATCAGGCGATCCACAGAGGTCTGAATCTCTGAGGCCAGCGCTTTAATGGTCACATCTGTCATGCTGTTCCTTCCTGCTACAGTTTATTACGCTTCGTCGCCGAACCAACAAATATTACGGGCGGCCATGATGAGCTCTCCGGCTTTTTCGTCGGTCAACCCTTCGATATCAGCCAGATCATCAATGCCCTGCTCGGCGAGATCTTCCAGCGTACAAACGCCACGGGCAGCCAGTTTGAAAGCCATCAGACGTTCCAGACCTTCCAGATTCAGTAAATCATCGGCAGGTTTAGTGTCTCCCAGGCTTTCTTCCTGAGCCAGCGCCAACGTGGTCAGCGCATTTTTCGCACGCTCACGAAGTGCTTCAACGGTGGCTTCATCCAGACCGTCGATTTCCAGCAGTTCTTTCACCGGCACATAGGCCAGTTCTTCCAGAGTGGCGAAACCTTCTTCAACCAACATCGTAGCGAAATCTTCATCAATATCGAGATACTTGGTGAAAGTATCAATCGCCGCATGGGCTTCAGCCTGATGCTTAGCCTGCAGGTCATCAACGGTCATCACGTTGAGTTCCCAGCCGCTCAGCTGCGATGCCAGACGCACGTTCTGACCGTTACGGCCGATCGCCTGCGCCAGATTGCCCGCTTCAACGGCGATATCCATGGTGTGTTTGTCTTCATCCACCACGATAGACGCCACGTCAGCCGGAGCCATCGCGTTAATCACGAACTGCGCCGGGTTATCATCCCACAGGACGATATCGATACGCTCGCCGCCCAGTTCGGTAGAAACCGCCTGAACGCGCGCACCGCGCATGCCGACGCAGGCGCCAACCGGATCGATACGCTTATCGTTGGTTTTCACCGCGATTTTCGCACGGGAACCCGGATCGCGAGCGGCGGCTTTAATCTCGAGGACTTCTTCACCGATTTCCGGCACCTCAATGCGGAACAGTTCGATCAGCATTTCCGGCTTAGAACGGGTAACGAACAGCTGAGCGCCGCGCGCTTCCGGACGTACCGCGTACAGAACGCCGCGAATACGGTCGCCTGGACGGAAGTTTTCACGCGGCAGCATATCTTCACGCAGGATCACGGCTTCAGCATTGCTGCCCAGATCCAGAGTGATGTTATCGCGGTTCACTTTTTTCACCACGCCGGTGATGATTTCACCTTCGTGCTCGCGGAACTGATCGACAACCATTGCACGTTCGGCTTCACGTACTTTCTGTACGATAACCTGTTTTGCCGTTTGCGTGGTGATGCGGTCGAAGGTGACGGATTCAATCTGGTCTTCGACAAAGTCACCAGGATTCATGCTTTCGTCTTCGTAACGCGCCGCTTCAAGCGTAATTTCGCGAGTCGGCTGGGTAACTTCTTCAACGACCAACCAGCGACGGAAGGTATCAAAATCACCGCTACGACGATCGATGCTCACACGCACGTCGATCTCTTGTTCGTATTTTTTCTTTGTAGCCGTTGCCAGAGCGCTTTCCAGCGCTTCGAAAATCTTCTCGCGCGGCAGCGCCTTTTCGTTGGAAACGGCTTCAACAACAGCCAAAATTTCTTTGTTCATCGGGGCCTTTCACCTCAATCCAGACTGTTAAAAGTGGGGAACCAGGTTCGCCTTCTGGATGTTACTCAGCGCGAACACTTCATCTTTGCCTTCGACGGTTACCGTGATCATTTCACCATCTACCGCTTTGATAATGCCCTGCCATTTGCGGCGATTTTGAACCGCCATACGCAGTACCAGCGAAACTTCCTCACCGGAAAAACGCGCATAGTGTTCGGCGGTAAACATCGGGCGATCGAGACCAGGTGAAGACACTTCCAGGTTATAAGCAACGGTGATCGGATCTTCGACGTCCATGACAGCACTGACCTGGTGGCTAACATCAGCACAATCATCAACATTGATGCCATTATCACTATCAATATAGATGCGCAGTGTGGAAGTGCGACCACGAACGAATTCGATGCCGACCAGCTCAAAGCCAAGCGCTTCAACCGGCGCAGTGAGCATCTCTGTTAATTTTTGCTCTAATGTGGACAAACCCACCCCCAAGACATAAAAAAAGGGCGTATAGCCCAGTTATTCTGAAGTCAGATAACAAAAAACCCCGATAAATCGGGGTTTTAGATAACTGAACCCTGCGATCGCAACTGCGATCTGGAACACTTCCAGGAGAATTCTTTCAAATTCGGCTACGAAGGACCAGGTCCTCACAGTATATTTGAAAAAGTACTCAAAGGGAAAGTGGTTGCGGGGGCCGGATTTGAACCGACGACCTTCGGGTTATGAGCCCGACGAGCTACCAGGCTGCTCCACCCCGCGCCTGAAACGTGGCATATTTTACTCTTATTGAGCAAAAGACGCAAATACTGCTGGGATTTGGTACCGAGGACGGGACATAAAATCGTGGTAAAGTGTATTGATAAACCCTATATTTTGTCAACATGTATTTCACATTGCCCGCTTCCCGTTTGTGCTGGCATTTCGCCCTTTTTTAGCAAAAAAGTAATGAATCACTTCCTGTCATCCATAAAAGATGATTAAATGAAAACTCATAATTAATGCATAAACATGCAATAGGGACATATCCCATTTGACGTAATTTTTACGCCACCTTGGCATGGAGAGCGCGAGAAGACCGGCGTGTATGGTTATACATAAAGGTTTTTAAGCATGACCCTGAACCTCAATGGCAAACGGAATAGTCAAATGGGACAGGTTCTGGACCTGGTAAACCGAACTCACAACAGTCTATCTAGCAGGGTTTTATTTTATGACGA
This sequence comes from Klebsiella sp. C349492, assembly GCF_042055345.1. Classification (NCBI taxonomy): domain Bacteria; kingdom Pseudomonadati; phylum Pseudomonadota; class Gammaproteobacteria; order Enterobacterales; family Enterobacteriaceae; genus Klebsiella; species Klebsiella sp. C349492. Next base: position 360,070 of record NZ_JANQCE010000005.1, read on the forward strand.
CGATTCTTAAGCATCTCCCGATTGGTCAACGTATTGGTATCGCTTTCTCTGGTGGACTGGATACCAGCGCCGCCCTGCTGTGGATGCGTAAAAAAGGCGCGGTGCCGTACGCCTATACCGCTAACCTGGGCCAGCCGGACGAAGAGGATTACGATGCTATTCCTCGCCGCGCCAAAGAGTACGGTGCCGAGGGCGCTCGTCTGATCGACTGCCGCAAACAGCTGGTTGCTGAAGGCATTGCCGCGATCCAGTGCGGCGCATTCCATAACACCACCGGCGGTCTGACCTATTTTAACACCACCCCGCTCGGTCGTGCCGTTACCGGCACCATGCTGGTTGCCGCGATGAAAGAAGATGGCGTTAACATCTGGGGTGACGGCAGCACTTATAAAGGCAACGATATCGAGCGCTTCTATCGTTACGGCCTGCTGACCAACGCTGAGCTGAAAATTTACAAACCGTGGCTGGATAGTGACTTTATCGATGAGCTCGGCGGACGTCAGGAAATGTCCGAGTTTATGATTGCCTGCGGCTTTGACTACAAAATGTCCGTCGAGAAAGCCTACTCTACTGACTCCAACATGCTGGGCGCAACCCACGAAGCGAAGGACCTGGAATTCCTTAACTCCAGCGTCAAAATCGTCAACCCGATCATGGGGGTTAAGTTCTGGGATGAGAGCGTTAAGATCCCGGCGGAAGAAGTGACCATTCGCTTTGAGCAGGGGCATCCGGTCGCGCTCAACGGCCAAACCTTCAGCGATGATGTGGAACTGATGCTGGAAGCAAACCGCATCGGCGGTCGTCACGGGCTGGGCATGAGTGACCAGATTGAAAACCGCATTATCGAAGCAAAAAGCCGCGGCATCTATGAAGCACCGGGGATGGCGCTGCTGCATATTGCCTATGAGCGTCTGCTGACCGGTATCCATAACGAAGATACCATTGAGCAGTACCATGCCCACGGTCGTCAGCTGGGTCGTCTGCTGTACCAGGGACGCTGGTTTGATTCTCAGGCGCTGATGCTGCGTGACGCGCTGCAACGTTGGGTGGCGAGCGCGATTACCGGTGAGGTCACGCTGGAGCTGCGTCGCGGTAATGATTACTCCATTCTGAACACCGTCTCCGACAACCTGACCTATAAAGCAGAACGTCTGACGATGGAAAAAGGCGACTCCATGTTCTCCGCAGAGGACCGTATAGGCCAGCTGACCATGCGCAATCTGGATATTACCGATACCCGCGATAAGCTGTTCGGTTACGCGCAATCCGGCCTGCTCAGCGCCTCTTCAACTACCGGTCTTCCGCAGGTTGAGAATCTGGAAAATAGAGACAAATAATCTATCTTCATCTCCTCTTTCAGCCGACGCTAATCCGTCGGCTTTTTTCTTTCCCCAGAATTGCGCCATAAAACCTGGGGCCCATAATTTTACCGGCCGCAGTATCTAATAATCATTGCCTATGTCAGACCACCGCGGGAGATTGATCGCCTGCTGGCGACGCTTGAACCTTACGCTACCAAACGGACGGCCTTCAGTACCTTATCGATCTCTTCATTAACCCGGCAACGGTTAACAGCCTGCAATGCTGCATGGCGTTACCCACCTCTTATAAATAGATGAGCGCGACTTTAGCGACCTGGATGGGATCAAGGCCAGCGGAGAGTTATTTATAAATAAACAGCCGTCGATTTAAGGCAAAAAAAAAGACGCTTTTCAGCGTCTTTTTTTTGGAATATTGGTACCGAGGATGGGACTCGAACCCACAAGCCCGTTAGGGCACTACCACCTCAAGGTAGCGTGTCTACCAATTCCACCACCTCGGTACAGATACTACTTATCAGTGCGGGATATCGCTGCTCGGCTGCGCCGGCGCTGCTGGCTGAGTCTGCTCGGATTTCGGCGCGCTCAGATTATCCCACTCACTTCCTTTACTGGTCTTGTTGCTGTTGATATTGCCCAGCACCAAACTAATGATGAAGAACAACGCTGCCAGAATACCGGTCATGCGGGTCATGAAGTTACCAGAACCGCTGGAACCGAACAACGTGCCGGAAGCGCCTGCTCCGAACGAGGCTCCCATATCAGCGCCTTTACCTTGCTGCAGCATGATCAGACCAACAAGGCCAATCGCCACAATAAGGAAAACAACTAAAAGAGCTTCTTGCATAATCAACCTGTTCCTTGCGGATTCGCCGCATACCAATTGCTTCGACCAATAAAGCGGGACGCATTAACGTTTCCCACTGAAGCGGGTGTGAATACTAACCAAAGCGAATGACCTTCGCAAGGGCAATTTCGACGCATTGTATCAACTGCAGAAAAAAACAGCAAAAAACCGTTTATTGGCAATTAAAAAAGCGGCAAGCGCCGCCTTTTTAATCACTTAGCGCCACAAGCTATGCGTTTTTAACCGCATCAGCGATGCGGTGAGCGAATTCGTGCACCTGCTCTTCGTGCTCGCCTTCAACCATCACGCGAATCAACGGCTCGGTGCCGGATTTACGTAGCAGCACCCGGCCGCGTTTACCCAACGCCGCCTCAACCTCTGCGGTGACCGCTTTTACGTTCTCATGCTCAAGCGGATTGCTGCTGCTATCGGTAAAGCGCACGTTGACCAGAATCTGCGGGAACATCTTCACGCCGCTACACAGATCGTGCAGGCTCATATGGTTACGTACCATCGCGGCAACGACCTGCAGGCTTGCAACAATGCCGTCGCCGGTCGTCGTCTTATCCAGCAGGATAACGTGGCCGGAGTTTTCGGCGCCAATACGCCAGCCTTTCTCCTGCATTTTCTCCAGCACATAGCGGTCGCCCACTTTTGCGCGAGCAAACGGGATGCCCAGCTGTTTGAGCGCCAGCTCCAGTCCCATATTACTCATTAGCGTGCCCACGGCGCCGCCGCGCAGCTGGCCCTGACGCAGGCCTTCGCGGGCAATGATGTAGAGAATCTGGTCGCCATCGACCTTATTGCCTTCATGGTCGACCATAATGACGCGGTCGCCATCGCCGTCGTAGGCAATGCCCAAATCGGCCTTTTCCGCCAGCACCCGAGCCTGTAGGGCCCGAACATCGGTGGCTCCGACCTCTTCGTTGATATTAAGGCCGTTGGGCTCACAGCCCATGGCAATAACCTGTGCCCCGAGCTCACGGAAGACGTTAGGCGCAATGTGGTAGGTCGCGCCGTGGGCGCAGTCGACAACCACCTTCAGCTCGTTCAGGCTCAGCTCATTCGGGAAAGTGCCTTTGCAGAACTCGATGTAGCGGCCGGCCGCATCGACAATCCGGCTGGCTTTGCCTAGTTCAGCGGAATCGACGCAGGTCAGCTCTTTCTCCATCTCGGCTTCAATCGCTTCTTCGACGTTATCCGGCAGCTTAGTGCCTTCAATAGAAAAGAACTTGATACCGTTATCGTAGAAAGGGTTATGCGACGCTGAAATGACGATCCCGGCCTCCGCGCGGAAAGCACGGGTCAGATAAGCCACCGCCGGCGTTGGCATTGGGCCAGTAAATGAGGCGGAGAGACCGGCAGCGGCCAGGCCTGCTTCGAGGGCCGACTCCAGCATATAGCCAGAGATGCGGGTATCTTTACCGATAATGATTTTACGCGAACCGTGACGCGCGAGAACTTTTCCTGCAGCCCAGCCCAGTTTAAGCACAAATTCCGGCGTAATTGGCGCATCGCCAACGCGGCCACGGATACCATCGGTGCCAAAATACTTACGGTTACTCATAACGTTTATTTTCCTTTGTGGCCAGTGTGGCTTCCACCACGCGCAGCGCTTCTACCGTTTCTTTGACGTCATGGACGCGAACTATCTGCGCGCCCTGCATCGCCGCAATTACTGCGCAAGCCAGGCTACCGCTGAGGCGCTCCGTCGGCCCAACGTTCAGTAACTGGCCGACCATCGACTTACGCGACATGCCTACCAACAGCGGGAGACCAAAATGATGGAACTCACCGAGTCGAGCAAGCAGCTCATAATTATGGGAAAGATTTTTACCGAAACCGAATCCTGGGTCGAGCAACAATTTATCTTTTGCGATCCCAGCCCGCTCGCAGCGCACGATATGCTCCGTGAAAAAACGCGTCACATCGGCGAAGACGTCTTCGTACTTCGGCGCAGCCTGCATGGTTTTCGGCTGCCCCTGCATATGCATCAGACACACCGGTAGCCCGGTCTCTGCCGCCGCCTCCAGCGCGCCTGGCTCCGTTAACGAACGGATATCGTTGATGATATGCGCCCCTACCCGTGCGGCCTCACGGATCACTTCAGGCTTCGACGTATCGACCGAAATCCACACCTCAAAACGCTGAGCAATGGCTTCCACAACCGGGATCACTCGCGCCAGCTCTTCCTCAACGCTGACATCCAGAGCTCCCGGACGCGTCGATTCGCCGCCGATATCAATGATAGTCGCGCCGGCATTAATCATCAGATTGGCGTGCTTCACCGCGTCTACCAGCGAATTGTGCGTCCCGCCGTCGGAGAAGGAGTCTGGCGTAACGTTAAGGATACCCATCACGTGCGGGTGGGTGAGATCGAGGGTTGAGCCCTGGGCTACAAGTTTCATCACGAGATCCCTGAATCAGGAGAGATTAATAAAAAGAAAAACCCCAGAGCGGACGCCCCAGGGTTTAGATATGCACAACCACATCAACAGCGGCTAACTTATTTGTCGCCTAACTGCTCTGACATCGTGTTACCCGGGTTTGGCGTACGCGGTTCGTCGACCGGACGCGGCGCACTCGGGGTGCCGTTATTGCCAGAATTGTTGGTGCCAGGATCTTCCCAACCAGCCGGCGGACGAACGTCACGACGTGCCATCAGGTCATCAATCTGCGGTGCATCGATGGTCTCATATTTCATGAGCGCATCTTTCATCGAATGCAGAATATCCAGATTGTCATTGAGGATCTGACGGGCACGGTTGTAGTTACGCTCAACCAGTGATTTCACTTCCTGGTCGATGATACGCGCTGTCTCATCGGACATATGCTTCGCTTTCGCTACGCTACGTCCCAGGAATACTTCACCCTCTTCTTCCGCATACAGCAGCGGACCGAGTTTGTCGGAGAAGCCCCACTGAGTCACCATGTTACGTGCCAGGTTGGTCGCGACTTTGATGTCGTTCGACGCGCCGGTAGAAACATGCTCTACGCCGTAGATAATCTCTTCTGCCAGACGGCCGCCGTACAGGGTCGAAATCTGGCTTTCCAGCTTCTGACGGCTGGCGCTGATTGCATCGCCTTCCGGCAGGAAGAACGTGACGCCTAGCGCGCGGCCGCGCGGAATAATAGTGACCTTATGCACCGGATCGTGTTCCGGCACCAGGCGACCGATAATCGCATGGCCTGCTTCGTGGTAAGCGGTCGACTCTTTCTGTGCTTCCGTCATCACCATGGAGCGACGTTCCGCACCCATCATGATTTTGTCTTTTGCCTTTTCGAACTCAACCATCGATACCACACGCTTGTTGCCACGGGCAGCAAACAGAGCGGCTTCGTTCACCAGGTTCGCCAGGTCAGCACCAGAGAAGCCCGGGGTACCACGCGCGATGATTGCCGCATCGATATCAGGCGACAGCGGAACGCGACGCATATGAACTTTCAGGATCTGCTCACGGCCGCGGACATCCGGCAGACCAACGACGACCTGACGGTCGAAGCGGCCCGGACGCAGCAGCGCAGGGTCCAGAACGTCCGGACGGTTTGTTGCGGCGATAACGATAATACCTTCGTTACCTTCGAAACCATCCATCTCAACCAGCATCTGGTTCAGCGTCTGCTCACGCTCATCGTGACCACCGCCCAGACCAGCGCCACGCTGGCGACCGACGGCGTCGATTTCATCGATGAAGATAATGCACGGAGCCGCTTTCTTAGCCTGTTCAAACATGTCGCGCACGCGAGATGCACCAACACCGACGAACATTTCTACGAAGTCAGAACCGGAAATTGTAAAGAACGGCACTTTCGCTTCACCGGCGATCGCTTTCGCCAGCAGCGTTTTACCCGTACCCGGAGGGCCGACCATCAGGACGCCTTTCGGGATTTTACCGCCCAGCTTCTGGAAACGGCTCGGCTCACGCAGATACTCCACCAGTTCGGCCACTTCATCTTTCGCTTCATCGCAGCCCGCGACATCAGCAAAAGTGGTTTTGATCTGGTCTTCCGTCAGCATACGGGCTTTGCTTTTGCCGAAGGACATCGCGCCCTTTCCGCCGCCGCCCTGCATTTGCCGCATAAAGAAGATCCAGACGCCGATCAGCAACAGCATCGGGAACCAGGAAATAAAGATGGAAGCCAGCAGGCTCGGCTCTTCCGGCGGTTCGCCAACCACTTTGACGTTTTTCGTCAACAGGTTATCGAGCAGCTTCGGATCGTTAACCGGAATGTAAGTCGTGTAACGGTTACTATCTTTCTTGGTAACGTTGATCTCACGTCCGTTGATACGCGCTTCGCGAACCTGGTCCTGATTGACCTCTTGCAGGAAGGTTGAATAATCCACCTTACGGCCATTAGACTCGCTGGGCCCAAAGCTCTGGAATACTGACATCAGCACGACGGCAATGACCAGCCAGAGTATTAGGTTTTTCGCCATGTCACTCAAGGGATTAACCTCTTATTACAACTGTGTTAAAAACAGCGTCAGGATACTCTATATCCAGTTTCTTTCAAACTTTCGTTTGAAATCTACCGGTTATGGTTTTCGCCCGGTCGCTACAATGTACACTTCACGCGAACGAGCACGGGAAGAGTCCGGCTTACGAACTTTGACCTTCGTAAACAGGGAGCGAATTTCTCTTAGATACTCATCGAAGCCTTCGCCCTGGAACACCTTAACTACAAAACTACCACCTGGCGCTAATACATCACGAGCCATTCCAAGCGCCAGTTCCACCAAATACATGGCCCGGGGGATATCCACCGCCGGTGTTCCGCACATGTTTGGCGCCATATCGGACATGACAACTTGTACTTTACTGTCACCTACGCGCTCAAGTAACGCTTTCAGGACTAATTCATCACGAAAGTCGCCCTGAAGGAAGTCCACACCAACGATTGGATCCATCGGTAAAAGATCGCAAGCGATGATGCGGCCGCTGTTTCCGATCTGCGTGACCGCATATTGCGACCAGCCTCCGGGTGCAGCACCGAGGTCAACAATCGTCATCCCCGGCTTAAAAATCTTGTCACTCTGCTGTATTTCATCAAGTTTAAACCAGGCTCGGGAACGTAACCCCTTTTTCTGTGCCTGGAGAACATATTTATCGCTAAAGTGTTCCTGAAGCCAGCGGCTGGAACTGGCAGAACGCTTTTTACCTGTCATTTAACATTCCCATTTCGGGTTCATCATACTTTGCGACGTAAAAATCGACACTGTAGTTTGGCGATATATGGGAGATGGCGGTAGAATGAACCGTTTTCAATCCCAACGTAAGCAAAAAAATACGATGAATCTGAGTACTAAACAAAAACAGCACCTGAAAGGTCTGGCACATCCGCTCAAGCCGGTAGTTATGCTTGGCAATAATGGTTTGACCGAAGGGGTACTGGCCGAGATCGAACAAGCGTTAGAGCACCATGAGCTCATCAAGGTGAAAATTGCCTCGGAAGACCGCGAGACTAAAACCCTGATCGTGGAAGCTATCGTACGCGAAACCGGCGCCTGTAACGTACAGGTCATCGGTAAAACGCTGGTCCTGTACCGCCCATCTAAAGAGCGTAAAATCTCGCTGCCACGCTAAGAATATCCTGAATCTCGACACAACATTGTGTAAAACGAGGGATTTCTGCAGGTAGACGAGCAAAATGCCATGCTCTGGACGTTGATAAAAGGCCGCTATGCGGCCTTTTTCCTTTCTTTACAATCCATCAACAGCGTAGCGGGAAATGCGAATTAAAGGTACTCAACCTTGATAATTTCGTATTCGACCTCGCCACCTGGCGTGCGGATTGTCACAACATCATCCTGCTCTTTACCGATCAGCCCGCGAGCGATCGGGGAGTTCACGGAGATAAGATTCTGCTTAAAATCAGCTTCGTCGTCGCCCACGATGCGATAAATCTGTTCTTCGTCGGTATCAAGGTTCAGAACGTTCACCGTCGAACCAAAAATCACGCGGCCGTTATTCGGCATTTTGGTGATATCGATAACCTGCGCATTGGACAGCTTGGCCTCAATATCTTTGATACGTCCTTCACAGAAACCCTGCTGTTCGCGGGCCGCATGGTACTCAGCGTTCTCTTTGAGATCGCCATGTTCGCGGGCATCGGCGATGGCTGCAATGATTTCAGGGCGACGAACGGATTTCAGAAAATCCAGCTCTTCGCGCAGTTTTTCAGCGCCACGTAAGGTCATCGGAATAGCTTGCATTTGTTATACCTCTTTATCATTCCTTCATGGAACGGATATCCCCGTTCCGCAACCTGCCAGGCAAAAAGCAGGACAGGAGCAAAAAGAAAACCAACCCGGGAAACATTCCCCAGGTCAGCAGCAATTTTCAATTTGATACGTATTTTACCCTGAAGTTCACTATGGGTCATCGTTTACTTTACAGGGTGTTGCACCGTAGTATGACGGCTCGGTTTCAGGTTGTTAGCGCGAGATTATGCGATTTTCCAGATTTATCATCGGATTGACTGCCGGCATTGCGTTTAGCGCTCAGGCGGCGAACATTGACGAGTACATCAACCAGCTTCCTGCGGGTGCTAACCTCGCCTTTATGGCGCAAAAGGTTGGCTCCCCGACGCCGGAGATAGACTTTCACAGCCAGCAAATGGCGCTACCGGCTAGTACTCAGAAGGTGATCACCGCCCTGGCTGCCCTTCTCCAGCTGGGTCCAGACTTCCGTTTCACCACCACCCTGGAAACCAAAGGCAGTCTCGACGGCGGCGTGCTGAAAGGTGACCTGATTGCCCGGTTTGGCGGCGATCCTACGCTCAGGCGTCAGGATATTCGCAATATGGTGGCCACGCTCAAAAAGGCCGGCGTCCAGCGGATCGAAGGGAACGTCCTGATCGATACCTCGGTCTTCGCCAGCCATGACAAAGCGCCGGGCTGGCCGTGGAACGATATGACGCAGTGCTTTAGCGCCCCGCCGGCGGCCGCGATCGTCGATCGCAACTGTTTCTCGATCTCGCTGTACAGCGCGCAGAAACCCGGCGACCTGGCATTTATTCGCGTCGCCTCGTATTACCCGGTCACCATGTTCAGCCAGGTCCGCACGCTGGCCCGCGGCTCTGCGGAAGCCCAGTACTGCGAGCTCGACGTGGTTCCCGGCGATCTTAACCGCTACACCCTGACCGGCTGTCTGCCGCAGCGTAGCGAGCCGCTGCCGCTGGCCTTCGCCATTCAGGACGGCGCCAGCTATGCCGGCGTAATTCTTAAGTCTGAACTGACCCAGGCCGGCATCACCTACAGCGGCACCCTGCTACGCCAAACCCTGGCCAACGATCCCGGTACCGTGCTGGCGACCACCCAGTCGGCTCCGCTGCACGATCTCCTGCGCATCATGCTGAAAAAATCAGACAACATGATTGCCGATACCGTATTCCGCACCATTGGTCACGCGCGTCTCGGCGTGCCGGGCACCTGGCGCGCGGGTTCCGATGCGGTACGCCAAATCCTGCGCCAGCAGGCCGGCGTCGATTTGGGCAATACGATTATTGCCGACGGTTCCGGCCTGTCGCGCCATAACCTGATTGCCCCCGCCACGATGATGCAGGTGCTGCAATATATTGCCCAGCACGATAATGAACTCAACTTCATCTCGATGCTTCCGCTCGCCGGTCATGACGGGTCGCTGCAGTACCGTGCCGGCCTGCATCAGGCGGGCGTTGATGGTAAAGTTTCCGCGAAGACCGGTTCCCTGCAGGGGGTCTATAATCTGGCGGGCTTCATCACCGGCGCCAGCGGGCAGAAAATCGCCTTCGTGCAGTACCTGTCAGGCTATGCGGTACCGCCAGCCGATCAGCGCAATCGTCGAATTCCGCTGGTGCGCTTCGAGAGCCGGCTGTATAAGGATTTGTACCAAAACAACTAATACAAAAGGGCCGCATCAGATGCGGCCCTTTTCGTTCTATCCGGCGATGTTTCCCGCTTAGCATTACGTCGCGGGGAACGGATGCAAACCAGAATTAACGCTTGTAGATGAACTCAACGCCTTCTTCGTCGTCTTCGTCCCAGTCGTCATCCCAGTCTTCGTCATCTTCCACTTCGATCTCAGCGCTTTCGAGCTGCTCGCGATGGTAGTCATCCCACATAAACTCGACTTTTTCAGCCGGCTTATCTTCCTGCGCATGCACGATTGGGTTTTCGATGATAAAGGTCATCACATCCCAGCACAGGTCTTTCACGCCCTGCTGGCTCGCCGCAGAAATCAGGTAGAACTTCTCTTCCCAACCCAGCGCCTCGGCAATCGCTTTCGCCTTCGCTTCGGCTTCCGCTTTATCCATCAGGTCGATCTTGTTGAAGACCAGCCAGCGTGGTTTTGACGCCAGATCTTCGCTGTATTTTTCCAGCTCACCGATGATAATGCGCGCATTCTCTACCGGATCGGAACCGTCGATCGGCTCAATATCGATGAGATGCAGCAGCACGCGGCAGCGCTCAAGGTGCTTGAGGAAGCGAATACCAAGGCCTGCGCCTTCAGCAGCGCCCTCAATCAGCCCAGGGATATCCGCCACGACGAAGCTCTTCTCGTTATCCATACGCACAACGCCGAGACTAGGTACCAGCGTGGTAAACGGATAATCCGCGACTTTCGGCTTCGCAGCAGAAACGGCGCGAATGAAGGTGGATTTACCGGCATTCGGCATCCCCAGCATCCCAACGTCTGCCAGCAGCATCAGCTCAAGCTGTAGGTCGCGCTTATCGCCCGGCGTACCCATCGTCTTCTGACGCGGGGTACGGTTGACGGACGATTTAAAGCGGGTGTTACCCAGGCCGTGCCAGCCGCCTTTAGCGACCATCAGACGCTGACCGTGTTTGGTCATATCGCCCATGGTCTCGCCGGTCCCCTGATCGATAACACGGGTCCCTACGGGCACCTTAACCGATACGTCTTTACCACGCTTACCGGTACAGTCACGGCTTTGCCCGTTCTGCCCACGTTCAGCGCGGAAAGCTTTCTCAAAACGGTAGTCGATCAGGGTGTTGAGGTTCTCGTCCGCTTCCAGCCAAACGTCGCCGCCATCACCGCCGTCGCCGCCGTCCGGGCCGCCTCTCGGGATATATTTTTCACGGCGGAAGCTCACGCAACCATTGCCGCCATCACCTGCTACGACCAGGATCGTTGCTTCATCAACAAACTTCATTTTACTCTCCGTAAATCATTCGCCTGAGCGGGGGACAAATATCCTTCATACTTCAAGCTGCACGCGCGTTGGCGGAGCTCGCTCACTCCAGAGACATAGCTATCTATGTTCCCGGGAATTCGCTCTCTTGCCGCCTTCCTGCAACCCGAATTATTTTGGATATACTACCGCTTCATTTTTACGCCAGCGTCCCCAAAGACGATGACCAATGGCGGAAAACATCGCGCCCGCAACCACGACAAACGCACCGAGATAACCCAACAGGTTTAACATCGGTTTGACGAAGAAATCGGGCCAGGCCATTGATAATAAATCTGAAAATAACAGCGTAAACAGCGGAGTTAGCGTAATTAATGCGCTCACCTGCGCTGCCTGCCAACGCGCCATCGCTTCCGCGAGTGCGCCATAACCTACCAGCGTGTTCAAACCACAAAAGATCAGGCACGCCAGCTGCCAGTCGCTTAGCTGGGATATCACGCCCGGCTTTGCCAGCGGCAATAATGCGATAGTACATAAAGTGTACAGCAAAAACAGGATTTGCTGTGATGCCAGACGACGCAATAATACCTTTTGCGCGACGCCGTAGCTCACCCACACCGTCGCTGCAGCCACGCCAAAAATCACACCCCAGGTGTAATCCGTCAGGCGGGTAAAAATCTCGATCAGGCTGGTGTTGAAGAACATCACCAGCCCGCAGAGCAGCATTATCGCGCCGATAACCTGCGTCCCGCGCATCTTCTCCTTGAGGATAAAGACGCTGGCGACCATCATGCCAACCGGGGACAGCTGACCAATCACCTGCGAGGCCGTCGGGCTTAAATATTGCAAGGACGAGCTGAACAGAATGAAGTTACCGAACAGGCCGCCCGTCGCGATAGCCAGTAAAATTAGCCAGCGAGGTTTACGGAAAATACGCAGCGGCGGCAGCTTACCTTTAATCGCCAGGATCAACCCGAGGCCAATACTCGCCATTAAAAAGCGATAGAACACCACCGTTGGCGGTTCCATCACTTCCAGAACCTGCTTCATTGCGATGGGCAGCGCACCCCAGCACATTGCGGTGGTGAGCGCCAAAACAATACCTATGCCGGCCTGCTGCTTCATGCCCGTTTTACCTGCGGAAAATTTTCCGGACTTCTAATGTAAAAAGCCCCGCAACACGTTGCGGGGCTTTAATCCGTTACCGGACCTCGAAAACCTTACTCAGCAACGATGCTGATATATTTACGGTTGTTCGGGCCTTTAACTTCAAATTTCACTTTACCGTCTGCTTTAGCAAACAGAGTGTGGTCACGACCGCAACCTACGTTGTTACCAGCGTGGAATTTAGTGCCACGTTGACGAACGATGATGCTACCCGCCAGAACGGTTTCGCCACCGAAACGCTTAACGCCCAGGCGTTTAGCTTCTGAGTCGCGACCGTTACGAGTTGAGCCGCCAGCCTTTTTATGTGCCATTTAAATCTCTCCTCAGGTCTTAGGCGCTGATGCCAGTAATTTTCACATCAGTGAACCACTGACGATGGCCCTGCTGCTTACGGTAGTGTTTACGACGACGAAACTTAACGATTTTAACTTTCTCGCCACGACCGTGAGCAACAACTTCAGCTTTGATTACGCCGCCCTCAACGAAAGGAACGCCGATCTTGATTTCTTCACCGTTTGCGACCATCAGCACTTCAGCGAACTCAACAGCTTCGCCAGTTGCGATGTCCAGCTTTTCCAGGCGAATGGTCTGACCTTCGCTTACTCGGTGTTGTTTACCACCACTTTGGAAAACCGCGTACATATAAAACTCCGCTTCCGCGCACCTCTTAATGTGATTTAGAGTGCGCTATAAATATTCACAATAGGGCGCGAATATTACGCAAAAGGCGAGCCTTTGACAAGAGCGATCGTCGCTCAACGCAGAAAAAAAACACAACTTTCACGCTAACGTTTATCTATGCCATTTTTTCAGTACAATCGTATCTTCTTTTAATTCTATCTTAATCCTGCTGTGAACCCACCTGGATTCGCGGTTACAGGACATGTGGCCCGGCTTTTGCGATGAATTTAGAAAAAATCAATGAGTTAACCGCGCAAGATATGGCGGGTGTCAATGCGACAATCCTTGAGCAACTCGACTCAGATGTTCAGCTTATCAATCAGTTAGGCTATTACATCGTCAGCGGAGGCGGTAAACGTATTCGTCCGATGATTGCGGTCCTCGCGGCGCGCGCCGTCGGTTACCAGGGGAATGCGCACGTCACCATTGCCGCGCTGATCGAATTTATCCATACCGCGACCCTGCTTCATGATGATGTTGTTGATGAGTCGGATATGCGTCGTGGCAAAGCCACGGCCAATGCGGCTTTTGGCAATGCAGCCAGCGTGCTGGTTGGTGATTTTATCTATACCCGCTCTTTCCAGATGATGACCAGCCTCGGTTCGCTGAAGGTGCTGGAAGTTATGTCGAAAGCCGTTAACGTGATTGCCGAAGGTGAAGTCCTGCAGCTGATGAACGTTAACGACCCGGACATCACGGAAGAAAACTACATGCGGGTGATTTACAGCAAAACAGCCCGACTGTTCGAAGCGGCCGCACAATGTTCCGGGATTCTCGCCGGCTGTACCGAGGAACAGGAGCGGGCATTACAGGATTACGGCCGCTATTTGGGCACCGCTTTCCAGCTGATCGATGATTTGCTGGACTATAGCTCCGACGGCGAACGTCTTGGTAAAAACGTGGGCGATGACCTGAACGAAGGTAAACCTACGCTACCGCTGCTGCATGCGATGCGTCATGGCACCCCAGAGCAGTCCGCAATGATTCGAGGCGCAATCGAACAGGGTAACGGACGTCACCTGCTGGCGGCAGTCCTCGAGGCAATGGCAGCCTGCGGTTCGCTGGAATGGACGCAAAAACGCGCGGAGGAAGAAGCCGATAAGGCGATTGTCGCGCTTCAGGTTTTACCCGACTCGCCGTGGCGCGAAGCGCTCATCGGCCTTGCGCACATCGCCGTGCAGCGCGATCGCTAACGACCCTTTCGCCCTTCCCGCGCCCGGCGCGGGAAAGTTCCAAAAAAAACCTTCCCCGCTAAACCCCCGCCTTTAACCTTGATGAATTCTGAATATTCGATCCATTTACTGGAACTTGTTAGAACTTTAATAAACCAGGGGTATAGTTGTTCAGTCGTCCGCTTGGGGCGATCTGGAACCTTATCAGCAGGAGAATTTATGGATAAGTTCATCGATTGGCACCCGGCCGATATTATCGCCGGATTACGCAAAAAAGGAACGTCGCTGGCGGCGGAATCACGACGCAACGGATTGAGCTCCTCTACCCTGGCCAATGCACTAACCCGGCCGTGGCCCAAAGGCGAACTGATTATTGCTAATGCGCTGGAAACCACACCCTGGGCTATTTGGCCGTCACGCTACCACGACCCGATTACCCATCAGTTTATCGACAGAACGCAGATGATACGCCAAAAGAAAAGTGAGAAGTGAGTCGAGGTAATAGAGGGTACTACAGCCCCCGGACAGACGTCAGAGGGCTGCTACAACAGGTTTACTCGCCTTTTACGCGTTCGATATTCGCGCCCAGCGCCTGCAGCTTATCTTCAATACGCTCGTATCCACGATCGATGTGATAAATACGATCGACAATCGTGGTGCCTTCTGCAATACAACCCGCCAGCACCAGGCTTGCCGATGCACGCAGGTCGGTTGCCATGACCTGAGCGCCGGAGAGCTGGGCCACGCCGTGGCAGATCGCCGTATTGCTTTCGATTTCCGCGTGCGCGCCCATACGGATCAGCTCCGGAATGTGCATAAAGCGGTTTTCGAAAATGGTTTCGGTAATCACGCCGGTGCCTTCCGCCACCAGGTTTAGCAGCGTAAACTGCGCCTGCATGTCGGTCGGGAATCCCGGGTGCGGCGCGGTGCGTACGTTGACGGCTTTAGGACGATTACCGTGCATATCAAGGCTAATCCAGTCTTCGCCGGTCTCAATATCGGCACCCGCATCGCGCAGCTTGGCCAGTACGACGTCGAGGGTATCAGGCTGCGCATTGCGGCAGACGATTTTACCGCCGGAGATTGCCGCAGCGACCAGGAAGGTCCCGGTTTCGATACGGTCCGGCAGCACGCGATATACGCCGCCGCCCAGACGCTCTACGCCTTCAATGGTAATACGGTCAGAACCCTGGCCCTTAATTTTCGCACCCAGCGCAACGAGGAAGTTGGCCGTATCGACGATTTCCGGCTCACGCGCGGCGTTTTCGATGATGGTTGTGCCTTCAGCCAGCGTCGCGGCGCTCATAATGGTGACGGTCGCGCCAACGCTGACCTTATCCATAACGATATGCGCGCCCTTGAGACGTCCATTGACCGATGCCTTGACGTAGCCCTCTTCCAGCTTGATCTCGGCACCCAGCTGCTCCAGGCCGGTAATATGCAGGTCAACCGGACGGGCGCCGATCGCACAGCCGCCCGGCAGCGAAACCTGGCCTTGGCCAAAACGCGCCACCAGCGGCCCCAGCGCCCAGATAGAGGCACGCATGGTTTTGACTAAATCGTACGGAGCACAGAAGACGTCAACCGGGCCCGCATCAATCCATACGGAACCGTTACGCTCAACTTTGGCACCTAGCTGGCTCAGCAGTTTCATCGTGGTATCGATGTCTTTCAGCTTCGGTACATTCTGGATTTCAATCGGCTCGTCTGCCAGCAGTGCGGCAAAGAGGATCGGCAGAGCTGCGTTTTTCGCACCGGAGATGGTGACTTCGCCCTGGAGACGAGTCGGACCCTGAACACGGAATTTATCCATTGATTCTGTTCTCTGTTAAGAATTCATATACGCTGCAGGGAGCATCCCTACAGCTTAAAAGCCATTTAGTTTGCGATCGCGGGCCCATTCCTGCGGGGTATACGCCTTGATCGACAGAGCATGGATGCGGTTGTCGGCAATATATTCCATCAGCGGGGCGTAGATAGTCTGCTGCTTCTTCACCCGGCTCATGCCGTCGAACAGCTCGCCCACAGCAATAACCTGAAAGTGACTGCCATCGCCAGAGACGTGGACTTCCTGGAGGGAGAGTGCGTTCATCAGCACGGTCTGAATTTCATGATTTTCCATGGGTTCAAATTTTATCTGGTAGTGAAAATAGCCCAACATCTTAGAGGAAAGTGACGCGGTCTTAAACAAGCAAAAAGCCCCATCGAAAATATTGATGAGGCTTTGCGGATAGCGTCAGCAGTAACACTCTGAAAAACTATGGGATCATATCGGCAGGAAGGTTGTAAAGACCGAC
Source organism: Klebsiella sp. C349492 (assembly GCF_042055345.1). Lineage (NCBI taxonomy): Bacteria > Pseudomonadati > Pseudomonadota > Gammaproteobacteria > Enterobacterales > Enterobacteriaceae > Klebsiella > Klebsiella sp. C349492. Next base: position 376,688 of record NZ_JANQCE010000005.1, read on the forward strand.
CAGCGTTTGCAAATTATCGCTCTTGCCGATCAGCCGCGCCTCCCTGCCCTGACGACGAATCAGCGCCACGAAATGCACCAGCAGCGCAAGGCCGGCGGTATCGACCCGGGTTACCGCGCTCAGGTCGATAGCCGATACGCCTTCAGTCGCCTGCGCACGGTCGTCCCAGAGCGGGACCAGCAGATCCTGGTCCAGCTCCCCCTGCAGCGCCAGGCAGTCGCCGCGGCGAGTCCAGCTCAGCTGCCCGGTCATTATTTTTTCTGTTCCAGCGTAATCGGCTGCGCGGAGATCGATTTCAGCTGCGCGGTCAGGCCGTCAACGCCTTTAGTACGCAGCAGATCGCTCCACTCGTTCTGCTTGGTGGTGATCATGCTCACCCCTTCAGCAATCATGTCGTAAGCCTGCCAGTTGCCGGTCTGGGTGTTTTTACGCCACTGGAAGTCCAGGCGCACCGGCGGACGGCCGTTAGGATCGAGGATCGTCACGCGGATAGGGACGATAGTCGCATCGCCCAGCGCCTGTTCCGGCGCGATTTGATAGGTCTGACCGTGATACATCGCCAGCGCCTGACCGTATGCCTGCTTCAGATATTCGCGGAAGGCGGTAAAGTAGGCCTCACGCTGCGCCGGGGTCGCATCTTTGTAATAACGGCCCAGCACCAGCGCGCCAGCGTACTTCACCTGCACATACGGCATCAGCTCCTGGTCGACGATCTCGCGCAGATAGTTCGGGTTAGCCTGAATCTTCGGCTGCTCGTTTTTCAGGCGGTCGAAGGTTTTCTGCGCGGCTTCATCCATCAGCTTGTACGGATTGGACTGATCCGCTGCGGTCGCAGCAGTCAATGGCGCAATCGCCAGCATGGCGATCATCAGTAAGCGTTTAAACATATCGGGTCTCTCCTGAAATTAGTGCGTCGTGGCGGCAGGCTGCGCTGCGTCAGTATGACTTTCCTGGGCCGTCGGATCATCGCCAGAATTCTTATTGTCGCTGCCTTTACTGTTGTAAAGGAACTGGCCAATCAGATCTTCCAGAACCATGGCCGATTTCGTGTCCTGAATCGTCCCGCCGTCTTTAAGGATAGATGTCCCCAGCTCCGGGTCTTCAAAACCCATGTTCAGAGCCAGGTACTGCTCGCCCAGCAGGCCCGAAGTACGAATGGCCAGCGAACTGGAGTCAGGAATATGGTTGTAGCTCTCATCGATATCGATGGCCACCCGCGGCAGATAGGTTTTTGTATCGAGCGTGATATCCGCCACCCGGCCCACGACCACGCCGCCAATGCGTACCGGCGACCGCGCCTTCAGGCCACCGATATTGTCGAACGTCGCGTAAAGACGATACGTCGGCTCGGTCCGCAGAGAGGTCACGTTCGCTGCTTTCAGGCATACAAACAGAGCCGCCAGCAGCGCCACCAGTAAAAATACGCCTACCCAGATTTCACTTTTTTTCGTTTGCATGAACTCAATTCCCAAACATCAGCGCAGTCAGCACAAAATCCAGCCCCAGAACCGCCAGCGACGAATGCACCACGGTGCGCGTCGTTGCCCGGCTAATCCCTGCGGAAGTGGGGATAGCATCATAACCGTTAAATAACGCTACCCATGTCACCGTAATGGCGAAAACCAGACTCTTAATCAGGCAGTTAACCAGATCCATTCGCCAGTCGACGGCATTTTGCATCGCGGTCCAGAAGAACCCGCTGTCGATACCTTTCCAGTTAACGCCAACCAGCGAACCGCCCCAGATCCCCACCGCGACAAAAATAACCGTCAGCAGCGGCAGTGAGATCACCCCGGCCCAGAAGCGCGGCGATATTACGCGACGCAGCGGATCGACGGCCATCATCTCCATGCTTGAGAGCTGTTCGGTCGCGCGCATCAGCCCTATTTCGGCGGTCAGCGCCGAGCCGGCACGCCCGGCGAACAGCAGCGCGGCAACCACCGGCCCCAGCTCGCGCAGCAGAGAGAGCGCCACCAGCATACCAAGACTGGTTTCCGCGCTGTAGGTGGTCAACACCAGATAGCCCTGCAGGCCCAGCACCATGCCGATGAACAGCCCCGACACGATGATGATCAGCATCGACAGCACGCCAACGTTGTACAACTGGCGCACCAGCAGCGGCGCGTGCTTACGAAACTCCGGCTTGCCCACTACGGCGTTGAAAAGCATTAATCCGGCACGCCCAAAAGCCGCGGTGGTTTTAATCCCCCGATGCCCGAGCGATGCCAGCATATTTAGCAGCATCAGTCGTTTAACTCCCTATGCCTAATAAATCATGCTGATAGTCGCCTGCCGGATAGCGGAACGGCACCGGGCCGTCGGCGATACCATCAATAAACTGGCGAACCCGAGGGTCGGCATTTTCCCGCAGCGAGCGGGCGCTGCCGTGGGCGACAATTTTCTTGTCGGCCACGATATAGGCGTAATCCGCAATACTGAGCACTTCCGGTACGTCGTGCGATACCACGATACACGTAACGCCCAGGGTGCTATTGAGTTCGGAAATCAGCTTAACCAGCACGCCCATAGTGATGGGGTCCTGCCCGACAAACGGTTCGTCGAACATGATGAGATCCGGCTCCAGCGCAATAGCTCTTGCCAGCGCCGCGCGGCGCGCCATGCCACCGGATAGCTCAGAAGGCATCAGCATTGCCGCTCCGCGCAGGCCAACGGCCTCAAGCTTCATCATCACGGTAGTATGCAGCAGCGCTTCGGGCAGATGAGTGTGCTCACGCAGCGGATAGGCCACGTTATTAAAGACGTTCATATCGGTGAACAGCGCGCCTGACTGAAACAGCATGCTCATGCGCTTACGCACGGTATACAGGCGCGAACGCGACATCTGCGGCACGTTTTCGCCATCAAACAGGATCTCGCCGCTATCCGGCGGGATTTGACCGCCGATCAGGCGCAGCAGGGTCGTTTTACCGATTCCCGATGGCCCCATGATCGCCGTGATCTTACCGCGCGGCACTGACAGCGAGATATCATCAAAGATCGCGCGATCGCCTCGGGAGAAGCTGATACCGCGTACTTCGACTAAATTCGCCAGAGTTTGGCTCATAAAATCATCCTTACAAAACATCCCTCAGGCTAAGCATGGTGCTTTCTTCCACCATAAACCCAACATTTTTACAGAATCTTACCTGCCCGGGTTAGCGAAAGCTGGCATTTGTTTTACTTTTGACAAACATAAAGTCAAAATTAAGAATTCGTTACGCTGCGTACGGACGGTCAGCGAGGCGACGATTATACCTGAAGAAAGGACTTTAGATGCTCTTAGCGACGGCTCTGTTAATAATTGGTTTACTGCTGGTGGTCTACAGCGCCGATCGTCTGGTCTACGCCGCTTCAATATTGTGCCGCATGATAGGGATCCCGCCGCTTATCATTGGTATGACGGTGGTGAGCATCGGTACCAGCCTGCCCGAGATCATCGTCTCCGCGGCCGCCTCCCTGCACGGACAGACCGATCTGGCCATCGGCACGGCGATCGGATCGAACATCACCAATATCTTATTAATTCTTGGCCTCGCCGCCTTACTTCATCCATTTACCGTACATTCTGATATCCTGCGCCGCGAACTGCCGCTAATGTTGCTGGTCAGCGTGCTCGCGAGCTTTGTCCTGTATGACGGTCAGCTCTCCCGCATGGACGGTCTTTTTTTACTGGCGTTAGCCATACTATGGCTGCTGTTCACGGTAAAAATAGCGCGCATCGCCGAACGTCAGGGTAACGATAGCCTGACCCGGGAACAGATAGCGGAGCTGCCGCGAGAAGGTTCGCTTCCCGTAGCCCTGCTGTGGCTGGGGGTGGCGATGATTGTCATGCCGATGGCGACCCGCATGGTGGTGGATAATGCCACCGTGCTGGCGAACTACTTCGCCATCAGCGAACTGACCGTCGGCCTCACGGTGGTCGCCATCGGCACCAGCCTGCCGGAACTGGCGACCGCGATTGCTGGCGCACGTAAAGGGGAAGATGATATTGCCATCGGGAATATCATTGGCGCCAATATCCTTAATATCGTCCTGGTTCTCGGGCTGCCGGCGCTGATCGCGCCGGGCTCCTTCGCCCCCGAAGCGTTTACGCGCGACTATGCCGTCATGATGCTGGTCAGCGTAATTTTCGCCCTGCTGTGCTGGCGCCGAAAACGGCAGCCCAGCCGGCTCGCCGGGGCGCTGCTGGTCGGCGGTTTTGTGGTTTGGTTGGCGATGCTGTACTGGGCAGCACCGCTCTTTGGTGAATGAATCGGGATACCATTATGTCGCAAATAGATTTGCCAACGGATTTTGACTTTCAACAGGCAGGCCGCAAGGTCCTGGAAATTGAACGTGAAGGTCTGGCTCAGCTCGATCAATACATTAATGAAGATTTTACGCGCGCCTGCGAAACGATTTTCCGCTGCGCCGGCAAAGTGGTGGTCATGGGGATGGGCAAGTCCGGCCACATCGCGCGTAAAATGGCAGCCACCTTCGCCAGCACCGGTACGCCGTCGTTCTTCGTACATCCCGGCGAAGCGGCCCACGGCGATTTAGGCATGGTCACGCCGCAGGACGTTGTTATCGCCCTGTCGAACTCCGGCGAGTCGAACGAAATTTTAGCGCTGATCCCCGTACTTAAGCGACAGCGGGTGCCGCTTATCTGCATGACCAGCCGTGCGGAAAGCAGCATGGCGCGCGCGGCGGATATCCACCTGTGCGTGAAGGTGCTAAAAGAAGCCTGTCCGCTAGGCCTGGCCCCGACGTCAAGCACTACCGCGGCGCTGGTGATGGGCGACGCTCTGGCGGTCGCGCTGCTGGAAGCCCGCGGCTTTACCGCCGAAGATTTCGCGCTCTCCCACCCCGGCGGCGCGCTGGGCCGTAAGCTGCTGCTGCGGGTCAATGATATCATGCACACCGGAGATGAAATCCCGCACGTTACTCTGCAGGCCACGCTGCGCGACGCGCTGCTGGAAATCACGCGTAAAAATTTAGGCATGACCGCTATCTGCGATGATGACATGAACATCATCGGTATTTTCACCGACGGCGACCTGCGTCGGGTGTTCGATTCCGGGGTCGATATGCGTAATGCCGGCATCGCCGAGGTCATGACGCCGGGTGGAATTCGCATCCGTCCCGGCATTCTGGCGGTCGATGCGCTGAACCTGATGCAAGCCCGTCATATCACCTGCGTATTAGTTGCCGATGGCGACCGTCTGTTGGGTGTGGTACATATGCACGATCTCCTGCGCGCAGGCGTAGTGTAAGTAAGGATAAAATAATGAATAATGCTGATGCTCCGCTAGCGACCTGCTACGGACCGGTAAGCCCCGAATTTCTCGAACGCGCGGCGAAGATCCGTTTACTGATCCTCGACGTTGACGGCGTGCTTTCCGACGGTCTTATCTATATGGGCAACAACGGCGAAGAGCTGAAAGCGTTCAACGTACGCGATGGCTACGGGATCCGCTGCGCGCTGACTTCAGGCATTGAAGTGGCGATTATTACCGGGCGAAACGCTAAACTGGTAGAAGATCGCTGTAAGACGTTAGGCATTACGCATCTGTATCAAGGGCAGTCCGATAAGCTGCTGGCCTTCCGTGACTTATTAAGCAAGCTGGCCGTCCGTCCGGACGAGGTGGCCTATATTGGCGACGACCTGATCGACTGGCCGGTAATGGCAGAAACAGGCTTAAGCGTTGCAGTGGCGGATGCGCACCCGCTGCTGCTTCCACGCGCAGACTATGTTACCCGCATCAACGGCGGGCGCGGAGCGGTACGCGAAGTCTGCGATTTGTTACTATTGGCGCAGGGCAAGCTGGATGAGGCCAAAGGGCAATCAATATGAGTAAAACCAGACGTTGGGTTATCATTTTACTGTCGCTGGTCGCGCTGATCCTGATCGGCCTTAACCTGGCGGGTACCGACGATACCGCTCAGCCGGAGGTCAATCCTGATGACCCAACCTATACCAGCGAGCATACCGATACCGTCGTTTACAGTCCGGAAGGGGCGCTTAACTATCGCCTTATCGCCGAGCATGTCGCGTATTTTTCTGCGCAGGAGCTGTCGTGGTTCACTCAGCCGGTGATGACCACCTTTGATACCAACAAAGCCCCGAGCTGGTCAATCAAAGCGGATAAAGCCAAGCTGACCAACGATCGTATGCTGTATCTTTATGGGCACGTTGAGGTAAATGCGCTAAGCCCAGACTCTCAACTGCGCAAAATTACGACGGATAACGCCCAGATAAACCTGGTGACGCAGGATGTTACCTCCGATGACATGGTGACGTTGTACGGGACAACATTTAATTCCAGTGGCCTAAAAATGCGCGGGAACCTGCGCAGCAAAAATGCCGAGCTGATTGAAAAGGTTAGAACCTCTTATGAAATTCAGAACAAACAAACTCAGCCTTAAGATTGCGCTCGCCAGCGCCATACTGGCCGTCAGCCTGCCGGCACTGGCAAAGACTGGCGACACCGATCAGCCGATTCATATCGAATCTGATCAGCAGTCGCTGGATATGCAGGGCAATGTTGTCACCTTTACCGGTAATGTCGTCGTGACCCAGGGCACCATCAAGATCAATGCCGATAAGGTCGTGGTCACTCGTCCCGGCGGCGAGAGGGGTAAAGAGGTGATCGACGGATACGGTAATCCGGCAACCTTCTTCCAGATGCAGGATAACGGCAAGCCGGTTAAAGGCCGCGCGTCAAAAATGCATTATGAACTGCAAAATGATTTCGTCGTCCTGACCGGCAATGCGCATCTGGAACAGATCGATAGCAATATCCAGGGCGACAAAATCACCTATCTGGTGAAAGAGCAGAAAATGCAGGCGTTCAGCAACAAAGGCGGGCGCGTGACTACGGTTCTGGTTCCTTCGCAGCTGCAGGACAAAGGCACCGATCAGCCAAAGAAAGGTAAGTAATTCGTTATGGCAACATTAACTGCAAAGAATCTCGCCAAAGCTTATAAAGGCCGCCGCGTGGTGGAAGACGTCAGTCTGACCGTCAACTCCGGTGAGATTGTCGGCCTGCTCGGCCCGAACGGCGCCGGCAAAACCACCACCTTCTACATGGTCGTCGGGATCGTGCCGCGCGACGCCGGTAATATTATCATCGATGATGAAGATATCAGCCTGCTGCCGCTTCACGCCCGCGCGCGCCGGGGCATTGGCTACCTGCCGCAGGAAGCCTCGATTTTCCGTCGCCTGAGCGTCTACGACAACCTGATGGCGGTGCTGCAGATCCGTGACGATCTGAGCAGCGAACAGCGTGACGATCGCGCGAAAGAACTGATGGAAGAGTTCCATATCGAGCATCTGCGCGATAGCCTCGGTCAGGCGCTTTCCGGCGGCGAACGTCGCCGCGTTGAAATTGCCCGCGCGCTGGCCGCGAACCCTAAATTTATCCTTCTGGATGAACCGTTTGCCGGCGTTGACCCCATTTCGGTTATCGATATCAAACGCATCATCGAGCACCTGCGCGACAGCGGTCTTGGCGTGCTGATCACCGACCATAACGTCAGGGAAACGCTGGCCGTCTGCGAACGCGCGTATATCGTCAGCCAGGGCCACCTGATCGCCCACGGTACACCGCAGCAAATCCTTGAAGACGAGCAGGTTAAGCGCGTGTATCTTGGGGAAGACTTCAGACTCTGATAGGGTAGAGGTTACAGACGTTTTAGCCGGAGATATTAGCCCTGAATATGAAGCAAGGTTTGCAATTAAGGCTAAGCCAACAGCTTGCCATGACGCCACAACTGCAGCAGGCCATACGTTTGCTGCAGCTGTCCACGTTAGAACTCCAGCAGGAACTCCAGCAGGCGCTGGAGAGTAATCCGTTGCTTGAGCAAACCGATCTTCACGATGAGGTAGAAACCAAAGAGGTCGAGGACCGCGAATCGCTGGATAGCGTAGACGCTCTTGAACAAAAAGATATGCCGGAGGAGCTGCCGCTCGACGCCAGCTGGGATGAAATCTACACCGCCGGCACGCCGTCGGGCAACGGCGTCGATTATCAGGACGACGAGCTGCCAATTTATCAAGGCGAAACGACCCAAAGCCTGCAGGATTACCTGATGTGGCAGGTGGAGCTGACGCCGTTCACCGATACCGACCGCGCGATCGCCACCTCGATCGTCGATGCCGTTGATGACACCGGTTACCTCACTATTCGCCTGGAAGATATTGTCGAGAGCATCGACGATGACGAAATCGGCCTCGAAGAAGTGGAAGCGGTACTCAAGCGCATCCAGCGTTTCGACCCGGTTGGCGTGGCGGCAAAAGATCTGCGCGACTGCCTGCTGGTTCAGCTATCACAATACGCCAAAGAGACGCCGTGGCTGGAAGAAGCCCGGCTCATCATCAGCGATCATCTCGATCTGCTCGCCAACCACGACTTCCGTTCCCTGATGCGCGTCACGCGGCTGAAAGAGGACGTTCTGAAAGAAGCGGTTAATCTGATCCAGTCGTTAGATCCGCGTCCGGGTCAGTCGATCCAAACCAGCGAACCGGAATACGTGATTCCCGATGTGCTGGTGCGCAAGGTCAGCGATCGCTGGGTGGTAGAGCTGAATTCCGATAGCATCCCGCGCCTGAAAATCAACCAGCACTACGCCGCAATGGGTAACAGCACGCGCAACGATGCCGATAGCCAGTTTATCCGCAGCAACCTGCAGGAAGCCCGCTGGCTGATAAAAAGCCTGGAAAGCCGCAACGATACGCTGCTGCGCGTCAGCCGCTGCATCGTCGAACAGCAGCAGGCCTTCTTTGAACAGGGCGAAGAGTTTATGAAACCGATGGTGCTGGCGGACATCGCTCAGGCCGTCGAGATGCATGAATCGACGATTTCACGCGTTACCACGCAAAAGTACCTGCACAGTCCGCGCGGTATTTTTGAACTGAAGTATTTCTTCTCCAGCCACGTGAACACCGAAGGCGGAGGCGAGGCATCGTCGACCGCAATTCGCGCATTGGTGAAGAAGTTAATCGCCGCGGAGAACCCCGCGAAGCCGTTGAGTGACAGTAAGCTCACCACCATTCTGTCTGAACAGGGTATCATGGTGGCGCGCCGCACCGTCGCTAAGTACCGAGAGTCTTTATCCATTCCGCCGTCTAACCAGCGTAAACAGCTGGTGTGACCCAACCGATAAGGAAGACACTATGCAGCTCAACATTACAGGACACAACGTCGAAATAACCCCGGCACTGCGCGAGTTCGTCAACGCGAAGTTCAGCAAACTGGAGCAGTTTTTCGACAGGATCAATCAGGTCTATATTGTGTTAAAAGTAGAGAAGGTGACGCAAATTGCGGACGCCAATCTGCATGTCAACGGTGGCGAAATCCATGCCAGTGCGGAAGGGCAGGATATGTATGCCGCTATCGATGGTCTCATCGATAAGCTGGCACGACAGCTAACAAAACATAAAGATAAACTAAAACAACACTAATTGTCCGGGCGATCCTCCCTGCCGGCCGTCGTCTATTGTCGGCAGCTGGCAGGGAGCGAGCTCAGGTGAAATTATGATGAACAACGATTCAGCTCTACAACTGAGCAATGTCCTTAACCAAGAATGTACCCGTAGCCAGGTGCACTGCCAGAGCAAGAAACGCGCGCTGGAGATCATCAGCGAGCTGGCGGCAAAGCAGCTAGGTCTGCCGTCCCAGGTGGTATTCGAAGCGATCCTCACCCGCGAGAAAATGGGCAGTACCGGAATTGGCAACGGCATCGCCATTCCGCACGGTAAGCTTGAAGAGGATACGCTGCGCGCCGTTGGCGTTTTTGTGCAGCTGGAAACGCCGATCGCCTTTGATGCGATCGACAATCAGCCCGTCGATCTGCTGTTTGCGCTTCTGGTGCCGGCCGATCAGACAAAAACCCATTTGCATACGCTGTCGCTGGTAGCAAAACGGCTGGCGGACAAAACGATTTGCCGCCGCCTGCGCGCCGCGCAAAGCGACGAAGAGCTGTATGAGATTATCACCGAAGCAGGAAGCAGCGATGACGCATAACGGGAGCCATAGCCTCCCCTTTATCGTACTGAGGAGAAACGGTACATGGTACTGATGATCGTCAGCGGCCGCTCAGGATCGGGGAAATCCGTCGCCCTGCGGGCGCTGGAAGATATGGGCTTCTACTGCGTAGATAACCTGCCGGTAGTGCTGCTGCCCGAACTGGCGAGATCGCTGGCCGACAGAAACATTTCCGCCGCCGTCAGCATTGACGTGCGCAACATGCCGGAGTCGCCAGAAATCTTTGAGCAGGCGATGAAAAACCTGCCTGAGGCGTTTTCTCCTCAGCTACTGTTCCTTGATGCCGATCGCAACACGCTGATTCGTCGCTACAGCGACACGCGTCGCCTGCATCCGCTTTCGAGTAAAAACCTGTCGCTTGAGAGCGCCATCGATGAAGAGAGCGCGCTGCTGGAGCCGCTGCGCTCCCGCGCCGACCTGATCGTCGACACCTCAGAAATGTCGGTACATGAGCTGGCAGAAATGCTGCGCACGCGCCTGTTGGGCAAACGCGAGCGCGAGCTCACCATGGTCTTTGAATCCTTTGGCTTTAAGCACGGTATTCCGATCGATGCCGATTACGTCTTCGACGTGCGCTTCCTGCCTAACCCGCACTGGGACCCCAAGCTGCGTCCGATGACCGGCCTCGATAAGCCCGTTGCCGCCTTCCTCGACCGGCACACGGAAGTTCACAACTTTATTTATCAGACCCGCAGCTATCTTGAGCTATGGTTACCCATGCTGGAGACCAATAACCGCAGCTATCTGACGGTCGCTATCGGTTGTACCGGCGGTAAACATCGTTCGGTCTATATCGCCGAACAACTGGCCGACTACTTCCGCTCGCGCGGTAAAAACGTGCAGTCGCGTCACCGGACTCTGGAAAAACGCAAATCATGACCGTAAAGCAGAGCGTTGAGATCACCAATAAGCTGGGCATGCACGCTCGCCCGGCGATGAAGCTGTTCGAGCTGATGCAAAATTTCGATGCTGAAGTGCTGCTGCGCAACGATGAGGGCACGGAGGCGGAAGCCAATAGCGTGATTGCTCTGCTGATGCTCGACTCTGCGAAGGGTCGGCAAATTGAGATTGAGGCCAACGGTCCGCAGGAAGTCGAAGCGCTGGCCGCGGTTATTGCGCTGTTTAACGCCGGTTTTGACGAAGACTAACGCTGGCGTTATTCCCCCGGTCGCGCGATGCTTACCGGGGAAAAACAACTGCCGACAGCATCAGTACAGCCTGTTCTCCCGCATAAACCCTTCTCCGCCGAGCTGACGCATCTGACGTAAGATCCACGCCTGTCGACTGCGAACATAGCCCGACGGCGCATCCGCGCGAAAGCGGATCGGATTAGGCAATACGGCAGCCAGCAGCGCCGCTTCCGCAGGCGTCAACCTGCTTGCCGGCTTATGGAAGTAGCGCTGTGACGCAGCTTCAACGCCAAACGTCCCCTCGCCAAACTCCGCGATATTCAGATAAACGGTGAGGATGCGTTTTTTACTCCATACCGTTTCTATCCCTACCGTCAGACCGGCCTCCAGCCCCTTACGCAGCCAGCTGCGACCATCCCATAAAAACAAGTTTTTGGCCGTCTGCTGCGACAGGGTCGACGCGCCGCGAACGCGGTTTTCATTACGTTCATTATGCGCCAGCGCTTTTTCTATCGCCGGCACATCAAAGCCCCAATGATCGGGGAACTTTTGGTCCTCAGCCGCCATCACCGCCAGCCCCATCCACGGCGATATCTCATCCATCCCCACCCAATCGGAGTGGGCGACATAATGAAAATTACCGCTCAGCCAGGCGCCGACCTGCCGCTCCAGCATTACCGCCGAGAAAGGCACCGGCAGCACGCTAAACAGCGCTATACCGCCGCCCCAAAAGGCGGCGGCAACCAGCAGCACGCGCAGCAGCCCACGCTTTACCATCCGCAGCGGTGAAAAGCGGGTCTTCATGCCGTAAGAACCAGCACGCGCGCCACCAGTTTCTCAATCCCGCTCGCCGCTTCGGCTATATTCTGCGCCAGCATATAGGCCGGCGTGGTCACGACTTTATTCTCTTCATCAACCACAATGTCATCTACCGGACAGGGCACATGCTCGGCCCCCATATCTTCCAGCGCTTCGGCGGTATCCAGATCGGTGCCAATGGTTACCCGCAGCGGAGCGGGCAGGATTTTTGGCAGCAGCGCCGGCGCGATGCAGATAAAGCCCAGCGGTTTACCGGCCCGATGCATAGCCTGCGTCAGCGCCTTCAGCTCGTCGTCCACGGTACATTCACCGCCCTGCGAGGCGAAGCTGCTGAGGTTTTTCGCGGCGCCAAATCCGCCGGGAACAATCAGCGCATCGAGATCATCGGCCCGGGCGTCGGACAGCGGCTGGATCTCACCGCGGGCGATACGCGCCGCTTCAACCAGCACGTTGCGGCTTTCGGACTGGAGCTCGCCGGTCAGATGGTTGATAACATCCGTTTGCGCTTTATCAGGAGCAAAGCACACCGCCTGGGCGCCGCCGCGAGCAATCGCCAGCAGGGTAATAACCGCCTCATGAATTTCCGTGCCGTCATAGACACCGCAGCCGCTTAATACGACACCAATCTTTTTCATCACCCCAGCTCCTTAGTGCAAACTTGCTGAAACCAGTCAAAAATTTTGATTTACCCGCATTGCTTCACATATTTGACTGATTCATGTAACAAATAATTTAAGGTTTGCTATCTTAATCAGCGAGCAAACCAAATCCTCGGGTTGCGCCCTGTAAAAAATATCTCTAAAAATTGTGGCGCAACGACCAGTTCCCTGGTGTTGGCGCAGTGTTCGCGCACCCCGGTTTATCCGGGGTCATTTTTTATCTGCCGCCGCAACCCACGCCTTCAGCACGGCCACATCGTTCTGCCACTCCGATTTCATCTCTTCAACCCATTCACCAACGTTATCTGACCACGCGGGCAGATCCGGCGTCTGAATCTGCTGTCCAAGCTGCTGAATGTGGCGCAGGCCGATAGAGCCCGCGGCGCCCTTAATCTTATGGCCTTCATCGACAATCCCTTTCTGGTCGCGGGCGGTGAGGTTGGACTCCAGCACCGCCAGATAGCCCGGCATCATCTTCTCGAAAACCGCCAGACCGTCGTTGATAAGCTTCGGCCCCACCAGCTCGATATACTGCTCCAGCATCGGAATATCCAGCACCGACGCCGATTTCGCGATATCAGCGGCCGGCGCCTCATCCTGGTCATCGTCCGGCGAATCCCAGAACTTTTTGATAATTGCGGTTAGCGCCGGGACCGACAGCGGTTTACTCAGCACATCATCCATGCCGGCATCCAGGTACTCTTTCTTGTCCTTCAGGACGTTGGCCGTGAGCGCCACCAGCGGCGGCAGCTCGTCGGCGGCAAAGCGCTGCTTCAGGTGGCGCGAAATATCGAGGCCGGTCATGTCCGGTAGCTGAATATCCAGCAGCACCAGGTCATATTCACCGGGTTCGAACATCTCCAGCGCGGCTTTGCCGGTCATCGCCACATCGACGCTGTTGCCCAGCTTTTCCAGCACCGAGCGGGCGACAATCACGTTAAGCTCAATATCCTCAACCAGCAGCACGTTCAGCGCCGGGAGCGGCATTTCATCGTCCGCCAGCGTGTCTTCAACTTCCTCCGCTACCGCAGGCGCATGCACGGTTAAGGTAAAGGTTGCGCCCTGCCCCGGCTGGCTGGTGACGTTGATGTCGCCGCCCATATTGCGCGCCAGCCGGCGCGACACCGCCAGGCCAATCCCGGTGCCGGTGGCAGGTTTCCCGCCGTGGCTATCCTTAACCTGGTAGTACATCGCGAAGATTTTATCCTGCTCCGCTTGCGGGATGCCGATACCGGAATCCTCAACCTCAAAGTGCAGAATATCGCCCTCATCGTAGCGAATACGTACGGTCACGTTGCCGCCCTGAGGGGTAAATTTGACCGCGTTACTGATGAGGTTCCACAGGATCTGCCGCAGGCGGGTACCGTCGGTTACCACCTTATGCGGCAGCGGAAGCGTCGGGTCCATCACAAAGCGCAGGCCTTTCTGCTGCGCCTGCAGGCCGGAGAGATTTTCGAGGTCGGCGAGGAAGCTGGTGAAGTCGACCGGCTGATTATCGAGCTGGACCTTACGCCGCTCCATCTTATCCATATCGATAATATCGTTGAAGATATTGCCCAGCGTCACCGCCGATACATGGATCGTTTTCAGATATTTTTCCTGCTCGCCGGTAAGTTCGGTATCCAGCAGGATGCGGCTGAGCCCCACGATGCCGTTAAGCGGCGTACGCAGCTCGTGGCTGATGGTTGAGATAAAGGTCGTCTTGTCGCGGCTGGCGCGCTCCAGAGCGTCCTGGTAGCGCTTACGTTCGGTAATATCGCGACCGAAGCCCATCAGGCCACGGCGTTTGCCGACGCGATCGTAGTAAGGAACCTTGCGGATTTCGAAGCAGGCCTTGCGCCCGTCCGGGTAATCCAGCCACTGTTCATAGGTCAGAGAGACGTTATGTCGGAATACCTTTTCATCCGTTTCCAGCACTTTCTCCGCCGCTTCCTCGTTATAGACATCCTGCGGCTTGAGGTGAATAAGCTGCTTCTCGCTTTTACCTGTCAGCAGCTCCATCGCCCGGTTACATCCGGAAAATTCTTTATCTTCATTGCGATAGAAAACAAGGTCCGGCGAGGCGTCGAGGAATGAGCGCAGGAAGGAGGACTGCTGTTCGAGCTGAATTTGCGTCTCTTCACGCTCTTTCATTTCGATCTTCAGCTGTTCCAGCGTCGTTTCGCGTTCCGCTTCCGCCTTCTCGCGCTCGCCAATCTCCTGATTGAGCTGCGCGATGTTGTCTTTGAGCTGCACGGTGAGCTTCAGATCCCGCTCGCGCATCTCCTCCAGCTTCTCCACCAGCCTCGAGAGGCGCTGTCGCGACTCCTCCAGCTGCTCAACCACCACCGACAGAAAGTAGACCGCCCACGGGGTAATCAGCAGGCCAAAGAAGATAGAGCGGATCACATCGATACTTTCAACCTGACCGTGCAGCACCATCGTAACGGCCATCTGTACCACAATCGCCAGCACCACCAGGGCCAGGGCTAACAGCATGGAAAAACGCACCAGACCTAGCTTCATCATCAGGTCAACATAGTACTGCGCCAGCATACGGATTTGCTTCATAAGGGATTCCTTCGCCACAACTGTGCACAATAATACCCAATTCTAAGCGAGGCGCCGTAAGTTGTGCGAAAAATGCCGATCCTCTTCATACTTCAGGCCGCAGCGGCGCGGGCTGCCGGCTGAATTATCCCCGGCGCCGCGCCATGTTCTGGCTTACACCGCGGGCGGGTTCCACGCGCGTCCCAGCGCCGAACCCTGCACGCCGTGTTGGTTCAGATAGCGATCCAGTTCGACCATCCCGGTCCAGCGGTTTTCGCACCACAGCGGCGCCAGCAGGGTTGGACGGCGGGCGCTGGCGGAGATTCGGTGATAAATCACCTCCGGCGGCGTATGGCGAATCATCTCTCCGGCGGTCACGGTATAGTCATCCAGCGCAATGCCGTTAAGACGCCCGGCTTGCCAGGCTTTCGCCATAATGCTGCCGGTGACAATATGCAGAGGATGCAGCTTGATGCCATCCACGCCGGTTCCGACAACCTGCTCCAGCGTTTGCAGGCAGTGGCTCTGCCCTTCGCCCGGAAGCCCGACAATCAAATGTGAACACACCTTTAGCCCGCGCGCTCTCGCCAGTCGGGTCGTGCGCTGATAGCAGGCAAAATCATGGCCGCGGTTAATCCGCCGCAGCGTTTTGTCGTGCGCCGTTTGCAGGCCCAGCTCCAGCCATACCTCGTAGCCCTGCTCCCGGTACTCCGTCAGCAGGTCCAGCACCGCTGCGGGGACACAATCCGGACGGGTGCCAACGCAGAGCCCGACAATATTGGCCTGGCTCACCGCCTGCTGATACATCCCGCGCAGCACCTGCACTTCAGCAAAGGTGCTGGTGTAGGCCTGAAAATAAGCCAGATAGCGCTTCGCGCGGTTAACCCGCTGCGCCTGAAGCGCCAGCTGCTCGGCAATCGAGCGGTGCTGCTGCTCTTCGTCGGCAAAAGAGGCGACATTGCAGAACGTACAGCCCCCTCTGCCGATGGTGCCATCGCGATTTGGGCAGCTAAATCCACCATGCAGCGTCAGTTTATGAACCTTTTCGCCATAGCGGCGCATAAGATCCCCACCAAACATATTGACTAATTTTTGTAACTGCATAATCTGATAGACCGGCCTGAAGAAAGGGGCCAAGCCTGCCATTTTTAGTCACCTACGGCGATGACCTGGATCAATCGTCAGAGTGGCCGCTCACCTCATTGCATAAACACTCAATATAACTGCAATTTCATTCACGATTTCTATGATGACTTTTGCTTATACTTAACCTCTGGTTTGCCATTATCTTCGCCGGGGTTAAAAACAGTGTTATTTCTGGCTCCAGAGATAATAAGCAGATAAATATTCTGCAATAAAAAGACACTTCAGCACAGATCGACAATGTTCCGCTATCGATATAGTGAGACAGATCACACTAGATTACGCTTCCCGGTACGTTTCAATAGCGTTAAAAACCCGTTAATATCTTTAATAATCATATCATTAAACACCTCATAGCACATTTTTGTATAAATAAGATTGCCATTTGACGTAAGTGTGGATTCCCGATAAGTTGGGAATCCGCTGGAAGCTTTCTGGATGAGCTCTCTGCTCATCATATTTATGCAGTAATTGAGATTCCCTCTTACAGCAAGTCCTCAAACTTGCGTACCGATGCGAAAAGGATTTAAAGAGGGCGAATGCGAGGTGCAAACCCCGTCGCCATGCTCTTTCTGTGCCCGTGCGCAATCGGTATCGGAGGGTGTCCCGTAGAGCCTGGGGAGGTTCACTGATATGTTGTACGATAAATCCCTTGAGAGGGATAACTGTGGTTTCGGCCTGATCGCCCACATAGAAGGCGAACCTAGCCACAAGGTAGTGCGTACCGCTATACACGCACTGGCCCGAATGCAGCACCGCGGCGCGATTCTTGCCGATGGTAAAACCGGCGACGGTTGTGGCTTGCTGCTGCAAAAACCCGATCGTTTCTTCCGTATCGTTGCGGAAGAACGCGGCTGGCGTTTAGCCAAAAATTACGCCGTTGGGATGCTGTTCCTTAATAAAGATCCTGAACTGGCTGCTGCCTCGCGCCGCATCGTAGAAGAAGAACTGCAACGTGAAACCCTGTCTATCGTCGGCTGGCGCGAAGTGCCAACCAACGAAGGGGTTCTCGGTGAAATCGCCCTCTCCTCGCTGCCCCGTATCGAACAAATTTTTGTTAACGCACCGGCAGGCTGGCGCCCGCGTGATATGGAACGTCGCCTGTTCATCGCGCGTCGTCGCCTTGAAAAACGCCTGCAGGATGATAAAGATTTTTACGTTTGCAGCCTGTCGAACCTGGTGAATATCTATAAAGGTCTGTGTATGCCGGCGGATTTGCCGCGCTTCTATCTGGACCTTGCGGACCTGCGTCTGGAATCGGCAATCTGCCTGTTCCACCAGCGCTTTTCCACCAACACCGTGCCGCGCTGGCCGCTGGCGCAGCCGTTCCGCTACCTGGCGCACAACGGCGAAATCAACACCATCACCGGCAACCGCCAGTGGGCACGCGCGCGTACCTATAAGTTCCAGACCCCGCTGATCCCCGATTTGCACGATGCCGCACCGTTCGTCAACGAAACGGGCTCGGACTCCAGCTCGATGGATAACATGCTGGAACTGCTGCTGGCAGGCGGGATGGATATCGTTCGCGCGATGCGCCTGCTCGTTCCGCCGGCCTGGCAGAACAACCCGGATATGGATCCGGAACTGCGCGCGTTCTTCGACTTTAACTCCATGCATATGGAGCCGTGGGACGGCCCGGCGGGCATCGTCATGTCCGATGGGCGCTACGCTGCCTGTAACCTCGACCGTAACGGTCTGCGCCCGGCGCGCTACGTCATCACCAAAGATAAGCTGATCACCTGCGCTTCCGAAGTGGGCATCTGGGATTATCAGCCTGACGAAGTGGTTGAGAAAGGCCGCGTTGGCCCTGGCGAACTGATGGTTATCGATACCCGCGGTGGCCGTATTCTGCACTCGGCGGAAACCGACGACGACCTGAAAAGCCGCCACCCTTACAAAGAGTGGATGGAGAAAAACGTTCGTCGCCTCGTGCCGTTCGAAGACCTGCCTGACGAAGACGTTGGCAGCCGCCAGCTGGATGACGATACGCTCGCCAGCTATCAGAAACAGTTTAACTACAGCGCTGAAGAGCTGGATTCCGTGCTGCGCGTGCTGGGCGAGAACGGCCAGGAAGCCGTCGGCTCCATGGGCGACGACACGCCGTTCGCCGTGCTCTCAAGCCAGCCGCGTATTATTTACGACTACTTCCGCCAGCAGTTCGCGCAGGTGACTAACCCGCCGATCGACCCGCTGCGTGAAGCGCACGTGATGTCTCTGGCCACCAGCATTGGCCGCGAAATGAACGTCTTCTGCGAAGCGGAAGGCCAGGCGCACCGCCTGAGCTTCAAATCGCCAATCCTGCTGTACTCTGATTTCAAACAGCTCACGACCATGAAAGAGGAGCACTATCGCGCCGATACCCTGGATATCACCTTTAACGCCGCGGAAACCACCCTGGCCGAGACGGTGAAGGCGCTGTGCGACAAAGCGGAACAGATGGTACGCAACGGTACCGTACTGCTGGTGCTTTCGGATCGTAACATTGCCAAAGATCGCCTGCCGGTACCGGCGCCAATGGCGGTCGGCGCCATCCAGACTCGTCTGGTCGATAAGAGCCTGCGCTGCGATGCCAACATCATTGTTGAAACCGCCAGCGCCCGCGACCCGCACCACTTCGCGGTACTGTTGGGCTTCGGCGCAACGGCTATCTATCCGTATCTGGCCTATGAAACGCTGGCAAGACTGGTCGATAGCAAAGCCATCGATAAAGATTACCGCACGGTGATGCTGAACTACCGTAACGGCATCAACAAAGGTCTGTACAAGATCATGTCGAAGATGGGTATTTCGACCATCGCGTCCTATCGCTGCTCGAAGCTGTTTGAAGCCGTTGGCCTGCATCGCGAAGTTTCCGATCTCTGCTTCCTCGGCGTAGTCAGCCGTATCGGCGGCGCAGGCTTCGACGACTTCCAGCAGGACCTGCTGAATCTGTCGAAACGCGCCTGGCTGGTACGCAAACCGCTGGGCCAGGGCGGTCTGCTGAAATACGTTCACGGCGGCGAATACCACGCCTATAACCCGGACGTCGTACGCACGCTGCAGCAGGCGGTCCAGAGCGGTGAATACCACGATTACCTGCAGTATTCGCAGCTGGTCAACGAGCGCCCGGCCGCAACCCTGCGCGATCTGCTGGCGCTGAATCCTGGCGATGAAGCGATCGATATCGCGCACGTTGAGTCGGCAAAAGAGCTGTACAAACGCTTCGATACCGCAGCCATGTCTATCGGCGCATTAAGCCCGGAAGCGCATGAATCGCTGGCGGAAGCGATGAACAGCATCGGCGGCTTCTCCAACTCCGGCGAAGGCGGTGAAGATCCGGCGCGCTACGGCACCAACAAAGTGTCGCGCATCAAGCAGGTTGCTTCCGGCCGCTTCGGCGTCACGCCGGCTTACCTGGTTAACGCCGACGTTATTCAGATTAAAGTCGCTCAGGGCGCAAAACCGGGCGAAGGTGGCCAGTTGCCGGGTGATAAAGTCACTCCGTACATTGCCAAACTGCGCTACTCGGTACCGGGCGTCACGCTGATTTCTCCGCCGCCGCATCACGATATCTACTCGATCGAAGATCTGGCGCAGCTGATTTTTGACCTGAAACAGGTCAATCCGAAAGCGATGATTTCAGTGAAGCTGGTCTCCGAGCCGGGCGTTGGCACCATCGCGACCGGCGTGGCGAAAGCCTATGCCGACCTTATCACCATCGCCGGCTATGACGGCGGTACCGGCGCCAGCCCGCTCTCTTCAGTGAAGTATGCGGGATGTCCGTGGGAGCTGGGCCTGGTGGAAACCCAGCAGGCGCTGGTTGCCAACGGCCTGCGGCATAAGATTCGCCTGCAGGTGGACGGCGGCCTGAAAACCGGCCTCGACATCATCAAAGCGGCGATTCTCGGTGCGGAAAGCTTCGGCTTCGGTACCGGGCCGATGGTGGCGTTGGGCTGCAAATATCTGCGTATTTGCCATCTGAACAACTGCGCAACCGGCGTAGCGACCCAGGATGACAAACTGCGTAAGAACCACTACCACGGCCTGCCGTTCAAAGTGACCAACTACTTTGAATTCATCGCCCGCGAAACCCGCGAGCTGATGGCACAGCTGGGCGTGAAGCGTCTGGTGGATCTGATCGGTCGTACCGATCTGCTGAAGGTGCTGGACGGCTTTACCGCGAAGCAGCAGAAGCTGGATCTGTCAAAACTGCTGGAGACCGCCGAGCCGCATGCGGGCAAAGCGCTGTACTGCACCGAGAACAACCCGCCGTTTGATAACGGCGTGCTGAACGCGCAGCTGCTGCAGCAGGCAAAACCGTTTGTTGACGGCAAGCAGAGCAAAACGTTCTGGTTTGATATCCGCAATACCGACCGCTCCGTTGGCGCTTCGCTGTCTGGCTACATTGCCCAGACTCACGGCGACCAGGGGCTGGCTGCCGACCCGATCACCGCCCACTTCAGCGGTACCGCGGGCCAGAGCTTCGGCGTGTGGAACGCCGGCGGCGTGGAGCTGCACCTGACCGGCGATGCGAACGACTACGTGGGTAAAGGTATGGCCGGCGGCCTGCTCGCCATTCGTCCTCCGGTAGGCTCAGCCTTCCGCAGCCATGAAGCGAGCATCATTGGCAATACCTGCCTGTACGGCGCGACCGGCGGTCGCCTGTACGCAGCAGGGCGCGCAGGTGAACGTTTTGCGGTACGTAACTCCGGCGCAATCACCGTCGTTGAAGGCATCGGCGATAACGGCTGTGAATACATGACCGGCGGCATCGTCTGCGTGATCGGTAAAACCGGCGTCAACTTTGGCGCAGGGATGACCGGCGGCTTCGCCTACGTGCTGGATGAAGCCGGCGACTTCCGCAAACGCGTGAATCAGGAGCTGGTGGAAGTACTGGACGTTGACTCTCTTGCTATCCACGAAGAGCATCTGCGTGGTTTGATTACCGAACACGTGCATCTGACCGGCTCGTCGCGCGGGGAAGAGATTCTGGCTAACTGGCCGGCCTTCTCGGCGAAGTTCGCGCTGGTTAAACCAAAGTCCAGCGATGTTAAAGCACTGTTGGGTCACCGTAGTCGTAGCGCAGCAGAGCTGCGTGTGCAGGCGCAGTAAGGAATTCAGATGAGCCAGAACGTATACCAGTTTATCGACTTACAGCGCGTTGATCCGCCAAAAAAGCCGCTGAAGATCCGTAAAATTGAATTTGTCGAGATTTACGAGCCGTTTTCAGAGGGCCAGGCTAAGGCGCAGGCAGACCGCTGCCTGTCCTGCGGCAACCCGTACTGTGAATGGAAATGCCCGGTTCACAACTACATCCCTAACTGGCTGAAGCTTGCCAATGAGGGTCGTATTTTTGAAGCGGCAGAGCTGTCGCATCAGACCAACACCCTTCCGGAAGTGTGCGGCCGCGTGTGCCCACAGGATCGCCTGTGTGAAGGTTCCTGTACGCTGAACGATGAGTTTGGCGCAGTGACCATCGGCAACATCGAGCGCTATATCAACGATAAAGCGTTCGAGATGGGCTGGCGTCCCGACCTTTCCGGCGTCAAGCCGGTCGGCAAAACGGTCGCCATCATTGGTGCGGGCCCGGCGGGCCTCGCCTGTGCTGACGTCCTGACCCGCAACGGCGTGAAGGCCGTGGTATTCGACCGCCATCCGGAAATCGGCGGCCTGCTGACCTTCGGCATTCCGGCATTTAAGCTGGAAAAAGAGGTCATGACCCGTCGCCGGGAAATTTTCACCGGCATGGGGATTGAATTCAAACTCAACGTTGAAGTGGGCCGTGACGTACAGCTCGACGATCTGCTGAAAGAGTACGATGCCGTGTTCCTCGGCGTAGGTACCTACCAGTCGATGCGCGGCGGACTGGAAAACGAAGATGCAAACGGCGTATATGATGCCCTGCCGTTCCTGATTGCCAACACCAAGCAGACGATGGGCTTTGGCGAAACGCCGGAGGAGCCGTACGTCAGCATGGAAGGCAAACGCGTCGTGGTTCTCGGCGGCGGCGACACCGCAATGGACTGCGTGCGTACCTCCATACGTCAGGGGGCAACTCACGTTATCTGCGCCTACCGTCGTGACGAAGAGAACATGCCGGGCTCCAAACGCGAAGTGAAAAACGCGCGTGAAGAGGGCGTTGAGTTCCAGTTCAACGTTCAGCCGCTGGGTGTTGAAGTGAATGCCAACGGTAAAGTGTGCGGCGTGAAGATGGCGCGCACCGAGATGGGCCAGCCGGATGCGAAGGGCCGCCGTCGGGCCGAAATCATTGCCGGTTCCGAGCACGTCATCCCGGTAGATGCGGTGGTTATGGCGTTTGGCTTCCGTCCGCACAGCATGGAATGGCTGGCGAAACACAGCGTTGAGCTCGACTCACAGGGCCGTATTATTGCCCCTGAAGGTAACGAAAACGCGTTCCAGACCAGCAACCCGAAGATCTTCGCCGGCGGCGATATCGTGCGCGGTTCTGACCTGGTGGTTACGGCGATTGCCGAAGGCCGCAAAGCGGCTGACGGGATCCTGAACTACCTGGAAGTGTAACGCCAGGGCCCGGATGAACAATCCATCCGGGCTCAGTAAACGACAAAGCCCGCTGGCTCTCGCCTGCGGGCTTTTTATTACGTGAGCAGTCAATGACCGCCGCAGCGGCGTCAAAAACAGAACAGACCCCGAAGGGTCTGTCATCTGCGATCGACGAGATGGGATTACTTCACGACGCGTAGCGCCGGTCGCCCACCGCGAGGCGGCGGCGTATCATCAGGGTCGTCCTCATGATTATCCGGCTTATCGCCGTCAATCACCGACATTACCGTTTCGTTCTCGTTGCTTAACGATGCTTCGTCATCATTCAGGCTGATGGCGTCCCCATCATAAGCCGCTTCCGGCTCGAACATGGTTCCCGCGCCGTTTTCACGCGCGTAGATAGCCAGTACGGCAGCCAGCGGAACGGAGACATTGCGCGGTACGCCGCCAAAGCGGGCGTTGAAGCGCACTTCATCGTTAGCCAGCTCCAGATTACCGACGGCGCGCGGAGCAATGTTGAGAACAATTTGTCCGTCGCGTGCATACTCCATCGGAACCATAACGTTCGGCAGAGTTACATCGACGACCAGATGCGGAGTCAGCTGGTTATCCAGCAGCCACTCATAGAACGCCCGTAGCAGGTACGGGCGACGCGGCGTTAGCTGCGATACATCCATCGGTTAGCCTCGACCGAGTCGCATTTCACGCTCGGGTTCAGTTAAGGAAGCCAGGAAGGAGTCACGTTCAAATACGCGGGTCATATAGCCCTTGAGCTCCTTCGCACCGGCACCAATCACTTCTACGCCGAGTACCGGTAAACGCCACAGCAGCGGTGCAAGGTAGCAATCGACCAGGCTGAACTCGTCGCTCAGGAAATATGGCTTCTGGGTGAAGACTGGCGCAATCGCCTGCAGCTCTTCACGCAGCTGCTTACGCGCGTTATCAGCCTGTGCGGCGGTGCCGGTCTGAATGGTATTCATCAGCGAATACCAGTCTTTTTCGATACGTTGCATGTACAGACGGCTTTCACCACGCGCCACCGGATAAACCGGCATTAACGGCGGATGTGGGAAACGCTCATCCAGATATTCCATAATGATGCGGGATTCCCACAGAGTGAGCTCACGATCCACCAGCGTCGGTACGCTTTGATTTGGGTTGAGGTCAATCAGATCCTGAGGTGGGTTATCCTTCTCCACGTGTTCTATCTCAAAACTAACACCTTTTTCTGCCAGCACGATGCGGACTTGGTGGCTATAGATGTCAGTAGGACCAGAAAACAGCGTCATTACCGAACGTTTGTTGGCAGCGACAGCCATGAAAACCTCCAGGTATATTCAGAATTTTGTACTGCTACCAGCCACGCATGGCTAGCCAGATGTAAAAACCCCATTCGCGGGAAGACATTCTCGTTTATGAAAGAAACAAAAAACGAACAATCACCAGCATTTGGGCAGAAAATTGGATGATAGTTTACCAGATCTTGACGACGTTGTGGTGAGGGGATTCTGGAAATGCTGAAAAAGTGGTAAGAATGGGTGACTTCGGCATGGAAAGCGACCGTTTTATCCATAAAAAAACCCGCCGAAGCGGGTTTTTTCGCAAATTGTTCTGCGTGAGCAGAAAACAATTAACGTTTGGAGAACTGAGGACGACGACGTGCTTTACGCAGACCGACTTTCTTACGTTCAACCTGACGAGCATCACGAGTAACGAAACCAGCTTTACGCAGTTCGCCACGCAGGGACTCATCATACTCCATCAGAGCGCGGGTGATACCGTGACGGATCGCACCAGCCTGACCAGAGATACCACCACCTTTAACGGTGATGTACAGATCCAGTTTCTCAACCATGTCGACCAGTTCCAGCGGCTGACGAACTACCATGCGGGCAGTTTCACGACCGAAGTACTGTTCCAGAGAACGTTGGTTGATAACGATTTTGCCGTTGCCCGGTTTGATGAAAACGCGAGCTGCGGAACTTTTGCGGCGACCAGTGCCGTAGTATTGATTTTCAGCCATTGCCTATAATCCCGATTAGATGTCAAGAACTTGCGGTTGCTGTGCCGCGTGGTTGTGCTCGTTACCCGCGTAAACTTTCAGTTTACGGTACATAGCACGACCCAGCGGGCCTTTTGGCAGCATGCCTTTAACCGCGATTTCAATCACACGCTCAGGACGGCGGGCAATCATCTCTTCAAAGGTCGCTTCTTTGATACCACCGATGTGGCCGGTGTGGTGGTAATACATTTTGTCTTCGCGCTTGTTGCCGGTTACAGCAACTTTTTCTGCGTTCAGAACGATGATGTAATCACCAGTATCTACGTGCGGAGTGTATTCCGCTTTATGCTTACCGCGCAGGCGACGAGCCAGTTCAGAAGCCAGACGGCCCAGAGTTTTACCGGTCGCGTCAACAACATACCAGTCGCGTTTTACGGTTTCTGGTTTAGCTGTAAAAGTTTTCATTAAAAGCTTACCCAAATAATAAGTTACACGTTGGTGAACACCCAAACGTTTAGTCAGTTGAGGTTCACACGACATTGTCCAGCAAACCTACCCCTTCGAATAGCCTATGCCGGCACATAGAAAGTTTTGGGAAAAAAACCTTCTCGTAACGTGGGGTCGCAAGATTATAGAGAAGTCACGAGTAAAGATCGACCCCTTTATGTGATTTGGCCTGGTTTTTTCGCGACCGGAGCGCGCCCTGGCGCATCCACGTCAACCCTCTCCCGCCGGGAGAGGGAGAAAGGCGCGTTACGGCATATGAGGGCGCTTTAAATACTCCTCGCTCTGCATTTCCTGCAGGCGTGACAGGCAGCGCTGGAACTCAAATTTCAGGCGTTCTCCCTGGTAGATTTCGTGCAGCGGCACCGCCGCGCTGACCGCCAGCTTAACGTGGCGCTCGTAGAATTCATCAACCAGCGCAATGAAACGCCGCGCCTCGCTCTCCAGCTGCGTCGTCATAACCGGAACATCAAAGAGCATAACGGTATGAAACAGGCGAGACAGCGCAATGTAGTCATGCTGGCTCCTCGCATCTACGCATAGCGTAGTGAACGACGCCGCCAGGGTCTGGTTCTCCACGCCGAGCGTGGGCAGGGAGCGGTGGTTAATCTCCAGCGTAGGCATCTGCTCGCGCTTAGCGCCGGCCAGCGCCAGCCACAGCTTATCCATCTGTTGCTGGGTCTGCGCGTTGAGCGGCGATAGCCAGAGGTGGGCCTGAGTGAGCGTACGTAAACGGTAATCAATGCCCGCATCGACGTTCATGATATCGCAATGCTGCTTGATCGCCTCGATAGCCGGCAGGAAACGGGCGCGCTGCAGGCCGTTACGGTACAGATCGTCCGGAGGAATATTCGAGGTCGCCACCAGCGTGATGCCGCGCGCAAACAGCGCCTTCATTAACCCGCCCAACAGCATGGCATCGGTAATGTCTGAAACAAAAAACTCATCAAAGCACAGCACATCGGTTTCCGCCTTAAAGCGGTCGGCAAGGATCTCCAGCGGGTCGCTGTGCCCCTGCAGCGCAATCAGCTCTTCATGAACGCGCAGCATAAAGCGGTGAAAGTGCAGGCGCTGCTTACGCTCGCCGGGCAGGCTCTGATAAAAGAGGTCCATCAGCCAGGTTTTACCGCGCCCCACGCCACCCCACATGTACAGGCCGCGGGCGGAGCCCGTTTCAGGCGCAGGCTCACGCTTGCCAAGCAGTTTGCCGAATTTCGCCCGCAGGCCGCCGCTTTGCGGCGTCGGCGCGGGTTTTGCCTGCAGTTCATGATAGATAGTATCAAGGCGGCTTACCGCTTCTTGCTGGACGTCGTCGGGCTGATGAGAGCCCTCTTTAAGAGCTAAAAGGTAACGCGATGTTGGGGACAGGCTTTGCATGATCTAATTGTTATTCCTTGAAAATCGTAACGTCAAAGCTCACGATTGTCGAAAAAAAGGCCGTTCTACACTACGCGATGATACGCCAGGATTCCACTTCTGTGGAATTAGCGGTTATAGTGGCACTATCGGGCGCAGGCGGAGAGCCTCATAGCCACCCTACGGAACCACAAAACAACGGGAGATGTACATGACCTGGGAATATGCGCTAATTGGGCTAGTTGTCGGTATCATCATCGGTGCCGTCGCCATGCGTTTTGGCAACCGCAAATTACGTCAACAACAGGCGCTGCAGTTCGAACTCGAAAAGAATAAAACAGAGCTTGAAGAGTATCGTGAAGAGCTGGTCAGCCATTTTGCTCGCAGCGCTGAACTGCTGGATAACATGGCCGATGACTATCGCCAGCTGTACCAGCATATGGCAAAAAGCTCCAGCAACCTGCTGCCGGATACCATGGCGGAGGCCAATCCATTCCGCAACCGCCTGGCGGAATCAGAAGCCGGTAACGATCAGGCGCCGGTCCAGATGCCGCGCGACTATTCTGAAGGCGCATCCGGCCTGCTGCGCGGCGGTGCAAAACGCGACTAATCCTAAGGTTAGCGTAAAAATATTTTCCGGGCGCACTCTTTGCGCCCGTCTTCCCCCCTACATCCCAGCTACAATTTAAAACATTGACCACGTTGTTACCTGGTCGAAAATTCAATAACATCAGGCCATTCGGGACGATTTTCCACACACCTCAGGTTACGAGAGCCAGCATCTAATGAAGAAACAGACTTTGCTGTTGAGTGCGTTAGCGTTAAGCATAGGGTTATCGTTGTCCGTTTTACCTACGGCTACGGCGTCGATCCCCACGCAGGTACCGGGCCAGGGGGCGCTACCGAGCCTTGCGCCGATGCTGGAAAAAGTGCTGCCTGCGGTGGTAAGCGTCCAGGTTGAAGGCACCGCCTCCCCTGCGCAAAACATGCCGGAAGAGCTGAAAAAATACTTTGGCGACAATGCGCCGCAGGAGCAGGCTCAGCCTTTTGAGGGTCTTGGCTCTGGCGTTATCATCGACGCGGAAAAAGGCTATGTGCTGACGAATAATCACGTCATCAGCCAGGCACAAAAGATAAGCGTTCAGCTAAACGATGGCCGCGAGTTTGATGCGAAGCTGGTCGGCAGCGACGATCAAAGCGATATCGCCCTGCTGCAGCTGCTAAAACCGACCCATCTGACGCAAATCGCTATCGCCGATTCCGATAAGCTGCGCGTGGGTGATTTTGCCGTCGCCGTCGGCAACCCCTTCGGTCTCGGGCAGACCGCCACCTCAGGCATTATCTCCGCCCTCGGCCGCAGCGGCCTGAACCTGGAAGGGCTGGAGAACTTCATCCAGACAGATGCCTCTATTAACCGCGGTAACTCCGGCGGCGCGCTGCTGAACCTGAATGGCGAACTTATTGGTATCAATACGGCGATTCTGGCGCCGGGCGGCGGCAGCGTCGGCATCGGCTTCGCCATTCCCAGCAACATGGCGAAAACACTCGCTCAGCAGCTGATTCAGTTTGGCGAAATCAAACGCGGCCTGCTGGGGATTAAAGGTACTGAAATGAGCGCCGATATCGCCAAGGCGATGAATATCGACGTTCAGCGCGGCGCTTTCGTCAGCGAGGTGTTGCCGAACTCCGGTTCAGCTAAAGCGGGGATTAAATCCGGGGACGTGATTGTCAGCATGAACGACAAGCCGCTCAACAGCTTTGCCGAACTGCGGTCGCGTATCGCCACCACCGAGCCGGGAACGAAAGTGAAGCTGGGGCTTCTGCGCGACGGTAAGCCATTGAATGTTGACGTCACGCTGGATAAGAGTACCTCTTCCAGCGCCAGCGCCGAGCTGATCATCCCCGCCCTGCAGGGCGCATCGCTGAGCGATGGCCAGATGAAGGACGGCACCAAAGGCGTGGTTGTTGATAACGTCGATAAAGCCAGCCCGGCGGCACAGGTCGGCCTGCATAAAGACGATATTATCATCGGCCTTAACCGCGAGCGCATTAGCTCTATCGCCGAGCTGCGCAAGGTGCTGGAGAGTAAACCGGCGGTCATCGCACTTAACGTGATGCGCGGTAACGAAAGCATTTATCTTCTGCTGCGCTAATGCTCAGATCCGGACATCGCGATCGCCGCGATGTCCGGAATATCGGGCGACGGGACGCAGCCTGCGCACCGGTAACGTGAAAGACGACGCCTGTAAGTCGTGCTATGCTGCGCCTGTCCATTAATCAACGATACCTGCATCATGCCTGGAAAGCTTTTACGTTCAGTACTCATTGGTTTGATCGTCGGGGGTCTGCTGCTGGCCGCGATGCCCTCGCTGCGTCAATGGCATCTGACGACGACGACCCAGTACGATAGCGCGGATGAATCGCCCGTCAGCTATAATCCTGCCGTCCGCCGGGCTGCGCCTGCGGTGGTCAACGTCTATAACCGCGCCCTCAACGGCACCAGCCACAATCAGCTGACTCTTGGTTCCGGCGTCATCATGGACCAGCGCGGGTATATTCTGACCAATAAGCACGTCATTAACGACGCTGACCAGATCATCATCGCGCTGCAGGACGGCCGCGTCTTTGAAGCCCTGCTGGTCGGTTCGGATACCCTCACCGATCTGGCGGTATTAAAAATCAACGCCAACGGCGGTCTGCCGGTTATCCCGATTAATCCGAAACGCGTGCCGCATATTGGCGATGTGGTTCTGGCGATTGGTAACCCTTATAACCTCGGGCAAACCATTACCCAGGGGATTATCAGCGCCACCGGTCGTATCGGCCTTAACCCGACGGGTCGACAAAACTTCCTGCAAACCGATGCCTCTATCAACCACGGTAACTCCGGCGGCGCGCTGGTCAATTCGCTGGGCGAACTGATGGGCATTAACACGCTGTCATTTGATAAAAGCAACGATGGCGAAACGCCGGAAGGGATCGGTTTTGCGATCCCCTTCCAGCTGGCAACGAAGATCATGGATAAGCTGATCCGCGATGGCCGCGTGATCCGCGGCTACATCGGCATTAGCGGCCGTGAGATCGCGCCGTTACACGCGCAGGGCGGCGGGATCGATCAGCTGCAGGGGATCGTGGTTAACGACGTTGCGCCGGACGGTCCTGCGGCTCAGGCCGGGATCCGCGCCAACGACGTGATCATCTCGGTAAATGACAAGCCCGCGGTTTCCGCCCTCGAAACTATGGATCAGGTTGCTGAGATCCGTCCGGGTTCAGAAATTCCGGTGGTGATCATGCGCGAAGATAAGAAAATCACGCTGCATATCGCCGTGCAGGAATACCCGGCAACCAACTAAAGCCCGACAGGCCGGGCTTTAGTTTTTGATACTGACGTTAACGTCAATCAGGCGTTAACGTCGATCATCGTCTTAATTTCATTCGTCATCGGGAGCGTCCATGCTTCCTGGGCGCGCGCCAGCGGCAAACGTCTGCTTATCAAAATATCGGCGTTCAGCCTCTGCTCCTCCAGCGCCGCGATAACCGCAGGCCAGGTGAATTTATAGCGCATAACCCCATGAATGGTGACTTCACGTTCTATCACTGCCGACATGGGAAAGCCGCCCACCTGTTCACCCACGCCGATTATGATTGCCCGCCCGCCGGAAAGTACGCTCAGACAGGCGTCGTGGCGCACGGACTGTACGCCCGTGCATTCCAGCAGCACGTCGTACTGCCTGTCGTTATCGGCCAGAGTGCTCAGCGTTTCAGCCCCCAGCTCATGGGCAATTTTGCGCCGCCCCTCCTGAGGCTCAACCAGCACCACTTCCGTGGCGCCCAGCGTTTTAGCGACCTGAACGGCGAATAACCCCACCGGGCCGCCGCCGGTAACTAACACCCGGGAACCCAGGCCAATCCGTCCTTTTTGCGCCCCTGCCAGAGCGACTGAAATCGTTTCGACCATCGCCGCCGCGCCGTCGCTAATGGCGTCGCTGATAGCGTGCGCGTTGCCTGAAGGGACGCACAAATACTGCTGCATGGCGCCGTAGGTGCCCGGCACGCCGAAAAACTTCTGCGTCGGACAGATATTATAATTGCCCTGCACACAGTGCCGGCAGCGGCCGCAGGGTACCAGCGGATCCACCGATACGCGCTGCCCGACGCGGTGCGGCGAAATTCCCTGCCCCACCGCCACAATCGCACCGCCAAACTCGTGTCCCATAATCATCGGCGCGGTAATCATTTCGCTGCCGCAGCGCCCGTCGAAGTAAAAATGCTTATCTGAACCGCACACGCCGACCGAGCCGATTTTCAGCAGCACTTCCCCGGCCTGCGGCTGCGGCACGGCGGTAGTCTGTAGCTCAAGGGTTTCTTTCGCCATCAGGAACAGCGCGCGCTGGCTGTCCGGAATATCCGTTTTTAATTCCATAACGACCTCTCAGTCTGAGTTGATTTTATTGAGCAAAACGCCCGAAGAAGCGGCATTGCGCGAATTGAACTGCCCGTTAAGCAGGCTCTGTTCGATATCCTCCAGCGTTCTCCCCCGCGTCTCCGGGGCGTAGCGCCACACGAAGACCCAGGCGAGCGCATTGACCACCGCCAGCGCGCCGAACACCAGGCCGATGCCAAGCGCATCCGCCGTGAAATAGAGCAGCAGGGTGACGAGGAAATTGACGACCCACAGCGCAAACGAGCACAAAGCCGTGCCTTTTCCCCGCACGCCAAGGGGGAATATTTCGGCGCAGTACAGCCAGGTCACAACCGACAGGCTGCCGCCGTTGAAGGCGAAATATCCCAGCAGGCAGGCCAGCACGATAATTTTATGGCCGTCGCTCAGCAGCTCCTGCGCGTGGGCGGACCAGGGCAGCAGCATCGACATCACCGCCAGCACCACCACCGCGCCGGGCAGGCCAATCAGCATCAGGCGCCGCCGCCCGAGCACGTCCAGCAGCCAAATCCCTAACAGGGTGAATACCGTGAGCACCACGCCGATCCCGACGGAGCCGAGGATCGCCACCGACTTGCCAAACTGCGCCATCACCAGCAAGGAAGGGGCGTAATAGATGATGGCGCTGATGCCGGTAGCCTGAGAGAAAATAGCGATGCCCAGACCGGCGACCAGCGCGGGCCGCACCCAGGGCTGGAACAGCTCTCTCCAGCTCGACTGCTGGTCCTGATGCAGCCGCTCTATCTCCTTTACTTCCTGAGCGGCTTCGTGCCCGGTGCGCCCTACGCGGACGAGGATTTCCTCCGCCCGTTTAGCCTGCTGCTTGCCCACCAGCCAGCGCGGGCTTTCCGGCAGATACAGCATCATCACGATAAAAATCACCGCCGGGATAACCGCCAGCCCGAGCATCCACTCCCAGGCCCCGGATGGACCAAGCAGATAGCCCACGGCGTAGGCCAGCAGCGTGCCGACGCAGATCATCATCTGGAACAGCACGCCCTGAGCGCCCCGCCGATGGGCAGGCGCCAGCTCGGCGATATACATCGGAACAATTTGCGAGGAGCCTCCGACGCCCAGACCAAGCAAAAAACGCATGACAATCAGCATATTGAGGGAGGTCGCTAAAGCGCAGCCCAGAGCGAATAAAGCAAACAGTATTGAGATGACGATGACGGTTCTGCGCCGCCCCAGACGATCCGAGAGCGGGCCGGTCAGCAGCGCGCCAAATATCGCGCCGAGAAGCGTGGCGGAGGTGACCACCGACTGCATAAAGGCGTTGTCCGCGATGGCGAAATCCTCGCGCAGAAAGAGCAAGGCGCTGGCAATAATGCCCGTGTCGTAGCCGTACAGCAGGCCGCCGATGCTTGCCCCGATGGCGACCAGAAAGCTGTAGCGTCTGCCGTGGGCGACGGCCGTGGGAGGGGTCGATAACGTGTTCATATTAACCTCACAAGAGAATAGTCAGGCTCCCCGGGCCAAATTTCGGCAAAGGGAGGCCAGGCGATAGCGGGTATCACAAAAAAGTAAGGATTAAATGGGAGAAAGCGGGCTTCCCACAGGTCGTACGGCGCGCGACAGCAATTGGATCAGGACGATCGTGCGCCTGAAGATCACACCTCGTGGACAGGGATCTTCAACAGTTGCCCAAGTTTATGAAACGCCTGGGCGTGGTATCCCCGTCCCATCGCGCAGTGATGGGTCGGGCCGCAGGCGGACCAGTCATCCACAAAAGCGCGCAGCCCTTTGCGGAAGCGGAACAGGGCGTTCGTATCCCCAAGCTGCAGCGTTTTGCCTTCCACAAGCTCGCCCTCGGCCAGCACCAGCATGTACTGACCGTCGGCCCCCTGAGTAACGGAAGCCAGGGTTACCGGCCCGGTGGCCGGGGTAAACTGGGTCAGAAAACCGCTGCCCGGCTTGCCGTGGAAGACGGAGCTCATTTTGAGCAGGGATTTTTCATCGGCGATGTCCGGATCGCCCGCCCCGCTGTGCCCGACGATGCAAAGATCCTGATTAAAATCCATCGAATACAGCTCGGTCAGCGTTGCGCTGCCGGCCAGGGATTTCATCAGCGTCAGCGCGATCGCCGTTTTGACGTCGGCCTCAACCGGGCAGGCGATCCCTTGCCGGGTCAGCATGGAGAAGACCGGATTCGACGCGGAGATAATCTGGTGCATATAGCCGCTGGGCTGCACCTCGAAGTGGTTCGACAGCGCAATCAGCCGGTGCTCATCAACCAGCCTGCGGGTGGCCAGATAGACCTCAATCATTGAGGTCAGATGCTGCTCATCCAGATCCTCCGGCAGACGGAAAACCTCTTTCACTTCCCGGCCCGCCCGCTCGATGTCGTCCTGGTTAAAGCCGTGGGCGATATTGGCTGCGATATCTTCCCAGTTCAGATGCTTCACGTAGCTGCCGAAGGTGCGGAAAATCTGCGTCTCATCGACGTTGAGATCCATCATCCCCGGATACGGACGGCCAAGAATGCCGATGTTCCCCGACTTCAGGCGACGGCAGGCGTTGGCCGCGTCGCACCACTGGCTAATCTTCTCATCAAGGATGGTATCTCCTTCAAGGTAGCCGGAAACCACCGCAAAAGGATGCTCGAAACGGCGCAGCACGGCGGTCATTTCGGGCAGCCCGGCGCAGGTACAGCCTTTGCCCAGCCAGTCGTCTATCGTCTGCGTTTGGTCCAGATCCAGCGCGGGAACCGACTGCACGTTCAGCAGCACCAGCGTCACGTTGCCCAGCGCGCGCACTACCGGCAGCAGGGACTCGGACGAGGCGTAGGTTGTCAGGTGGCAGAAAATAATATCCACGTCTTCCGCCTGAAAGCGCAGCCCCGCCTCCCGCGCCCTTGCCGGATTGTCCACCATGCCTGCGGCAACGACGTCGCGCGGCGAGAATTTCTCCAGCAGCCGCTGATGATGCTCCATCAGCCGCTCTTTCATGCCCGAAAACTGCGGCCAGTACGCTTCAAGGCCGATGGCGAAAATACCAATTTTTGCACTCATAAAGGTTCTCCTTTGCGGTTATACAATCCGGGTAGCCGTCACGCCGAGCAGGCTGGCGAGCTTTTCAAACGTCGCACCGTGGTGCCCGATACCGATGGCGCAGTGATGAGCCGCCCCGCCGCGCGACCAGCTTTCGGTGAAGGCCCGGGCGCCGCAGGCAAAGCGGTAGCGGCTGTTGGTATTGCCGATATCCAGCACTTCTCCCGCCAGCGATTCTCCTTCGGCGTACTGCAAAATCACCCGGTTGTTAACGTCCTCCACCACCGACAGGAAGGTGACCGGCCCGTTGCGTACGCTCATCTGGATCGAGATCCCTTTGCCGGGCTTACCGTGATAAACCGGCAAAGGCACCAGGCGCACTTCACCCTCGGCCATCGCCGGATGAGCCGGGCCGTCATGCCCCCACAGCACGACATCATCATCGAAATCAATGCCGTAAGGCTCGGCAAACGAGCCTCCGGCACCGAGTAAAGAGAGAATTTTCATCGCGATAACGTTTTTAACTTCGTACTCTCCGGCGACCGGAATATCCCGCCCGGTAAGCAGCGTATTGCCCAGAATCAGCGAGGTGACGATATTTTCATGGGCGCTGCCCGGCGAGCCTTCGTAGTAGTACGCCAGCGCGTGCAGTTTGTTTTCCCGGACCAGGTCGTCGAGGGCGACGGCGGTGTGCGTTGCCCGCAGCAGTTCCTGCTCATCACAGCCGTCATCGATGACCAGCTTTTCCCTTATTTCCCGCCGCTTCTCTTCTATTTGCCTGTCGGAAACCTGCTCGCGCCAGCTCAGCAGCTCGCACATCTCCAGCGGCTGGAAGCGAACGCCCAGCTTCGCCGAGAGGTTCGTCATGTTGGAATAGACGTCGTACATGCCGTTGTAGTAATGGCCGAGCACGCCAATCTGCGTCTGCGCCAGCTGCTTTTTCAGCGTCAGCGCCGTCAGCCAGGCGCGGGTTTCCCGCCAGACGTGGGGATCGTTGTGCAATGCTCCGACGATCATTTCCCAGTGGATCCCGGCGCGATTAAAGACGTTCGCCAGCTCCGGCGCGCTGCACGCCTGGCAATGCGCCAGCCACTCGCCGGTGCGCGCCCCGCGATCGGGCAGATCGCGAATCACGCTGTACGGCAACGTGCACTCCGGCTGGAGGGCAAGGATCAGCACCGGCACGCTGAACTGCTGCACCAGCGGCAGCACCGTGGAGCTCAGGGCATAGGTGCTGATGGCGATCACGATGACGTCCGGCGAAAACTGCCTGAGGCGCAGGGCCAACGCATCGCTTTTCTCCAGCGAATCCACCAGCCCGCCGTTCAGCACAGTCAGCGACGGCGCAGAGAGCTGCTCTTCAATCTCCTGCAGATAGCCCAGCAGGCGCTGTTCGAGGCCGCTGAACTGCGGCCAGTAGGTGTTGAGCCCGATACCAAACAGCGCGGTATTAAGCGTGGCGGGTGCGTTCATAGGTTGTCTCCTGATGAGGATAAATCGTCTGAGAAAGGAAAATGTCCGCGTCCCAGCCCCCGCGCCTGAAGCGCTCGTCGACAGTGGCTGGGGGACTGGTTAAAGCTTTTCTGAAAGATGACCGAGAAGTAGTTGCTGTCGCTAAAGCCGCTCACCGCCGCCACTTCTGCAATGGAGAGTTCGCTGGTGCCGAGCAGCGTTATGGCGCGGCACAGGCGGCGCTGCATCTGGTAGCGGCTGATGGTCATACCGGTTATCTGTTTGAAGGCGTCGCGCACCGAACGCGGAGAGAGCTGATGCTGCGCGCAGAGGGATTCCAGCTCAAATTTCTCATTCAGCCGCGAGCCGAGGCTGGCGATGACCAGATCGATATCCTGGCGGGCGTGAGAGGCCAGCTTGTCCGGCGCGTAGCGGTGGCGCATCAGCAGAAGCACCAGTTCGAGAAATATCGACTCGCTCAGGCGTAAAGAAACGGGGTCCCGCCTGCCGCACTCGCCGGCCAGACGCTCGACGTGCTGGCGGATCAACGCCAGCGACTCCCGGGTTAATCGCCAGCTACGGCTTTGCTGGTGGGTTTCCGTGCCGGGCAGCAGATTGTGCCAGTCGGTGCCCAGGCGCAGGCGGTCGCGGCAAAACAGAATATTGCCCAGCTCGAGGTTATCGACCGACTGATAGTAATGGCTATCCTGCTGGGTCACATACAGCACATCACCGTAGGTAATGCGGTACGGCAGTCCGTTCCAGATGTGTAATCCGTTCCCGCGCCAGACAATAACGATTTCGTCAAAATCATGGCGATGCAGAGGAAAGATATCCTGCGGGCAGCGGTGCTCCACCGCCACCGGATGGGCGGCACTAGTGAAGTAATCACTGCGCTTGAGCATTAAGGAGGTCATGTTTTTCCCGGTGATGGCGGCAAGATGGAATCAATATAAGCCAGCCAAAAGCCGGGCCGCCTTAAGAGCCGGGTGGAAATTCGGGCGGGGCGTGACCAAAAAATCAAGAATCAGGAAGGGATTGCCGAAGTTGCAGAGGCGATCACATTTTGATAACAATCAACAGCGGGGCGAAACGGCGGAGGCTTTAAAAACAGCGAGCGGGCAAGGCTGCCCGCTCGTTTACATCATTCGCAAATCAGAACGATCACTTATTAACGAAATCTTCGCCCAGGGCGATATCTTTCTTCAGCGTATCAAGCATGCCTTCCAGCGCCTGCTGTTCAAAGGCGCTGAGCGTGCCTATCGAATGGCGCTCTTCCACACCATTTTTGCCTAACAGCAGCGGCTGTGAGAAGAAGCGAGCGTACTGACCATCGCCTTCAACATAGGCGCATTCCACCACGCCCTTCTCACCCTGCATCGCGCGGACCAGGGAGAGGCCAAAACGGGCTGCCGCCTGACCCATAGAGAGCGTTGCCGATCCGCCACCGGCTTTAGCTTCAACGACTTCAGTGCCGGCGTTTTGAATGCGTTTAGTGAGGTCTGCCACCTCTTGTTCGCTGAAGCTTACGCCAGCAATCTGTGACAGTAATGGCAGGATAGTGACGCCCGAGTGGCCGCCAATAACCGGCACTTCGACATCGGATGAGGATTTACCTTTCAGCTCAGCGACAAAGGTATTAGAGCGGATAATGTCCAGCGTGGTCACGCCAAACAGCTTGTTCTTATCGTAAACGCCGGCTTTTTTCAGCACTTCCGCCGCAATAGCCACCGTTGTGTTCACCGGGTTGGTAATAATACCGATGCAGGCCTGCGGGCTGGTTTTGGCAATCTGCTGAACCAGATTTTTCACGATACCGGCGTTAACGTTAAATAAATCGGAGCGATCCATGCCTGGCTTACGCGCAACGCCAGCGGAAATCAGCACCACATCAGCGCCCTCGAGCGCCGGGGTCGCGTCTTCACCGGAGAAACCTTTGATTTTTACATCGGTAGGGATATGGCTAAGATCAACCGCCACGCCCGGAGTTACCGGAGCGATGTCGTACAACGAGAGTTCTGAACCTGAAGGCAGTTGGGTCTTAAGTAGTAGGGCAAGCGCCTGGCCTATTCCACCAGCGGCGCCGAGGACTGCAACTTTCATCCTAAACTCCTTATTATGGTTAATATCGTCTTTCGTTACTCCGTCGCCTGGACCTTAATTCACAAGATGAACAATTACAATAAGTATGGTTGAAGAATGCGTTCTGGTGCGCAGCGATGCATCCGCTTCGCATTTTCATCCCTGAGACTGGCCATCCAGCAAAACGTAGTACCGGACCGACTAGTGGTTACAATACACCCAGCCTGTTCGGCAAAACAACACCAATCTCATAACATTTAATTTACTTTTACAGCTATTTACGCGCTGTGATGAAGGCATGTTCCTTATCAGGGTTATTTGCTAAAATATGCCCCCTTCATAACATTATTTACTTTATCCCCTTGCGGATTGTTTGCATAAAAATTCATGATTATGCATAATGATGTTGTTTTTACCACCATAATCTGGGTGACTTATGCGAAGTTCGGCAAAACAAGAAGAACTGGTTAAAGCATTTAAACTGCTGCTTAAAGAAGAAAAATTCAGCTCTCAAGGTGAAATCGTCCAGGCGCTGCAGGAAGAAGGTTTCGATAATATCAACCAATCGAAAGTTTCTCGCATGCTCACAAAATTTGGCGCGGTACGAACCCGTAATGCCAAAATGGAAATGGTCTACTGTCTGCCTGCCGAGCTTGGCGTTCCGACAACCTCCAGCCCGCTGAAAAACCTGGTCCTGGACATCGACTATAACGATGCCGTCGTGGTTATCCATACCAGCCCAGGCGCAGCGCAGCTCATCGCGCGTCTTCTCGACTCCCTGGGTAAAGCGGAAGGCATCCTTGGCAGTATCGCGGGTGATGACACCATCTTTACCACCCCGGCCAGAGGATTTACCGTCAAAGATCTGCACGACGCGATTCTGGTCCTGTTTGAACAAGAACTCTAAGCCCTCTCCCTCTGGCTGACGCCGGAGGGCCCTTCAAAAAATGCAGCATTTCTTTAACATTTAGTGTGGTTTTTCACTCCTATACATTCCTTTACTGAATGAAAGGGCCGAAAACGCACAAAATATCAAATACATCCATCCTTATGATTTTATTAGAAATAGCGGGAACCCGTGGCTAATAAATGACATTTCTAATTCTTATACGTTATAAAAAAGACATTTCTATGTAATTATTTACACACAAAACAATTAGCACGGTATTAATATTTTTGGTGATTAGTGTATACTTGATTTTGTGATGAGGGTCACGAAACAAAGAGCTCTCAGTAATAAGATTCGACGAGGTGAACATCATGAAAATCAAAACAACCGTAGCTGCACTCAGTATCCTGTCCGTACTCTCTTTTGGCGCTTTCGCCGCTGATTCAATCAACAGCGATCAGGCTCAAAGCCGTCAGCCAATCGGCACCGTTTCCGTCGGCGCGGTAAGTGCTTCCCCGATGGATATGCATGAAATGCTGAACAAAAAAGCGCAGGAGGAAGGGGCTTCTTCCTATCGCATCATCGAAGCGCGCACCGGCGACCACTGGCACGCGACGGCAGAACTTTATAAATAAGTTTTAACGCTTATCGGTTATTCACTGAATACAGAATATCTCCAGCGGCCCAGGTACATAACAAACCTCCCGCCGCTGCAATCAACATGGTTGGAGTAAAAATTATGAAAACTGCAATGATCATCGCATCCCTGGGCCTGGCCTCCGTACTCTCTTTCGGCGCAAGCGCCGCCGTACAGCAGGTCAACGCCGAACAGGCTCAAAACCTACAGTCTATGGGCACCGTTTCTGTCTCGCAGGTAGGCAGCGCGCCGATGGATATGCGCCAGGAACTGGCGGCTAAGGCTGCTAAAGAAGGCGCCAGCAGCTACCGTATTATTGAAGCCCGTACCGGCGATACCTGGCACGCTACGGCTGAGTTGTACAAATAAACCCTCGTCGTCTTATCCGACGACTTGCCCCCGCCCGTCGGGGGCTTTTTTATGCCTGTCTGGCATTAAAACGTAATTCCCCTTCCAGCTCTTCTTCCGCTTCATCAAACAGCAAAATCAAAGCGCCAAAGCGCCGACGCTGCTTATCGCTCAAATGAATAAACTCAATCTCCAACGGCAGCGGCAGCAGGCCGCCGGTGGTCACTTCCCAGAGCGAGTCCAGGTTGTTTACCCTCTCCCGGCTCAGCTCAAAGACGCGGGAAAACTCACGATAGAAATCCTGCTGTTCCGCTATATCATCGAAATCAAACGTGTAGACCGTCATCGCCCGCCCCCGCTTAAACCCGCCGCCATTCCCCGCTAAATACCATACCGCCGGACGGTCGCTTTGCCATCCTTATATTTCTGAATCGAAGGGGTCCCGTTGATGAGTAAGTATAGCGATAAAAAAACCGACGCTTCAGGCGTCGGTTTTGGTCTTTAGCTATTCGTCAGCACATGCTGATACTTGCGCAGCATCTCCACCAGCCGTCGGACCGGCTCCGTCACCTGCGGCGACGCTTCCCAGAGCCGCAGCTTCTCCTGATAAATATCCAGCTCATCGAGCAGGCGGGAGAAATAGCGCCGACGCTTGTCATCATTGCCTGCGGAGATTACGTGATCCGCAGTACGACGCAGCTGGCGATGGTATGCCGACAGATCGTCATTAACCGGCACCGGCGCATCCCGCAGGCGCTGATGGGCAATAATCAGCGTCAGCGCTAAGCGGAAACGGGCAATATCGTCCGGGAACTTGTTCAACAATAAGAAGAGCTGTTGATAGAGGGCCGGCAGATGGTTCTCTTTGCGCCTGGCGGTATTGGTGGTCAGCGATGAGACCGCTGCCGAGACAAACTGATTGAGCAGCACGCGCCCGGTGCGCGCCCGCGAATTATCTCGCACCAGCAGGATAACCATCAGCGCGAGGAAACAGCCAACTATCTGGCCTAACGCGCTGTCAAGGAACTGGCTGAACTGGAACTGCATCGGGTTATCCAGCACCAGGATATTGATGGTGCCGGCCAGCGCCCCCATCGATCCCAGCCGCCGCTTCTGTACTTCAATCCCAATGAAGAATGCCATCACCGCCAGGCTAATACACAGCAGCAGCATGCTTTGCTGGGTCGCGGGCATAATCACGAGGAAGAAAAACGCCCCCAGCGGTAGAGCCGCCAGCATCCCGTAGAGGAAATCCAGTGCCACCATGCGCGGGTTCGGCAGACGCATCGCCAGCGCCGTGACCACCGCGATCATCACCATTGCCCCGCTGCCGGAGGTCCAGCCGGTCCAGAGCCAGAACAGCGTGCCGAGAATGCACGAAATGGAGGTGCGCCAGAAGTTCACCATCGCATGATGGCGCTCGGCCGACTCGGCTTTCATCACCACTTCGCCCTGCAGCACTTCATCTTCAATACGGCTAATTTTGGTATTGCCGACAACGCCCCTTTTTAACAACAGATAGCGCGTCGCGGCCCCGACCCAGCTATAGATCGTTACCGGCGTATTATGCTCCCCTTTCCAGGTCAGAAAACGGCGCATTCTCTTCAGCTGTCGATGTACATCCTGCACGTTCTCAACCGGCTCGGCGAACAGCTCGCGGTAATCATCCGTCACCATTTCCGGGCGTGAATTCTGGATTAAGTAGGTCTCGCAGGCTTGGGTAATCAGCGTCAGGGAGAGGGTATTAATCGCCTTCAGGCGCTGGTTGACCTTCGCCCAGCGCGAGGATTCCATAATCAGGTTTCCGCGCATACCTTCCAGCGCGCTGGTCCGGCGTACCAATGCTCCCCAGGCTTTATCCACGATTTCGCTGTCGCCATGCGCCACGCAGAGCTGCATCAGGCGATAGTGTTCAACCAGCAGGTTATCCAGCTCCAGGTCGATCTCTTTTTTGATCGACCGCGGCGAAAACAGCAGGTCCGCCACAATGGCGCTGACAATACCGACCACAATCTCGCTGCAGCGCTCGACGGCAAACTGCGGCGCCAGCATCGGATCGGTATGAATGGTGATAACAATGATCAGCGCGGTATAGCCCGCCAGCCCCCAGGCGTAGGAGTTTTCAACCCGCACCAGAGAAGAGATCCAGGTGCAGAATCCGGCCCACAGGCAGCACACCAGCATCATCAGCAGCGGGGCGCGAATCATCAGGATGATAATGGCCAGCGCCGCAATACAGCCGATAAAGGTACCGACAATACGCAGCATCCCACGATAGCGGATGGCGCCCGAATAGGGCTCACCCCCGGCCGCGAATGCCGGACCCGCGGCAACGATCGCCGCCGTCAGCACCGCCCAGCGCGGGGTTTCCAGCTGAAAGTGGAAGCCAACAAAGAGCGCCAGCACCACCGCGCAGGCGAGCTTAACGGCGAAGCGGAGATGCCGGGGGGCAATAGTGAAGATCCCCATGACGATTAACCAAACTCACGCAGGCGCATGGCCAGTTTCTGGAAGAAATTCGCCTGCCGGGCGTCGCGGTCCTCTTTGCCGGTGATCACCACCGTTGCGGTGGTCCCCGCCGGCCAGATATTCCCCTGCTGCCGATCGAGGCGAATTCGCACCGGTACGCGCTGCGCCAGGCGCACCCACTCAAGGTTCGAGTCCACGGAGGCCATGCCTTTTGCATCGCTGCTGCTGCTGGCGTTGGTCACCCCGGCGGCAATACTGTCAACCGTTCCCTTGATCGTGCGGCTGCTGCCCAGCGGGGTAATCTCCGCCCGGAAGCCCGGACGCACGCCTTCCAGCTTGGTCTCTTCGAGATAGGCCATCACGTAGAAGGTATCCTGTTTCACCAGCGCCACCGCCGTAGAGCCGCGGGTAATAAATTCACCGCCGTAGACGTTGAGGTTGGTCACCCAGCCGTCGGCCGGCGCGCGGATAACCGTCCGCTGAAGATCGAGCTTCGCCAGATCGCGACTGGCTACCGATTTCGCCAGCTGGTGTTCCACCGTTTGCAGGACGTTATTGGCCTGATCTATCTCTTCCCGGGACATTGCCTGAACGCCGAGCCGATTACGACGCCCGGCTTCAACGCGTTTTTCCTGGGCCAAAGTTTGATAATAGGAGACGTCGGCCTCGGCCTCTTCAAGCGCCTTCTGGTAACGCGGTTGGTCAATCACGAATAAAACCTGACCTTGCTTAACCAGCTGGTTATCCTTGATATTAACCTGCGAAATCAGCCCCGAGACGTCGGGAGCGATGGCCACGATGTCGGCGCTAAAGCGCGCGTCGCGCGTCCACGGCGATGCGGTGTAGTATACCCACGCGCGAAAAATTGCGACAAATGCCAGGATAACCAGTATCACAGTGATTGCGGTACGGAAGATATTTCTTGTTAGTGTTTTCACATCAACCTCAAACGAACAAACGCGATATCAGATAAAAAAGGCAGCAATATAACGCGGTATTAAACAGTGCAGGGTGCCAGACGAAGTCATAGATACCGGTAGGAACCAGCAATCGGTGCACCAGCCAGAAAATGGCCAGCGATATTAACAGCTCAAAGAAGATCGGCGGAAACGACAAGCCGAAAATCACGATGACAGGAAACAGACTCATGATGACCTTGATAAGAAGCGTGCAGGTGGTAAGCGTGAAGCATTTATTATGTAGCTAACAATATAGTAACGTAACAATTGCAGCATGATCTATATTATGTGATCTAAATCACTTTTAAGTCAGAGTGAACAATGGAACGACTAAAACGCATGTCCGTTTTTGCCAAAGTGGTAGAACTGGGTTCATTTACCGCCGCGGCCCGCCAGCTCCAGATGAGCGTTTCTTCAATCAGCCAGATCGTATCCAGGCTGGAAGATGAGCTGCAGGTAAAGCTGCTCAACCGCAGCACCCGTAGCCTTGCCTTAACGGAAGCCGGGAAAATTTATTACCAGGGCTGCCGCCGAATGCTGCTTGAAGCCCAGGACGTGCATGAGCAGCTTTACGCGTTTAACAACACGCCCATCGGCACGCTGCGCGTCGGCTGCTCTTCAACTATGGCACAGAATGTCCTGGCCCATATTACCGCAGGCATGCTCAAAGAGTACCCCGGACTGTCGGTCAATCTGGTCACCGGGATCCCGGCGCCGGACCTGATTGCCGACGGTCTGGACGTGGTTATTCGCGTCGGCGCGCTGCAGGATTCCAGCCTCTTCTCACGTCGTCTGGGGTCGATGCCGATGCTGCTCTGTGCGGCAAAGAGCTACCTTCAGCAGGCGGGGATCCCGGAAAAGCCGGCGGATCTCGCCAGCCACTCCTGGCTTGAATACAGCGTGCGTCCGGATAACGAATTCGAAATCATCGCCCCGGAAGGGATCTCGACGAAGCTGATCCCCCAGGGGCGCTTCGTCACTAACGATCCGATGACCCTGGTGCGCTGGCTGACCGCCGGCGTCGGCGTCGCTTACGTTCCGCTAATGTGGGCGATCGAAGAGATCAACCGCGGGGAGCTGGAGATCCTGCTGCCAAGCTACCAGTCGGATCCCCGCCCGGTGTACGCGCTGTACACCGAAAAGGACAAGCTGCCGCTGAAGGTACAAGTGTGCATTAACTACCTGACCGAAT
The DNA here is from genome assembly GCF_042055345.1 of Klebsiella sp. C349492. NCBI lineage: Bacteria > Pseudomonadati > Pseudomonadota > Gammaproteobacteria > Enterobacterales > Enterobacteriaceae > Klebsiella > Klebsiella sp. C349492. Next base: position 420,818 of record NZ_JANQCE010000005.1, read on the forward strand.
ATTTTGTCGAGGTGGCGAAAATTTATCAGGGAATGCACGGCCGCGGGCTCGACCATTAGCCGGTGGCCGCTGGAGATAACGCGCTGCGGGGTAAGTACAGGAAAGGTTACGCCTTCGACGAATGCGAAGGCGTATTGAAGAGACTCAGGCAGTGCCGCCGACGGTGAGCTTATCGACCTTCAGCGTCGGCTGGCCGACGCCAACCGGCACGCTCTGGCCCTCTTTACCGCAAACGCCAACGCCGCTATCCAGCTTCAGATCGTTCCCCACCATTGAAATCTGCTGCATGGCTTCAATCCCGGAGCCGATAAGCGTCGCGCCTTTCACCGCCCTGGTCACCTTACCTTTTTCAATCAGATAGGCTTCAGAGGTGGAGAAAACAAACTTACCGGAGGTGATATCAACCTGACCACCGCCGAAGTTTGGCGCAAAGATACCGTAATCAACCGATTCGATAATCTCCTGCGGCGTCGATTTACCCGCCAGCATGTAGGTGTTGGTCATACGCGGCATCGGCAGATGCGCGTAGGACTCGCGACGGCCGTTACCGGTAGGCGCAACGCCCATCAGGCGGGCGTTGAGCTTGTCCTGCATATAGCCTTTGAGGATACCGTTCTCAATCAATACGTTGTATTGACCCGGCGTTCCCTCATCGTCAACCGCCAGCGAACCGCGGCGATCGGCAATGGTGCCGTCATCTACCACGGTACAGAGCTCTGATGCCACCAGTTCGCCCATATGGCCGCTGAATACCGAGGTCCCGCGACGGTTAAAGTCGCCTTCCAGGCCGTGGCCTACCGCTTCATGCAGCAATACCCCGGGCCAGCCCGCGCCTAATACCACCGGCAGCATGCCGGCCGGGGCCGCAACGGCGGACAGATTAACCAGCGCCATGCGCACGGCTTCTCTTGCCCAGGCGTCGGCACGAACCTCGCCTTCTTCGCTGCCGAGAAAATAGTCGTAGCCAAAACGTCCGCCGCCGCCGCTGGAGCCGCGCTCGCGTTTGCCATCATCTTCCACCAGCACGCTGACGGAAAGGCGTACCAGCGGTCGAACGTCCGCCGCCAGCGTACCGTCGGTCGCCGCAACCAGGATCAGTTCATACACGCCGCTGAGGCTGGCAGAAACTTCCTGCACGCGCTTATCGGCGGCCCGCGCCGCTTTGTCTACGCGACGCAGAATGTCCAGCTTCTCTTCACGGCTCATGCTTTGCAGCGGATCGATGCTGGCATACAGCGGGCTATACTCCACCGCCCCAAGAGTGCGAACCTTACCGTCGCCTCTGTCGCGTACGATGGTACGCGCCGCCTGCGCGCTTTGTTCCAGCGCCAGCAGGCTGATTTGGTCAGCATAGGCGAAGCCGGTCTTTTCGCCGCTTACCGCGCGAACGCCGACGCCCTGATCGATATTATACGAACCATCTTTGATGATGCTGTCTTCCAGAACCCAGGATTCGTGATAGCTCGACTGAAAATAGAGATCGCCGTAATCAAGACGGCGCTCGGCCAGCTGGCCAAGAATGGCAAAAAGGTCCTGATGGTTCAGGCCGTTTGCCGACAGTAATTGTTCACTTACCAGGTTCAGACTCATCGTTTGCTACTCATTTGTTGCCGCCTGTCTGGCGGAAATAGGTACCCTAAATAGTTCAGGTTGCAGAAAGGCGCCAGCTGAGAGTCCGCCGGCAGCACAGAATAACCATGCGACCGGGGCGAACAAGCGTAGCCAACGCATCTGTAGCTTGAAATATAACGGGTATAGAACGCTATATATTGAGAGTGCGATAATTCCCCGCAATCGTCAAATCATTGCTTTTTGTCGCTACGCGCCTGACGCAGCACTTCATTGATTTGCGGCTGATCGATAGGACCAGTGATGCGATAGCGCAGGATAGACACTTTGTTCCACAGCGGCCCCAGCACCTTACTGGCCGCAAAAACGGCGGCGCCGACGATCGGGTTAATCACAAAGGCCGTCGCCACGCCGACGGTCGCCGAGATTTCCGGCGCGACAACGGCCTGCAGATCCAGCTGGCGGCGCACGAGGTCCACCGAGCCTTTCATCGCGATATCCGCCTCCAGGCCATCCACCAGCGTATCATCGGTATTCATTACGCCATCTTTAATCCATGCCGTGCTGCGGATCGAATCGAAATAGAACCCTTCGCTGAAGGTATCGCTGAAGTCGAAACGCAGTTTACGCAGCAGCGCGTCCACGCTTAGCAGGCGCAGCAGCTGCCCGGCGTGACCGGTGCTAATGTCGGTAAACTCGCCTTTTCCAAGATGGCTTTTCAGAACCCCGTTAAGCGAGGCCACATCCGGCTGCCACGGCGGCGCGCGCCAGTGCAGATCGTAGTCGACATCAAACGACGAGCCTTTCACCGGCGTTGATACGCCAAAGAAGCCGACGAAAGAGTCCGTTTTATTGCCGTGGAGCTTACCTTTCAACGACGTGCGTACGCCGTTTGCCGCATTGACCCACACGCCATCGGCGGTCAGACGGCCGAAGCCGGTATCCACCAGCCCGTTTGCAAGGGTTAGCTTATCGCCGCTAATCGCGAAGTCGCCGTCGATACGCCCGTATTTTTGCCCCCACAGCCAGCACTCCGCGCAGCGGAGCTGAAGATCCGGCCAGCCGCGAAAATCGATGCGGCTATCGGCTAAAGGATTGCTGCCGCCCGGCGCCGCATCGCTCTTCTGAGCGGCGGCCGGGTTGTAGTAGAGGTAGCGAATGGCCGCCAGCCACGGGGCGTTTTGACGCATCGTCAGGGAAGCGTTAATTTCCCGCCCCTGTGCTTCAACCTTCGAACCACCGGCCTCCGGACGCGAGACCAGGCTAACGTTATTCCAGCTCTGCCCGGCAAAGGTCAGCGACGGCGTTCGCAGGGTAATTCGCTCGGGGAAGATGATATTGCTGCTGACCTCATTGGCCGCACCGCCCTGGAACAGAGCCAGCCACTGCGCCCCATCCATCGGCGGCATATTGAGCTCTACGCCAGCCTGCTCGGGGAGCGGAGAAACGGCCTTGCTGTCGGAGGTTAAAATCGCCCGATCCAGCGTCAGCTTGCGGTTCAGCAGCCAGCGGCTGTTGATATGGTTTTTGGCGCCGATGGAGCCGGTCAAATCAAAGCTGTTTAGCCCGCCCGCGACGTTGATTTTCACCGGCAACGCTTCGCCTGCCGGCTTGTCTACGGGTGTAGGTAAGTGACTGCTCACATTTTTCAGATCGCCGTTGATATCGACCTTATAGCTTGCGCTGCCGCGATACGGCAGCTCAATCGCCACCTTGCCGTCCCACGGCAAGCTGCCGCTCAGCGCTCCATCGATAGCTTTCGGCAGCAGGCCGGTTCGCGACGGCTGCCAGCTGGCGTTCATTCCCACATCAACCAGGAAGGCTTTCGGCCCCTCGGTGGTGGAAAAATTAAGATTCAGCGGCTGATTAAACCAGCTGGCGCTCATCTCCTCGCTTTTCAGATCGCCGTTCACAAAGCTGAACTTACCGCTCAGGTTGTTTAGCGTCGCATCGATGGGCTTGATAAACAGGCTGTTATTCTTGAGATTCACGTCGCCTTTGGCGGTCGTCAGCTCACCGTCCAGCGGAATGTCGAGATGTAAGCGAGCACTCACACCACCATCCAGCTGCAGCTCATCCAGCGCGGCGCCCAGCGTCTCCTTGAGCGGCGTCTCTTTGAAATAAGGGCCAACCTCTTTGCCCGCACCGTTGATATCCGCGTCGATCAGCAGCTTTTCCCGCGAATAGTCAGGGATCGCCGCATCAAGGTTGCTGGCGGCCACCTTGCCGAGCATGACCTTATCGGCCTTCATCCACAGCCCGTTGTTGATAAAGTCGAGGTTGATGTCCAGACCGGTCAGCGCCGGCCAGTCCGGCTGGAAAGCGAAGGTGGCATTGGTCAGCGGTACGGAAACCTGGAACTGGCCTTCGTTGTGCAGATAGGGGAACAGGTGCGGGTTGCCGCCGTAAACCAGCGTGGCATCGGTGGACTGGCCGCCTTGAATCGCGCCGCTGAGGTAGTCCACCAGCTCTTTGCCCATCAGGTTTTCCGGGAAATAGCGCCACGCCTGACCGCCGTCATTGGTGCTGATCCCTGCCAGAATGCCCAGCCACGGTTCATCACCCTGCGGCTGTAAATAGCGGAAACCGCCCCGGGCACGCACGCCGGTTGCCTGGACGTCAATATTGCGCCCGTCGAGCATAAAGCCCTTTTCATTTTTCACCCAGCTAAGGGTCGCGTCGCCCTGAGCGATTTCCAGCGGCGCGCGAAATACCGTTTCATAGGGCATTTTCGCCTGCGTCATGCTGGCATGCAGGGAGCCGTTCTCTACGCTCCCGGCGACGCTGCCGGAGAAATGCTCCACGCCGGGCAGCAGCTTCCACTGCTTCCACGAGAAATCGCTCCAGCTGGCCTGGAAGCGGGATTCTTCCGCCGCCTGCAGCGGGATATCCAGCGCCAGAAGATTAATTTTGCCGTTTGGCTGGGTGGTACGCCAGATTTCGCCGAGCGCAGGCGCCAGCTTATCGGCAAAAGGCTGCAGCCCGGTCAGACCGTTCAGCTCAAAGTTGCTCGCGCGGATACGCAGCTCGTCGCTCCGGGAATGGCCGTCCCCGCCAACGTCCTGCGCCGGGATCCACGCCATCGCCAGCGCCCCGCGAGGCCAGGACTTGCCATCAATAGAGATTCGCGTATCGGGGATGTGGAAGCCCCAGCTCTGCTTATCGCGGAAGATGTGCGCCGTCAGGTTATCCACCGCCAGCCGATGGGGCTGCGTATCCCCCTGCCAGCTGGCGCCGCCTTTTTTCAGCCACACGTCGCCGCCGGCGATATCGCCTTTGTCGATACTCATCCAGCCTTCAAGGCTAAAACGCGCGCTTTGCAGGGCAATATTGTCCTGCATCCAGCGGCCCAGCCACGGCTTCACGTCAATATCATCCGCCTGCAGCCATACGCGCCCCTGGTTCAACAGGCCGTTTTCATCACGCAGATCCATCCGCACCTTCATCACCCCGTGCTGGCCGTTCAGGCTGGAAAGGCTCAGCTCGCCTTCCGCGCGATGGCGATTTTTACCGTTCAGCCAGGTAAGCTGCGGAATGGCCAGCTCGGCGCGCTGGCCGGAGAGGGTCACGAAGCTCAGGTGGCTGTCGCGGAGAATGAAGTGATCGAACTGGCGCAGGAACAGATCGCCGATATGGTCGGTTTTCAGGCTCTCGCCGCCATCGTTGGTCTGGATCGGCGTGTTGGTGTGAATTTTTAACTGCCAGAAGGTGAGATCGCGAAACTGCCAGCGCATGTGAAGCAGGCTTTGCCATACGTCCAGCGCGAGGGTGACGCGTTTAACCGACAGCTCGCCGCCATCTTTGAGGCCGGCTTTGACATCGCGGACGTCCAGCGTGGGGCCAAAATTCTGCCAGCTGGCGCTCAGCCGTGAAGCATCGACCGGAGAGCCGGAGATCGCGGAGATTTTCTCCAGCAGCTGGGGACGCCATGCGTCAAGCTGCGGCAACACGAGACGCAGACCGCTCACCAGCAGTGCGATGACAACAATCAATGTTGCCACGGTGAGCAGTAATATCCCGGGCAGTCGCCTCACGCATCTCTCCTTGTCAAACTATTACACCTCATCCTTCAGCTGCCCCTCAGCGCTGGGTTCATTCGTGCCGGCCGGCCAATGCATCACCGCGCCCGAAAGGCTGAACGAGGGCAACCCAGATGATTACATCATCACCACATCAAACTGCTCTTGATTATAGAGCGGTTCAATTTGCACTTTGACCTGTTTACCGACAAAGATTTCGACTTCCGCCAGCGCGTGCGACTCTTCCCCTTTCAGGGTTTCCGCGACGGCAGGAGAAGCATAGACCAGGAAACGATCCGAGTCGTAGGCATGATGTACGCGCACGATCTCGCGCATGATTTCATAACATACCGTTTCAACCGATTTTACCGTGCCGCGACCGTGGCAGGTCGGGCAGTCTTTACACAGCACGTGCTCCACGCTTTCGCGGGTGCGCTTACGGGTCATCTCCACCAGCCCAAGCTGGGAGAAGCCGTTGATGCTGGTTTTCACCCGATCCTTATTCAGCGCCTGCTCCAGCGAATGCAGCACCCGGCGGCGGTGATCTTCATTATTCATATCAATGAAATCAATGATAATAATCCCGCCGAGGTTACGCAGCCGCAGCTGGCGGGCAATCGCCTGGGTCGCCTCAATGTTGGTATTGAAGATAGTATCGTCAAGGTTGCGGTGGCCGACGAAGGCCCCGGTGTTGATATCGACGGTGGTCATCGCTTCGGTCTGATCGATAACCAGGTAGCCGCCGGACTTCAGCTCCACTTTACGCTCCAGCGCGCGCTGAATTTCGTTCTCCACGTCAAAGAGATCGAAGATCGGCTGGCGGCCGCTGTAATGCTCGAGCTTGCTGGTCATCTCCGGCATATATTCGGCGGTGAACTCCAGCAGCGATTCGTAGGTCAGGCGAGAGTCGACGCGAATGCGGTCAAGATGGGCATCGGCAAAATCACGCAGCACGCGCTGAGCCAGCGCCAGTTCGCCGTACATCTGATAGCGGGTCTGCTGGCGTTTCTTACGCTCCATCACCTTCGTCCAGACGCGCTTGAGGTAGGCGGCATCGGCGGCCATTTCCTGCTCGTGTACGCCTTCAGCCGCCGTACGGATGATAAATCCGCCCTGCTCATCGCAGTAGTCGGCGACAACTTTCTTCAGCCGCTCGCGCTCCGCTTCGCTCTCTATACGCTGGGAAACCCCAACGTGCGAGGCCCCTGGCATAAACACCAGATAGCGGGAAGGGATGGTGATATCGGTCGTCAGACGGGCGCCCTTCGTGCCAAGGGGATCTTTCACCACCTGTACCATCAGGTCCTGGCCCTGACGCACCAGCTCGGAAATATCGCGCACGGTGAACTGCTTTTGCTCTTCCCCGGCGACGCACTCGGTATGCGGCATAATGTCCGAAGCGTGCAGAAATGCGGCCTTGTCCAGACCAATATCTACAAAAGCCGCCTGCATCCCCGGCAGCACCCGACTGACACGACCTTTGTAGATATTGCCTACGATCCCACGCCGCGCTTCGCGCTCAATATGAATTTCCTGCAGAATACCGCCATCAATGTACGCGACGCGCGTTTCCGATGGCGTTACGTTAACTAATAATTCAGCCGTCATCTTTATCCCTTTTCTTCACGCAGTGAGTTAAAGTTACTCAGCAACTCATACGTTTCTACCAGCGGTAAGCCGACTACGGCGTGATAGCTGCCATTAATCTTCCTGACAAAACAGCCACCCAGCCCTTGAATACCGTATGCACCTGCTTTATCTAAAGGTTCGCCGCTGGCGACGTAGCCGGCGATATCCTGCTCGCTCAGCAGGCGGAAGGTCACCTCCGTTATCACCAGACAGTCCAGCGCCTGCTGCTTATCCGCCAGGGCAACCGCCGTCATAACCTGATGCGTTTTTCCGGAAAGCATCCGCAGCATCTCCGCGGCGTGCCCGGAATCGCGCGGTTTTTCCAGCACTTCGCCGTTAAGGATGACAATGGTGTCCGCCCCCAGCACCGGCAGATCGCGTGATGCCAGCGCAACGCCTGCCTGCGCTTTTTCCCGCGCCAGGCGAGTCACGTAATGCTGAGCGCTCTCCTGCGGCTGGCGTCGCTCCTCAATACCAGGAACCACGCGCTCAAAAGAGAGCCCCATCTGAGTCAACAGCTCCTGTCGACGTGGAGAACCTGAAGCAAGATACAGAGTTGTCATATCAACCTTATTGCACCGCAAATTGCTGACGAACTTTACGCATCAGCAGGAATAGCCATGGCCAGAGCACACCGTTTACTACACTACTCCAGAACACTTCCGGACGGAAAGAGACGTTGATCACTAAAAACTCTGCCCAGAAAACAACGATGTCCACCGCGAGGGAGAGCATCATCACCACCAGCGCCTGCTGCCAGAGCGCCAGATTACGGAACAGCTGATATTTCAGAGCGACCAGATAAGCGATGATACTTAACGATAGCGCGCGAACGCCCAGCGTCGAGCCGCTGATGAGATCGAGGATAGCGCCCATCACGAAGCCCGTGCCGACGTTCACCCGATGCGGTAACGCGAGGATCCAGTACAGCAGGATAAGTAATACCCAGTTTGGCCGGAAGACGCTGATGTCCGCCGGCCAGGGCATGATCTGTAGCAATAGTGCAATAAGAAACGAGAGCCAGATAACCCAGCGTCCCTGGCTACGGTAGCTTGCCACTATTGCCCCCCTGCAGGCAGAGGTTTCGCGGGTGGCGTCAGGCCGGTAGCTGGAGCCGGCATTTGTGGCCCGACGGAATCCGGCGCAGGCAGAACCTGCGGCATCATCTGCATCAGACGTTCATTCGCTACCCGATGAACCTCTTCCGGGGTCATCGGGTTGGAGCCGTTACGATCGGCCCCCCACAGCAGCAGCAGATAGCGCAAACGCTGCAGGCCTGCGGTCGGGCGAGCCTGAATAACGGTATACGCCCGCTGCGTATCCAGCTTGACGGAAGAGACTACGCCCACCGGATACCCTTCCGGGAAACGGCCGCCAAGACCTGAAGTCACCAGCACGTCGCCGACGCGAATATCGGTATTCGCCGGCAGATGCTCCAGCTGCAGATCGTCCGTACAGCCATTACCGGCGGCAATCACGCGGATATCGTTGCGCAGCACCTGAATCGGCAGCGCATGGGTGGCGTCACAGATAAGCAGCACGCGGCTGGTCATTTTCGCGACGGCAACAACCTGGCCGACAACGCCCTTATCGCTGATAACCGGCTGGCCTTCATAAACGCCGCTGATGCTGCCTTTATCGATAACCACCTGATCGCTGTAAGGATCGTTAACCGTTGAGATGACCTGGGTCACCATCTTTTGCTCATCCTGGCGCAGCGGGGAGCCCAGCAGTTCACGCAGACGCGCGTTCTCCTGCTTGTACTGGCCCAGCATCAGCAGGTCGCTGTTCTTCAGCAACAGTTCCTGACGCAGCGCGCGGTTTTCCAGTTCGAGCTGATCGCGGGTGGCCAGCGTTTGCGATACGCTATCCAGCAATTCCCGAGGACCATTAGAAATAAAGTAGAAAGGACTGACGGCTGTATCCATGTACGTTCGAATTTGGCTGAACGTACCCAGGCGGCTGTCGGCGATAATCACGCCAAGCGCCACCAAAACCGCCAGAATAAGGCGAATCTGTAGCGACGGGCCACGGCTAAAAATTGGCTTCATAGGCTATGCGTATTCTCGTGTCAGTTAAGACCGGGGGCAGCCCTTGAGCCGCCCCAGACCTTCGGCTGACTACTCTTCGCTAAACAAGTCGCCGCCGTGCATATCGATCATTTCCAGCGCTTTACCGCCGCCACGCGCGACGCAAGTCAGTGGATCTTCTGCAACTACGACAGGGATCCCTGTCTCTTCCATCAGCAGGCGGTCGAGGTTACGCAGCAGCGCGCCGCCGCCGGTCAGGACCATACCGCGCTCGGAGATATCAGAAGCCAGCTCTGGCGGGCACTGCTCAAGAGCCACCATCACCGCGCTAACGATGCCGGTCAGCGGTTCCTGCAGCGCTTCGAGAATTTCATTCGAGTTCAGGGTGAAGCCGCGTGGAACGCCTTCAGCCAGGTTACGACCGCGCACTTCGATTTCACGCACTTCATCGCCCGGATAAGCGGAGCCGATTTCATGCTTGATACGTTCTGCGGTCGCTTCACCGATCAGGGAGCCGTAGTTACGACGCACATAATTAATCACGGCTTCATCGAAACGGTCACCGCCGATACGTACGGAAGAGGAGTAAACCACGCCGTTCAGGGAGATAACCGCCACTTCCGTGGTACCGCCACCAATATCCACAACCATCGACCCGGTTGCTTCAGAAACCGGCAGGCCTGCGCCGATCGCAGCCGCCATCGGCTCTTCGATCAGGAAGACTTCACGGGCGCCAGCGCCCTGAGCGGATTCGCGGATTGCACGGCGTTCAACCTGGGTCGCCCCGACCGGCACACATACCAGAACGCGCGGGCTCGGACGCATGAAGCTGTTGCTATGCACCTGTTTGATGAAGTGTTGCAGCATTTTTTCGGTAACAAAGAAGTCGGCGATAACGCCGTCTTTCATCGGGCGAATCGCCGCGATGTTGCCCGGTGTACGCCCGAGCATCTGCTTCGCTTCATGACCGACAGCGGCGACGCTTTTCGGCGATCCAGCACGATCCTGACGAATGGCCACAACGGAAGGCTCATTCAATACGATGCCTTGTCCTTTTACATAGATAAGGGTATTCGCGGTACCCAGGTCAATGGACAGGTCATTGGAAAACATGCCACGAAATTTTTTTAACATACTAAGGGATAATCCTGAAAGCTGGGGCGGAAAACAAAATCCGCTTACTTTACCAACCACACGCAGCAGCGACAAGGCGCAAGAATCATCTGCTACGGTGAAAATTAGTGCAGTTCATTTCCTTCGTTACAAATTTTCCGCCTCCGTTCGGTGCTGAAATCTTCAGCAGCGCTCCACGCTTCAATTTGCAACCTGTCAAAGGTCATTTACTGGCATTTACATTGCGATAATCCGGCAGGTAGACAAGCACACCCCCTTCACTATGGCGCGCGTTATTCTACGTGAAATAACGCCAAACGGCAGATCAAACCGAGTATCTTTGCGAATATTTTTTCACATTTGTGTCAAGTGGCTGTGAGGCGGCAAAAAATTCCCCCTGGCCACCGGTAACACCGCATTGAGACAGGACCTGCCACTCGCTACGACTGCGTACTCCGGTTGCAAAAACCTGGACCGGCATACCCTTGCAGGCCTCTACCAGACTCTGAACCAGCAGCTGGTTCTCACTGCGTTTTTCAATATTACGCGACAGTCCCGGGTGTAGCTTGATAACTTCGACGTCCAACTGCTTGATCCAGCTGGTTCCAACCAGCGTCAATCCGGCCTGAACAACGGCGACTCGTATACCTAAAGCGTTAACCAGCCGCATAACCGGCTGCAGGCGGCCGATATATTGACAAACATCTGCCTCTGCAAGTTCAAAAATAATGCGCTGACGTTGCGATTTTTCACATTGCATCAAAGTATCGCGCAGCCAGCGCTGGAATCGAGGACGGATCAGCGATTCCACCGTCACCTGTAAAGCGAGGTTTTCGTCCGGCCAGAAGCCTAAAAACGGCAGCAGCCGCGTGATCTGCAGGCGGTCATACTCTTCCGCCAGGCCAAACTGCTGCACCATCGGCATATATTCCGCCGCAATCACCTCTTCCGTGCCGTCGTACAGGCGGGACATCAGCTCACGGTGATGGACGCGACCGTCGCGATTCACCGCCGGTTTCTGATATAACCGCGGCCCGCCGCGGCTTAGCATCTGTTCAATCAGGGTACGCCAGCGCACGTTGCCGCGCCCTTTCTCCGGCAGCGAATCGTCATAAACCGCCCAGCTATTGCTCCCCTGCAGGACCGCGTTGCGCGTTGCGGCTTCCGCGCGCTCCATCACCTGAGCCGTCGTCTGCCCGCTGCGGAAGGCGCAAATACCGATATGCATCATGTCATCGCGGTCAAGGATGCGCGTGGGCGGCAGCGCGTCCATAGCCTTCAGCAGCAGCCCGGCGATGCTGTCCGCCTCCTTCAGGGTGCGGTGCGGCAGCAGGACGGCAAAATCGCTGCGGTGATAGCGCGCCAGCAGCGCCCCGGGATAACGCATAATAAAAGTAGAAAGCAGGTTGATAAGCGTGAAGTAATGTTCCTCCGCTGCGGCGCGGCCCCAGTTATCGCGCAGCAAATCGAACTCCGGCAGGCGGATCATCATCACAATGCCGTATGAGCCGACTTTTTCCTGATCTTCCAGCAGCGTGGCGAGCTGGTTATCGAAAAACAGACGGTTATTGAGCCCGGTTTTGGTGTCCTGAGCGGCATAGGAGCGAATAAGCGTATCCATACGGCTTCGCTGATCGCTGGCAAACTGCAGTTCTGATAGCAGCATATCCAGCGCGCTGCTGGTGCTCACCGGCCACTCGTGCACCGATCCCCGCACCTGAGGCCCGCGCTCGCCGTTAAGGATCCTTGTCGCCCGCAGCTCCAGCAGCTCCTGCCCTGACAGCTGACGGCGGATCCAGCGAACGGAAAAAAAGATCATCAGCACCATAAAGCCAATGGCAACGGAAAGCGGTGCGGTTATGTGCAGCGAGCGGAAGTAGTTGACCATTGGGTCCAGATAGACCAGATGAAGCGTCATGCCGGGGTGTTTTAGCGACGGGACCGTGATTTCCCGAAACTGGTTATTGCTGCCCAGCGGACGGTAGCTGTCGCTACGCGAGTGGCTGTACACCGATTTGCCGTTAAGCAGAAAATCAACCTGCACAACATCTACCGGCGTCATCAGCTCATCCATCTGCGGTTCGAGCCGGGCAAAGGATGAAGAGATCAGGCGGTTATCCAGCACGGTCGCCACGGCCTGGACGCGGTTCTCCATTTTTTGCTGAATACCGTTATAAAAACTCAGCGACGCGCCGATAAGCGTGACAAAGATAGTCAGGCTGGTTAGCAGCGTGAAAAATGCTGAGAATTTCGTCGTTAATCGCATCCCTGTGTTAACTCCGCGTGTGAATGACTGCCCGATAGATATTCGGGCTCCGGTACTGGCGCTTTTCCCAAAGTAAGCACTAACTTTCTAAAGTGCGAGGCATACTATCAAAGCTGACGTATCTGGCAATTTATTGCGCTGTATCGGCGTAATAATGCCGATAGCGAGTATAGTCTGCAGAAAAATTTTTCCAATCTTTGTACCAATAAGAAGGACCCGCATATGCAGGCTTTAATATTAGAACAGCAGGATGGCAAAACAATCTCTTCGGTGCAAACCATCGACGCCAGCCGGCTACCGCAGGGCGATGTCACCGTCGATATCCAGTGGTCCAGCCTCAACTATAAAGATGCGCTGGCTATCACCGGCAGCGGAAAAATCATCCGCAACTTTCCGATGATTCCTGGCATCGATTTTGCCGGTATCGTCCATACCAGCGAAGATCCGCGTTTCCACGCAGGCCAGCAGGTGCTTCTCACCGGCTGGGGCGTTGGCGAAAATCATTGGGGCGGCCTGGCCGAGCAGGCGCGCGTGAAAGGCGACTGGCTGGTTGCGATGCCTGAAGGGCTGGACAGCCGAAAAGCGATGGCTATCGGCACCGCCGGTTTCACCGCCATGCTGTGCGTCATGGCGCTGGAAGATGCCGGCATTCGTCCACAGGACGGCGAGGTTGTCGTCACCGGCGCCAGCGGCGGCGTCGGCAGCACCGCGGTCGCCCTGCTGCATCACCTGGGTTACCAGGTTGTCGCCGTTTCTGGTCGCGAAAGCACCCATGACTACCTGAAAGCTTTGGGGGCGCAGCGTATCGTTGGGCGCGAGGAGTTTGCCGAAACCCGTCCGCTGGAGAAACAGCTGTGGGCCGGCGCGGTCGATACCGTCGGCGATAAGGTGCTGGCGAAAGTGCTGGCGCAGATGAACTACGGCGGCTGCGTGGCCGCCTGCGGCCTGGCCGGCGGCTTTGCTCTGCCGACGACGGTGATGCCGTTTATTCTACGTAACGTCCGTCTGCAGGGCGTTGATTCGGTAATGACCCCACCCGCTCGGCGGGCTGAAGCCTGGCAGCGGCTGGTTCGCGATCTGCCTGAATCCTTCTACACGCAAAGCGCCACGGAAATTACGCTCGCCGAAGCGCCGGCCTTTGCCGATAAGATTATGGCTAACCAAATCCAGGGCCGGACGCTGGTGAAAATCGCCTAATATGCAATTTTTCGTGACATATTCGCGATAACTCTCCGCCTCCGTCATGCTTAGGAAAAAGCATGCCGGAGGATGTCATGAAACACAAAAAGCTAACGGAAGCCGACGTCACGGCAGAATCCGTGTTTATGCTGCAGCGTCGTCAGGTTCTGAAAACCCTGGGGATTACCGCTACGGCCCTTTCTCTTTCCCCCACGGCAAAAGCCGATCTTCTCGATTGGTTCAAAGGTCACGACCGCTCTCCCGCGCCGGCGGGCAAAGCGCTGACGTTCAACAAACCCGCCGAATGGCAAAACGCGCTGACGCTCACGCCGGAGGATAAGGTATCCGGCTACAACAACTTCTATGAATTTGGTCTGGATAAAGCCGATCCGGCGGCCAACGCGGGCAGCCTGCGAACCGATCCGTGGACGCTGACCATCGGCGGAGAAGTTGCCAAACCGCTGACGCTCGATCATCACGATCTGACCACCCGTTTTCCGCTCGAAGAGCGCATTTACCGGATGCGCTGCGTCGAAGCCTGGTCGATGGTGGTGCCGTGGGTGGGCTTCCCGCTGCATAAGCTGCTGGCACTGGTTGAGCCCACCAGCAGCGCCCGCTACGTGGCGTTTAAAACCATCTATGCTCCTGACCAGATGCCGGGGCAGAAGGATCGCTTTATCGGCGGCGGCCTGGCCTATCCTTATGTCGAAGGCCTGCGTCTGGATGAGGCGATGCATCCCCTCACCCTGCTGAGCGTGGGCGTCTACGGTAAGGCGCTGCCGCCGCAGAACGGCGCGCCGGTGCGGCTGACGGTCCCGTGGAAGTATGGCTTCAAAGGGATTAAGTCGATTGTCAGTATCGAACTCACCCGCGAGCGGCCGCCGACCACCTGGAATCTGGCGGGGCCGAATGAGTATGGCTTTTACGCCAACGTCAATCCGCACGTCGATCATCCGCGCTGGTCGCAGGCAACGGAACGTTTTATCGGTTCAGGAGGCGTGCTGGACGTTAAGCGCCAGCCGACGCTGCTGTTCAACGGCTATGCTGATGAGGTGGCATCGCTCTACCGGGGCCTGAATTTGCGGGAGAACTACTAGTGCGTCTGAGCATAAAACAGATTACCTGGCTGAAGGTCATCCTTCATCTGGCCGGGCTTCTCCCCTTTATCTGGCTATTCTGGGCTGCACAGCAGGGGTATTTCAGCGCCGATCCGGCAAAGGATATCCAACACTTTACCGGTAGGATGGCTCTTAAATTTCTGCTGGCAACCTTGCTTGTCTCACCGCTGGCGCGCTACGCTAAACAGCCGCTGCTGATTCGTACCCGTCGCCTGTTGGGATTATGGTGTTTTGCCTGGGCGACGCTGCACCTGACCAGCTACACGCTGCTGGAGCTAGGGATTAACAATCTGGCGCTGCTGGGTTCTGAGCTGGTTAGCCGGCCATATCTGACGCTGGGGTTTATCAGCTGGCTTACCCTGCTGGCGCTGGCGGTAACGTCAACTCAGGCGCTGCAGCGAAAATTAGGCCGACGCTGGCAAACGTTGCATAACTTCGTCTATCTGGTGGCGATCCTTGCGCCCATCCACTATCTATGGTCCGTGAAGATATTATCCCCACAGCCGTTGATATATGCCGGACTGGCGGTTGTGCTTTTGGCATGGCGTTACAAGAAGTTCCGCCAGTGGTGGCGCTAAGCCCCGGATATGTGCAGTTTCCCGCAGATCTTTTATCAGCCGCGACTCTTTTAACGATAGCGGTTGATAATCTTCCCTGATAAGACCAGTATTTAGCTGCCAAATGCTACGAAATCGTTATAATGTGCGACTTTGGTTTTCCTGGAGGGGTTTTAACACCCTGAAAAGGTGACAAGCGCGTTTCGAAGGTATATTTTGTTTTTTACCCGAGAATGGCAGGAGATAGCCGCACAATGGCTGACAAGTTTCGCATTTTGCTTTTGAACGGACCCAACCTTAACATGCTTGGTACACGCGAGCCTGAGAAGTATGGCACCCTTAAGCTTTCTGAGATTGTTAACCGTCTGGAATCAGAAGCTGCGGCTCTGAACGTGGCGCTGGATCACCTGCAATCAAACGCGGAGTACGCGTTAATCGACCGAATTCATCAGGCTAAAGACGCTGTAGACTATATCCTGATTAATCCGGCCGCGTTTACGCACACCAGCGTGGCAATCCGCGACGCGCTACTTGCGGTGAGCATCCCGTTTATCGAGATCCACCTGAGCAACGTACATGCCCGCGAACCATTCCGTCATCACTCTTATCTGTCGGATATCGCCGCAGGCGTTATCTGTGGATTCGGGGCGGACGGTTATTCATACGCTTTACAGACGGCGGTAAAACGCCTGTCACAATCACACTAAACAAAGAGTACGGAACCCACTCATGGATATTCGTAAGATTAAAAAACTGATCGAGCTGGTCGAAGAGTCTGGCATCAACGAACTGGAAATTTCTGAAGGTGAAGAGTCTGTGCGCATCAGCCGCTCAGCTCCGAACACCGGCTATCCAGTGATGCAGCAGGCTTATGCCGCTCCGATGATGCAGGCACAGGCACCTGTTGCCGCAGCACCGGCAGCCGCGCAGGCAGAAGCTCCGGCGAAAGCGGAAATCAGTGGTCACATCGTACGTTCCCCGATGGTCGGTACTTTCTACCGCACCCCGAGCCCGGACGCTAAAGCGTTTGTGGAAATCGGCCAGAAAGTCAACGTGGGCGACACTCTGTGCATCGTCGAAGCAATGAAAATGATGAACCAGATCGAAGCCGACAAAGCTGGCGTGGTGAAAGCCATTCTGATCGAAAGCGGCCAACCGGTAGAATTTGACGAGCCGCTGGTAGTCATCGAGTAACGAGGCGAACATGCTGGATAAAATTGTTATCGCCAACCGTGGCGAGATTGCACTGCGTATCCTGCGTGCCTGTAAAGAACTGGGCATCAAGACCGTTGCTGTGCACTCCACTGCGGATCGCGATTTAAAGCACGTATTGTTAGCGGATGAGACGGTCTGTATCGGCCCGGCTCCGTCCATTAAAAGCTACCTGAATATTCCGGCGATCATCAGCGCGGCTGAAATCACCGGCGCGGTAGCGATTCACCCAGGCTACGGCTTCCTCTCCGAAAACGCCAACTTTGCTGAGCAGGTTGAACGTTCCGGCTTTATCTTTATCGGCCCGAAGGCCGACACTATTCGTCTGATGGGCGACAAAGTGTCGGCGATTACCGCCATGAAGAAAGCCGGCGTGCCGACCGTTCCTGGCTCCGATGGCCCGCTGGGCGACGACATGGACGCTAACCGCGCCCATGCGAAACGCATCGGCTACCCGGTTATCATCAAAGCCTCCGGCGGCGGCGGCGGCCGCGGCATGCGCGTTGTGCGCAGCGACGCCGAGCTGGCGCAGTCCATCTCCATGACCAAAGCTGAAGCAAAAGCCGCTTTCAGCAACGACATGGTGTATATGGAAAAATACCTGGAAAATCCTCGTCATATCGAGATCCAGGTACTGGCTGACGGCCAGGGTAACGCTATCTATCTGGCCGAGCGCGACTGCTCCATGCAGCGCCGTCACCAGAAAGTTGTCGAAGAAGCGCCGGCGCCGGGCATTACTCCGGAACTGCGTCGCTACATCGGCGAGCGCTGCTCCAAGGCCTGCGTTGATATCGGCTATCGCGGGGCGGGTACCTTCGAGTTCCTGTTCGAAAACGGCGAGTTCTACTTCATCGAAATGAACACCCGTATTCAGGTTGAACACCCGGTAACAGAAATGATCACCGGCGTGGATCTGATTAAAGAGCAGCTGCGCATTGCCGCAGGCCAACCGCTGTCTATCAAGCAGGAAGAAGTTCAGGTCCGTGGCCATGCGGTTGAATGCCGTATTAACGCCGAAGACCCGAATACCTTCCTGCCGAGCCCGGGTAAAATTACCCGCTTCCACGCGCCGGGCGGTTTCGGCGTTCGCTGGGAGTCTCATATCTACGCCGGCTATACCGTGCCGCCGTACTATGACTCAATGATCGGCAAGCTTATCTGCTACGGCGAAAACCGTGATGTGGCGATTTCACGCATGAAAAATGCGCTGCAGGAGCTGATCATCGACGGCATCAAAACTAACGTCGATCTGCAGATTCGCATCATGAACGACGAGCACTTCCAGCATGGTGGTACCAATATCCACTATCTGGAGAAAAAGCTCGGTATGCAGGAAAAATAATCCTGTATCGCTGCAAAAGGCCGGATAATCCGGCCTTTTTTCTTTTTCTCTCCCCTCATCTTTGCCATGCGGTACAATCCCCGCTTTCTTCATCCTCCTGGGACTAAAAAATGGACAATCGTTTTGTTCAGGCCCACAAAGAAGCGCGCTGGGCGCTGTGGCTGACCCTTCTCTATCTTGCCGCCTGGCTGGCTGCGGCCTATCTCCCGGACAGCGCAATCGGCATCACCGGGCTGCCGCACTGGTTCGAAATGGCCTGCCTGCTGGTGCCGCTGGTATTTATCCTGCTGTGCTGGGCGATGGTGCGTTTTGTATTCCGCGACATTCCGCTGGAGGATAGCGATGCAGCTTGAAATCATCGTTATCCTGATTGCCTATCTGTTCGTGGTCTTCGGCCTGTCGCTTTACGCCATGCGCAAACGCAGCAGCGGCAGTTTTCTCAGCGAATATTTCCTCGGCAGCCGTTCTATGGGCGGCTTCGTGCTGGCCATGACCCTCACCGCAACCTATATCAGCGCCAGTTCATTTATCGGCGGGCCTGGGGCCGCCTATAAGTACGGGCTCGGCTGGGTGCTGCTGGCGATGATCCAGGTGCCGACGATCTGGCTTTCGCTGGGGATCCTCGGCAAGAAGTTCGCCATTCTGGCGCGACGCTACAACGCCATCACCCTCAACGACATGCTGCAGGCTCGCTACCAAAGCCGCGCCGTCGTCTGGATCGCCAGCATAAGCCTGCTGGTTGCCTTCGTCGGAGCGATCGCCGTGCAGTTTATCGGCGGCGCGCGCCTGCTGGAGACCGCGGCTGGGATTAAATATGAACACGGCCTGCTGATCTTCGGCATCACTATCGCC
Organism: Klebsiella sp. C349492; assembly: GCF_042055345.1. Lineage (NCBI taxonomy): Bacteria > Pseudomonadati > Pseudomonadota > Gammaproteobacteria > Enterobacterales > Enterobacteriaceae > Klebsiella > Klebsiella sp. C349492. The sequence goes on from NZ_JANQCE010000005.1 coordinate 439,704, forward strand.
CTGTACACCGCGTTCGGCGGCTTTCGCGCCAGCGTGCTCAATGACACCATGCAGGGCCTGGTGATGCTGATTGGCACTATCGTGCTGCTGGTTGGGGTTGTTCACGCTGCGGGCGGTCTGCATCACGCCGTTGATACCTTACAAAAGATCGATCCGCAGCTGGTATCGCCGCACGGCGTCGACGGCATCCTTACCCCGACCTTTATGACCTCATTTTGGGTGCTGGTCTGCTTCGGCGTGATCGGCCTGCCGCATACCGCCGTACGCTGCATTTCCTATAAAGACAGCAAAGCCGTTCACCGCGGGATCATCATCGGTACCGTGGTCATCGCTCTGCTGATGTTTGGCATGCACCTCGCGGGCGCTCTGGGCCGCGCGGTGCTGCCGCATCTCACCGTTCCCGATCGGGTGATCCCAACCCTGATGGTCCAGGTGCTGCCGCCGTGGGCCGCAGGCCTGTTTTTAGCGGCGCCAATGGCGGCGATCATGTCGAACGTTAACGCCCATTTATTACAGGCATCGGCTACGATCGTTAAAGATCTTTGGCTCAGCGCTCGCCCTGCCAAAAGGCATAATGAGCAAAAGCTGAAAAGGATCTCCACCGCCACCACCCTGGTTATCGGGATCCTGATGATGCTGGCAGCCTGGCGGCCGCCTGAAATGATCATCTGGCTCAACCTGCTGGCCTTCGGCGGCCTGGAAGCGGTGTTCTTATGGCCGCTGGTTATGGGCCTGTACTGGGAGCGCGCTAACGCGACCGGTGCCCTGAGCGCGATGATCGTTGGCGGCGTGCTCTACGCCGTGCTGGCGACATTCAATATCCAGTACCTGGGCTTTCATCCGATTGTGCCCTCGCTGCTGTTAAGCTTGCTGGCTTTTGTGATTGGCAACCGTTTCGGTCAGCCCGTCCCTCCAGCCCCTATTATGACTACTGATAAATAAAGAGTTTTGCCATGCCATGGATCCAACTGAAACTGAACACGACCGGCGCACACGCTGAAGATTTAAGCGATGCGCTGATGGAGGCCGGTGCCGTCTCTATCACCTTCCAGGATACCCACGATACGCCGGTATTCGAACCGCTGCCGGGGGAAACCCGCCTGTGGGGAGACACCGACGTTATCGGCCTGTTCGACGCAGAGAGCGATATGGACGAAGTCGTTGCCATCCTTGAGCAGCATCCTCTTCTGGGCGTCGGCTTCGCGCATAAAATCGAGCAGCTGGAAGACAAAGACTGGGAGCGCGAATGGATGGATAACTTCCACCCGATGCGCTTCGGCGAGCGGCTGTGGATTTGCCCAAGCTGGCGTGAAGTACCGGATGCCAACGCGGTTAACGTGATGCTCGATCCGGGCCTCGCCTTCGGTACCGGTACGCACCCGACGACCTCCCTGTGCCTGCAGTGGCTGGATGGGCTGGATCTGGCGGGTAAAACGATTATTGATTTCGGCTGTGGTTCCGGGATCCTGGCGATTGCCGCCCTGAAGCTCGGTGCGGCGAAGGCTATCGGTATCGATATCGACCCGCAGGCGATTCAGGCCAGCCGCGATAACGCCGAACGCAATGGCGTCTCAGAGCGTCTGGAACTCTATTTACCCCAGGATCAGCCAGAAGCTCTCAGCGCCGACGTCGTGGTCGCCAACATTCTGGCCGGCCCGTTACGCGAGCTGGCTCCGTTAATCAGCGTGCTGCCCGTTGCAGGCGGCCTGCTGGGCCTCTCCGGCATCCTTGCCAGCCAGGCTGACGGCGTCTGCGAAGCCTACGCCGATCGTTTTAATCTCGACCCGGTGGTAGAAAAAGAAGAGTGGTGCCGCATTACCGGCCAGCGGAAGTAAGCGCCAATGCGGCCTGCGGGCCGCATTTTTGTTTCCAGTAACCGCCAAATGACGTCAAGAAATGAGAGCCAGATCGCACTACGAAGCGCTTTTTTGGCTACAAAAACAGCGTTTTATGCCGTTAATGCCCCCCTTTTTCTAAGAAAAATAGAGAAGTTTTACGATTTTATAAATGGACACAAATTACCCACTCATCATTAACACAATGATTAATATAGTAATTTATTCATGTCATTTTCGTTACCCCTGGATTCATTGATCTGTGACAGGGGATTGCTCAAAGTTTGGCCTTTCATCTCGTGCAAAAAATGCGTAATATACGCCGCCTTGCAGTCACAGTATGGTCATTTCTTAACTCATGCGCATCGGACACTACCAGCTTAGAAATCGCCTGATCGCAGCACCTATGGCTGGCATTACTGACAGACCATTCAGGACGCTGTGCTATGAGATGGGAGCAGGTTTAACCGTTTCCGAGATGATGTCCTCCAACCCGCAGGTTTGGGAGAGCGACAAGTCCCGTTTACGGATGGTGCACGTTGATGAGCCCGGTATTCGTACCGTGCAAATCGCCGGTAGCGTACCGGAAGAGATGGCCGCAGCCGCCCGTATTAACGTGGAAAGCGGCGCCCAAATTATTGATATTAATATGGGGTGCCCGGCGAAAAAGGTGAATCGCAAGCTCGCAGGTTCAGCCCTCTTGCAGCATCCCGAGCAGGTGAAGTTAATCCTGACGGCGGTCGTCAAGGCAGTGGACGTTCCCGTGACGCTCAAGATTCGCACCGGTTGGGAGCCGGAACACCGTAACTGTGTAGAAATTGCCCAACTGGCTGAAGAGTGTGGCATTCAGGCTCTGACTATTCACGGACGCACGCGCGCCTGTTTGTTTAACGGAGACGCTGAATACGACAGTATTCGGGCAGTTAAGCAGAAAGTTTCCATTCCGATTATCGCGAATGGTGACATTACTGACCCGCTTAAAGCCAGAGCTGTGCTCGACTATACGGGGGCTGATGCCCTTATGATAGGCCGCGCAGCTCAGGGAAGACCCTGGATCTTTCGGGAAATCCAGCATTATCTGGACACTGGAGAGCTGCTGCCCCCCCTGCCGTTGGCAGAGGTTAAGCGCTTGCTTTGCGCTCACGTTCGGGAATTGCATGACTTTTACGGTCAGGCAAAAGGGTACCGAATTGCGCGTAAACACGTTTCCTGGTATCTCCAGGAGCACGCTCCAAATGACCAGTTTCGGCGCACATTCAACGCCATAGAGGATGCCAGCGATCAGCTGGAGGCGTTGGAGGCATACTTCGAAAATTTTGCGTAAACAGAAATAAAGAGCTGACAGAACTATGTTCGAACAACGCGTAAATTCTGACGTACTGACCGTTTCTACCGTTAACTCTCAGGATCAGGTAACTCAAAAACCCCTGCGTGACTCGGTTAAACAGGCACTGAAGAACTATTTTGCTCAACTGAACGGTCAAGACGTTAGTGACCTGTATGAGCTGGTACTGGCTGAAGTAGAACAGCCCCTGTTGGACATGGTGATGCAATACACCCGCGGTAACCAGACCCGTGCTGCCCTGATGATGGGCATCAACCGCGGTACACTGCGTAAAAAATTGAAAAAATACGGCATGAACTGATACTAGTCAGTTAATTGCTTGAATAAAAGGCGCTCTTCGGCATGGGGAAGCGCCTTTTTACTGCCTCGCGTTTACTCCCTCCCTGCAGCAGACAGCTGACTTCTCATCTGAGTTAACTCGCCGTCCGACGATTCTGTACGCAGAGCATCGACAGTAGCGGTGGAAAACGTCGTGCGCGTGATGGTTGAAGAGAGCCTTCCACGACAGCCCTCGTTGGCACTGCGATGGTGCTCATGGCCTTACGCAGCCTCATGCCGTGGCAGGAACGCAGCGACGCAGAGAACGGCGTTAAGGCGATTATACAACGTGGCTACCGGCGCCTTCAGCAAGAAGGACGCTATGGTCTTACCGTGCAATCTGCCGGCCATTGTCGAACTCGGTAGCGCAGCGGGTTTTGACTTTGACCTTATCGATCAGGGCAACCTCGGCCACAGCGCGCTAACCCAGGCGCGTAATCAACTGCCCGGCTGCATCCGGAGCAGCTGGCGCGTATTTCCGTACGCTGCCGGATAATATCAACAATATGTATGCGCGCAGCGCCAGCGGTGAAATGGCGCCACTCTCTTCGTTCGTCACATCGCGCCGGGTAAAAAGTTCCGGGGATACAATGCTCCTGATGGAGGCAGGCTGCCGAACGGAACTGGCTATGACTGGACTGGAATGTCGTCTCAGGAACGGCTCTCCGGAAGCCAGGCGCCTGCGCGCTATGAAAGAGGGTATCTCCCGCTCTCTGTAACCTTGGTCATTCTTAGGGATTCCTGGAGCGTTGCCGGCAGCATCGTTTCTCGGGCTAAATAATGATGTTGATTTCCAGGTCGGCTTATTAACCGCGATTAGCTTATCGGCAAAAAATACCATTCCGATCGACGGGTCTGCTAAAGAACTTATGGGTAAAGAAGGTAAAAGAATTATCGAGCCGACGCTCGAGATATCGCGTATGCGCCTGCCTCCGATCCTCATGACATCATTGGCTTTTATTCTCGGGGTGCTGCTTTTAATTATTAGCCACAGGCCAGGACCAGGGGCGAAAAATGCGGTGGACACCGGCCTAATGGACGGAATGTTAACCGCTACGCTGCCGGCAATCCTCTTCGTAGAGGTGTTCTTCGTGGCTGTAAGGGGCCGCTTTACCCGGCGCGAGGAGTGCTTATCCCATCAAAGGCGCCACCCCGGCGCTTTTTTTATCCTGTGCTCTGCGAATCAATGAGTTGGATGCCATCCGTTATATTCAATAATTATAAAATCAGCAGTCCCTGGCTTTATTTCATCATTTTATTCTGCATATTTTCTACGCAATCCTTCGCTTATCTCCATGATATTTACGTAGCTCATAAATTGAGATGATTTCCTCTATCCGGCCTCTGTATTCGCGATGCTAAAATAAGCTATTCCGTCGTGTATCTCATCCGATGCAGAAAAACGGACTATTCAGAGGTAATATTATGAAGAAATTTATTTTAGTGACGCTGCTGGCGACTTTACTCGCCGGCTGCGCACATGACTCTCCCTGCGTGCCGGTATACGATTCTGAAGGCAGGTTAGTTCATACCAATACCTGCATGAAAGGCACGACTCAGGATAACTGGGAAACGGCTGGAGCAATTGCCGGCGGCGCGGCGGCGGTAGCGGGATTAACTCTGGGGATTGTAGCGCTGACCCGTTAACCCTTGCCTTCCCGGTGGACAGGGTTCATTCCCCAATGAGAGAACGGATATAAAGAAAGGGCCTGGTCGAGAGACCGGGCCTTTTTTAGTAGACTGCAGGTTATAAAGGCCGCTCTACGAGCACAGAGATGCAGCCGTTTATAGCAGGCAAGCAAAAAGGCCCAGTCTTTCGACTGGGCCTTCTGCTTTATTTGATGCCTGGCAATTCCCTACTCTCACATGGGGAGACCCCACACTACCATCGGCGCTACGGCGTTTCACTTCTGAGTTCGGCATGGGGTCAGGTGGGACCACCGCGCTATCGTCGCCAGGCAAATTCTTTAAAATACTGTGTTCTAACTTAAAAACTGGTGCTGATACCCAGAGTCGAACTGGGGACCTCACCCTTACCAAGGGTGCGCTCTACCAACTGAGCCATATCAGCACACTTAATTTGGTACCGGGCAATAACTTTTCGGGCCGTTGCTTCGCAACGTTCAAAAGCATTTTCTTTTGTTCTGCTACTCTTTCGAATAGCAAACTACCTCGAAAGTCAGTGCCATACTGCTAATTTGATGCCTGGCAGTTCCCTACTCTCACATGGGGAGACCCCACACTACCATCGGCGCTACGGCGTTTCACTTCTGAGTTCGGCATGGGGTCAGGTGGGACCACCGCGCTGTTGCCGC
>NZ_JANQCE010000049.1:0-255 GCF_042055345.1 Klebsiella sp. C349492
ACTGTTGTGACGATACCTGGCGCTCAGCTAACAGCTTTTGAGCCCACCGGTCAGTAACCCCGTACTTCGGGCACAGCTTGATGCGCGCAAAGCGGGAGCTTTCACCAGCGGCCACCATGTCATTATGTTCCTTGATGAACTGGCGATTACGCCACTCACGCAGAGCGCTATCACAGCGTGGAACATAAACCGGCTCGCTGCCAAAATGTTTTTCTATTATCCTGGCCGTTTCCTTGCCGACCAGCTCAATGAGCA
>NZ_JANQCE010000050.1:0-255 GCF_042055345.1 Klebsiella sp. C349492
GAATGGATGCTGCGAACCTTCCTGCTGGCTGGCAAGCCGGTACCCTCGGCAGCGCTATGGCATATGGCCGACACCCTGCGCGCGCTGGCTTACAATCCTGATGGATCAGTGTGGAGTATGGACTGGAGGGAGCCTGTAGGTGAGCTGTCTTATGCGCCGGCGATTGCGTACATGTTTGCCGATCCACGCCAGGACTATATCGACACGCTTTTGCACCGGCTGGAAATTTTTGCCGGACAGCAGGACGACACCACC
>NZ_JANQCE010000051.1:0-255 GCF_042055345.1 Klebsiella sp. C349492
GGGGGGGGGGGGGGGGGGGGGGGGGGGGGGGGGGGGGGGGGGGGGGGGGGGGGGGGGGGGGGGGGGGGGGGGGGGGGGGGGGGGGGGGGGGGGGGGGGGGGGGGGGGGGGGGGGGGGGGGGGGGGGGGGGGGGGGGGGGGGGGGGGGGGGGGGGGGGGGGGGGGGGGGGGGGGGGGGGGGGGGGGGGGGGGGGGGGGGGGGGGGGGGGGGGGGGGGGGGGGGGGGGGGGGGGGGGGGGGGGGGGGGGGGGGGGGG
>NZ_JANQCE010000052.1:0-254 GCF_042055345.1 Klebsiella sp. C349492
GTCAGCAGGCTTCAGCGCTGAATATCAGCCGCGAAAGCCGACGGAGAAAAGCAAAATAAACGCTTGACTCTGAATGAGGAAAACGTAATATACGGGACCTCGCGACAGAGCGCTAAAGCGCGTCGCAACTGCTCTTTAACAATTTATCAGACAATCTGTGTGGGCACTCAAAGTGACATGGATTCTTAACGTCCTCGGACGAAAAATGAATACCAAGTCTCAGTGAGTGAACATACGTAATTTATTACGAAGTT
>NZ_JANQCE010000053.1:0-249 GCF_042055345.1 Klebsiella sp. C349492
GCTTGCGCCCATTGTGCAATATTCCCCACTGCTGCCTCCCGTAGGAGTCTGGACCGTGTCTCAGTTCCAGTGTGGCTGGTCATCCTCTCAGACCAGCTAGGGATCGTCGCCTAGGTGAGCCGTTACCCCACCTACAAGCTAATCCCATCTGGGCACATCTGATGGCATGAGGCCCGAAGGTCCCCCACTTTGGTCTTGCGACGTTATGCGGTATTAGCTACCGTTTCCAGTAGTTATCCCCCTCCATCA
>NZ_JANQCE010000054.1:0-247 GCF_042055345.1 Klebsiella sp. C349492
ACTGCCTGATGGAGGGGGATAACTACTGGAAACGGTAGCTAATACCGCATAACGTCGCAAGACCAAAGTGGGGGACCTTCGGGCCTCATGCCATCAGATGTGCCCAGATGGGATTAGCTTGTAGGTGAGGTAACGGCTCACCTAGGCGACGATCCCTAGCTGGTCTGAGAGGATGACCAGCCACACTGGAACTGAGACACGGTCCAGACTCCTACGGGAGGCAGCAGTGGGGACTATTGCACAATGG
>NZ_JANQCE010000055.1:0-245 GCF_042055345.1 Klebsiella sp. C349492
GTTCCCTACTCTCACATGGGGAGACCCCACACTACCATCGGCGCTACGGCGTTTCACTTCTGAGTTCGGCATGGGGTCAGGTGGGACCACCGCGCTGTTGCCGCCAGGCAAATTCTGTTTACCAACACGCCACTTCGGCCTGTCAGTTAATCTGTCATCAAGCTGATAATTTCGTCTCTTCGCCAAAACAGCTTCGGCGTTGTAAGGTTAAGCCTCACGGTTCATTAGTATCGGTTAGCTCAACG
>NZ_JANQCE010000056.1:0-243 GCF_042055345.1 Klebsiella sp. C349492
CGTTGAGCTAACCGATACTAATGAACCGTGAGGCTTAACCTTACAACGCCGAAGCTGTTTTGGCGAAGAGACGAAATTATCAGCTTGATGACAGATTAACTGACAGGCCGAAGTGGCGTGTTGGTAACAGAATTTGCCTGGCGGCAACAGCGCGGTGGTCCCACCTGACCCCATGCCGAACTCAGAAGTGAAACGCCGTAGCGCCGATGGTAGTGTGGGGTCTCCCCATGTGAGAGTAGGGAA
>NZ_JANQCE010000057.1:0-234 GCF_042055345.1 Klebsiella sp. C349492
TAGCTTAACCTTCGGGAGGGCGCTTACCACTTTGTGATTCATGACTGTGGTGAAGTCGTAACAAGGTAACCGTAGGGGAACCTGCGGTTGGATCACCTCCTTACCTGAAGAACCTGCCTTTGTAGTGCTCACACAGATTGTCTGATGAAAAGTAAATAGCAAGGCGTCTTGCGATTGAGACTTCAGTGTCCCCTTCGTCTAGAGGCCCAGGACACCGCCCTTTCACGGCGGTAA
>NZ_JANQCE010000058.1:0-233 GCF_042055345.1 Klebsiella sp. C349492
GGTCGCGCAATGACGCGAGAGGTGACGACTTCGCCGATGCGTTTCGCCGCTTCAACGCCGGAGTCCACCGCCGCGTTCACCGCGCCGACGTCGCCTTTCACCATCGCGGTGACCAGCCCGGAGCCGATGTTTTCATAGCTAATCAGCTCGACGTTGGCGGATTTGCACATCGCATCCGCTGCTTCAATGCAGGCCACCAGGCCTTTGGTTTCAATAAGCCCCAATGCATCACC